>NZ_JACHWM010000001.1 GCF_014191355.1 Methylobacterium sp. R2-1
CGGGTGCTGCAGCACCGGCAGGGGCTACAGGTCGCCTGCCTGGAGGAGATCGCCTACCTGCAGGGCTTCATCGGCCGCGAGCAGCTCCAGGCGCGGGGCGAGTTGTTCGCCAAGACCAAGTACGGCCAGAACCTGCTGCGCCTCGCCCGCGAAGGTCGCCGGCCCGATCAGGATTTTTGATCGCTCAGCCGCGCCGACTCCGGTCGGGCTTGATCGGAGCGTGCTCTCTCACGGTGAGGCGAAGCCGAAGCGATCCAGGGCGCCGCCGTCTCCGGAAAAGGCATGCTCCTGGATCGGTTCGCTCACGCTCGCAATGACGGAGCAGACCGAATCGTCCCGATCAGCGATCGCCCTGGATGAGCACCGCACCGGTATAGGTTTCGGCAACCTCGCAGAACGGCACGCCGCCGGCCGTCAGTACCGCCTCGACGGAGAACAGTGGCTCCCTGGGTCCTGGCAGGCCACCGGATTCGGGCCGCCACAGCATCGTCATCGACCGATTGCGCCGGCTCGGACCCAGCGGGCGCACGACGTGGCCGAAGGGAGCCTGCGTATCGTCCAGGGCCGCGTTCATCGCGGGCGTCAAGCGGCTGGGGACGTACCAGTTGTCGGCTTCCGACAGGACATGGGCGCCGCAGGTGAGTCGCACACGGCGGTAGCGCACGGGCTCGTCCGGCCCTACAGCGAGCCGTTCGCGCCGCGCTGCCCCGGCGGGTTTGTCCGGACCTGGAACGCGCACGGCAAGGATCCGCGGATCGGCGCTGAGTCGACGCTCGGCGCACCACGCTTCCAGAACGGCGGTGGCGCTCGGCGCTGCGAGCAAGCGGGCGCTCAGCGTTTCGATCAAGGCGCGCGCCTCGGACCCATCCTGCGCCTCCCGGCTCGTCTCGGTGGCTCCGGCGGCGGTCCCGGCTTCTTGCCCGGCTTCTTGCGCCCGTGCGCTGCCCGCATCGGCGGGTGGCACGGCGGCGCCGAGCGCCGCGAGCCCCACCGTCAGCATCCGTGTCGCCGTCCGCTCCATCGTGCAGCGCAATACGTTGCCGACGCGCAAAGGTCCATCGCATCGAACGTCGATGCCGGACTGCCGCTGCCTACCTCCATCCTCGGGGCGGCCGGCGGCGCGCTGAACCTGAGTGCCGTCGCGGGCCGGTCCGTCCACACCCTCGAGGCGGTGGCCCACAAGCCGCTCGTGCCGAACGACGTGATCCGCTCGATCGAAGGCGGCGGCTTCGATTTTTCGAAAGGGGAGGGCGGCCGACGCCGATCGCTTGAGGACCCGATCCTGTGCCATCGCACGAACGTGCATGACCGGGTGTCGAGGAGCCCTGCGGGCTTGATCGGATCCGGCCTCGCTGAGCGGCGACGCCGCGCTTCACCGCCCGGCCGACACTCGCAACCGCGCTGAATTCACGATGTGGGTCGGCGATCGCGACACGCACGCCGCCAATGCGGCCGGCTCAGCGAGGCAGTACGGCGCGCTCGCCTGCACTGAGCCTTGAAATCGCGATTTCGACGGAGCCACCCGCCGGAGGACGGCGCGCCGCCGTCAGGTGACGTCGAAGCTCGTCCACAGCCCCGTGTCGAACCGCTCCAGCACGGTCGCGCTCAGGAGCCAACGGCCCGGGTTGTCGGCGACAAAGGCGATCTGGGCGCTGCGCCCTTCCGGAATCTGGACGGTGTCGAGCCAGTAGGGCTCCCAGCCGTCATCGAGCTGGTGCAGCAGGCGGAAGACATGGCCGTGCAGGTGCAGGCTCTGGATGAAGCCGGTGTCGTTGCGGATCGCCAGCACCACGACCCCTCCGCGCTTGACCGAGAATAGGGGAGACCCACCCGCCGCCCCACTCGCACCGTTGACCTGCCAGACCTTGGCCGGATCGCCGGTGTAAGGCGTCTCGGCGCCGGGCTTGCTCTTGTCGGGCCGCACGCCACCCGCCAGCACGAGGTCACGGCGCAGGGCGCTCTGCAGGCGGATCTCGCTCGGCAGGCGCTTGTTCTCGGGCAGCGAGCCGATCGCCGCGCGCCCGCTCGGCGCCACCGGTTCGCCGGAGGCGGTCAGGGTTGCCAGCGGCAGGCCCTGACCGATCAGCGCAGTGATCGCGCCGGCCGGTCCCGCCTGGGCGGGAAGGTCGAGGAGAAGGTCGTAGCGCGTGCCCGGCGCGAGCGGCAGGGTCGCTTTCAGCGGCTCGAAGGTGTCGGTCGGCTGTCCGTCCACCGCCGCGACATAGGCCTTCAACCCGTCGAAGCGGATGCGCAGGCCGCGCGCGTTGCAAGCATTGGCCAGCCGCAGGCGCAGGCGGCTGCCGGGCCGAGCCTCGAGCTTGAGGGGAATCGGCTTTCCGTTGAGAGTGACCACGCTCCCCAGCCGCCCCGCCGCGGCAGCGAAGGCAACCTGCCCGAACGGCTGGAGTGCGCCGGCCTCATCGAGGCGCCAATCCTGCAGCAGCAGCGCGAGATCCTGATCGACCGCGGGCGGGGAGGGCTCCTCCACGATCAGCATGCCGGTGAGGCCGCGGCCCGACGGCTCGCTCGACCCGCCGATCACGAGCGGCCGGATCAGGAACGTGCCGGAATCGGGCGGTGTGAAGTCGTAGGTGAAGCTGTCGCCCGGCTTGATCGGCTCCTGCGTGACCCCGCCGACGCCGTCCATGGCGTTGCGGTTGCGTACCCCGTGCCAGTGCAGGGAGAGCGGCTTGTCGGTCCCGTTCTCGACGCGCAGCCGTACCGGGTCGCCGAGCTTGATCCGCAGGATCGGCGACGCCGCCTCGCCGAGGCGCCACACCGCCGTTTCGGGCTCGGGCTCGGGCTTCAAGCGAAGCTTGGCCGGCGCCGCCTTGAGGGATTTCGGCTCAGCAGCCCCGGCTTTCTCGGCGGGTGCTTGGGCCGCGGCGGCGCACGGCGTCAGGGCGAGGGCAGCGCTGCCGGCGAGCAGGTCGCGCCGCGAAAACGATCCCGGCTCGGGCTGGGCCATCGGGTCGGGCTTTCGCATGGCGCCTCGCGTCGTCACTGGGTCGGGCAGGCCTTGTAGACAGGCGCCGCCCGCCCCGCCACCGCACAAACCCTCCCAGAAGTTTTTTGCTGCGGCCACGGGTGCGCGTGCTATAGACGCCGGCTTCGACGGCCCGGTCCCCGGGCTCGTGTCGATGGCGCTCGCGGGCGTGGCGGAACTGGTAGACGCGCTGGATTTAGGTTCCAGTGTCGCAAGACGTGGGGGTTCGAGCCCCTCCGCCCGCACCAAGTCCGTATGGGGTCGGCGGAGGGACCGAATCGGTTCCCGCCGGGGCCTCTCCCATGGCGCAGCGGCACGCGAAGACGAGATTGCAGTTTTCAGAACACAGCGGACGAACGACGATGCAGGTGACCGAGACGACCTCCGAGGGGCTGAAGCGCGAGTTTCAGGTGCTCCTCCCCGCGACTGAGCTTGAGGATCGCCTCAACACCGAGCTCTCGAACATCAAGGGCAAGGTCCAGATCAAGGGCTTCCGCCCCGGCAAGGTGCCGGTCGCGCATCTCCGCAAGGTCTATGGCAAGTCGGTGATGGCCGATGTGCTGCAGAACGCCGTCAACGAGGCGAACCAGCAGATCGTGGCCGACAAGGGCCTTCGCCTCGCTCTCGAGCCGCAGATCGAGTTCCCGAAGGACGAGGAGCAGAACATCATCGAGCGCGCGCTCGATGCCAAGGGCGACCTCGCCTTCAAGGTGAAGCTCGAGGTGCTGCCGAGCTTCGAGCTCGCCGACCTCTCCGACGTCTCGATCAAGAAGCTCGTGCTCAAGCCCTCCGACGAGGAGATCAACGAGACGCTCGAGCGCATGGCCAAGGACAGCCGCTCCTTCGAGCCCCGCGAGGAGGGCGCCGAGGCGCAATCCGGCGACCGCGTCACCATCGACTTCGTCGGCCGCATCGACGGCACCGAGTTCGAGGGCGGCAAGGGTGAGGATGTCGATCTGGAGCTCGGCTCCAACACCTTCATTCCCGGCTTCGAGGACCAACTCGTCGGCGCCAAGGTCGGCGACAGCCGCCTCGTGAAGGTCGCCTTCCCGGCCGACTACCAGGCTGAGCAGCTCGCCGGAAAGGACGCCGAGTTCGACGTGACCGTGAAGGCGGTCGCCGCCCCCGGCGAGACCAAGATCGACGACGAGCTCGCCAAGCGCTTCGGCATGGACGACCTGGAGAAGCTGAAGGAGGCTGTCTCCAAGGCCGTCGGCGCCGATTACGAGGCGCAGTCCCGGCGCAAGCTCAAGAAGGAGCTGCTCGACGCGCTCGACGGCAAGTACGCCTTCGACCTGCCCCCGAGCCTCGTCCACCAGGAGTTCGCCGCCGTGTGGGCGCAGGTCGAGCAGGACCTGAAGAACCGCGGCAAGACCTTCGAGGACGAGGGCACCACCGAGGAGGCCTCGCAGGCGGAGTACCGCAAGATCGCCGAGCGGCGCGTTCGCCTCGGGCTGGTGCTTGCGCAAGTCGGCGAGACCGCCGATATCAAGGTCTCGGACGATGAGGTCAATCAGGCCCTGTTCGCCCGGATCCGGCAGTTCCCGGGTCAGGAGAAGCAGGTCTACGACTTCTACCGCAACAATCCGCAGGCGCTCGCCGAGCTTCGCGCGCCGCTGTTCGAGGAGAAGGTCGTTGACCATGTCCTCGGTCAGATCCAGGTCGTCGAGGAACCCGTCTCCAAGGAGGCGCTCTTCGCCGAAGACGACGAGGCCGACGCCGTGACCGGCGCGGCCGCGACGGACGAGAAGCCGAGCGAGTCCAGCAACGAGGCGGCGGCCGACAAGGCTGCCGGCTGATCGCCGACCCACCGGCTCCGCGGCGGGCGGCGATCTTGAGAGAGATCAGGCGGCATTAACGCTCGCCATGTTCGCTGTAACCATCCGGCCTCGGGCGATTCGCTCCGGGGCCGGACTCCGGAGCCGAGGGCTGAAATGAAAGATCCGGTCGCCTACTTCCACAACTCGCTCGTGCCCATGGTGGTTGAGCAGTCGAGCCGCGGCGAGCGCGCCTTCGACATCTATTCTAGGCTCCTGCGCGAGCGGATCATCTTCCTCACCGGCCCCGTCGAGGACCAGGGCGCGTCGCTGATCGTCGCCCAGCTCCTGTTCCTGGAGGCCGAGAACCCGAAGAAGGAAATCTCCTTCTACATCAACTCGCCCGGCGGCGTGGTGACCTCGGGCCTGTCGATCTACGACACGATGCAGTTCATCCGTTGCCCCGTCACGACGCTCTGCGTCGGCCAGGCCGCCTCGATGGGCTCGCTGCTGCTGGCCGCCGGTGAGGCCGGACACCGCTTCGCCCTGCCGAACGCCCGGATCATGGTGCACCAGCCCTCCGGCGGCTTCCAGGGCCAGGCCACCGACATCCTGATCCATGCCCGCGAGATCGAGGCGCTCAAGAAGCGCCTGAACGAGATCTACGTGAAGCACACGGGCCGCGACTACGAGACGATCCATCAGGCGCTCGAGCGCGACAACTTCATGACCGCCGACGCGGCCAAGGAGTTCGGCCTCATCGACGACATCCTGCACAAGCGCCCCGAACCGGCGGCCGCCTGACGGCGACCGGGGAACCCGAGGCGCCCGGGGCACGCTCGCCCGACCATGTCGGGTCATGCGTCTTTTGGGCGCCCGTCCCGGCGCGCTGCCCGGTTGATCCCGAGCCGGCTGCATGATTGCATCGGGATTCGGGCGCCTCAATCCCGACGCATCCGCCCTGTGTGACTGTTTCTTTAGGCGGATGCGCTTACATCGTATGATCGACGCGCGTGCCCTCCTGGCTGGGGCCGCGCCTGCGAACCGGAGACCGATATGAGCAAGACAGGCGGCAACGACTCGAAGAGCACGCTGTACTGCTCGTTCTGCGGCAAGAGCCAGCACGAGGTTCGCAAGCTCATTGCGGGCCCGACGGTGTTCATCTGCGACGAGTGCGTCGAGCTGTGCATGGACATCATCCGCGAGGAATCGAAGTCCTCGCTGGTGAAGTCGCGCGATGGGGTGCCGACCCCGAAGGAGATCCGGCGGGTCCTCGACGACTACGTCATCGGGCAGGACTTCGCCAAGAAGGTTCTCTCCGTGGCCGTGCACAACCACTACAAGCGGCTCGCCCACGCGACGAAGCACAACGACGTCGAGCTCGCCAAGTCCAACATCATGCTGATCGGGCCGACGGGCTCGGGCAAGACGCTGCTCGCGCAGACGCTCGCCCGGATCCTCGACGTGCCCTTCACCATGGCGGACGCGACGACGCTGACCGAGGCCGGCTATGTCGGCGAGGACGTCGAGAACATCATCCTCAAGCTGCTCCAGGCCTCCGACTACAACGTCGAGCGGGCGCAGCGCGGCATCGTCTACATCGACGAGATCGACAAGATCTCCCGCAAGTCGGACAACCCCTCGATCACCCGTGACGTCTCGGGCGAGGGCGTGCAGCAGGCGCTCCTGAAGATCATGGAGGGCACCGTTGCCTCCGTGCCCCCGCAGGGCGGCCGCAAGCACCCGCAGCAGGAGTTCCTGCAGGTCGACACGACGAACATCCTGTTCATCTGCGGCGGCGCCTTCGCCGGGCTGGAGCGCATCATCTCCCAGCGCGGCAAGGGTACCTCGATCGGCTTCGGCGCGAGCGTGCAGGCGCCCGACGACCGCCGGACCGGCGAGGTCTTCCGCTCGGTGGAGCCCGAGGATCTGCTCAAGTTCGGCCTGATCCCGGAATTCGTCGGCCGTCTGCCGGTTCTGGCGACGCTGGAGGATCTCGACGAGGAAGCCCTCAAGAAGATCCTGCAGGAGCCGAAGAACGCTCTGGTCAAGCAGTACCAGCGGCTGTTCGAGATGGAGAACGTCGAGCTGACCTTCCAGGACGAGGCGCTCAGCCTCGTCGCCCGCAAGGCGATCGAGCGCAAGACCGGCGCCCGCGGCCTGCGGTCGATCCTGGAGACCATCCTCCTCGACACGATGTACGACCTGCCGGGTCTCGACTCGGTCGAGCAGGTGGTCATCGGCCCGGAGGTGGTCGAGGGCAAATCGCGGCCGCTCTTCATTCACGGCGACCGCAACAAGGACGCACCGGCCAGCGTCAGCGCCTGACCGGCGACCATTGAGGGCCGCCCGGTTTTGAGCCGGCGGTCCTTTTTTGTTCCGGGGGAGCCCCACGCTTGAAAGCGTCCCCCGCAACGACCACTTCAGGCTCAACGCAGGACCCTACGCTTCACTCCCCCGAAAGGTTCGGGCCTGCGCCACCAGCCGCAAACTGATTATCCGCTCCCGACCCTTCGCGGCCCGGTCGGCACCTGGCAGGATGCTTGCTCTCGTTGAGGAGCGAATGCCCGGCGTCAACACATAAGGGAAGACCCCATGACCCAGTCGAAATCGCGCCAGCCGGTTGTTCCCGGTTCGACGGGCTCCTACGCCGTCCTGCCGCTGCGCGACATCGTCGTGTTCCCGCACATGATCGTGCCCCTGTTCGTGGGTCGCGAGAAGTCGATCCGTGCGCTTGAGGAGGCGGTGCGCTCGGACCGGCACATCCTGCTCGCGACGCAGATCAACGCCAGCGACGACGATCCGTCCACCGATGCCATCTACACGATCGGCACGCTCGCCTCCGTGCTGCAACTCCTCAAGCTGCCCGACGGCACCGTCAAGGTGTTGGTCGAGGGCGCCGGTCGCGCGCAGATCGAGGCCTTCGTGCGTTCGGACGAATATTACGAGGCGCAGGCCCTGACCCTCGCCGACGATCTCGGCGACCGCGTCGAGGCTGAGGCGCTCGCCCGCTCGGTGATCTCCGAGTTCGAGAACTATGTGAAGCTCAACAAGAAGATCTCGCCCGAGGTCGTCTCCGCCGTCACGCAGATCGAGGAGCCCTCCAAGCTCGCCGACACCGTCGGCTCGCACCTCGCGGTCAAGATCGCCGACAAGCAGGCGATCCTTGAGATCCCCACGGTGGCGCAGCGCCTCGAGCGTGTGCTGTCGCTGATGGAGAGCGAGATCTCCGTGCTGCAGGTGGAGAAGCGCATCCGGACCCGCGTCAAGCGGCAGATGGAGAAGACCCAGCGCGAGTACTACCTCAACGAGCAGATGAAGGCGATCCAGAAGGAGCTCGGCGATTCCGAAGACGGCCGCGACGAGCTGGCCGAGCTCGAGGAGAAGATCGAGAAGACCAAGCTGACGAAGGAGGCCCGCGAGAAGGCCACCGCCGAGCTGAAGAAGCTGCGTCAGATGTCGCCGATGTCGGCCGAGGCGACGGTCGTACGCAACTACCTCGACTGGATGCTCGGCATCCCGTGGGGCAAGCGTTCGAAGATCAAGAAGGATCTGTTGGGCGCTCAACAGATCCTCGACTCGGATCACTTCGGCCTCGATAAGGTCAAGGACCGGATCGTCGAGTACCTCGCCGTGCAACAGCGGGCGAACAAGCTCACCGGCCCGATCCTCTGCCTCGTCGGCCCGCCCGGCGTTGGCAAGACCTCGCTCGGCAAGTCGATCGCCAAGGCCACGGGCCGCGAGTTCGTCCGGATGTCGCTCGGCGGCGTGCGTGACGAGGCCGAGATCCGCGGTCACCGCCGGACCTATATCGGCTCGATGCCCGGCAAGATCGTCCAGTCGATGCGCAAGGCCAAGACCTCGAACCCGCTCATCCTGCTCGACGAGATCGACAAGATGGGCATGGATTTCCGCGGCGATCCGTCGGCGGCGCTCCTCGAGGTTCTGGATCCGGAGCAGAACGCGACCTTCAACGACCATTACCTCGAAGTCGATTACGACCTGTCGAACGTGATGTTCGTGACGACCGCGAACACGCTCAACATCCCCGGCCCGCTCATGGACCGCATGGAGGTGATCCGTATCGCCGGCTACACCGAGGAGGAGAAGCTCCAGATCGCTCGGCGCCACCTGATCCCCGAGGCCGTCAAGAAGCACGGCCTCGCAACGAACGAGTGGTCGATCACGGACGACGGCCTGATGATGCTCATCCGCCGCTACACGCGGGAGGCGGGCGTCCGGAACCTGGAGCGCGAGATCTCCAACCTGATCCGTAAGGCGGTGAAGGAGATCCTGATCACCAAGGTGAAGCAGGTCGAAGCCAACCCCGAGACGTTGCCGGAATTCCTCGGCCCGCCGAAGTTCCGCTACGGCGAGATCGACGCGGACGATCAGGTCGGCGTGGTCACGGGTCTGGCTTGGACCGAGGTCGGCGGCGAGTTGCTGACGATCGAGGGCGTCATGATGCCCGGCAAGGGTAAGATGACGGTCACGGGCAACCTGCGCGACGTGATGAAGGAGTCGATCTCGGCGGCGGCGTCTTACGTCCGCTCGCGGGCAATCGATTTCGGCATCGAGCCGCCACTGTTCGAGCGTCGGGACATCCACGTCCACGTTCCCGAGGGGGCGACCCCGAAGGACGGTCCGTCGGCCGGTATCGCCATGGCCACCGCAATCATCTCGACGCTCACCGGCATCCCGGTGCGCCGCGATGTGGCGATGACTGGCGAGGTGACCCTGCGCGGTCGCGTTCTGCCGATCGGCGGTCTGAAGGAGAAGCTGCTCGCGGCGCTCCGCGGGGGCATCAAGACGGTGATGATCCCGGAGGAAAACGCCAAGGACATCGCCGAGGTGCCCGACAGCGTGAAGAACGGTTTGGAGATCATCCCCGTCTCGCGGATGGATCAGGTGCTGCAGCACGCCCTCGTGCGCCAGCCCGAGCCCATCGAGTGGGACGAGCCGCTCCCGGCCAAGACGCCGAAGCGGGATGAGGACGGCGCGGCGGTCATCGCCCACTGATCCGATAGGCCTCCTGATGACGAAGCCCCCGGAGCCTTGCTTCGGGGGCTTTTTTCGTCGGCGGGAGAGGGCTCAGCACAGGGCCGGACTTGCGCAGCCGCGTCCGCTTCCGTAACGCTGCGCCGGTTCGGGCGGTTAGCTCAGTTGGTAGAGCGTCTCCTTTACACGGAGAGGGTCGGGGGTTCGAGTCCCTCACCGCCCACCATACAAATCAGTGACTTAGCGCAGCGGCGGCTATCGTTCCCGCGATAGCACCGAATATACTCCTTGCGCGGGATTGACCCGATCGGCGTCAAGTTCCCCCGGTCGCGAAGGGCTGTAAGTCCCGCGACGGCTTCGGCCAGGGCAGGATTGCTCGATTGCGGGCCCGACAGAGAAACTGAAACGACAGCCTGCCTTCGCGTTCTCCGTTCAGGCATGAGCGGAGGACGACATGGAAGGCGGACTGATCTGGCTCGGCATTATCGCCGGCATCTTGGGGGTGAGCGGCGTCGGCTATCTGTTTGCGTCCTGGGCCAAAGCGCGCAGGACGCAGCGCTGACGCGCCTCGCTGAGAGGGGAAACATGGGTGAGGCGGAGCCCAAGCCTCACTTCGCGACGAGCGATGGCTCCCAGTCACGCTGCCCGTGCATGTTCGGGGCTGCCTGCCCAGCCAAATTGTCGTTGTCACCGGGCTTTACGATTCCGGCAGCCGTCCGTCCGGCCTTCGCCTTCGCGCGAAGCAACAGCGGCACGAGGCGCGTCGAGCGCCGATAGATCCAGGCCTCGTGCCGCCCCCTCAGGGGCAGGCCGTACTGGACGATCTCTTTTCCAAACATGGTCATTTGTCACGGTGCCGTTTGGCTAATTTGCCCAAGAGGCTAACGGCAGACCGCCCGGACGAATTGACTGAGCGTCCCAAATTTTTGGCCGGCGTGATTCCAAGCCTGAGCGCGGCGTTGGTGCAACGCCGTATGCGGACCCCGAGCGGGCCGTGGTTTCGCTGTCTGCGGCATGCCGGTCCGCACCTGAGCGAAGCTGCCTGACGCCATTTCCCGGAAATCGGATCCAGGACGATGCGCTGGCCTCTTGTTTGCGCACCGTCGTTGATTCGAAAGCCGGCGGCCCCTTGTCGGGACATTGCTCTATCGCGCCTGGAACAGGTGCAGGCTGAAACCGCTGTCGTCGTCGACCCAAAGGCTGATCGGTTCCCAGCCCTGCGCCATCGCGAGCGCCCGAAAGGCATCGGGCGCGTATTTGTGGGAGGTGTCGGTGCGGATGCTCTCGCCGGCGGCGAAGTGGATCGTCCGGTCACCGAGCCGATAGGAGGCGGCCCGGATCGCTACGAGATGTGCCTCGACCCGGAACGGCCTGTCGGCGAGCCGTGCCTCGTGGCGGAAATTGCCGCGATCGAAGTCGCTGCCCAGCTCCCGGTTCATCCGGTCGACGAGATTGAGGTGCAGAGCCGCCATCAGGCCGCCCGACTCTCCGTAGGCGCGGCGCAGGCGGGCCGGGTCGCTAGTCGGGTCGGCGCCCACCAGGAAGTGGCTCGGACCCAGCGTCTCCCGCGCCCGTGCGAGGAAGCCGCCCGCCTGCTCCGGCGTGAAGTTGCCGATGCTGGTGCCGGGAAAGAAGCCGAGGATCGGCGGTGCCGCCGCCCCCGGCGGCAGGTGCACGGGCTTCGAGTAGTCAGCGCAGACGGGTGTCATCGCTACGCCCGGATAATCCGGCGCGAGCCGCCGGATCGCCGCTTCGAGATAGGCACCGGAAATGTCCAGGCCGAGAAAGGCGGCGGGTGCCTCCAGGGCATCGAGCAGGGTGCGGATCTTCCGGCTCGCACCGCTGCCGAACTCCACGACGCTGACCCCCGGGCCGACGAGCGCGGCGACCTCGTCCGCGACGCGGGGCAGAAGCGCCATCTCGCGCTTCGTCGGGTAGTAATCGGGGTGATCGCAGATCCGGTCGAACAGGTCGGAGCCGATCTCATCCCATAGGTACTTCCCGGGCAGGGTCTTCGGTTCACCCGAGAGGCCAGCGAGCGCCTCACGCAGGAACTCGGCGCGCTCGTTGGACTCCTCGATGACCGCGCTCATCGCGCTTCGGCCGGGCGTGTGGCGGTGAGAATGACGAGTGCGATGCGTTCGGCCGCCGCGTAACCCGGATCGTCGAGCTCCTCGCCGTACTCGTCCGGATCGAACTCGCGGTAGGACCAGTCGAGCCCAGCCCGCTCACAGATCGCCCCCGCTTCGGCCCGGAAGCCGTCATCACCCTCGACGATGGCCGAGCCCGTGAACAGGACGAGAGAGCCGCCCGGTGCCAGCCGCTCAGTCGCAGCCTCGACGACGCGCAGCGACAGCCCGGCACCGAGCGGTCCGCCGCCGTGCCGGTAAGCCCGGCCGCCGGCATCCACCATGAACGGCGGGTTGGACACGATGAGGTCGAACGAACCCTCCACGCCGGTCAGCATGTCGCTGTGGACGGGATGCGCGTTCTGCACGCCCGCGAGCCGCGCATTGTGGCGCGCCGCGCGCAAAGCGGCGGGATTGATGTCGACGAGGACGACCTCGGCTTCCGGTGCCCGCTTGGCGACGAGGATACCTGCTGCCCCCGACCCGCATCCGATATCGGCGACCCGCCGCGGCGCCGGTTGCCCGGTGCGGGCGCGCTCTTCGAGATGGGCGAGGACAGCTTCCGCGAAGCGCATGGTGTCGGGACCGAAGAACACGGAATCCGCAGCGAGCGGCGGATAGGCCGCGTGCAGGAACAGCTCGCCGTCCAGGCTCGACAGCCGCACGCGCGCCTTCATGAGGGAGCCGTCCGAGCCCTCCGTGCGATCGAGCACGCCCGCCTGCTCCATCAGGTTGGTCAGCTCCGTCGGGATCAAGCCCTCGCGGAACGGACGGCTCCAGCCCAGCACGTCGCGCAAAGACCGCGCGACGGCGTTCTCGGGCCGGGCATTGACACGGGCATGTGTGGCGGGGGTCACCGTGGTGAAGCGGTACCCGCTCTCACGCACCGCGCGGGCGAAGGCGAGAAGCGCCTCCTCGCGGTTCTCTTCGCGGGTGCCGGTCTCAGGCTGAGGGGTAGGGCGAGTCAGAACATCGGCCATGGTCATTCTCAGCCCTCCATCTGTCCGGCGACGAAGGCGCCCGAGCGCAGATCCGCCGCGACCTGCTGTGCATCCCACTGCGTCGCCCCCTCCCGGCGCCGGTAGGGGCAGACCCAATCGTCGGGCACCGCCCGCCCGCTGAACTGCCGGGCCGCAGAGCGCTCGCCGTGCTGGGCGAGCATTGGATTGACCGAGCCGGTCCAGGCGACGTCCCGCTCGACGATCGAATCGCGCAGCCGGTCGTAACGACCTTCGGCCCGCAGCCGGTCGAATTGGTCGTGCAGGTTGAACACCAGCACGGGGTGATCGAAGCGACGCGCCTTGCGGCTCGCGCCGGGATGCAGGCCGACGATGAAGAAGCCTTCGCCACCCAGGCTCATCGAGAAATGCGGGTCGTCCGGATCCGCCGAGACCCGCGGGTCCTGGGCATGACCCAGCCCGCTGTCACGGTCGGACAAGGACTGCATCCGCTTCCACAGCGCGGCCTCGAACGCTTCTTCCGTGAGGCGGGGGGATTCTTCGAACACCACGGCGAAGCTCTGAAACTGGTCGCGGCGCGCCCGGTAGCGGCAGATGAAAGCGAGGAGCGCCGGGTAGATCCGCGCATCGTCGGTATCGGAGGTGATGTCGCGGGCGACCAAAACCTTGAGCTGGCCGCGGGACAGAGCGGATTTGGCGCCGACGCAGGGGAAAGGCTGTTGGCGGATGAAGTGCCGGAAGCGCTCGGCGAGCGGATGACCGGTGTCGTCGGTAGGCAGCAGCATGACACCTCGTATGAAGCGGGCAAGCGAACGTCGCGACCAAGCCTGCCGGCCCGGTTCGGTGCAAAGCGAGATAGGTAAGGCGGCCGCCGCGCAGTCCGCCGGCCCTTGCAGAAGGTGAACTGCGCGAGGAACCTCGGCCTCGAACCATTGTTCCGCGGGGCCTGGGGATAACGATTGGGCTAGGGGCAGGGGTTCATCTGCGGATCCACTTGATCAGCGCGGCATCGTGGCGCAGATTCTAGTCGGCTTGCGAAAATATCTTCTCGGAAGCCATCAAGACTCGATCTCGTAGTGGATCGGTTTGAAGGAGAAGTTGTTCGATTGCAGCGCCGAGCAGGCGGTCAGGCCGATGACGAGATCGGTCTCCGCCACGAAGCTCACCCGGTCGCCAGCCCGGCTGAGCGGCGGGCGCACCGCGATCTCTCCACTCGCTCCATCGACGGTGACGTGCATGAACACGTTGAAGGCGACCGGAATGCGGTCCGGCACGATGCCGTAGGGTGCCAGTGCTGCGGCGAGGTTGCCGAAGCAGCCCCGGTGCGGATGTTCGTCGCCGTAGATGATCCGGAAGGTGTCGGCCGAGCAGGGCGTGAGCAGGAAGTCGTGGCGGCCCACCGTGTCCTCGACGATGCGCAGGAGAACGTTGGAGCGGTTGGAGTAGATCGGGTCGCCCGTCGTCAGGAAGATGCGCGAGGCGTAGTCGATGGTGCGGCCCGAGGAAATGACCTCGTCGAGGTCGTCCCGGCGGAAGGCGACAAGGTCGGCCACCTGCTCGCCCCGAGGGTCGATCACCGTGAGACGCTGGCCGCGGTCGAGGGTGAAGGCAGCCCCCGAGCGCGGTGGAATCTCATGACGCACGGGTCGGGTCATCTATCGTTCTCTCTTCGATGCGGGTGAAGACCGCGGGATCGCGCCGGCGCCTCGGCGACCGGGCTTGGCAGCAGCTAAGGTGCGACGGGGGATCAGACGAGGGGGCCATCGGGTTCCCGAACGGTGTCGACGTCCCGAACCGCGGGGCAGCACCGGAGACGCCTGCCCGTGGATGCACGATCCGACGAACGCTCCTCACCGCTTGGCGAGGCCAGCCAGGACGGTTCCCGTCACATTGCCGAGATTACCCTGCGAGGGCTTCTCCTCGGAGCGGTGATCACGGTCGTGTTCATGACCGCCAACCTCTATATGGGGCTGAAGACGGGCGTGACCTTCTCGACGTCGATCCCCGCGGCGATGCTCTCGATGGGCTTGCTGCGCCTTTTCGGTGGGTCCGGCATCCTCGAGAACAACATCGTCCAGACTCAAGGGTCGGCGGCGGGCACCCTGTGCAACGTCATCCTCGTCTTGCCGGGCCTCGTGCTGATCGGCCACTGGCACGGGTTCCCCTTCTGGCAGACCACTGCCGTCTGCCTCGTCGGCGGTCTGATCGGGCTCGTCTACTCGATCCCTCTGCGCCGCGCGCTGGTGATGGGCGCCGGGCTTCCCTATCCCGAGGGAACCGCCGCGGCCGAAGTGCTGCATGCCGGCGAGGCGGGCGACCGTGGCGGCCTGCGCATCCTGCTCGGGGCGGCCGGTGCGGGCGGGCTGATCGGTCTCGCCACCACCGGCTTGCGTCTCCTCGCGGACGGCCTCCACACCACGCTTGCCGCGGGGCCGGCCCTGTTCCGTTTCGCTACCGGATTCTCCCCCGCGCTCGTTGGGGTCGGCTATCTCGTCGGGCTCGGTGCCTGCCTCGCTCTGCTCGCCGGCGTGGCCCTGGCCTGGGGCATCGCGGTGCCGCTGCTCACCGCCTTCGGCGATGGCGCTGGCCCCGCAGGTGCGGAGGCGGCAGCGCGGACGGTGTGGTCGGAGAAGGTGCGCCTCATCGGTGCCGGCATCATCGCCGTCGGTGCGATCTGGACTGTCGCTTCCCTCGGCCGCTCGATCCTGGGCAGCATCCGCTCCGCGTTCCGTGCCGCACGAGGGGGCGGCCACGCCCTGCGCCAACTGCCCCGCCAGGAGCGTGACCTGCCGATCACCTGGGTCGCGAGCGCCTCGCTCCTGCTCGCGCTGCCGCTCGCATGGCTCTTCTTCCATTTCAGCACAGGTGCCGAACTCGGGGGCATGCGTTTCGCGTTGATCGCCTTCGCAACCCTGTTCACGGTCGGCTTCGGCTTCCTGATGGCGGCGGCCTGCGGCTATCTCGCCGGCCTGCTCGGCTCGTCCTCCAGTCCAATCTCCGGCATCGGTATCCTGACGACGCTGCTCGCGGCCCTGTTGCTGCCGCTGCTGCTCGGACGCGCCGCCGGGCCGGAGGGGGAGCGCTTCGTCGTTGCCGCCGTCCTCCTGCTGTCAGCCATCGTCGTTACCACCGCCTCGATCGCCAACGACAACCTTCAGGATCTCAAGACGGGCCAGCTCGTCGATGCCACCCCCTGGCGGCAGCAGGTGGCGCTGGCGGCCGGCGTCGGGGTCGGCGCTCTCGTGATCGCCCCGCTCCTCGACCTCCTCTACAACGCCTACGGCTTCGTCGGCGCCCTGCCACGCGAGGGCATGGACGAGGCCTCCGCCCTGCCGGCGCCGCAGGCGGCCCTAATGACCCAGATCGCCGGCGGTATCGTGCGCGGCGAGTTGCCCTGGTCGATGGTGGCCACGGGCGCCGGCCTCGGAGCGCTGCTCGTCGCACTGGAGACACGTCTGCGCCGGAGCGGTCGCTCCTTCCCCGCGCTCACCGTCGGGATCGGCATGTACCTGCCTCTGGAGGTGGTCGTGACAATTGCCTTCGGCGGTGTCGTCGGCTGGCTCGCTGCGCGCCGCCTCCACGGAGCCGGCGAGGCGGAGCGGGCAGGTGGGCGCCGACGCGGTGTTCTGCTGGCCTCGGGCTTCCTTGTCGGCGAGAGCGTCGTCGGCGTGCTGCTCGCGGCCGCCGACACGCTGAGCGGCCGCAGCGCCTCGCTCGCCTTCGCGGCGGATGCGCTGGGCGGGGCAGGGCCGTGGCTCGGCCTCGTCGTCTTCCTTCTGGTGCTCGCCGCCTTCTACCGCATTGCGTCGCACTCGGACGAGGCCGGACGCCGCGGCGTTTCCTGACTCGTCCTCGATTTCGTCGCGACTAGGGGCGAGCTGGTGTCGGGACGATCGCTGTGAGGATCTGTTCTATTTCAATAGGCGTTCTCTCAAGTATGTATTATCCAATTTGATTTTATATCAAAAACAGCAGTATATATCTCGTAGTATGTTGCATCGCTGGTAAAATTCAGCAATATATAATATGGAATCCGATTGTGCAGATCGTCGAGCGGGTTCGTTTGGGGCATGATCCGACGATCCCTGTCCAGATCGATTACGTCGATCTCTGCGGCTGGGTTTTCGGCAGTCTCACCATCGGATTGCTGATGGAGCGCTACGTGGTTCGGGCACAGCAGTGACGGAGACCGGGCGGCGCTGGGCGCATTCAAGCTCCGTCCCCCATGCGGCTTCATCGACCTCCGCCTGAGCCGGAGCACTTTGCGCGGACCGATCCTGAGATCGCGAGAACCCTCGGATTGAGAGACGGCTCAAAAATTCGGCCAAGCCTCCAAAAAAGGGGTTGAGTCCCGTCGATCCTCCGCTTATAGAACCGCCCATCGCCGACGCACTCAGCGCCGCCGGCGATGCCAGAGACTGGAAACGGTCACGGCAAAAATGATGGGGCCTTAGCTCAGCTGGGAGAGCGCTTCCATGGCATGGAAGAGGTCATCGGTTCGATCCCGTTAGGCTCCACCATCTTACATCTCTCGTCGACATAGCGGTAGACGCGCTGCGGATTGAACGGTCCGCAAAATGTGTCTGTGAAGTCTGCATTTTTTGTCGACGTGACTGCCGCGTTGATTGCAACTCACGCGCACGGTCGAACTTCTGCAGTGATCGGGAGCATCGTGATCAGGCAGGTGCGTCTGGGCTCCTGTTGCCCCGGCAATCTATCAGCGACGTGGCCGGATTCTCGCTTGCCGTGAGACTTATCGGGCAGTCTGCCACGGGCTGATGACGCGGGCGAGAGACGGACCTGTCTCGGCGCGGGCCTGCTGGTCGAGCGGCTCGATCGTTTCCTGCGGCGCGAGACGGCGGGCCTTGGCGAGTACCTTTCGGGCCTCATCGGCCGGCATGGCGCCCTGCGGCAGCATCATCGCCATTAACTTGCGGCGTGTCTTCACATCGATCGTGCGCGAGTGCTTCACATCCTCGAAATCGCTCATCCGGTGACGCGCGGCCTTCGCGCCGCGCCCGCGATCCTCGCGCCCCATGAAGACCTTCGGGCCGCTCGGCATGACCACGATGTCACCGGGACGAAGAGTTTCGTCGCGCAAGAGTGCCGCTGTCGGATTGGCGGCGATCGCCTTTGCATCGACTGGCTGCTTGCCGCTGATTCCGCCGCCCTCATCCTTGGGCAAGGCCGCGTAACGCACCTTCGGCAAGGCCGCGTAGCGCATCTTCGGTCGGCTCCGCTCCGCCGTGCCGCGGTGGCGGCGCCAGCGATAGCGCTCGTTGACCTCACCGCTGCCGTAGACGGGGGCTGCCGGTGACGGAGCAGGCGCCGCCTGCTGCGGGGCGAAGAGCTGCTGGAACAGGCCGCCGAGACCACCCTCCTGGGCATGTACGCCGGCAGCGGTGGAGAAAACGAGAGCGGACGAAGCCAGGACGAGCGCGAAGCGACGTCCGGAGCGGGGCGAAGTCGAGGGCATCGACGGCTCCTGAAGCGAGGTGGTCGCGTTCGACCGATGCGCTGTAAACTGAGCCGGATCTTAACAGTTCCGGCGAAAACTTGGCGCGAATGTGGACTTTTTAGGGGAGCTCGGCTCGAATACGCTGGAGGCTGAGAACCTCACATCGGTGTGAACCCGAAGTCGGGCCAAAGGGTTGCTGAACAGCGCCGCTGATCCTGCGGCGGACGGAGCCGATCTTTCGATGCCTACAACCGACCGTGCCGTTCCCGACGCCGCTGCGGGCTCAGCCGGCGCCTCCCGCTATCCGGCCCTCTGGACGATGGCGCTCGCAGCGGCCCTCCTCGGGGTCGTCGCTCTTCCGCGCAGGTCTCCTTCGTCCACGGTCGCCGCTCGGCCGCGGCCGAGCGGTGAGGCGGCGCCGGACTCGGCTCGACAGGAATCGCCCTCGCATGAGGGCGCTGACGCTCACCGGGTTGCGCAGACCGAGCGCGATCGCGGCCGTTCCGCCGACCGTCCGACCGAGGTGCCGGCCGCGGGTTGGATGGACGTCCTCAAGCGGACCTATCGCGATATCGGCGAGAATCGCCTGACCCTGGTCTCGGCTGGCGTGACCTTCTTCGTGCTCCTCGCGATCTTCCCAGCCATCGCGGCACTGGTGTCGGTCTACGGGCTCGTCGCAGACGTCGCGACCATCAACCAGCAGATCGATGCGTTGCGCGGCGTTCTCCCCTCCGGCGGCGTCGATATCGTCTCGGAGCAGGTGAAGCGGCTCACGGAGAAAGGCGACACGGCGCTTGGTCTCACAGCACTGATCGGCATTGCGCTCTCAGTCTGGAGCGCCAATGGCGGCGTGAAACACGTCTTCGATGCGCTCAACCTTGTCTACAACGAGCGTGAGCGGCGCGGCTTCTTCAAGCTCAATCTCGTCTCGCTGGCCTTCACCGCCGGTGCGCTGCTCTTCATCGTGCTCGCGCTTGCCGGCATCGTCGCCGTGCCTGTAGCGATTCAGTTCCTGGGGATGTCGGGAGACGCGTGGTGGCTCGCGCTGCTGCGCTGGCCGGTCCTCTTCGTCGTGGTGATCCTGATGCTCGCGGTGCTCTACCGCTACGGGCCGAGCCGGGACGCGCCGCGCTGGCGCTGGGTGACGCCCGGGGGGATTGGTGCCGCGTTCCTGTGGCTGGCCGGCTCACTGCTGTTCTCGTGGTACGTCTCGAATTTCGGCAGCTACGACAAGACCTACGGCTCGCTCGGCGCCGCCATCGGCTTCATGACCTGGATCTGGCTCTCGACCACGATCGTGCTACTCGGGGCTCAACTTAACGCCGAACTTGAGCACCAGACCGCCAAGGACACCACCGTTGGCGAGCCAAAGCCGTTGGGGACCCGCGACGCGCGCATGGCGGATACGGTGGGAGCCGCCGCCTGAAGGCGGCTCCTCGGCCTCAGTTTTTCGCCTTGCTTGGGGCGTCGGCGGGGGTGAGGCAGTTCACGCTGAATGCACTGCTGCCATTGACCCGGAGGACGACCACCTCGTTCGTCATCCAAGGGCGTGTGGCCTTTCCGTGGAGAGGAAGTCGAAGCCGCCCGCTTTCAGCTCGGCGCCCTCTGGCGGATCCGGCGGCTCTTTCTCCCCTCCGTGGTGGACCCATCCGTCGACGTGGCGGCGGGCGGATGGGATTACGCAAAAGAAAAGCGGCGAGGCTTGTGCCTCGCCGCTCCCTTTGACGGCGTCTGTGCGCCGGAGACGCTCAGTAGGCGGAATAGCCGGCCGCCGGACCGCGGACCGAGCCGGTCACGATGTCGTCCGCTGCGCCGACGGTCCCACCCACCACGTTGCCCGCGGCATTCACGGTGCCACCGACAATGGTCCCGGCTGCGCCGAGCGTCCCGCCGACCACGTTGCCAACGCTGCCAATGAGGCCGCCACGCTCGCGCACGGGGTCGATATGCGCACCCCAGACGTTAAGAGTGCCGTCGCGGTTGAAGCTGGCGCTGTCGGACGGAAGGCCCTGCGCGAAGCTCGGGGTCGCGGCCAGGCCGAGAGCGAGTGCGAGAGCGGTGGTGATCTTGGTGCGGTTCGTCATGATCGTACCTCTATGCGTTACGGCAGGCGACGTTGCACGGAGACTCATCTGTATTGAGCCTCGTCCAAGCCATGGACCGTCTTCGATGAGTAGGATCTGGGTTCGATCCATTCTGAGACAATGCACATTTTGTCGCAGCGCAGCATAGATATATTTCAAAACAACTGGATAAAGGGCGAAATTTCGTGCAGCGACATCGTGCGCTTTGAAAAAGGCACGTCTTTGCAGGGGTTTCCCGCATCTGCGCCGTCGGGAATCCGGCTTGTGCAGGGGCGCACACGGACACTCCGTCTCGTGATTTTCCCTGGAGCCGCCTGTTTGTCGATCGGCGTCAGGGGCAGGCCGAAGCCATCCGACGCCGCGGCACACCCCCGGCCGGGGAGAAGCGGGGGATCTGCGGCATTTCCCGACATGCGGGCGATGTCCTGAGCGGGCGAAAATGCTCTATGGATCGGCGCGGCCCGCCTCCGGGTCCCCGTTCGCCGATGGCTGTTCGACCGATGACCGCTGACACGCAACCGCAACCGGACAAGCCCGTGGGCGCCGACGACCGCGTGATCCTCGTCGACGGCTCGTCCTTCATCTTCCGTGCGTACTTCCAGTCGATCAACCAGGACCAGAAGTACAACACCCGGCCCTCCGACGGCCTGCCCACCGGCGCGGTGCGCCTGTTCTGCACCAAGATCGCTCAGTTCCTTCAGGACGGCGCGGCGGGCGTGAAGCCGACCCATCTCGGCATCGTCTTCGACAAGTCCGAGGGCTCGTTCCGCAAGGAGCTGTTCCCCGACTACAAGGGGCATCGGCCGGACGCGCCCGACGATCTCAAGCGCCAGATGCCTCTGATGCGCGACGCGGTGCGCGCCTTCGGTCTGCACGCGGTGGAGCTGGTGCGCTACGAGGCCGACGACCTGATCGCGACCTACGCGCGGCAGGCCGAGGCGCGCGGCGCCGAGGTCATCATCGTGTCCTCCGACAAGGACCTGATGCAACTCGTCTCCGACAAGATCCGGTTCTACGATTTCGAGTCGGGCGCCAAGGGCAAACCCGGCTATCGGCCCGAGCGCAACCTCGACCGAGAAGCGATCATCGCCAAGTGGGAGGGCCTCGCGCCGGAGCAGATCGGTGACGCGCTGGCGCTGATCGGCGACACCTCGGACAATGTGCCGGGCGTGCCCGGCATCGGCTTGAAGACGGCCGCCGCGCTGATCAAGGAATACGGCAGCCTGGAGCAGCTCTTGGAGCGGGCGGCTGAGATCAAGCAGCCCAAGCGCCGAGAAATGCTGCTCGCCAACATCGATCAGGCCAAGCTCTCGCGCCGCCTCGTGGCGCTCGAGGAGAACGTGCCGGTGCCGGTGCCGCTCGACGAACTCGGGGTGCCGCAGCCCGATCCGCAAAAGCTCGTCGGCTTCCTGAAGGCGATGGAGTTCAACACCCTGACGCGGCGCATCGCGCAGATGCTCCACGTCGATCCGGAGGCGGTGAAGCCCGATCCGGCGCTGCTGCCGGGCGCGCAGCCCCACGCCTACACCAACGCGGCCGGCGGCAGCGATGCCGTGCCGTTCTTCGGCGACGAGGTGCCGGTCGATCCCGAAACCGAGGCCGCACCCGAGCGGACGGATGGCGAGGCTCCGCCCGAGGCCGGCGAGGCCGATCCCTTCGCCGATCTCGACCTACCGGATCAGGCACCGAAGAAGCGTGGGCCCTCCGAGCCGACGCCCTCGACGCTGGTCGCCGCCCGCGCGGCGGAAGCCGTCAAGCCGTTCGACACGGCGGCCTACGAGACGATTTCCACGGTCGAGCAGCTCGAAGCCTGGATCGCCGAGAGCTACGAGGCCGGTGTGATCGCGGTCGATACCGAGACCGACGCGCTCGATGCGGCCAAGGCCGGACTCGTCGGCGTCTCGCTCGCCACCGCGCCGGGGCGGGCGGCCTACATCCCGCTTGCCCACGTCAAGCCCGAGGTGAAGGGCGGCGATCTGTTCGGCGACGGCGGCGCGGGGGCGGGCGCCTCCGACAAGCAGCCCGGCCAGATCGATTTCGACATCGCCCTCAAGCTGCTGAAGCCGCTCCTGGAGGATGCCG
Source organism: Methylobacterium sp. R2-1 (assembly GCF_014191355.1). Lineage (GTDB taxonomy): Bacteria > Pseudomonadota > Alphaproteobacteria > Rhizobiales > Beijerinckiaceae > Methylobacterium. The sequence continues at coordinate 22,454 of NZ_JACHWM010000001.1, forward strand.
GCACGCTCAAGGTCGGGCAGAACCTGAAATACGATCTCTCGGTGCTGCACCGCTACGGCATCGACGTGACGCCCTTCGACGACACGATGCTGATCTCCTACGTGCTCGATGCCGGCAAGGGCGGGCACGGCATGGACGAACTCGCCCGGCGCCATCTCGGCCACCAGCCGATCACCTTCGCCGACGTGGCCGGGACCGGCCGCAACAAGGTCACCTTCGACCGCGTGGCGATCGACAAGGCGACCGCCTACGCGGCGGAGGACGCCGACGTGACCTTGCGCCTGTGGCGGATGATGAAGCCCCGCCTCGCCGCCGAGCACCGGGTGACCGTCTACGAGACGCTGGAGCGTCCGCTGGTGCCGGTGCTGGCGCGGATGGAGCGGGCGGGCATCGTCATCGACCGCAACATGCTGAGCCGCCTCTCCGGCGATTTCTCGCAGATCCTGGCACGGCTCGAAGAAGAGATTCAGGAGGACGCGGGCGAGCGGTTTCAGGTCTCCTCGCCGAAGCAGATCGGCGACGTGCTGTTCGGCAAGATGGGCCTGCCGGGTGCCAAGAAGACGCCGTCGGGCCAGTGGGCCACGCCCGCGACGCTACTCGAAGAACTGGCTCAGGCCGGCCACGACCTCCCGAAGAAGATCCTCAACTGGCGTCAGCTCTCCAAGCTGAAATCGACCTACACCGACTCGCTGCAGGAGCATGCCGACCGCGGCACCAACCGGGTCCACACCTCCTTCGCGCTGGCCGCCACGACGACCGGCCGGCTCTCCTCCTCGGACCCGAACCTGCAGAACATCCCGATCCGCACGGAAGAGGGCCGGCGTATCCGCCGCGCCTTCGTCGCGCCCGAGGGCAAGAAGCTGATCTCGGCCGATTACAGCCAGATCGAGCTGCGCCTGCTCGCCCACATCGCCGACATCCCGCAACTGCGCGAGGCGTTCGAGCAGGGGCTCGACATCCACGCGGCCACGGCGTCCGCCATGTTCGGCGTGCCGCTCGACCAGATGACCGGCGATCTGCGGCGGCGGGCCAAGACCATCAATTTCGGCATCATCTACGGCATCTCGGCCTTCGGGCTCGCCGACCGCCTCGGCATCGGCCGCGAGGAGGCCTCGGTCTTCATCAAGCAGTACTTTGAGCGGTTTCCGGGCATCCGCGACTACATCGACACCACCAAGCGCGCGTGCCGCGAGAAGGGCTACGTGACGACCCTGTTCGGGCGCGTCTGCCACTACCCGCAGATCCGCTCCAACAACCCGTCCGAGCGGGCGAGCGTGGAGCGTCAGGCCATCAACGCGCCGATCCAGGGCACCGCCGCCGACATCATCCGCCGGGCCATGACGCGGATGGAGGGGGCGCTCGACGCAAAAAAGCTCACCGCGCGGATGCTGCTGCAGGTGCACGACGAACTCGTGTTCGAGGTGCCCGACGACGAGGTCGAGGCGACGATTCCGGTGATCGCGCGGGTGATGGAGGAGGCGCCGGCACCCGCCCTGACGCTGAGCGTGCCGCTGGTGGTCGAGGCGCGGGCGGCAGGGAATTGGGAAGAGGCTCACTGAGGCGGCCGGAGGCGGTCCTCAAAAATCGCCGGCCGTCTTGTGAGCGAGTCGGATCGGCTCCGGCAGGCGGTACTTCGGCGAGCAGGCCAGCACCAATTCGACCGCGCTCGGAATATCGGCGCGGTGGCCCGGCGAGATGAACAGCGGGTGTGTGGCCGTGCGCGTGCGGACGACCGCGCCGATGGTCTCGCCCCGGTCGATCAGGGGGACGTGCGCGCCCTTCTCCTCGGGGAGTGGCGCGTTGGTGCCGACGAGCCGGGTCTTGCCGACGCCGATGGTCGGGCGTTCGAGCCACAGGCCCATATGGCTGGCGATGCCGATGCGGCGCGGATGGGCGATGCCCATGCCGTCGAACAGGAACACGTCCGGCTCCGCCCGCAGGCGCCCGAACGCTTCCTCCAGCACCGGGCCTTCGCGGAAACTCAGGAGGCCGGGAATGTAGGGGAACGGCGTCGGCCGCTCGGCGACCGCCGTCTCGACGAGGAGAAAGCCCGGAAACGTCACCACGACGATCGCGGCGCGGGAGCGCTCGTTCTTCACGCTGACATCGACCCCGGCCACCAGCCGCACCGCGCCGAGATCGATCGGCCGATCGGCCACGATCTCGGTGCGAAGCCGGCGTTGCAGCGCCACGGCCTCGGCCGGCGTCAGGTCCCAGGCATGGCGCGGGTGTAGCTCCATGCCGGGGCTCCCTCAGTTGGCGAAGCGGAAATGCAGCACGTCGCCGTCCTGCACCACGTAGTCCTTGCCTTCCAACCGCAGCTTGCCGGCGTCGCGCGCGCCGGCCTCGCCGTTGAGCGCGGTGTAATCCTTGAAGGCGATGGTCTCGGCCCGAATAAAACCCTTCTCGAAGTCGGTGTGGATCACGCCCGCCGCCGCCGGGGCGCGCGTCCCCTTGGTGATGGTCCAGGCGCGGGCCTCCTTCGGACCGACGGTGAAGTAGGTGACGAGGCCGAGCAGATCGTAGCCGGCGCGGATCACCCGGTTGAGGCCGGGCTCGGTCAGGCCGACGGCTTCCAAAAACTCGGCCTGATCGGCCGGCGGCATCACCGCGATCTCACTCTCGATCTTGGCCGAGACGACGACGGCAACCGCGCCCTCTGCCTTGGCCCGTTCGAACACGGCTTCAGACTTCGCATTGCCCTTGTCGGCATCGCCCTCGTCGACGTTGCAGACGTAAAGCACGGGTTTCGCCGTCATCAGGCCGAGCTGCTGGAACAGCCGCTCCTCCTCGGGCTTGCGCTCCACGAGACGGGCCGGCTTGCCGTCGCGCAGGAGCGGGAGCGCCCGGTTGACGAGGTCCAAGAACTCCTTGGCCTCTTTGTCGGCGCCCTTGGCGCGCTTCTCCAGTGCGACGACGCGCTTCTCCAGGCTGTCGAGATCGGCCAGCATCAGCTCGGTCTCGATCGTCTCGATGTCGGCGATCGGATCGACCTTGCCCTCGACGTGGGTCACGTCGCCGTCCTCGAAGCAGCGCACCACGTGGGCGATGGCATCGACCTCGCGGATGTTGGCGAGGAACTGGTTGCCGAGGCCCTCACCTTTTGACGCGCCGCGCACGAGCCCGGCGATGTCGACGAAGGTCAGGCGCGTCGGGATGATCTCCTTCGAGGAGGCGATCCGGGCGAGGTCATCGAGACGCGGATCGGGCACCGCGACCTCGCCGACATTCGGCTCGATGGTGCAGAACGGGTAGTTCGCGGCCTGGGCCGCTGCCGTCTGCGTCAGCGCGTTGAAGAGGGTCGACTTGCCGACGTTCGGCAGGCCGACGATGCCGCATTTGAAGCCCATGGCTGGTCCTAGAGGTCCGTTGTGATCGGTCGGGAGCCGCGCCCGGAAGCCCGCTCCATCGGGGTCCGGCGGCGCCGTGTCAATTCGCGTCGCGCGCTTTCGCCTTGCCGGCCTCGGCGGGCGTCTTCACCGTGTCCCAGCCGCGGCCGACCATGGCGAGATGCACCTTGTTCTGGAAGCTGGCATCCTCGCCGGCCGCGAGCAGCGGCGCATGGTCGGCCGTGGCGCGGCAGAGATCCTCGACCCACGGCTCCTCCGACTTGGCGAAGTCGTTGAGGACGTAGGCGTGCACCAGCGCCTTGTCACCGGGATGCCCGATGCCGAGCCGGACCCGGCGGTAATCGTTGCCGCACAGAGCGGTGATGGAGCGCAGGCCGTTATGGCCGGCATTGCCCCCGCCGAGCTTCACCCGCAGCTTGGCCGGCGCGAGGTCGAGCTCGTCGTGAAGCACGATCACGTCGGCGAGCGGGATCTTGAAGAATCGCTGCGCCTCGCCGACCGAGCGGCCGGATTCGTTCATGAAGGTCTGGGGCTTCAGCAGGATCGCGCGCTCGGAGCCGAGCAGGACCTCAGCGGCCTCGCCCTGGAATCGGCGGCGGAATGGCGCTGCCCCGTGAACGCGGGCGATCTCGTCCACGGCCATGAAGCCGATGTTGTGGCGGTTGCGCGCGTAGCGCGCGCCGGGATTTCCCAATCCGACGATGAGCCGCATGCTCGCTTCCGATTCGATGCCCCGACAAATGGAAATGCCCCGGCCGGGCGGCCGGGGCATCGTGTGTTTCGCAGGACAGGCGCTCGCAGCGCCCGTCGCGGCTACGCCTCGGTCTCGTTCTTCGCAGCAGTGGCCTCGGCCTCGGCGTCCGCCTTCTCGTCGGCGGATTCCGCAGCCTGCGCCTCGGCGATCGCGGCTTCCTCGGCCTCGACCTCGGCGCCGAGCACCGTCGGCGGCAGGAGATTGGCGACCGTGTCGGTCGGCTCACCCGTATAGGTGCCGGCCGGCAGGCGCAGGTCGGAGGCGTGGATCACGTCGCCGATCTCGCGACCGGTCAGGTCGACCTCGATCGCGTCCGGGATCTGGTCGGGCGCCACATCGAGGGAGACCGTGTGCAGCGCGATGTTGAGGGTGCCGCCCTTCTGCTTGATGCCCGGCGCCTGATCCTCGTTCACGAAGTGGACGGGAACATCGACCGTGACGGTCTGGCCGGCGACGACGCGCAGGAAGTCGACGTGCAGCGGCGCACCGGACACCGGATCGAGCTGGTAATCGCGCGGGATCGCGCGGGTATTCTTACCACCGACCGTGATGTCGAACAGCGTGGTCTTGAAGCCGCCGGCATAGATCAGCGTGCGGGTCCGGATGAGGTCGATGGCGATGGCCTGCGGGGCCTGGTTGCCGCCGTAGATGACGGCGGGAATCTGGCCCTGGCGACGTACGGCCCGGGCGGCCCCCTTGCCGACCCGGTCGCGTGCCACGGCCTCAAGCGTCTTGGTGGCGCTCATGGCGTGATCCTTCTCGAAGATATGGAGCCGGGCCAACGACAAAGGCCGCCCGAAGCGGACGGCCTGACCGTGTCCCAGCGCGCCCGTGCCTCCAAGGGTGTCTCAAGGGCGCGAGCGGGCCATACACGCAACGCCGCCGCGTGGCAACGACGTCTGAGCGACAGCCGCTCTACTTGTTCGCGGTCGCCATCGTGCGGCGCGCCTCGGCCTGCTTGCTGGTTTCGTCGAAGTATTTGGTGGCGTCGCCTAGCTGCACCGAGGGTTGGCAGTTCGGCGTACAGGAATAGGATTCCCGGTCGAGGCCGCGCTGAACGGTGATGATCGAGGCCTGTGGCGCCTGCACGCTGATGGTCGATTCGGCGAGCATCGCACCCTTGCCATCGAGCGCGATCAGGTTGGTGATGCCGAAGCTCTTGCCCGTCAGCACCACGACGCCGTTCTTCTGCAGGGTGATGTCGGCAATCATCGGATTGCCTACCACGACGGTCTGCGTCTTCTCCGGCAGGCGGATCACCTTCGCGTTGTCCACCTGCACCGAGACCGCGCCTTGCGACACCGCCTCGTTCGCAAGCGCGGGCGACGTCAACACGATGAGCGCGAGGACCGCCGGGACGGCGTGGAGCGGAGAGCGGTAGGGGCGCAGGCGGGGCATGAAGGGTCGGTCCGATCGCGCGGAGTGCGGGACTCGCCACCGGAGGTCGCGCCGTATCGACGGCACATATCCGGAGCAGACGCATCTCTCGTCACGGCACGGAACAGGAAACTGATGAAGGAAGCGCTAACCGTGTTCCGGACTCGGCGGTCAGCCGTCCCTGCCGGTGCTCGCACGGCACCATGCGGACCATTCGATCGATCTTTGCAATACGTCATTAACTGCTCTTGTCAGACTCGTGACAGGAGGCTTGGTTAGGCAATCGATTTAACGCAAATGCAACGCGTCGGGACTACACCTCGACACGTCGACGATCGGGGCCTCTACAGACTTCCGACGGTCGTCCATCGGATTTAAACAAGTGGAGATCATCGTGAAGAACATCGCCAAACGCTTCATCTCTGACGAGTCCGGCGCGACTGCCATCGAATACGGCATGGTTGCTGCCATGGTCGGCGTTGCCATTGTCGGTATTTTCTCCACCTTCGGCACCAAGCTGAAGACGGCGTTCGATACCCTCGGCACCGGCCTCAACACGCAGACGACGAAGCTCGGCACTGCCAACTAATTCTTCGACTAGGCGACAACGTTTTTCAGCGCATGGCGGAATTCTTCCGCCATGCCTCCTAATCAGCGATCTGTCCCGATTGATAATCGTCGCCTAGCAGAAGCGCCGGTCGCGGAAGAGACAGGCGGTCAGGAACACGACGCGCTCCGCCAGATCAAATCAGGCTGCGCATGAGACCCGAACGAACCGACCGATTGGGAACAGTTCCGTGTCGAGCATGGCGGCCTATCTCCTCCTGTGTGTCGTTTTTCCGTTCCTCATGGCCTACGCCGCTGCGAGCGATCTGCTGACGATGCGGATTTCCAATCGCGTAACCGGCTTGGTCTTCGCAGGCTTCGTGGTCTACGCACTCATATCCGGCATGGCTTGGACCGACTTGTTCTGGCACCTCGCGGCCGGCGTGCTGACCCTCGTGATCACGTTCATCATGTTCGCCCGGGGATGGATCGGCGGAGGCGATGCCAAGCTCGCCGCAAGCACCGCTCTCTGGATCGGCCTCGCTCATCTACCGGATTACCTGATCCTGGCGTCGCTTCTCGGCGGTCCTCTGACGCTTACGATCCTGTCTGCCCGCACATATCCGTTGCCGAAGCTTGCGCTCAAACTTCCCTTCGCGGTGCACCTGCACGACGCAAAGACGGGAATACCTTACGGCATTGCATTGGCCGCCGCCGCTCTGGTCGTGCTGCCGAACGCCGTCGGATTCAATCAGCTCGCGCTGCCCTGATCGACAGTCATGAGACAAACCGAGGAGGCCGCCAAAAGAGGCGGCTTTTTTGTTTGCGTAACTTCGGGCGTGAGGCGAGCGGGACAGCCCTGAAAAGAACGCGGTGACGCTCGGTTAACCCTAACTTGACGATTCCGGGGCAAGTCTCGGAACCGGACGGCGACCGAGCCGTCGCCACGGTTCCGCGCCCCCATGAAACCAGCCCGTCTCGCCGTTCTGGGAATCGCACTCGTCGCGGGCTGCGGCGCCGCCCTGCTGATGCAGGGCGAGGAGAAGGCGCCCGAGCCCGCCCCTATCGCCAAGGCCGAGCCCGTCGCGCCCATTCCGATGAGCGAGGTGCTGGTCGCCGCTGCCGAGCTGCCCATGGGCCAGACCCTCAAGCAAGAGGATCTGCGCTGGATGCCCTGGCCGGAGCAGGCGATCTCTCCCGGCCTGATCGACCGCCGCGCGGCGCCGAAGGGGCTTGAGGACTCGGTTGGCGCGATCATCCGCACCGGCTTCTCGGCCAACGAGCCGATTCGACCCGAGCGGCTGGTGAAAGCCGGCAGTGGCTTCATGTCGGCGATCCTGCCACAGGGCATGCGAGCGGTGGCGATCACGACCGACACCCGCGGGTCGAGCTCGGCCGGCGGCTTCATCCTGCCGAACGATTATGTCGACGTCATCAAGACCAGCAGCGAGGGGAGCGAGCAGTTCGCCGAGACTCTGCTGACAAATGTGCGCGTGCTCGCCGTTGGCCAGATCGTGCAGGAGAAGAACGGCGCCAATGTCGTGACGGCTGAGACGGCCACCCTGGCTCTCACGTCGACCCAGGCCGAGAGCGTGACGCTGGCGCAGAAGGTCGGGCAGCTCTCCCTCGTGCTGCGCAGCATTCAAGATTCAGCCCGAACCGCTGCCATCTCCGAGGAAGCGGACATGCCGACCGAGGGCCCGTTGACCGTGGTGCGATTCGGCGTCGCCAAGCAGCAGCGCCGGTGAGGACAGGACCGATGACGACCCCCTCTCGCTTCCGCCGCCTCGGCCTTGTTCTGCTCTCCGGCGCCTGTCTGGCTTCGACGGCCCTGTGGAACCCGGCCGCCGCCCAAGCCGGTCCCGCTGGTGCCTCCCCGGTTCTGACGATCGGACCGAACGAGGCGTCAGTGTCCCGGCGGGTTGAGCTGAGCAAGGGCCGCTCGCTCATCGTTGATCTACCCCGCGACGCTAAGGAGGTGTTCGTGGCCAATCCGGCGGTCGCGAACGCCGTTGTCCGCTCCAGCCGCAAGCTGTTCCTGATCGGCATCGACAACGGTGCCACCTCCATCTTCGTGATGGATGCCGAGGGGCGCCAGATCGCGGCGCTTGATGTCACCATCGCCCGCGACATCAACGTCCTCCGGCAGTCGCTGCAGCAGAGCTTGCCCGGTGGCCGGTTCGACGTGAAGGCGGTTGGCGAATCGCTCGTGCTGTCGGGCAGCGTCCGCTCGGCCTCGGAGGCGCAGCAGGCGCTCGACATCGCCAACGCATTCGTCGGCCTCGGCGCCGGCGTAGGGGCTGGGACTCGCGGCGCCGTCATCAACAATCTGACGATCCGCAACAAGGATCAGGTGATGATCCGCGTCACCGTGGTTGAGGTGGCGCGCACAGTTCTGAAGCAGTTCGGTATCAATGTCACCGGAAACTGGTCGGCACTGAATCCTCTGAGTCCCACGGGGAACGTCCTGACGAATAACACGCTGTTTCCGATCACCGGTGCTTACACTCCGGATGGCAACGCCTTATCTGCTTCAATCCGATCTGGCGGCGCCTCGCTCCAGGCAACGTTGCGCGCCTTCGAACAGGCCGGCGTCTCCCGCATCCTCGCCGAGCCGACGCTGGCCGCGATTTCAGGTGAGTCGGCCAAGTTCACCGCCGGTGGCGAAATCCCCGTTCCCGCGAATTGCGCCGCCGGAACAGCCGGCGCGGCCTGTACCGTCGCGCTTGAGTTCAAACCCTACGGCGTCAGCCTCGCCTTCACGCCGGTCGTGCTAGCGGAGAACCGCATCTCGATCCGGGTCGCCACCGACGTGACCGAACTCGACCGGCAGAACAGCTACAGCTTCTCCTTCCCCGGCTCCAACCGAGTCACACCCGTTCCGGCGACGACGCGGCGCAGCTCCGAGACGACGGTGGAGCTGGCCTCGGGCGCCACGATGATGACGGCCGGCCTGATTCAGCAGAAAAACCGGGCGGCGATCGGTGGCCTGCCCGGGCTGATGAACCTCCCGATCCTCGGCGCCCTGTTCCGCTCCCGCGACTATCAGCGCGACGAGACCGAACTGATGATCATGGTCACGCCGTACATTGCCCAGCCGATGGAGGCGCGGCAAGTCCAGCGGCCTGACGATGGTTTCGTCGATGCACCGGACGGGCAGGCGGTGCTGCTCGGACGCCTGAACAAGATCTACGGCACGGTTGGCGGCGGCACCCTCGGGCCGGCCTATCGCGGCCGGGTTGGCTTCATTGCCGATTGACCCCGCCTGGAGCCGTTCCTGACCGCTCTAAGTCCGGGAACGGCTCCAGGAGCTTGTTTGAACGCGCTCATACCCAGAGCCGGCCTCCACTTCGGCGGAGAGCGCTCTTGCAGGATCGAAGCCCAATGTCCTCCCCCGCTCGCAACCTCGTCGTCAGCGTCCGGCCTGTCGCCTCGGTCGTTCTGTTGGCCGCTCTGCTCGGCGCATGCCGCGCGGACCACGTCGCCACCACAGGCTCGACCTACCCGATCGATGTGCGCACCCGGCACCCAATCGTGCTGGCGGATGCCGACCGCACCCTCGATGTCTTTCCGACCGGGATTGGTCATATCGATCCCCGCCAGCGCGCGGATCTCGAGGCTTTCCTCATTGAGTATCGCCGTTACGGCCGCGGCATCCTCGTCGTCGAGGTACCGCGCGGCGTGTCGCCAGCGCTGGCAGGTCCTGTCGAGCGCACTGGCGCGGCGATTCGGCACCTCGTGGCGGAGATGGGCGTCCCGCGTGGCGGCGTGCGCATGGCCGTCTATCCGGTTGCCAGCCCGACATTGGCCTCGCCGGTACGTCTGAGCTTCCAGCGGATGCAGGCTAGGGTCGCGGATAAATGCGGGCTCTGGCCACGAGACCTCGGCGTCAGCGACCTGCGGGCCGACTGGTCGAACGAACCGACATGGAACTTCGGTTGCGCGATGCAAGCGAACGTCGCCGCCCAGATCTCCGACCCGGTCGATCTGGTCCGCGGCCGGCCCGAGGGCCGCATCGATACGATCAGGCGCACACAGGACATCGGCCAGCTCCGCGAGGGCAAGGATCCGTCAACCCGTTGGCGTCAAGATGGAAAGACCAATGTCGGCAGTGACGTGAAGAGCCAGTAGGGCACCAGACAAGACCCCAGACACGAAGATCGCCCTTCGGCAGATTTGCGGAATTCCCCGTCCACCTCGGCATAAGAACCGGAAACCACGCATCATGCCGGACACTCACGAGGCCTCAGAGCGGACCATCGCCCCGGTGCCGCGCATCACGATCCAGGCCTTCTGCGAGACGCCGGAGACGGCCGCGATGATCGAGGGCATCGCATCCGACCGCCGGATGCAGAAGGCCCATGTCAAGGTGCACATGGGCGGGGGCGCCGCGGCCCTGGAGGCCTACCGCCACGCGCCGACGCCCAATGTCATCGTGATCGAATTCCTGGGGCTCAAGTCTCGGCCGCTCGAGTGCCTCGACCAGCTCGCCGAGGTTTGCGACGAGGGCACCAAGGTGCTCGTGATCGGCCACGTCAACGACGTGCTTCTCTACCGCCAGTTCATCCAGCGCGGCGTGAGCGAGTACCTGATGGCGCCGGTCGAGCCGGTCGGCATGATCGCCGCGGTGTCCGACCTGTTCGCGGCGCCGGGCGCGAAGCCGGTGGGGCGCACCATCGCCGTCTACGGCGCCCGCGGCGGCGTCGGCAGCTCCACGATCGCCCACAACCTTGCCTGGACCGTGGCGCGCGAGCACGGCACCGCCACCGTGATCGCCGACCTGGATGTCGCTTTCGGCACGGCGGGCCTCAACTTCAACCAGGACCCGCCGCAGGGAATCGCCGAGGCGGTATTCGCGCCCGAGCGCCTGGATTCCAACCTGCTCGACCGGCTGCTCTCGAAATGCGCCGACAATCTCAGCCTTCTCTCGGCGCCGGCCACCCTCGACCGCACGGTCGACCTGATCGAGCCTGCCTTCGACGCGCTCACCGATCTGCTGCGTGCGACCGTGCCCTGCATCGTCCTCGACGTGCCGCATCAATGGTCGGCTTGGACCCGGCGCGTGCTGGTCAGTGCCGACGAGATCCTGATCGTCGCCGCGCCGGATCTGGCGGGGTTGCGCAACGTCAAGAACCTGCTCGCGCTGCTGCACCAGCAGCGTCCCAATGATGCGCGCGCCCGGGTCGTCCTCAACGGCGTCGGCATGCCGAAGCGGCCGGAGATCGCGGCCACCGAGTTCGCCAAGGCGCTCGATGTGCCGCTTCAAGCGATCATCCCCTTCGAGCCGGCTCTGTTCGGGACCGCAGCCAATAACGGCCAGATGATCGCCGAAGTGCAGGCCGGTTCGAAGCCTGCGGAGATCTTCTCCGAACTCGCAGCGGCCGTGACCGGCCGGGCCGAGATCCGCCGGGCCAGGGCGAATCTCTTGGAGCCGCTGCTCGCCCGGCTGACCCGCAAGAAGGCGTCGTGACGGTGCCCTGCGCTCTCTCCTCTCAACATTGCTGAAGGCGCGGCGCCATGTTCGGTCGACGCTCCAACGCCGCATCGGCTCCTGCCCCGGCCACTGCCGCAGCCGGGCCGCCGACGGTCGCCCCGCCGGTCCTCCAGCAGGAGGCGGTACGCGCTCGCCCCGAGCCGCCGCGCGTCCCGGTGCCTCAGGCGCCGCTGCCGAAGTCCGAAGACTACTTCCGCACGAAGAGCATGATCTTCGGCGCACTGATCGAAGCCATCGATCTCGCGCAACTCGCCCGGCTCGAAGGCGAGGCGGCGCGGGAGGAAATCCGCGACATCGTCTCCGAGATCATCGGTCTCAAGAACATCGTGCTGTCGATCGCCGAGCAGGAAGAACTGCTCGACGACATCTGCAACGACGTTCTCGGCTACGGTCCCCTGGAGCCGCTGCTGGCCCGTGACGACATCGCCGACGTGATGGTGAACGGTGCCGACCGGACCTTCATCGAGGTTGGCGGCAAGATCCAACTCACCAACGTCCGCTTCCGCGACAACCAGCAGCTGATGAACATCTGCCAGCGGATCGTCAGCCAAGTCGGCCGGCGCGTGGACGAAAGTTCGCCGATCTGCGATGCGCGCCTGCCCGACGGCTCTCGCGTCAACGTCATCGCCCCCCCGCTCGCCATCGACGGGCCGGCGCTGACCATTCGTAAGTTCAAGAAGGACAAGCTCACCCTTGATCAGCTCGTACGCTTCGGGGCGATCTCGCCCGAGGGCGCGAAGATCCTGCAGATCATCGGCAAGGTCCGCTGCAACGTAGTGATCTCGGGCGGCACCGGCTCGGGCAAGACGACCCTGCTCAACTGCCTCACCGCCTTCATCGAGCACGACGAGCGGGTCATCACCTGCGAGGACGCGGCGGAGCTTCAGCTGCAGCAGCCGCACGTAGTGCGCCTGGAAACGCGACCGCCGAACCTGGAGGGCCAGGGGCAGGTCACCATGCGTGACCTCGTCAAGAACTGCCTGCGCATGCGTCCCGAACGCATCATCGTCGGCGAGGTGCGCGGCCCAGAAGCCTTCGACCTGCTGCAGGCGATGAACACGGGCCACGACGGCTCGATGGGCACGCTGCACGCCAACTCCCCGCGCGAATGCCTCGCGCGTATCGAGTCGATGATCACGATGGGCGGCTTCTCACTGCCCTCGCGAACGCTGCGCGAAATGATCACCGGTTCGGTCGACGTAATCATCCAGGCCATGCGCATGCGCGACGGTTCCCGGCGCATCACCCACATCACGGAGGTGATGGGGATGGAGGGCGACGTCATCATCACCCAGGACCTGTTCGTCTACGACGTGCTCGGCGAGGATGCGAACGGGCGCCTGATCGGCCGCCACCGCTCGACGGGGATCGGCCGACCGCGCTTCTGGGAACGCGCCCGCTACTACGGAGAGGAGCGGGCGCTGGCCGCTGCCCTCGACGCCGCCGCGGAGACGGTGGAGCAGCCCCTGTGAGCGCACTCAACGCCCCTCTCGCCGCCGGCCTCGTGGCGGTGGCCTCCGGCGCGCTCGCCTACGTCTTCCTGATGCCCGCTCTTTCGGGCGAGCGGCGGGCCGAGCAGCGCCGCAAGGCGTTGGGTCAGCCGCGCGCGGTGCTCGCGGAGCGCGGCGCCGCTGCCAACCGCCGCGAGCAGGTCGCCAAGAGCCTCAAGGAGTTGGAGGCCAAGAAGGACAAGACCAAGGTCACCCTCGAGCTGCGCATCGCCCGCGCCGGCCTCGATTGGTCCCGCCAGAAGTATTACGTCGTCTCCGCGATCTTGGCGTTCGTCCTCACGCTCGCCGCCTTTCTCGTCTCTCAGAACCTGATCATCAGTCTGCTCGCCCTCTTCGTGGGCGGGTTCGGCCTGCCCGCATGGATGCTCAAGTGGCGACAGAAGCGTCGTGTCGCGGCCTTCATCGAGGAATTGCCCAATGCCATGGATGTGGTGGTGCGCGGCCTGCGCTCGGGCATTCCGTTGGGCGACTGCCTGCGCATGATTTCGCGCGAGGCGAAAGAGCCTCTGCGCAGCGAGTTCCGGGTGGCAATCGAGGCGCAGGCGCTCGGCCTACCGATGTCGGACGCGATTCTGCGCATGTACGAGCGGGTGCCGGTGACCGAGGTGAACTTTTTCTCCATCGTGATCGGTATCCAGCAGAAGTCCGGCGGCAACCTCTCGGAAGCGCTCGGAAATCTGTCGCGGGTGCTGCGCGAGCGCAAGAAGATGGCCGGCAAGATCCAGGCGATGAGCATGGAGGCGAAGGCCTCGGCTGCGATCATTGGTGCCCTGCCGTTTGTCGTCGGAGGAGGAACCTATCTGTCGAGCCCCGAATACACGGCACTCCTTTGGACGACCTCGGTCGGTAAGATCGCCCTGGTGGTCTCCGGTTTGTGGATGCTCGCCGGCGTCCTCGTCATGAAGAAGATGATCAACTTCAACATCTAGAGCGCTCCGCTTCGACGCGGAGATTGGACGTAGGCGGGGCGGTTCGAGCCGCGCCGCAAGGGACGGGCTGGACCGGACTGAGATGCTGGATGACTTTGTCAACACGGCGCTAGCCCCGCGCACCGTCGCCGCGGTGCTGACCGGCATCGCCGCAGCAGCCACGGTCTTCACCGTGATTCAGCCTCTGTTCGAGGGCGACCAGCTCGCCAAGCGGATGAAGCTCGTCAGCGACGAACGCGAGCAGATCCGTCAGCGCGAGCGTGAGCGGCTCAACAACCGCGCAAGTCTGCGCGTCGAGCCGAAGGCCTACATGAAGCGGGTCGTCGAGCAGTTCAATCTCAGCCGCTGGCTCGGTACGGAGACTGCCAAAGCGAAGCTGATCCAGGCCGGTCATCGTGGTGCGGGCGCGGAGACCGCCTTTCTGTTCTTCCGCCTGGTGATGCCGATCGTCCTCACGGCCGTCGCCTTGTTCTACCTGTTCGTGCTGGAGGTGCTCGATCAACCCCTCGCTGTCCGGGCCGGCCTCGTCTTCGCCGCAGGGTTCCTCGGCCTCAAGCTGCCGGAGGTCTACCTGTCGAACATCACCACTAAGCGGCAGGCCGACATCCGCCGAGCGTGGCCCGATGCCCTTGACCTGTGCCTGATCTGCGTCGAGTCGGGTATGTCGGTCGAGAACGCGTTCCGGCGCGTCAGCCTGGAAGTCGCGAGCCAGTCGGCTGTTCTCGCCGAGGAACTGGCACTCCTGACCGCCGAACTGTCCTTCCTGCCCGAGCGGCGTGTGGCTTACGAGAACCTCGCGCTGCGCACCGGCCTCGAGACCGTCAAGTCTCTCACTACCGCGCTGATGCAGGCCGAGCGCTACGGCACGCCCGTGGGTCAGGCGTTGCGCGTGCTGGCCCAGGAGAGCCGGGACTTCCGCATGACCGAGGCCGAGAAGAAGGCGGCCGCGCTCCCTCCGAAGCTGACCGTGCCGATGATCCTGTTCTTCCTGCCGGTGTTGTTCGTCGTGCTCCTGACGCCTGCGGGTATCCAGGCCTACGCGCTGATGAAGTGAGGCAGGCCCACGGGTGGATGGCCTTCGGGTTCATCGCCGGATGCGCTTGGCCGTTCGATGATGTAGCCACGCGCGGATCTCCCCCGCGACGCGGCATCCCATGGCTCTGCTTTCCCTCGACGATCTCGCTTCCGGCCAGGAGTTCACCGCCGGACCGATCACGGTCAGCCGGGACGAACTCGTTGCTTTCGCCCGCGTGTACGATCCCCAGCCCTTCCACCTCGACGAGGCGGCCGCGAAGGGCACTTTCGTCGGCACCCTGATCGGTTCGGGCTGGCAGACGGCGGCGCTGGGCATGCGCCTGTTCGCGCAGGCGCTGATCTCGCATTCGACCTCGATGGGTTCGCCCGGCATCGCCGCCCTGCGCTGGCTGAGGCCCGTCTTGCCGGGGGACGCCTTGAGCGCCACCATCCGCGTGGAGGAGGTCCGCCCGTCGTCCTCGAAGCCCGACCGCGGCATGGCGCGCCTCTCGATGACGCTGACGAACGGGCGCGGCGAGGCGGTGATGACGCAGGCCTTCGCGGTTCTGTTCGCGCGCGCCGGCGCTGTGCCCGCGCCGCGTCCGGTCGAGCTGGCGACGGAAATGGGGCCCGTGCCGGAGCCGGACGACGCGGTACCGCTGCCTTACCTCGCACGGGCGGAGCTTGGCGCCACCCGTGAACTCGGTGCCCACCGCTTCGAGGCGGACGACATCGTTGCCTTCGCGCGGGCCTACGATCCGCAGATCTTCCACCTTGATGCGGAGGCCGCGCGGGCCACGCATTTCGGCGCGCTCTGCGCCTCGGGGTGGCAGACCGCGGCGGTCTGGATGAAGCGACTCAACGCGACCTTCGCCCGGGATATCGCCTTCACTGCCCGCTCAGGCCCGGTGCCGCAGCTCGGTCCCTCGCCTGGCTTCAAGGACCTGAAATGGCTGCGGCCGGTCTATGCCGGCGACACGATCCGTTACGCCAGCACGCTCATCGACCGGCGCGCTTCCGCTTCGCGGCCCGGTTGGGGCATCGCCACGCACCACAACACCGCCGAAAACCAGCGCGGCGAGCCGGTTTTTGAGTTCACCGGCACGGTGTTCTGGCAGTGGGAGCCGCCGGCGGCATGAGCGCTCCATCTGCCCGCCGGATCCTGATCGCGAGCTTCGTCGGCACCGCGATCGAGTTCTACGACTTCTACATCTACGCCACCGCCGCCGCGCTGGTGATCGGGCCGATCTTCTTCCCCCAGGGTGAGCCCGGCGTTCAGACGCTCCAGGCGTTCGCGACCTTCGCCATCGCCTTCCTCGCCCGGCCGGTCGGGGCGGCGGCCTTCGGCCATTTCGGCGATCGGATCGGGCGCAAGGCGACGCTGGTTGCCTCGCTGATGATCATGGGCCTGTCCACTGTCCTGATCGGCTGCTTGCCGGGCTATGCCAGCATCGGCTGGTGGGCGCCGGCCCTGCTTTGCCTGCTTCGCTTCGGCCAGGGCGTCGGCTTCGGTGGCGAATGGGGCGGCGCAGCCCTGCTCGCCGTCGAGAATGCGCCGCCGGGGCGCCGGGCGCTCTACGGCATCTTCCCGCAGCTCGGCGCGCCGATCGGCTTCATCGCAGCCAACCTCCTGTTCCTCGGGCTCAGCGTCTTCTTGAGCCCGGCGGATTTCGAGGCCTGGGGCTGGCGGCTTCCGTTCCTGGCCTCGGCGGCTCTCGTCGGCGTCGGGCTTTACGTTCGCCTCAAGCTCACCGAAACACCGGCCTTCCGCGCCGCCCTCGAACAGGCGCCGCCGGAGCGGGTGCCCTTCGCCACGATTTTTTCAGCGCATCTGCTCGCAACGCTGCTCGGCACGCTCGCCATGGTGGCGGCCTACGCCGTCTTCTATCTCTCGACGGTGTTCGCGCTGAGTTACGGCACCGGCACGCTCGGCTACGCGCGCAAAACGTTCCTGCTGTTCGAGTGCGTGGCGATTCTGTTCATGGCGGTAGCCATTCCGCTGTCGGGCTGGGCGGCCGACCGTTTCGGGCGCAAGCCCGTGATGCTGTCGGGGCTCACTGTCACGGGTGCGCTCGGCGCCGTGCTCGGGCCGATGCTCGGCAGCGGCGAGCCCGCATTGGTACTTGGCTTCCTCTGCCTCGCGCTCTTCGCGATGGGCTGGATCTTCGGGCCGATGGGCGCACTCCTGCCCGAACTGTTCCCGACCCGGGTGCGCTACACCGGCGCCTCCGTCACCTACAATCTCGCCGGCATCGTCGGCGCCTCGGGCGCGCCCTTCGCCGCGCAGTGGCTCGCCGGCTGGGGCGGCATCGGCAGCGTCGGGCTCTACCTCGCTGCCGCGGCCGGGATCAGCCTCGCCGCCGTTGCTGCCATGCCTGAAACCGGGCGCGACGCCTGAAGCCGCGACGACGCCCGATCCAGACGGGACAGCCATGCACCGGGCAAATGGATCGCGCACGATTTAGATTGCGCGCAATCTAAATGCTCGGTATCAAGGTCTCCAGCCGAACGGATCGGCCCCGTTCAACCCCGATCACGAGGACAGACCCATGACCGTCGATGTGAAGTACCGGACCACTGCCTCCGCCACCGGCGGCCGTGACGGCTCCGCCCGCACCGAGGACGGCAGCTTCCAGGTCCAGCTTTCGACCCCGAAGGAGCTCGGCGGCGCCGGCGGCCCGGGCGCCAACCCCGAGCAGCTTTTCGCGGCGGGCTACTCCGCCTGCTTCATCGGTGCCCTGAAGGTGGCCGGCGGTCAGCTCAAGCTGAAGGTTCCGGCCGATACGACCGTCACCGCGACCGTCGGCATCGGCCCGCGCTCCGAGGGCGGCTTCGGCATCACCGCTGATCTCAAGGTGAGCCTGCCGGGCCTCGACCGCGCCGATGCCGAGCGCCTCGTCGAGGCGGCCCACCAGATCTGCCCCTACTCCAATGCTACGCGGGGGAATGTCGACGTCGGGCTGACGGTGGCCTGAGCCTCCCGCTCCTGCCTCGAGCGCCCCAGGCCGATGGCCGGGGGCGTACTCGTGTCAGGGCCCCTCGATCGTCCGCTTCTGCACGCCGCCCTTCGCCATCTGCGGCTTCTTCGCGCTGAGAATGCGGGAATTCACGCCGGTCCAGCCGATCTCCCCCGAGAGCCGGCCGTACTCGATCTTCGGGCAGCGGTTCATGATGACCGTCATGCCCGCCGCCTCGGCCCGCGCCGCGGCCGCGTCGTCGCGCACGCCGAGCTGCATCCAGATCACCTTCGGCGGCACCGGGAGCGCAAGTGCCTCGTCCACCAGCGGACCCGCCGCGGCGGAATTGCGGAAGATCTCGACCATGTCGACCGGCCCGGTCAGGTCAGACAGCCGCGCGATCACCGGACGGCCGAGCAGGCTCTGGCCCGCCAGCCCCGGATTGACCGGCGTCACCGCGTAGCCGCGCTCGGCCAGGTACTTGAAGACGATGTAGCTCGGCCGCGCTGGATTAGCCGAGGCGCCGACCAGGGCGATCGAACGCGTCTCCTTCAGGACGGCGCGAATCTGCGCATCGGGATAGCGGCCGTGCCGCGTGGCAATGCCCTCGGGCGCGTTGTCGATTGTCGGGATCATACCGCCCTTGTCCGCCATGCGCCGGCATGCTGCAAGGCAGGTCATGAGCGAGACCGTGATGAGCCTGGAGGAGACCGCCGCCTTTCTGGAGCGGGATTTTCCGCAGATGAACGCGGGCGGGCGCCACTACCATCTGGAGGCGGTCGGCCCGCTCTCCGCGCGGATGCGACTCGACTATCACGATCGCCACCTGCGCCCCGGCGGCACGGTGTCCGGCCCGTCGATGATGGCGCTGGCCGATTACGCCCTCTACGCAGCGATCCTCTCGAATATCGGCCCGGTGGCGCTCGCCGTGACGACGAGCCTGAACGTCAACTTCCTGCGCCGGCCCGGCCCCGCCGCGCTGGTGGCCGAGTGCCGCCTGCTAAAGCTCGGGCGACGCCTCGCCGTCGGGGAGGTCGCGATTCGGAGCCAGGGTGGCGAGGCCATCGTCTGCCACGCCACCGGCACCTACTCGATCCCACCGGAGCGGTGAGGCGGTAGAGGCCCGTGACGGGTTTGCGGGCCGAGTCTACTCGGCCGGTGCCGCGAGCGGTGTCGCGGGCGTTCTCGGTGGCGCGTCGGTCGGGCGGGACTCGTAGCCGAGCGTTTCGGGCATGAACAGCAGGTAGAGCGCGAAGCCGGCCGCTGCGATCGCCGCGAGCACGAGGAAGGCCGCCGCGTAACCGGCGCCGACGATGACCACGCCGGCCAACGTCGCGCTGAGCGCCGCGCCGAGACCCTGAGCGGTTGCCGCCGCACCCTGGGCGACGTTGAATCGGCCGGTGCCGCGGGTGAGGTCGGCCACGACGATCGGAAACAGCGCGCCGTAGATGCCGGCGCCGACGCCGTCGAGGCACTGCACGGCCACGAGGTAGAAGGGATTGTCAGAGAGCGTGTAGAGCACGCCGCGCAGGGCCAGAACGCCAAAGGCGACCAGGAAGATCGGCTTGCGCCCGAAGCTGTCGGCCTTGGCACCGACCAGCACCGCCATCGGCACCATCACGCATTGCGCGGCGACGATGCAGACCGCGATCAGCGAGGTCGCGTTGTCCTTGCCGACGACCTTGGTGAGCAACTGGCCGACGGAGGGCAGCATCGCCGCATTGGCGAGGTGGAATGCGGCGCAGAGAAGCGCGAACAGCAGCAGGTGGCGGTTGCGCAGGAGCAGGCTCAGGCCCGAGGGCTGCTCGCAGTTCTGGTCCTCGGCACAGTCGAGGCCGCGGGCGAGGTCGTCGTCGATCTCCTCGGACGGCACCACCAGCATTGCGACGATGGAGCAGGCAGCGAGAAGTCCCATGAGCCAGAACACGACGACGGGGCCGAAGGAATAGGCGAGCCCGCCCGCGAGCATCGCCGAGATCGCGTTGCCGGCATGGTTGAACCCCTCGTTGCGGCCGATGCGCTTCGAGAACTGTTTCGGTCCGACGATGCCGAGCGTGATTCCGGTGAGCGCGGGCGCGAAAACGGAGCCCGCCATGCTGGCGAGCGCCTGCGTGCCGGCCACCAGGGTGAAGTTCGAGATCCAGGGCAGGACGAGGCAGCTCACGGTCACGACCACCGCAGCTGCGATGACGACGCTGCGCTTGGCATTGGTGCGGTCGATCAGGGCTCCCGCGGGCGTCTGGGCCAGCAGCCCGGCGATGCCCGCGATCGTCATCACCAGACCGATCGTGGCCTCGTTCCAGCCTTGGTCAGGCCCGCGCACGGCAAGTAGGTAGATGGCGAGGTAAGGGCCGAGCCCGTCGCGTACGTCGGCGAGGGTAAGATTGAGCAGATCGAGCCCGCGCAGGGCACGCCGGGACGGCTTGCGCGCGTCGGAGTCGGATTCGAGCGAGGCACGTGCATCGATGCGCATCGGCAGTTCCCACGGGCGAGCGCAACCTCACGGAGCCGGGAGGAGGCTTCGGGAAGAGGACGACTCGGAAACAGAATTTCCCCATGTCGAGCACCGCGAGCTGCCTCTTGAGGCTGCTGAGCGCTGGCTCGATCCACGCGCTAAGTCTTGCTCAGCGGTGTCGTTCCGAGCCGAGATCTTTTAATCCATGCCTTTAGTTCACGTCTTCGTGCGGCTCGAGGAGCCGCCCCGGTGCGCTCCCGACGCGACGGAGGCCGGGCCTCGCGGCCGGCCCGGCCTTAGGCTCATCGCCTTGTGACGGTCATCCGCGTCGGTCACCCGCGCGCTGAAGCCGTCAGCGCCCGGGTGAACCAACGACAGTGCCGCCCTCACGGGCAGGGATGGCGCGCGCCGTCATTGCCGAGATACGTGCCGCTCCGCGCATCGTAGGAACGGAAGCGGCGGGCACAGGCAGCCACGGCCTCCGGATCGGCGCCGCCCTGGACCACGACAGGGGCCGCCTGGGCCTGCGAATTGGCGATGGCACCACCGATGATCGCGCCGGCCGCGAGTCCCGCTACGCCTGCTCCCACCGCCGCCCCGACGCCCGGTCCGCGGCGATAGCCCCGGCCGTAGCCGTAGCGGCGGGGTCCGTAATGGCGATGACCGTAGCGGCGGTACTGAACGTAGCCGGTCGACAGGTCGCCCCGGACCAGGGCATCCACCGGGCTCTGCGGCGCAGGCGCGGCCGAGGCCGGCGCACTGATGAGGAGAGCGGCGACGGCGGCGAGGGCGAAGGACGATTTCATCAGTCTGGCAAATCCTTGATGGTCTTTGAGCATCGTGTCGAGGTGAGAGCACCGGCCGATTCAACCGGCTGGCGCTGTTGGTAGAACGTGTGAGCGGCGTTTCCAAATCCGGCGGCGTGATGTCGCCGGGGCGGAGCCGGTTGTCGGTCGAAGGCTCAGTCGCGGAGAGTCAGGGAAACCGGCTTCGGCGCGGCGAGGAGCCCGCCGAGGAAGGCGGCGATGGCACCGAGTATCAGCGCGATCGAGGCGTAGAGAGCGCCCTGGGTCGCGACCGACTTCGCGGTCTTGGCAGCCTCTTCAGCCTGCTTCTTGGCACTGGCGACCGCCTGCTCGTACTGCTTCTGATAATCCTGCACCTGCTGGCGCGCCTGATCGACCGGGATGTTCTGCGCCTTGGAGAGGGCCTCGGCAGCGCGCGTCTCCGCCTGCTGCTTGTCGGCGGCATCGCCGGAGAGCAGGGCACGCACGGCCGACACGGCGGCGTCGCGGGCGGCCTGCGGATCCTGGCCGGCAGCTTGATTCTTCACCCGCTGCTCGATCTGGTCGAGGGGGTTGGAGATCTTGCCGAGCGAAGGCGCGGCAGCCTGAGCCGCGGTCTGGACCGTTCCACCGACAAGATTGCCCGCTCCGCCCAGCGCCGAGCCGACCGTGCTGACGGCGGTGCCGACGATGCCGCTGGCAGCCGAGGTCAGCAGGTAGAGGACGACGAGGGTGGTGACGACCCAGGAAACGAAACCGTGCAGCCCGGCGGTCCCGCGCAGGGGCTTGCCGGCAAGGCGCCCGGCAATGAGACCGCCGATGAGGGAGGCGATGATCCCGGAAGCAACGAACCACGCGCCGGCCCCGAGCGAGAAGTTCGATGCGGTCGGGTTCTCGGCCGTGTCGAGGCCGACCGAGGCGAGGCCGGCGGCCACGCCCACGAGGTTGATGACGACCTGAGTCACCAGCGCCGTCGCGGCACCGGCGAAGACGGCCCCCCAGGAGACTTGGTTGAGGGCGACGGTCTCATGGGCAAGAGTCCGTGTCCCATCGACGGGAGAGGGTTGAAAGCCGGAAGGATACGTCACTCTGCTACTCCAAGTCTTGAGTCGTCAGTCTCCGGCCGTCAGTTTCCGACCGGTTGTTAAGGGCTGGGCGTCAGCTGCGCCCGCGCACGAGGAGGCCGAGGCCGAAGCCGATCAGACCGGCGACGAGCAGGGAAGTGTGCGGCCACTCAACCGAGCGCTCGTGACCCTCCTGCAGGGTGCGGCGACCGCGATCGTAGAGCTCCTCGGCGGTGTCGTAGGCCTCATCGGTGGCGTGCCGCGCAGCGTCCTTCGCTTGGCCGTACAGGGTCTCCGCCCGGCCCGCGGCTTGGCGCAGGCGGCCCTCGGCGGAATCATCGCGGGAGCCGGCCGCATCTCCGAAGGCGCCCTGCACCTTGCCTCCGACTTCCCGGGCGGCACCCGTGATCCTGTTGCCATCGACCATGGTCGCGATCCTCGTTCCAAATGTTCTGGTCCGGCCGTCTTCGGGCGGAGCGTCGTTCGATGCTGGCCGTCAGCTTGGCCGGGCAGCGGTGCACGAACGGATTGCGGACAATGTGGTTCCGGCGCCGCTGCACCGATCCATGGTCACGATCGCGCCATGCCTGCACACACGTTCAACGGGCGCCGCCGCGCGAAGTGCCCGCATCGGCACGAGATTGCGTTCAAGGACGGTTCAACCAGGCCGCCCTACTAATCGAGGACCGGCGCGGCGCCCTGCCGCCCGAGCTGTCGGGAGATCGACATGCGTTCCTCACTTCTGCGCACCTTCACGATCCTGATCGGACTCGCCGCCGCTCCCGCGCTGGCGCAGGCGCCGAACCCGGTCATGCCGCCCGCCACTGGAAAGCCGCCCGCCACTGCACCCTCCACGCCGCCGCCGCCGCCGGCGGCAGCGGCCAAGCCTGATGCGAAGTCGGATGCGAAGGCCGAACTCATCGACATCAACTCGGCCAGTGCCGAGGAGCTGAGCCGGCTCAAGGGGATCGGCGAGGCGCGCTCCGCGGCGATCGTCAAGGGCCGCCCCTACCGCGGCAAGGACGAGCTGGTCCGCAAGAAGATCCTGCCGGAATCGGTCTATGCCGGCATCAAGGATCAGATCATCGCCAAACAGAAATAGAGTTTCACGTCCCCGCCCTCAGGGTGGGCCTATCGGGACGGCGCGCGCGATGCTACGCGCCGCCGGACCCGACCTTCGAAGACGCTCGAACAACCCATGTCCGCCGCCAACTTTCGGATCCGCCTCCATCAGGGCGACCTGCCGCTCGACTTCGCACCCGCTGCGGCCATTGCCATCGATACCGAGACGCTGGGCCTCAACCCGCACCGTGACCGGCTCTGCGTCGTGCAGGTCTCCCGCGGCGACGGTAGCGCCGATGTGGTTCAGATCCGGCCCGGCGATCCGGCGCCGGAGCGGTTGGCGGCGGTCCTCGCCGACCCGCAGGTCGTCAAGATCTTCCACTTCGCCCGGTTCGATCTCGCGGTGCTGTTCAAGGCGTTCGGCGTGATGCCGGCACCGGTCTACTGCACCAAGGTCGCTTCCAAGCTCGCCCGCACCTACACGGACCGTCACGGCCTCAAGGACGTGGTGCGCGAGCTCGTGGGTGTCGATCTCTCCAAGCAGCAGCAATCGTCCGATTGGGGCGCGGCGGCGTTGAGCCAGGCGCAGATCGATTATGCGGCCTCCGACGTCCTCTACCTGCACGCTGCCCGCGAGCGCCTGGACACCATGCTCGCCCGCGAAGGCCGCACCGAGATGGCACGGGCCTGTTTCGACTTCCTGCCGACCCGGGCCAAGCTGGATCTGGCCGGATGGCCGGAAGTCGACATCTTCGCTCACACCTGAGTCGCGCGCGCTCCTCGAAGGTCAGCGTCGCTTCCGCGAAGAGGAACGCGGCCGAATACGTGGCCTGAGGCCGAGGCCGGCAGCGATGCCGGCCGGCAACGCCTCCGCGGAAGAGTGCCGAGACGCGGCACTTCGCGCTGCTTTCGGTGCGGGGGCGCACGCGGGTGGCGTTGATCATTGCTCGAAGACGAGGCCATAACTTCGCCACCGCACCGGGGCATCCGGCCGGCAGGGCGCGATCGCGGGCGCGCCGACCCTTCAGGAACGCGATGCAGGCGGCCGACACCATCCAGACGGAGACGGATCTCCTCGCGCTTGCCGCGAATGAGAACGCGCGTCGCAAGCGGGCGCATGGGCGGGCGCGCCGGCACAGCGCGCAGGTGCGCACGTTGCGCCGGGTCATTCCCGTTGCCGCCGGGCTTGCCGTCTTGGGTCTTGCCGGGATCGTGCTGTGGAGCCCGCTCTCCGGCAGCATCCCCAACGTCTCCATCGGTCCGATCAGCGTCTCGGGCACGAAGGTCACGATGGAGAACCCGCGTCTGTCCGGCTTCCGCAAGGGCGAGCGGGGCTACGAGGTGGTTGCCGACGCTGCGCAGCAGGACGTGCGCAAGCCCAGCATCATCGAGCTGCAGGCCATGAAGGGCCACGTCGCTACCGACGAAAAGGGTGGCCGTGCCTATCTGCAGGCCCAGGGCGGCGTGTTCGACTCCACCCGCGAGTCGCTCAACCTCGAGAACGACATCCGCCTCTGGACCGACAAGGGCGAGGAGGTTCGCCTCTCGGTCGCCACCGTCGATTTCAAGACCGGGAGCCTGCGCTCCTCTAAGGCCGTCACCGTGACGGTGCCCTCGGGCTCCATCGTTGCCGACAGCCTCGACGTGGTCGAGAACGGCCGGGTCGTCTCCTTCGTCGGTCGCGTTCATGCCGTGTTCCACGGCGAGGACGCCGAGAAGGAGAGCGGTACCAAGGTCGCCGCGCGGGCGGACGTCGAGCGCATCCACACCTCCGCGGCGGAACCCACGCGATGAAACCGCGTCTCGGCCCGGTGCTTGTCACCGGCCTCGCTCTCCTCCTGGCGCAGTCCGCCGCCGCAGCTCCGGCCAAGGATGGTGCCAAGGACGCGGTGAAGGAGAAGTCTGCGCCGCTCGGCACCGTCGGCGGCGGCAAGGGGCCGATCAAGATCGACGCCGACCGGCTCGACGTGTTCGACAAGGAGAACAAGGCGATCTTCGCCGGCAACGTCGTGGCGGTGCAGGGCGAGAGCACGATCCGCTGCTCGGCCATGACCGTCCATTACAAGCGCGACAAGGACAAAGACCCGGGCAAGGATGCGGCCAAGGATGCGGCGAAGGCCGATCCGAAGACGGAGGCCCAGGCCGCCGAGGACGCGAAGGCCAAGGCGGCGATGGGTGGCAGCGGCATCCGCAAGGTCGAGTGCGCCGGCCCCGTCACCGTCGCACAGAAGGATCAGATCGCCACCGGCGACAACGCGGTGTTCGATCAGGAAGCCAAACGCATCGTGCTGAGCGGCAACGTTGTGCTCAGCCAGTGCCAGAACGTCACCCGCGGCTCGCGGCTCGTCTACGACATGGCGACGGGCCGGGCGAATATGGATCCGGTGGCGGGCGGGCGCGTCTCGGCGATGTTCGTGCCCGGCGAGGGTGGCGAGGCCAAGGGCGGCCAGCCGAAGGGCTGCGCGCAGCCCTCCGTGGCCGCCAAGCCCGGCGGCAAGGCGGCCGAGAAGCCGGCCGCGAAGACGCGGGCGCAGGCGAACTGACCGTGACGGGAGCCGGGATGCCCGCGGGCGTGCCGCTTCGGGCGGTCGCCGAGCCGAGGCCGGCGAGCCGCGGCCGCAGCGGCTCATGGTTCGGCCGTGTCTTCGGGCGCGGCGGATCGGCGCCGCAGACGGCGCCCGATGCCGCCCTTGCCGAGGGCAGCGGTCCGGGCGTGCTGCATGTGCGGGGCCTTCGCAAGAGCTACGGCACGCGCACCGTCGTCCACGAAGCGGGCCTCACCGTCCATAACGGCGAGGCGGTGGGGCTGCTCGGGCCGAACGGCGCCGGCAAGACCACGATCTTCTACATGATCACCGGCCTCGTGCCGGCCGACCGCGGCTTCATCAGCCTCGACGGCATGGAGATCACGCACCTGCCCATGTACCAGCGGGCCCGGCTCGGCATCGGCTACCTGCCGCAGGAAGCCTCGATCTTCCGCGGACTGTCGGTCGAAGACAATATCCGCGCGGTGCTGGAGGTGGCCGAGCCCAATCGCAAGGCTCGCGAGCGCAAGCTCGACTCGCTGCTCGAAGAGTTCGACATCGCTCGCCTGCGCAAGTCGCCCTCGATTGCGCTCTCGGGTGGTGAGCGCCGCCGCTGCGAGATCGCCCGAGCGCTCGCCTCCTCGCCGACCTTCATGCTGCTCGACGAGCCGTTTGCCGGCATCGACCCCATCGCCGTCGGTGACATCCAGGATCTGGTGAAGCATCTGAAGCAGCGCGGCATCGGCGTGCTCATTACCGACCACAATGTCCGCGAGACGCTAGGCCTGATCGACCGCGCCTACATTGCCCATTCGGGCCGCATCCTGACCGAGGGCACCCCCGAGCAGATCGTGGCGAACGAGGATGCGCGTCGGCTCTATCTCGGCGAGGATTTCCGGCTTTAAGCCGTCCTTCCCGAACGGCCGCGGGTGCCCGGTGTCGTTGAATGGTCGCTCCGGAGAAGATCCAGCGGCGGTAACCACCCCTGAACCACGCGCGTCGACGCCCAGGTCGCGCGCAAGGTTTTCTTGATCCTTGAAATGCAATCCATCCGATGAGCCTCACGCAGCGCGTGTGGGAGCTTCGTCCTGTTTGATCGGCGAAGGTCTGTGGCAATGCTGCCGGGGTGGAGGGATTTCGGGGAGTGGGCGCCAAACAGACTTTGACGGGCGGTTCAGATGTGGCTAGACCTAAACTAAGGAGAAGCAAAGAACGTGCCGAAAGCGGCGCGGCTCGCGCTCGGTCTGCGATTTATCAACGATTTCTGGGGGTTGGACGTCGAGATGAGTCTGTTGCAACGGCTCGAAATGCGCCAGGGCCAAGCCCTGGTGATGACGCCGCAACTGCTGCAGGCGATCAAGCTGCTGCAGCTCTCGCAGATCGATCTCACAGCCTATGTCGATGCCGAGCTGGAGCGCAATCCGCTCTTGGAGCGCGTCGAGGGTGACGGAACGCCGGAGCGCGAGGCGCCGGAGGCGTCAGGTGACGGCGAACACGAAGGCAGCGACGGTGCGGAGCCCGACGCGTGGCTCGCTTCCGATATGACGGCGAGCCGCAGCGAGATCGAGAGCGACCTCGACACGCGCCTCGACAACGTGTTCGCCGACGAGAATCCGGCGCCGCGCGAGACGGGGGCCGGCGACATGCTCTCCCTGACTCCCGCGCCCTACGGCAATGCCGGCGGCAGCTTCGACGGTGAGCTTCCCGACTTCGAGTCGACGCTCACCGCCGAGACGTCCTTGCGCGAGCACCTCGCCGCGCAGCTCGACCTCGCGACGCACAACCCGTCCGACCGGCTGATCGGCAGCTTTCTCATCGATGCGGTGGACGATGCCGGTTATCTGCGCGAGGACATCGACGGTGTCGCTGAGCGGCTCGGCGCCTCGCTCGATGATGTCGCTCGCGTCCTGAAGCTCGTCCAGACCTTCGACCCGCCGGGCATCGCCGCCCGAGATCTCGCCGAATGTCTCGCGATCCAGCTGCGCGAGCAGGACCGGTTCGATCCGGCCATGCAGGCGCTGGTCTCGCGCCTCGACCTCGTGGCCAAGCGCGACTTCCCGGCCCTGCGCCGTTTGTGCGGCGTGGACGACGAGGATCTCGTCGAGATGCTGTCCGAGATCCGCCGGCTCGACCCGAAGCCCGGGCGCGCCTTCGGATCGCACGCCGTCGAGGTGCTGATCCCCGACGTGTTCGTCCGCCCCGCTCCGGACGGCTCCTGGCTGGTGGAGTTGAATTCCGAGGCGCTGCCGCGGGTCCTGGTCAACCAGAGCTACTATGCCCGCGTCTCCAAGGGAGCCGTGGCAGAGGGCGACAAGGCGTTCCTGTCCGAGTGTCTGCAGACCGCCAACTGGCTCACCCGCAGCCTCGAGCAGCGGGCGCGCACGATCCTCAAGGTCGCCACCGAGATCGTGCGCCAGCAGGACGCCTTCTTCCTCCACGGCGTCGCCCACCTGCGCCCGCTGAACCTCAAGACGGTTGCAGAAGCGATCGGCATGCACGAATCCACCGTCTCGCGGGTCACCTCCAACAAGTCGATCGGCACGAGCCGCGGCACCCTGGAGATGAAGTACTTCTTCACTGCCGCGATCCCCGGCGCGGCGGGCGCGGCGGCCCACTCGTCCGAGGCCGTGCGCCACCGCATCAAGCAGCTCGTGGACGCGGAAGCCTCCGATGTCCTGTCCGACGACGCGCTGGTGCAGCGCCTGCGCGACGAGGGCGTCGATATCGCCCGCCGCACCGTCGCCAAGTATCGCGAGTCGCTGCGCATTCCTTCGTCGATCGACCGCCGCCGCGCCAAGATGGCGACGGCTGCCCGCTGACGCCGGGAGCGGCGACGGCACGCGAAAGCCTTGTGCCGGCTCGACTTCGCGTTGACTTGATCCGTCCCCCTTTCTAACTCTCGAAGCCCTCGGGAGAAAAGCGGAGACGTCGATGGCAGGTTTGCGGGTGACGGGGCATGGCCTCGATCTCGGTACGGCCCTGCGAGGCCGAGTCGAAGACCGCATGGCGGCGACGCTTTCGAAGTACCTCGATCCGCATATGAGCGGGACCTGCACGGGGCACGTGACGCTGCGGCGAGACGGGGCCGCCTTCCGCACCGATTGCGTGCTGCATCTCGTCACCGGATTGACGCTGGAAGCCTCGGGCGCCGCTCATGACGTGCATGCGAGCTTCGAGCAGACTGCCGACAAGCTCGAGAAGCGCCTGCGCCGCTACAAGCACAAGCTGAAGGCTCACGGCGCGCCGAGCCATAACGGTGCGGATGTCGAGGCCGCCTACGCCGTCTTCGCCGCGCCCGACGAGGAGGTCGATGATGAGCCTGCCGAGGCCGCCGACGCGGAGGAGGGCGATCATCCACCGGTGGTGGCCGAGAGCACCCGCACCTTGAAGCGCCAATCCGTGAGCGAGGCGGTCACTGCCCTCGACATGACCGGCGCCCCGGTCGTCGTCTTCGTTCACGCTGGCACCGGGCGCATCAACGTCGTATATCGGCGCAGTGATGGTGCGATCGGGTGGGTCGATCCGCCCGCCGACCGGGGGTAAGGCACGGCTCCGTTTCGGGGTACCTCGGGCGTGAACCTGAATCTCTCTCACGAAGCTCCGGCTGCGGCCGGAGCGCAAACTTCCGGATGCCGGAAGGCCGTGAGAGACGCTCTGCCGGGGCCGGCCGGCTCTGGAAGCCGTGCATGGGAACGCGGGACCTGACGGTGGATCCCGCCGACGAGGCGTTTAGTTTTCATGCCGATGCTCGAATTCCTGAACCCGGACTCCGTCGTCTCTGCCTTGCGCGTGCGGGATAAGAAGCATGTGCTCCAAGAGTTGGCCGTCCACGCCGCCCGCCGCGTGCCGGGCCTATCCGACCGGGACATCTTCGAGACGCTGCTTCAGCGCGAGCGCCTCGGCTCCACCGGCATCGGCGACGGCGTGGCCATTCCTCACGGCAAGCTCGCGCAGCTCGATCGGCTGTTCGGCCTCGTCGCCCGACTTGAAAAGCCTGTGGATTTCGATGCCCTCGACGGCCAGCCCGTCGATGTCGCCTTCCTGCTGCTCGCTCCAGAGACGGCGGGCGCCGACCACCTGAAGGCGTTGGCCCAGGTCGCCCGGCTCCTGCGCGAGCCCGGCATGCTGGAGCGCATCCGTAGCGCCCGCGACGCCACCGCTCTCTACGCGCTGCTGGCCAACGGTCCGACGACGCAGGCCGCCTGACCATGGTCGCGTTCCGTCCGCGCAATGCCATCATCCTGGCACTGCTCCTCGCTCCCGGCAGCCTGCGCGCCCAGGGCGAGGCGGCCTGTGCCCGTGACGTGCTGGTGGCCGGGTCGATGCAGCGGCAGGCGATCGAGCAACTCGAAGGCGGCGGCGAGGACGAGGCGAGCCTCTGCCGCGTCTGGCGCCGCCACGTCGAAACCATGCGCCGGATCGCGGGCGTCTATGGCCGCTGCCTGTCCGGGCCCGAACGGACTGATCGCCTGTCCCAGGTTCAGACCTCGGAGAAGGAGTTTGCGGGCCTCGTGCGCAGCCGCTGCCGCGGGATGTGAGGCCCGGCGCCCTCTCTCCGCGGATGACGGCCATGATCAGAGGTCGAGCGCGGCTGTTCGTGCCGCGCAATTCGTGCATGATCGGTGCAGCCGCCCGTGAGCCTCGTCCGGGCCCCTCCGGTCCGGAAGCTGATCGACCGTGCTCCCCTTTCCCTTCACCGCCATCGTCGCCCAGGAGGAGATGAAGCGGGCGCTGCTGATCGCGGCGGTCGATCCCTCCGTCGGTGGCGTTCTGATCTTCGGCGATCGCGGCACCGGCAAGTCGACCGCGGTGCGGGCGCTCGCGGCGCTGCTGCCGAAAATCCGGGCGGTGGCGGGCTGCCCCTATTCCTGCTCGCCCGACAGCCCGGCCGAGGCCTGCCCACACTGCTCTCAGCAGAGAGGGCAGGGGAGAGGCAAGAGCCATCAGATCCCGGTGCCGGTGGTCGATCTGCCGCTCGGCGCCACCGAGGACCGGGTGGTCGGCGCCCTCGATCTGGAACGGGCACTGACGCGGGGCGAGAAGGCGTTCGAGCCGGGCCTGCTGGCGCGGGCCAACCGCGGCTTCCTCTACATCGACGAGGCGAACCTGCTGGAGGACCATCTCGTGGACCTCCTGCTCGATGTGGCGG
Organism: Methylobacterium sp. R2-1; assembly: GCF_014191355.1. Classification (GTDB taxonomy): domain Bacteria; phylum Pseudomonadota; class Alphaproteobacteria; order Rhizobiales; family Beijerinckiaceae; genus Methylobacterium. Next base: position 53,426 of record NZ_JACHWM010000001.1, read on the forward strand.
CCTCTGGGGTCAACACGGTGGAGCGCGAGGGCCTGTCGCTGCGCCACCCGGCCCGCTTCGTCCTCGTCGGCAGCGGCAATCCGGAGGAGGGGGAGCTGCGCCCGCAGCTTCTCGACCGTTTCGGTCTTGCCTGTGAGGTGACGACGCCGACCGACATCGCTACCCGAATCGAGGTCGTGCGGCGGCGCGACGCCTACGAGCGCGACAGCCAGGGGTTCTGCGCCGCGCAAACGAAGGCGGAGAAGGTGCTGCAGAAGACGATCCTGTCGGCCCGCGAGCGCCTCGTCGGCATGAGCGTGCCAGACGCGGTGCTGGAAAGTGCGGCCCGGCTCTGCCTCGCGCTCGGTACCGACGGCCTGCGCGGCGAACTCACCCTGATGCGCACCGCCCGCGCACTCGCGGCCCTCGAAGGTGCGGACGTCGTCTCGATCGGGCATCTGCGGCAGGTCGCCCCGAGCGCGCTCCGCCATCGCCTGCGCCGCAATCCCCTCGACGAATCGGGCTCCACGGCGCGCGTGGCGCGGGCCGTGGAGGAGGTGTTGGGCGCGGGCTAAGCCTTACGCCTCAGTCGTCCTGGTCGATGTCCTTGTCGAGGATCAGCTTCGACTCGACCGTGGTGTCGGCCTTGAGGTGGTAGACCAGCGGGATGCCGGTCGCGATCTCCAGGCTGGCGATGGTCTTCGTAGTCATGCCATCGAGCACCATGACCAGCGCCCGCAGCGAGTTGCCGTGGGCCGCGACCAGAACCCGCTCGCCCGACATGACGCGTGGCAGGATCGTCTGAATGTAGTAGGGCAGCACCCGCGCGGCGGTGTCCTTGAGGCTCTCGCCGCCGGGCGGCGGTACGTCGTAGGAGCGGCGCCACTCGTGGACCTGCGCATCGCCCCAGCGCTCGCGGGCGTCGTCCTTGTTGAGGCCGGAGAGATCGCCGTAATCGCGCTCGTTCAGCGCCTCGTTGCGGATCGTCTCTAGGCCGCTCTGGCCCATCTCCTCAAGGATCAGGGCGCAGGTGTTCTGGGCGCGCCGCAGGTTCGAGGTAAAGGCCACGTCGAACCGCGTGCCTTGGGCTTTGAGCCAGCGCCCCGCCCGCCGCGCCTCATCGATTCCGAGTTCCGTCAGCTCCGGGTCGCGCCAGCCGGTGAACAACTTCTTCAGGTTCCATTCGCTCTGGCCGTGCCGAGCGAGGACGAGCAGGCGCTCCATGGGAAGGGTCTCTCCGGAGAAGGGCAAGGTGAGGCCGCCGTGGCACGGCGCCTCGCCATCATGGGGCGGGCCTCTACCAGAGGCGGCGGCGCCTCCCAAGCCCAAGCCTGACGTTCCGCCGAATTCGTTATTCGAGAAACAGTCTAATCTCTCAGGCCCAGCACGTCCTCCATGCCGTAGAGCCCCGGCGGCTTGTCGAAGGCCCACTGCGCCGCCCGCACGGCGCCGCGGGCGAAGATCGCGCGATCCTCGGCGTGGTGCGAGAGCGTGATCCGCTCGGAGGGGCCCGCGAAGATCACGCTGTGGTCACCGACCACCGAGCCGCCGCGCAGGGTCGCGAAGCCGATATCGCCGGGTCGCCGCGCGCCGGTATGGCCGTCGCGGGTCGAGACGCGGGTCTCGGACAGCGCCACCCGACGCCCTTCCGCGGCCGCTTCGCCGAGCAGCAGTGCCGTACCGGAAGGGGCATCGACCTTCATGCGGTGGTGCATCTCCAACACCTCGATGTCGAAGTCCTCGCCCAACGTTGCGGCGACCTTGCGCACGAGGCCTGCAAGAAGGTTCACGCCGAGCGACATGTTGCCCGAGCGCACGATGCGGGCGTGGTAGCTCGCCGCCTCGAGCCGCTTCAGGTCGGCCTCGGAGAGTCCCGTGGTGCCGACGACATGGACGATGCGGGCCTGTGCCGCGAGCTCGGCGAAGGCGACCGTCGCCGCCGGGGCGGTGAAGTCCAAGACCCCGTCGGCGGCCACGAACAGGGACAGCGGATCGTCGCTCACGCTCACGCCGAGATCACCGATGCCAGCCAGACGTCCGGCGTCCTGCCCTATGGCGGGTGAACCCGCGCGCTCGACCGCACCGTGCAGCGTGCAGCCCCTGGCCTCCGCGACCGCCCGGATCAGCATCCGCCCCATGCGCCCCTCGGCGCCGACAACGACGAGCTTCATGATGATCGACTTCCCGCTGAGATGGGTCGTGGGCTATTGCCGGACGGCATTTAACTGAAATCGCGGCCGACGAGGCGCCAGCCTTCTGTTTTTGCGCTGCCTTTTTCCGAAAGCCGGCGGCCAACTTTCGGGAAGATGCTTCAAGCCCGCTGCGACGCGATCAGTGGTCCGAGCACATCCGATACGCCGTTGACGGTGATCTGAGTGCCGACACACAGCAGCAGAAAGGCCGAGAGGCGTCCGAGCACCCGCGCCCGCACCGGCCCGATCAGGGTCACGAGCCGGTCCGCCGATCCGTAAGCGAGGCGGATCATGCCGGCAATGGCCATGGCGGCCAGAGACGCGCCGATGAAGAAACCGGCGAGATTGGCTGGCTCGGAGGGGCGGTTGGCGCCCAGCGCAATGGCGACCGCGATGGTGCCCGGCCCTGTGGTGAACGGCAGGGTGAGCGGGAAGAAGGCGACTTCGGCGAGATTCTCGCCGGCCTCCGGCTCCGCCTCGGCATGTTTGCGCGCCTCCCGCGTCTCGGGCGCGTTGAGCAGGGTCCAGGCGAAGGCCGCCACGAACAGGCCTCCGGCGATGCGTAGGGCCGCGAGCGAGACACCGAAGAAGTTGAGGATCGGGGCGCCCGCCCAGAGGGCAGCGAGCATCACAAGGGCGGCGTAGAAGCCGATCCGTCGCGACAGCTCCGCCCGCTCCGCTTGCGAGCGGTCGGCGGTGATCTGCGCGAACATCAGCGCCGAGCCGACCGGGTTCACGATGGAGAACAGGCCGGACAGCGCGAGCAGGAAGCTCGCCAGCACGGTCTCGAATCCGATGGATGCCAGCATGCGGGCTCGGCTCGGCAGTCTGCGGGAAAGGAGCGGGCTTTAGCCCGGCTGTCCGGCCGGCACCAGCACCCGTGCGGGCACGCGGCTCTCCAGGCGACGGACCTGTCGCACCGCGACCGGTCGGTAGAGCTGCTTGGTCGCATCGACCACGTGAAGACCGGCGAACGGCATGGCGAGGCCGGTGCCGAACCGCTCCCAGGCGGCGGCGGTGCGCAGCCAGAAGCGACTGCGGATCGGCGGCATGTAGAGCGTCTCGGCCCATCCCTCAGGCGAGAACAGCGTCTCGCGCATCAGCCGCGAGAGCTGCGAGCGGCTGTACGGCTGGCCGTGACCGAAGGGGGTCGCGTCGCGCCGCGCCCAGACGCCGGTGCGGTTGGGCACGACGAGGATCAGACGCCCGCCCGGCGTCAGCACCCGCCAGACCTCGGCGAGCAGTTCGCTCGGGCTCTCCACGGCTTCGAGGCCGTGGACGAGCATGACGCGATCGACGGCCGCCTCGGGCAGCGGCAGCATGGTGAGATCCGCGAGCGCCGTCACCGAGCGCCCGCTGGAAGGCCAGTTCACCACGCCCTGCGTTGCCGGCATGAAGGCCAGCGTGCGCTCGGCGATGACGTGGACCGGGCCGAGATAGGGCGTGACGTAGCCGAGCCCGAGCACGCGCAGCCCCGAGACCGAGCCGAGGAAGCCGTGAATGGTCCGGCCGACGACACGGTGCGTGACGACGCCGAGCGGAGAGGCGTAGAAGGCGCGCAGGTCCGTGACGTCGAGGCGCATCGGATGGGGTGCCGGCACGGCCGGTTGTCCTCCACGAGACGGATGCCGCAAGGCTGGTGCCGCATCAATGGGGATCGCGGGCGCGTCCGGCAAGCGGGTTCGGCATGTCCCCCGGCGAGACGCGCGCAAGCGTGGCGGTGCCGTTGACTTCGGAACCGTCACGGTCGTGCAAAGGTTCCGAACCGGGTGCGTCCCGCGCTTGGCTTGTGCTACCGGTCCGAGCCAAAAAGTCAGCCGGAAAAAGTTAGTCCTGGCGAAAGGGTCTTCGATGACGAGAGCGGCCCCCGAAATCCGCACCTTCCTGTGCCGGAGCGACAATATCGGCGTGCTGATCCGCGATCCCGCCAGCGGCGCCTGTGCCGCCATCGACGTGCCGGAGGCCGGGCCGGTTCTCGCGGTCCTCGACGCGGAGGGATGGCAACTCACCGACATTCTCGTCACCCACCGGCACGGCGACCACATCGAGGGAATTCCGGAGGTGGTGGAGCGCACGGGCGCGCGGGTGACCGCGCCGGAGAAGGCGCGCGCGGCGGTGCCGGATGCCGCCCGCTACGTCAGGGAAGGCGACACGGTGACGGTCGGCGGTCTCTCGGCCGCGGTCTGGGAGACGCCGGGGCATTGCGCCGACCACGTCACCTATCATTTCACTGACGCCGGCGTGGTGTTCGCGGGCGACACCCTGTTCACCCTCGGCTGCGGCCGGGTGATGGAGGCCGAGCCGGCCACCCTCTGGCACTCGCTGGCCCGCTTCCTTGAACTGCCCGACGCGACGGCGGTCTATAGCGGCCACGATTACGTGCTCTCCAACGGCCGCTTTGCGCTCGCCGCCGATCCGGGCAACGCCGACCTGAAGGAGCGCGTGGCCGAGGCCGAGCGGCTCGCCGAGACGGGCGGCTTCCTGATCCCCTCGACCATCGGTGAGGAGAAGGCGACCAACCCGTTCCTGCGCGTGGGCGAGCCGGTTCTCGCCCGCTCGGCGGGGCTTGAGCCGGGCTCCGATCCTGCGGTGGTATTCACCGCTTTGCGCATGTGGAAGAACCGCTTCTGAGGCTTTAAGGACGGGCGGGGAGCGGTTTCGCATCGGTTCGATAGACCGGTCCGGGTGTGTTCGGCGAGACCTTGCCTTTGCGTCGGCGCTGTGTGATCGAAGCCCACGGTTTGCGCATCGCAACACGACCCGCTCGTCCGCGTATCCTCGGCGAAAGGCCGGTTCCCTTGCCCACCCTGTTCCGTTTCCTGGCCACGATCGCGATCCTCGCAGGCCTCGTCTTCGCCGGCATGTTCGCGCTGGCCACCTTCGTTCAGCCAACCCCCCGGGAGATGAGCGTCCCGATTCCTCCCGCGAAGCTCCAGCCGGGCAGTCGATGAGCGCGGACGGTTCCACGCTCCCGGACGGGGCGGAGGATCCGGGCCAACTCTTTCTCGACATGCTCGCGGCCGAACGTGGCGCAGCGGTCAACACCCTGGCTGCCTACCGGCGCGACCTCGACGATTACCTCGGATATCTTGCGGAAGGCGGCATCGACCCCGAGGAAGCGCAGGCCGACCAAGTCCGCGCCTACGTCGCCTCCCTGGAGCCCCGCGGGCTGAAGGCGTCCTCGGCCGCACGGCGTCTCTCCTGCATCCGCGGCTTCCACCGCTTCCTCTACGCGGAGGGCTATGCCGAGACCGATCCGACTGCCCCGGTCGCCGCCCCGCGCCGTGCAAAGGGCCTGCCGAAGATCCTGTCGGTGGCGGAGGTCGACCGCCTGCTCGCGACGGCGCGCGAGCGGGTCGATGCGGCGGGTGACAATCGGGCGGAGGCCCGGGCCGCCGCGCGGATGCTCTGCCTGCTCGAACTCCTCTACGCCACGGGCCTGCGCGTCTCGGAACTGGTGGCCCTGCCGCGATCGGCTGCCGCGACCCGTGAGCGCTATCTCGTGGTCAAGGGAAAAGGCGGGCGCGAGCGCTTGGTGCCGCTGACCGACCTCGCCCGAGATGCGATGCGCGCCCACGTCGCGCATCTGCCCGCGGACGGTCCCTGGCTGTTCCCGGCCGAGAGCGAGAGCGGTCACTTGACCCGGCAGGCCTTCGCCCGCGATCTCAAGACCGCCGCCGCCGCCGCCGGCCTGCGCACGGACCGGGTGAGTCCGCACGTCCTACGCCATGCCTTCGCGAGTCACCTGCTCCAGAACGGTGCCGATCTGCGTATCGTCCAAGAATTGCTAGGACATGCCGACATCTCAACGACACAGATCTACACCCATGTCCTCGACGAGCGGTTGAAGGGCATGGTGCGCGACCTCCATCCACTCAACGATCCAAACGATTACACCGACATCGAGACTGTTTCGACATAAGAACTGTATCGAAACATAACATAGTGCCAATTTTTCAGCAGAAGTGGCGGCGCATTGCTATAAATTTCGGACTCGATGCGATATATTGCCGTTGACATTGAGGTCGTGGTCTGCCCTTTTTAGCAGGCCACGAGACTGAGGAGGCGGTGCAGCGGCTCAACCGGGCCGGTGCCAGGATACGATGCGCCTCGATCTCGCGACTCTCTTCATGATGACGACCGCCGTCACCTTCACGGTGGGCGTGCTGTTCCTGCTGTCGTGGGGCCAGACCCGCCGCGAGCGCTCTCTGGTGGTCTGGGGCGTCGCGCACCTTATCGGTAGCTTCGCCTCGCTGATGCTGGCCCTGCGCGGCCAGATCCCGGACAGCCTGTCCATCGGTCTCGCCAACGCGCTGATGATCGGCGCCTACGGATTGATCTGGAGCGGCGTGCGCGCCTTCGAGGGCCGCCGGCTGCGGCTCGACTGGGCTTTGGCCGGCGCGGCCCTCTGGCTCGCGGCCTGTGCCGTCCCAGCCTTCTTCGAGTCGCTGGCCGCCCGCGTCAGCCTCGCCTCGACGTTGGCCGGGCTCTACTGTGCCTCCGGTGCGCTCCTGATCTGGCGCGGCCGCGGCGAGCCGCTGGTGTCCCGCTACCCGGCCCTGGCGCTGCTCGCGACCTATGCAGGCCTCTATTGGGCCCGCGTACCGCTGGCGGTCACCATGCCGCTGCCGGTCTCCGTCGCAGTCGCCTCGCCATGGTTCGCCATTCTCTGCTTCACCGGCACGTTGTTCTCGGTCGCCATCGCCTTCGTGTTCATGGCGCTGACCAAGGAGCGGGCCGAGCGCGAGCAGCGGCTGGCCGCCGAGACCGACGCTCTGACCGGAATCGCCAACCGCCGTGCCCTGGTCGCCGTGGCCGAGCGGCGTCTCGCGATCGAGCCCGCCGCGCTGCTCCTGTTCGACCTCGATCACTTCAAGACGATCAACGACCGCTACGGCCACAGCGTCGGCGATGCGGCTCTGGCCGCGTTCTGCCACATCGCCGCTCCCCTGCTGCCGCCCGAGGCGGTGTTCGGGCGGATGGGCGGCGAGGAATTCGCCTGCCTGCTGCCGCGGTTGGATGAGCGGGCGGCGGCGCGCGTGGCCGAGCGGATCCGGGCCGGCGTCGCCGGGTTCGCTCAACCGGACTATCCGGATTTGAGGATGAGCGTGAGCGTGGGCGTGGCCGCCGAGGGCCAGATCGGCGGCAGCCTCGACTACCTGCTGCGCCGGGCCGACGACGCCCTCTATCGGGCCAAGCGGGCCGGGCGCGACCGGGTGGTCACCTGTGAGGGCGATCCGCTTCCCCTCGCCGAGGAGGTCTCCGGCACAGGGCTGCGCGCCGGCCGTCGGAGCCGGATGCGGTCGCCGTGAGCGCCGTCCACATCGATTGGCCCGCAACCCGGTGAAGCCGGCCGGTGTCGCATCGACGGCACGCCCCTTCATGAGGCATCGTCGCACGCCGTGAGACAGGGCGGCCGAAACCGCTCCCGGGGGGGACGGTGACGATGCGGCGGCTGGCTCGGAGAATCGTCCACGGCATTGCGTGGTCCGTTCTCCTTATCGGTTCGGTCGAAGCGGCCGAGCCGGTCGAGAACCGGATCGAGGCGCTGCTCTCGCGGATGACGCTTGAGGAGAAGGCTGGCCAGCTCAACCTGATCTCGCACGAGCCGATCCTCGACCTCGACAGCTTCCGCCGCGGTGAGGTCGGGGCGGTCATCAACTTCAACAATGCCGGTCTCGTCGCACAGGCCGACCGGCTCGCCCGCTCATCACGGCTCGGCATCCCGCTTCTCGTCGGGCTCGACATCGTCCACGGCTACCGGACGATTTTTCCGCTGCCGCTCGCCATGGCCGCGAGTTTCGATGCCGGGCTCGTTCGCCGCGCCGCCGCCAGCCAGGCGCGGGAATCCGCGGCGGTCGGCCTCAACTGGACCTTCTCGCCGATGGCCGACGTTGCCCGCGACCTGCGCTGGGGCCGGGTGGTCGAGGGCCTGGGCGAAGACCCGTGGCTGACGGGACGGCTCACCGCCGCCCAGGTCGAGGGCTTTCGCGACGGCGGGCTCGCGAGCACGCTCAAGCATTTCGCGGGCTACAGCGCGGTGGTGGGTGGGCGGGACTACGACGCGACCTTCGTCGCCCCGACCGAACTGCACGACCTCCACCTGCCGCCGTTCCGCGACGGCATCCGGGCCGGCGCCGACGCGGTGATGACGGCGCTGACCGCATTGAACGGCCTGCCCACCACCGCCGACCCGGCGCTGATGACCGGCCTGCTGCGGTGGCAGATGGGATTTTCCGGGCTAGTCGTGGCCGATTGGCAGGCGGTCGCCAGCCTGGTGAAGCACGGCGTCGCGCGGGACGGCGCCGAGGCCGCGCGCAAGGCGCTGATGGCCGGCGTCGACATGGACATGACGAGCGGACTGTTCCTGCGCCACCTGCCCGAGGAGGTGCGCGCCGGGCATATTCCCGAAAGCGCCGTCGATGCGGCGGTGCGCCGGGTGCTGCGCCTCAAGTTCGGGCTCGGCCTGTTCGACCGCCCCGTGATCGACCCGGACGGCGCGGAGGAGAAGCTGCTGCGCCCCGAGACTCGCCGGCTCGCCCGCGAGGCGGCGCAAGCGAGCCTCGTCCTGCTCCAGAACCGGGACGGCGTGCTGCCGATCGATCCGGCCAAGGTGCGCCGCATCGCCGTCATCGGCCCGTTCGCCGATTCGGCCTGGGATCAGGTCGGGCCGCACGAGGGCGCGGGGCAGGAATGGGATGCGGTGACGATCCTGGCGGGCCTGCGCGAGCGATCCGCCGCGTCGGGTGTCGCGGTCGACTTCGCGCCCGGCTGCCCGCGGGTCTGCGACAGCCGCGTGGGTTTTGCCGCCGCGGTCGAGGCAGCGAGGGGAGCCGATCTCGTCGTGGCGGTGATGGGCGAGCCGCGAGACCGATCGGGCGAGGGCTCGTCGAGCGCCCATCTGTCCTGGCCGGGCCTGCAGCACGACCTGCTCGCGGCGGTCGCGGAGGTCGGCAAGCCGGTGGCGCTCGTCGTGGTCGGCGGACGCCCGACCGAACTCGGGGATGCCCCGTCGCGGGCGCAGGCCGTGCTGATGGCGTGGCTTTCGGGCACCGAGGGCGGCCCGGCGGTGGCCGGGACGCTGTTCGGCGACGTCGACCCGTCGGGCCGGTTGCCGGTCTCCTGGCCGCGCACCGTCGGGCAATTGCCGCTAACCTACGACACTCTGCCAGGAGGACGCCCGCATATTCCGGGCACCCGCTGGACCATGGGCTATGCCGACGAATCGCCGCTGCCGTTGTTCCCGTTCGGCTACGGCCTCTCCTACACCCGCTTCGCCTACGGCGAGCCGGAGATCGTGACGCCGCGCGTCGGTGTCGGGGACCGCTACGACGCCGTGCTGGAGGTGCGCACGCCCGTCACCAATTACGGCACACGGGCGGGGCGAGCAGTGGCGCAGCTCTATGTCAGCCAGCCGGTGGCGAGCCGCAGCCGGCCCCGGCGCCTGCTGAAGGGCGTCGCGCTCATCGACCTCGCCTCCGGCGAAACCGGAATCGCAAGTTTCCGCGTGCCCGCGCGCGACCTCGGCTACCATGAGCCGGACGGCACGCTCGTGGTGGAGGCCGGCGCCTATCTCGCTCATGTCGGCGGTGATTCCGTTGCCACCCGCAGCGCCGGCTTCACCGTCGAGACCGGCTGGCGCGGCCCACCGGGCAGCGACGAGGCGCGGCGCTGATTCACGTCAGCCGAAGGTTTTCCTCGGATCGAACGCGTCGCGCACCGCTTCACCCGCGAAGACGAGCAGGCTCAGCATCGTCGCCACCACGAAGAAGCCGGTGAGCCCGAGCCAGGGCGCGTTGATGTTGTCCTTTCCCTGCGCCAGCAGTTCGCCGAGCGAGGGCGAGCCCGGCGGCAGGCCGAAGCCGAGATAATCGAGCGAGGTCAGGGTCGTGACCGAGCCGTTCAGGATGAACGGCAGGAAGGTCAGCGTCGCTACCATGGCGTTGGGCAGGAGGTGGCGCGTCATGATGCGCACGTTCGACAGGCCGAGCGCGCGGGCGGCACGCACATATTCGAAGTTGCGGGCACGCAAGAACTCTGCGCGCACGACGCCGACGAGCGCGGTCCACGAGAACAGCGTCAGGATGCCGAGCAGGGTGAAGAAGCTCGGCACCAGGAAGGCCGACATGATGATGATGAGGTAGAGCGTCGGGATCGCGCCCCAGATCTCGATGATCCGCTGGAAGATCAGGTCGGTCCAGCCCCCGAAATAGCCCTGCACCGCCCCGGCGATCACGCCGATGACCGATGAGATGCCGGCCAGCACGAGGCCGAACAGGATCGAGATGCGGAAGCCGTAGATCACCCGCGCCAGCACGTCCCGCGTCGCGTTGTCGGTGCCGAGCCAGTGCCACTCGATGTCGCGGCAGCCGAGTTCGCGCCCCTCGACCTTCACGCCCGCCCGCTCGGCGACCGGGCGGCACTCGGCGTCGCTCAGCATCCAGGTCGGCGGCGAGGGGGCCGGCGTCGGCAGGTCCCGCATGTAGGTGTTGTCGGCGTAGGGGATCGGCGGCCAGAGCGCCCAGCCGTTCTCCTCGATCTCCTTGCGCGTCTCGGGCGCCCGGTAGTCGGTCTGAGCCAGGAAGCCGCCGAACTTCTCGTCCGGGTAATCGATCAGGACGGGGAACAGCCACTCGCCCTTGTACTGCATGACGATCGGGCGATCGTTGGCGATGAGTTCCGCAAACAGGCTCAGCACGAACAGCACGGTGAAGATCACCGCCGACCAGTAGCCGCGCCGATTGGCCCGAAAATTCGCCAGCCGCCTCCGGTTGAGCGGCGACAGGCCGCGCCGTGTGGCGGTCGGCAGCGGCTGCATCTGCGGCGCGTTGCCCGGTGCGGTGACGGGCACCGCATCGGGTTCGGGTCGCAGGTGCTCGTTCATCGGCTCCAACCCTCACGCTCGGGCGGCCGATGCCGGCTCAGTCGAGCCGGACCGCGGTGCCCTCGATCTCGCTCGGCCGCAAGTCGCCCTTGCGCTCGAGATGGCGGCGCAGCAGGCGCACGTTGCGGCGGTTCGCCTTGAAGGCCGCGTCGAGCAGGTCGCCGGCCAGCGGCACCGAGCCCACCGCCCCGTCGAGGGCGACGTTGGCCATCATGCGCCAGACCAGCCAGCGCGGCGCGCCGAGCCGTTTTGCCTCGTAGACGATGTACGAGGCGATCGCCATGCCCGCGATGTCGCCGAGCACGGGGACGAGACCGATCACCGCGTCGAGGCCGACGCGGCGGTTGATGCCCGGCAAGAGAAAGGCCGAGTCCATCAGGTGGGCGAGTTGCTCCAGCCGCTGGAGGCTTGCCTCCGTGCTGGTGTCGGTGAGGCGGCGCAGCTGTGCCGCTCCTGCAGACTCGCGATAGGCCATGCTGGGGGTATGGACGGAGGTGGTCATGGCGGATGATGTGGCCCCGCCTCGAGCCTTGCACAAGGAAGTGGATCCCCGCCCTCGCTCATGCAGGGCGGAATAATCCCGCCAGCCGCTCGACCGCCGCATCCAGGGTAGCGTCCGTCTTGGCGAAGCAGAAGCGGGCGAGGTTTTTCACCTCTCCCTGCGCGTAGAAGGCGCTGACGGGAATGGCGGCCACGCCGTGCTCCGTCACGATCCGTTCGCAAAAGGCAACGTCGTCGGCGGCGAGATCCGCGATATCAACGGTAAGGAAGTAGGTGCCCGCACTCGGAAGCACCGAGAAGCCGATCCGCGACAAACCCGCCGCCAATCTGTCGCGGGAGCGGGCGAGTTCGGCTCGCATACCCTCGAAATATCCCTCGTCCTTGGACAAACCATAGGCGACCGCCTCCTGAAGGTTCGGCGGCGTGGTGAAGGTGAGGAACTGGTGTGCCCGCGAGAGGACGCGCATCAGCGGCTCCGGCGCCATCACGAAACCGACCTTCCAGCCGGTGAGGCTGAAGATCTTGCCCGCCGAGCCGATCTTCACCGTCCGCTCGCGCATGCCGGGCTGAGCCATCAGCGGGAGGTGGCGCCGACCATCGAAGATCACGTGCTCCCACACTTCGTCGCAGACAGCGACGGCGTCGAAGCGCCGGCAGAACGCCGCGAGCAGGGCGAGGTCGTCCTGTCCGAAGACGGTGGCGCTCGGGTTGAGCGGGTTGTTGAGCAGGACGATCCGGGTGTGCTCGGAAAACACTTCCGCCAGCGCCCCCTCCTCGATCCGGAAACGCGGGGGCTTGAGTGAGACGAAGCGCGGCACGCCGCCGGCTCTGCGCACCAGCGGCAGGTAGGCGTCGTACATCGGCTCGAACAGCACGACTTCGTCGCCGGGCCGCACCAGTGCCATCAGCGCGCCGGCCAGCGCCTCGGTCGCGCCCGAGGTCACCATCACCTCCCGCTCAGGATCGAGGTCGAGGCCCTGATGGTGCCGGTAATGCGCCGCGACGGCCCTGCGCAGCGAGGGCAGCCCCAACATCGGCGGATACTGGTTGCTGACGCTCTCCAGCGCCCGCGCCGCGGCGGCGCGCAGGTCGTCCGGGCCCTGCCCGTCGGGAAAGCCCTGGCCGAGATTGATCGCGCCGTGCTGCCGCGCCAGACGCGACATCGATTCGAACACGGTTTCCGGCAACTCGGCGAAGACGGGGTGGCCGATGAGAGAGGGGGTGCGATTCGACGCAAGAGTCATGGCCGATGTCTTCGCAGAGTGGCTGCGCCGCTCCAAGCGCCTTCACGAAGAAGGGAGTTGGGAGAAAACCTGTGCGCGATTGGTCTCTTCATGCCCGAAGACAAGGGGTGTCTTGCAGGAGCTTGGCGATAACGTCGCGGCTTAGTTGATGCGACGTGCGTTCACGCACACGAGCTTGCGGATTAGCCGCCAAATCCGTTTTTTGCGACGCATCGAGGGGGTGACGAATGTTGACGATCATCAGTCGTAAGCGCATGTTCACCCCACGGTCGGACCGGCCGCCGCGCTGAAGGGACTTCGCCCCCTCGTCTCTTAGGTGTGGCAGGCCGGTCCGGTCGTCCTCATGAAAAGGCCGCCGCTCGACACGGCGGCTTTTTTCATGTCCGATCGGACCGCGCGTTTCTCGTCGCGGCGGCCTCCTCACCATCGGCGGATCATGCGTCTGGGAACCTGTCTGCTGCTGGCCTTCGTTTCCGCGGGCCTAGGGCTCGGTCTGCGCCTCGCTGTGCCGGTAACGCCTGTCGATGCATCGTTTCGCGACGTGATGCGCCTCTATCAGTCGCAGGGCGAACCGGGGCGCAGCAACATGCCGGAAACGTCGGCGCCGTAGGAACACCGCATTGCCAGGCGACGCTCGCCGGCCGTACCGAGGCAGGCCCTTTCGGGCAGCACGGTATCGACGGGATCGGACTTCCGGCCGACTGACGCGTTCCTGCGGACCGGCCCGCATTCGATGGCCGTGAACGACATCGACGAGTGTGTGAGGGATGAACGAGAGTTCGCCGATACGCAGGGAGACCGCCCGGGAGTACCGGACCGCGGACCCGGTGCCGACCGCGCCGGTCCGCCGACGCCGTAAGTTCGGCCGCTGGATGCTCGCGCTACTGATCCTTGGCGGGGCCGGCGCGGTTGCCCACCGCACCTACGACGCCCGACAGAAGCCGGCCGAGGAGTCGGCGCAGGCACCGGGACCCACCGGGCACGGCCGCGGCGGGCGGACCGGAGAGATGAAGCAGGCGGTCGGCGTCGCGCCGGTCGTGACCGGCGACATGCCGGTCGTGCTCCAGGGCCTCGGCACGGTGACGCCGCTCGCCACCGTCTCGATCCGCTCGCAGATCAGCGGCTATCTCACCAAGATCGGCTTTCGCGAGGGCCAGATGGTGAAGGAGGGCGACTTCCTCGCCCAGATCGACCCGCGGCCCTACGAGGCGCTGCTCGCGCAGTATCAGGGCCAGCTCGCCCGCGACCAGGCATTGCTGCAGAACTCGAAGCTCGATCTCCAGCGCTACCAGACCCTGAACCGGCAGGATTCGATCTCGAAGCAGAACGTCGACACCCAAGCCGCTCTGGTGAAGCAGAACGAGGGCACGGTCGCCGCCGACCAAGCGCTCGTCGATCAGCAGAAGCTGAACCTCACCTATGCTCGGATCGTCTCGCCGGTGGAGGGCCGCGTCGGCCTGAGGCAGGTCGATCTCGGCAACTACATCACCGCCGGATCGACCAACATCGTCGTCGTCACGCAGCTTCGCCCGATCTCGGTGGTGTTCGTGCTGCCGGAGGACGACGTGGCGCGCGTGATGCGCCGGGTGCGCGAGGGGGCAAAGCTGACGGTGCGTGCCTACGATCGCAGCGACCAGCACGAGATCGCCACCGGCCGCCTCGATACGGTCGACAACCAGATCGACACCACGACCGGGACGGTGAAGCTGCGGGCGATGTTCGCGAACGAGGACGAGACCCTGTTCCCGAACCAGTTTGTCAACGCGCGTCTCACCGTCGAGACGATCCAGAATGCCCCGCTGGTGCCCAACGCCGCGATCCTGCGCGGCACGCCGGGCACCTACGTCTACCTGATGGATGGCGACGAGAAAGTCACCGTGCGCCCGATCAAGACCGGCGAGACCGACGGCGTCAACACGGTCGTGCTGTCGGGCCTCGCCGCGGGCGACCGGGTCGTGACCGACGGCACCGACCGGCTGCGTGAGGGCGCACCTGTGCGTGTCGTCGGCCACACGACCGGGCCTCAGGCCGCCGGACCGGCGGCGGGTGCTCCCGGTGCGACGCTTCCCACGACGCCCGCGGCCGGAGCACCGGCCGAGACGGGGACGACCCAGGGCGGCCAGGAGCGCCGGGGACGCCGGCGCCCGGCGCCGTAAACGGGCACGGCCATGAACCCGTCTCGCATCTTCATCCTGCGCCCCGTTGCCACGACGCTGTCGATGCTGGCGATCCTCATCGTCGGCGCCGTTTCCTACCTGAACCTGCCGGTCTCGGCGCTGCCCGCCGTCGATTATCCGACGATCCAGGTGCAGACCTTCTATCCCGGCGCCAGCCCGGAGGTGATGACTTCGGCGGTGACCGCGCCGCTGGAGCGGCAGTTCGGCCAGATGGCCAACCTCAACCAGATGTCCTCGCAGAGTTCGGCGGGGGCGTCGGTCATCACGCTCCAGTTCAACCTCGATATCCCGCTCGATATCGCCGAGCAGTCGGTCCAGGCGGCGATCAATGCAGCCGGCAACCTGCTGCCGACCGACCTGCCGGCGCCACCGATCTACGCGAAGGTGAACCCGGCCGATGCGCCGGTGCTGACGCTGGCGCTCACCTCCGCGACGATGCCGCTGACGCAGGTGCGCGACCTCGCCGAGACGCGGCTCGCTCAGAAGATCAGCCAGATCGCGGGGGTCGGCCTCGTCAGCATGGGCGGCGGGCAGCGGCCGGCGGTGCGGGTGCGGTTCAACTCCCGGGCGATGGCCGCCTACGGCCTCAACATCGACGACCTGCGCACGACGATCGCCAACCTCAACGTCAACACGCCCAAGGGCAACATCGACGGGCCGACCCAGTCCTACGCCATCAACGCCAACGATCAGGTTCGCGACCCGGCGGTCTATGCCAGCGCGATCATCGCCTATCGCAACGGCTCGCCGGTGCGTCTCACCGATGTGGCTCAAGTCGTGGACGGCGCGGAGAATACCCGGCTCGGCGCCTGGGCCGACCGCACGCCCGCGGTCATCCTCAACATTCAGCGACAGCCCGGCGCCAACGTCATCGACACCGTGGACCGCATCAAGCGGCTGCTGCCGCAACTTCAGGCGACGATGCCCGCCTCGGTCTCGGTCGCGACGCTGACCGACCGCACCACGACGATCCGCGCCTCCGTCCACGACGTGCAGTTCGAGCTGATGCTCGCCATCGCGCTCGTCGTGATGGTGATTTTCCTGTTCCTGCGCAGCTTCTCCGCGACGCTGATCCCCAGCCTGTCGGTGCCGCTCTCGCTGATCGGCGCGCTGGCGGCGATGGATGCCTGGGGATTCTCCCTCGACAATCTCTCGCTGATGGCGCTGACCATCGCCACCGGATTCGTCGTGGACGACGCCATCGTCGTCATCGAGAACATCGCCCGCCACGTGGAGGAGGGCGACAGCCCGTTCGAGGCGGCGCTCAAGGGAAGCCGCGAGATCGGCTTCACCATCATCTCGCTCACCGTCTCGCTGATCGCGGTGCTGATCCCGCTCCTGTTCATGGGCGACGTGGTCGGGCGCCTGTTCCGCGAATTCGCGATCACGCTGGCCGCGACGATCGTCATCTCGGCGGTGGTCTCGCTCACCCTCGTTCCGATGATGTGCGCGCGGCTCTTGAAGCCCGTTGCCCACGGCGCCGACACGCCGGCCGCCCGCCGCGAGGGTCCCATCGCCCGGGCGGGCCGGCGGCTCAACGACGGCGTGATCGCCCTCTACGGCCGGGCTTTGCGCGTCGTGCTGGCCAACCAGGGCCTGACGCTGCTTGTCACGCTCGGGACCGTGGCGCTTACCGCCTACCTGTTCGTGGTGATCCCCAAAGGCTTCTTCCCCGTGCAGGACACGGGCGTGATCCAGGGCATCTCACAGGCCGATCAGAGCGTCTCCTACGAGGCCATGGCCGAGCGCCAGCAGGCGCTGGCCGACGTGGTGCTGAAGGACCCGGACGTCGCGAGCCTGTCCTCGTTCATCGGCGTGGACGGGCAGAACGTCACCCTCAATTCCGGCCGCTTCCTCATCAACCTGAAACCCCGCGATGAGCGCAGCGCCGATGCCAGCACGATCATCCGCCGCCTCAACGCCGCGACGAGCGGCGTGCCCGGCGTGCGGCTCTACATGCAGCCGGTCCAGGATCTGACGATCGACACCGCGGTTTCGGCGACGCAGTATCAAGTCATCCTGGAGAACCCGAACCTCGGCGACTTCGAGACCTGGGTGCCGCGCTACGTCGAGGCGCTGCGCCGCTCACCGCTGCTCGCCGACGTGACCAGCGACTACCAGGGCAATGGCTTGGCCGCCTACGTCACCATCGATCGCGCCACGGCCGGCCGATACGGCATCACGCCGGCGACCATCGACAACGTGCTCTACGATGCCTTCGGCCAGCGCATCGTCTCGACCATCTTCACCCAGTCGAACCAGTATCGAGTGATCCTGGAGGCGGACCCGAAGCTGCACACCACGCTCGCCTCCCTCGACAACCTCTACCTGCCGTCCTCGACCGCGCCCGCGGGGCAGGTACCCCTCTCGGCGGTGGCAAAGGTCGAGGAGCGACGCGCACCGCTGCTGATCGGTCATCTCGGCCAGTTCCCGGCCACCACCGTCTCGTTCAACCTCGCGCCGGGCGTGGCGCTGGGGCAGGCGGTCGATGCGCTTGACGCCGCGCGAAAGGACATCAACCTGCCGGCGAGCTTCAACGTGGTAGCGCAGGGCTCGGTCTTCGCGTTCGAGTCCGCGCTCTCCAACGAGCTGTTCCTCGTCTGCGCCGCGATCGTCACCGTCTACATCGTGCTCGGCGTGCTCTACGAGAGCTTCATCCATCCGATCACCATCCTCTCGACCCTGCCGTCGGCCGGCATCGGCGCCCTGCTCGGACTGATGTGGTTCGGGCTCTCGCTCGACATCATCGCGATCATCGGCATCGTGCTCCTGATCGGAATCGTGAAGAAGAACGCGATCATGATGATCGACTTCGCGCTCCAGGCCGAGCGCGAGGAGGGCAAGGCTCCGCGCGACGCGATCTACGAAGCCTGCCTGCTGCGCTTCCGCCCGATCCTGATGACGACGCTGGCCGCCTTGTTCGCGGCGGTTCCGATGATCGTCGGCTCGGGCGTCGGCTCGGAGCTGCGCCAGCCGCTCGGCATCGTCATCGCCGGCGGCCTCATCGTCAGCCAGGTGCTGACGCTGTTCACCACCCCGGTCATCTACCTCGCCTTCGATCGGTTGGAGCGGCGGATCACCCGGCGGCGGGAGCGGGACGGGCTGGCGCCCGGCGGGGCGGTGCCTTGAACCTCTCCGAACCCTTCATCCGACGGCCCGTCGCGACGACGCTGCTCACCATCGGCCTGCTCTTGGCCGGTCTGTTCGCCTATGTGCGTCTGCCGGTGGCGCCGCTGCCGCAGGTCGATTTCCCGGTCATCCTTGTTCAGGCGCAGATGGCCGGTGCTTCGCCGGAGACCATGGCGACGACGGTGGCCGCGCCGCTGGAGCGGCGGCTCGGGGCCATTGCCGACGTCAACGAGATGACCTCGACGAGCTCCACGGGCACGGTGCGGATCGTCCTGCTGTTCGGCCTCAACCGCGACATCGACGGTGCGGCCCGCGACGTGCAGGCGGCGATCAACGCCGCGCGCGCCGACCTGCCGACCTCGCTGCGCACCAACCCGACCTACCGCAAATTCAATCCGGCCGATTCACCGATCCTGATCCTCGGCCTCACCTCGGACACGCTGACGCCGGGCCAACTCTACGACTCCGCCGCCACGATCGTGCAGCAGCGGATGAGCCAGATCGAGGGTGTCGGCAACGTCGATATCGGCGGCTCCTCGCTCCCGGCGGTCAGGGTCGAGCTCGATCCAACGGCCCTGTTCCACTACGGCATCGGCCTGGAGGGCATCCGCGCGGGACTGGCCTCGGCCAACGCCAACTCGCCCAAGGGCGACATAGTCGCGGGCGACCGCCGCTACCAGCTCTACGCCAACGACCAAGGCCGGCAGGCCTCCGATTATCGCGACATCGTCGTGGCCTATCGCAACGGCGCCGCCGTCCGGCTCGCAGATGTCGGCGAGGTGGTCGATTCGGTCGAGGACAAGCGCAACCTCGGCCTCATCGACGGCAAGCCGGGCGTGATCCTATTCATCTACAAGCAGCCGGGCTCCAACGTCGTCGAGACGGTGGAGAGGGTCCGCGCGGCAATTCCGCAGGTGAAGGCGGCGCTGCCGGGCGACATCGACCTCAACATCTCCGGCGACCGCTCGGCCACGATCCGCGCCTCGCTGGCGAGCACCGAGGAGACGCTGATCATCGCGGTGATCCTCGTCATCTTCGTCACCTTCATCTTCCTACGATCATGGCGGGCGACGCTGATCCCGGCGGTGGCAGTGCCGATCTCGATCATCGGCACTTTCGCTGCGATGTGGATGCTCGACTACTCCCTCGACATCCTGTCGCTGATGGCGCTCATCATCGCGACCGGCTTCGTCGTGGACGACGCCATCGTCGTGCTCGAAAACATCCAACGCCACATCGAGGCGGGCAAGCCGAGGGTCGAGGCGGCCCTGCTCGGTGCCCGCGAGGTCGGCTTCACCGTGGTCTCGATGAGCCTGTCGCTCATCGCCGTGTTCCTGCCGATCCTGCTCATGGGCGGCATCGTCGGCCGGCTTTTCCAGGAATTCGCGGTCACGCTGTCGATGGCGATCCTCGTCTCGCTCGTGCTCTCACTGACGACGACGCCGATGATGTGCGCGCTGCTCCTCAAGCCGGAAGCGGAGATGCACGGGGGCAAGCGCCCCAACATCCTGCTGCGGGGATTGGAGGGCGGCTTCGACGCGTTGCTGCGGGGCTACGAGCGCAGCCTCGGCTTCGCCCTCCATCACCGCCGCCTGACGGCGCTCAGCGTGTTCATTGCGATCGGGCTCACGGTCTACGGCTACATCATCGTCCCGAAGGGCTTCTTCCCCGATCAGGATACCGGCCAGCTCATGGGCGGCATCCAGGCCGACCAGCGCATCTCGTTTCAGTCGATGAAGGACAAGCTGGAGCGGGCGAGTGCCATCGTGCAGGCGGACCCGGCGGTCGAGAGCATCGTCGGCTTCACAGGCGGGCGCGGCACCAACTCCGCCAACGTCTTCGTCGGGCTCAAACCTCTCGGCCAGCGCGATTCCATCGAGAAGGTGATGAACCGGCTGCGGCCGAAGCTCGCCCAGGTCGCGGGCGCGCGCCTGTTCCTGTTCCCACGCCAGGATCTGCGAATGGGCGGGCGCCAGAGCTTCGCTCAGTACCAGTACACGCTCCAGGGCGACACGGCGGCCGAACTCTACGCCGCCTCGCCGAAGTTGCTGCAGGCGCTCCAGAAACGCACCGACATCTTCGCCGACGTGACGTCCGACCAGCAGGAGGGCGGGCTCGAGAGCCGCCTCGTCATCGATCGGGCGACCGCCTTCCGCTACGGCATCACGCCCGACCAGATCGACAACACCCTCTACGACGCCTTCGGCCAGCGGCAGGTCTCGACGATCTACAACCCGCTCAATCAGTACCACGTGGTGATGGAGATCGCGCCGCGATACCTTCAGAACCCGGAGGTGCTGAAGACGATCTACGTCTCGACCACGGGCGGACGGGCGCGGGGCTCGGCCACCACCAACGCGGTCGCCGGCACGGTGGCAGGGGGCGGGACCACGACCGCCTCGCAAGCCTCGACGTCCGGTACATCCACCACCGATACGGCCGCCACCATCGCTGCGGATTCGGCCCGCAACGCCGCCTCCAACGCCATCGCCGCGAGCCGCGGCAGCGCCTCGTCGAGCGCGCCAGTGTCGAGCGCGAAGGAGACGATGGTTCCGCTCTCGGCCTTCGCCCGTTTCGAGACCGGCAACGCCCCGGTTCAGGTGGCGCACCAGGGCCTGTTCGTGGCCACGACCATCTCGTTCAACCTCGTGCCGGGTAAGAGCCTCGGCGAGGCCACCGCCGTGATCAACCAGACCATGCTCGATCTGCAATTGCCGCAGACGATCCACGGTGAGTTCGCAGGGGCGGCCAAGAGCTATCAGGAATCGGCCTCGCGCCAGCCGCTGCTGATCCTGGCGGCGCTGCTGGCCGTCTACGCCGTGCTCGGTATCCTCTACGAGAGCTACATCCACCCGATCACGATTCTCTCGACCCTGCCCTCGGCCGGGATCGGCGCCATCGTCGCGCTGCTCACGACGGGCACCGAGTTCACCATCATCGCCCTGATCGCGGTGTTCCTGCTGATCGGCATCGTGAAGAAGAACGCGATCCTGATGATCGATTTCGCCATCGACGCGGAGCGGAACCGAGGATTGACGCCGGGGGACGCGATCTACGAGGCCTGCATCCTGCGCTTCCGTCCGATCATGATGACGACGCTCGCTGCCCTGCTCGGCGCGGCGCCGCTGATCATCGCCGGCGGCGAGGGTGCCGAGCTGCGCCGGCCGCTGGGCACGGCCATTGTCGGTGGACTCATCGTCAGCCAGATCCTGACCCTCTACACGACCCCGGTCGTCTACCTGTATCTCGACCGTCTCCGGCTCTGGGCGAAGCGTCGCCGGGGCGGACCCGCGACGGTGCCGGCCGAGTGAGGATGGTTGTTTCGTGATCAGTGACTTGCGCGAAAGCCGCCCGCGTCGAGCGCGGAGGGAAGGGGCTGCGGTCCTGCTGCGCCTTTCAGGCGTCGCCGCGCTCGCCGCGACGACCTCCGGCTGCCTGGTCGGCCCCGACTATTCGCGTCCTTCCGTCGAGACGCCCCTCGCGTTCAAGCAGGGCGGTATGCGGGAGGACAGCCTCGCTTACGTCCAGGCGCAGAAGGGCTGGCGCCCGGCGGTGCCGAACGATGCGGCCGAGCGCGGCGACTGGTGGCGGGCCTTCAACGATCCGACCCTCGACCGGCTGATCCGCTCGATCGACGTCGACAACCAGAACCTCCGCGCCCAGATCGCGGTCTACGATCAGGCCCGCGCCCTCGTGGCGCAGGCCCGGGCCGCGCTGTTTCCCACGGTGATCGGCGCCCCCAGCATCACCCGCTCGCGGGCGCTGGGAACCGAGCGCACGACGGTGTCGCTCCAGGGGCAGGCGAGTTGGGAACTCGACCTGTTCGGCGGCATCCGCCGCCAGATCGAGAGCGATGTGGCCTCCGCCCAAGCCTCGGCTGCCGACCTCGCCCTGGTGCGCCTCAGCCTCCAGGCGGAACTGGCGACGGCCTATCTTCAACTCCGCTACCAGGATGCCCTGAAGCGGGTGCTCCAGGAAAACGTCGAAGGCTTCAAGCGCAGCCTCGCGATCGCTGAGAACCAGTACAATGCGGGCGTGGCGGCCCGCTCCGACGTCATCACCGCACAGACGCAGCTCCAGACCACCGAGGCCTCGCTGATCGCCGTCGATCTGCAGCGGGCCACCTTCGAGCACGCCGTGGCGATCCTGACCGGTCGGCCGCCCTCCGAGTTCAAGCTCCCGTTCTCGCCCCTGCCGGTGCGTCCCCCGTCGGTGCCGGTCGGCATCCCCTCCGACCTTTTGGAGCGCCGGCCCGACATTGCTCAGTCCGAGCGGCTGGTGCAGGCGCAGAGCGAGCAGATCGGTGTGGCGGTCTCCGCCTTCTTTCCCACGGTGACGCTCTCGGCCTCAGGCGGCTTTTCGGGCGCGACCAGCAACGGCGTGTTCTCGGCGGCCAACCGCGTCTGGTCGATCGCCGCCAACGGCAGCCAAGTGTTCTTCGATGGCGGCGCCCGCGCCGCCGTGCTGCAATCGGCGCGCGCTGCCTACGAGGCGGCGGTGGCCAATTACCGCCAGACGGTGTTGACCGCCTTCGGCGAGGTCGAGAACGGGTTGGCCGGTGTGCGCATCCTCGCGCGGCAGCAGGCGAAGCAGGATGAGGCTGTGGCCTCGGCGCGGCGGGCGGTCGAGATCGCACTCAACGAGTACCGGGCCGGTACGCAGAACTACACCACCGTAGTGACGGCCCAGGCGCTGCAGATCAACAATGAGATCACAGCGCTGCAGATCCGTCTCAACCGCTTCACCACCGCCGTCTCGCTGATCCGGGCGCTGGGCGGCGGCTGGGATGCCCGCTCGCTGCCGACCGGCGAAGAGCTGAAGGGCGTGCGCCTGCCGATCGACGGAGGCTCGGCGGTTCGCACGGACGAGTAGGGTCGGCGGCGCAAGCAAGGCAGCTCGGCCGGAACATGGACCGCCTGCCTCTGTTGAAATTGGAATTCCATCGGTCGGCCCGTCGCTGGCCGACAGCCCCGGACGTTCCATGTCTGATGCCTGCGTTCACGACAGCCCCGATCCGCCGCAGGCCCCGCCTTGCACCCTCGTGATCTTCGGTGCCGGCGGCGATCTCACGAAGCGCCTCCTGATGCCCGCCCTCTACAATCTCGCGAGCGGTGGGCTGCTCGACCAAAAGTTCTCCATCCTCGGCGTCGATCATAACTCGCTCACCGACGAAGGCTGGCGCGACGACCTGACCGCGACGATGGAATCCTTCACCAAGGACCCGTCCGCCGAGTTCCATGCCGAGCGGATTGATCCGCAGCCCTGGGGCTTTATTCGCGAGCGCCTGCACGTGATTCAGGGCGACTTTGCCGAGGAAGCCACGTTCAAGGATCTCGCCGGGCGCCTCACCGGCAATGTCGTGTTCTACCTTGCGGTCGCCGCCCGCTTCTTCGGGCCCGTGGTAGAAGGGCTGGGCAAGGCCGGCCTGCTCAAGCAGACCGACGGGGCCTTCCGCCGCATCGTCATCGAGAAGCCGTTCGGCGCCGATCTCGCTTCCGCCAAGGCGCTGAACGAGACCATCCTGGCGCAGGGCGACGAGAGCCAGTTCTACCGGATCGACCATTTCCTCGGGAAGGAGACGGTCCAGAGCATCCTGGCGATCCGCTTCGCCAACGCGATGCTGGAGCCGATCTGGCGGCGCGAATACGTCGACTACATCGAGATCACCGCCGCTGAGACGATCGGCGTCGAGGAGCGCGGCCGCTTCTACGAGCCGACGGGCGCGCTGCGTGACATGGTGCCCAACCACCTGTTCCAGCTTCTCACGATGGTGGCGATGGAGCCGCCGGGTGCCTTCGACGCCGAGGCCGTACGCGACGAGAAGACCAAGCTGGTGACGGCGATCCGCCCGGTCACGCCGGAGAACGCGGTGCGCGGCCAGTACGCCGCCGGCCGCGAGGACGGACAGGACGCGGCGGCCTACGGCGACGAGCCGGACGTGGTCGAGGATTCACGGACCGAGACCTACGTCGCCCTCAAGCTCGAGATCGAGAACCCGCGCTGGTCCGGCGTGCCGTTCTACCTGCGCACCGGCAAGCGGCTGGCGGGACGGCGCACGGAAATCGCGATTCACTTCAAGGCGCCGCCTTTCACCCTGTTTCGCGGGGCGGAGGGCCGCGGGCTCGTCCAGAACGTCATGCGCCTGCGGATCGACCCGGAGCCCGGCTCGGCCACGCGCCTGAACGTGAAGCGGCCGGGACCGCAGATGCATCTCGCCGCCATCGAGACCGGCTTCTGCTACGCCGACTTCTTCGACCCGGCGCCCACCGTCGGCTACGAGACGCTCCTCTACGACTGCATGATGGGCGACCCGACCCTGTTCCAGCGCGCCGACACCATCGAGGCGAGCTGGGCCGCCGTCGATCCGCTGATCCAGGCCTGGAAGGATGCGCCGGTGTGCTTCTATCCCGCGGGCAGCCCCGGGCCGAAGGAGGCGGACGAACTTTTGGGCCGGGACGGGCACGTCTGGCTGCCGCTGGGTGAGAAGTAGGGAAACATCTCCGCCGTCATTGCGCGCGTAAGCCAAGCAATCCAGCAGCGCGGCGCTATGGATTGCTTCGGCTTTGCCTCGCGATGACGCGACGAGTCCTCAGCCCGCCTGTATCTCCAGCTCGCGCAGGATCGCGTCGCCCATTTCAGCGGTGCTGATCGGGGTCTGGCTCTCGCCGACGATGTCGCGGGTGCGGGCGCCCGCGGCGAGCGCCCGGGTGATCGCGCCCTCCACGAGGTCGGCTGCCTCGCCGAGGCCGAAGGAGTAGCGCAGGCACATGGCGAGCGAGCCGATCATCGCGATCGGGTTGGCGTAGCCCTTGCCGGCGATGTCGGGGGCCGAGCCGTGGACCGGCTCGTAGAGCGCCTTGCGGGTGCCGCGCGCGTCGGTCGCGCCGAGTGAGGCGGAGGGCAGCATGCCGAGCGAGCCGGTGAGCATCGCCGCGACGTCGGAGAGCACGTCGCCGAACAGATTGTCGGTCACCAGCACGTCGAACTGCTTCGGGCGCCGCACGAGCTGCATGGCGCAGTTGTCGGCCAGCACGTGCTCCAGCTCGACCTCGCTATAGTGCTCGGCATGAACGCGGGTGACAACCTCCTTCCACAGGACGCCGGTCTTCATCACGTTGTTCTTCTCGGCCGAGGCGACCCGGCCGGAGCGCTTGCGCGCGAGATCGAAGGCGACATGGGCGATCCGTTCGATCTCGGCCGTGGTATAGACCTGCGTATCGACCGCCCGCTTCGAGCCGTCTGCAAGCGTGGTGATCTCCTTCGGCTCGCCGAAATAGACGCCGCCGGTGAGCTCGCGCACGATCATGATGTCGAGGCCCTCGACCAGCTCGCGCTTCAGCGCCGAGGCGTCCGCCAGCGCCGGGTAGCAGATCGCCGGGCGTAGGTTGGCGAACAAGCCGAGATCCTTGCGCAGGCGCAGCAGGCCGGCCTCCGGGCGGATGTCGTAGGCGACACCGTTCCATTTCGGTCCGCCGACCGCACCGAGCAGGATCGCGTCGGCCGCGTCGGCGCGGGCGAGCGTCTCGTCGGCGAGTGGCTTGCCGTGGACGTCGATGGCCGCGCCGCCGACGAGATCGCGCTCGGTCTCGAAATCGGCGAGACCCGCGCGCTTGAGGCAGCCGACCAGCTTCTCGACCTCGGCCATCACCTCGGGGCCGATGCCGTCGCCGGGCAGGAGCAGAAGCTTGTAGGTGGTCATGGGGCTGTAATCCGGGCTGATGGCACGCGCCACGTCGCCCGCGCTCTATCGGCGCGGCCCGGCCCCCGCAAGTCCGTCTCTTATCCTGGGCGTTTGGCCGAGCGGAACGGGCGCAGCATCCAGGCCATGCGCCCGACCTCGTCCTCGTCCGGGCGCTTGCCGGAGCGGACGGCCCGCTCGGGCGCGGAGGAGCCGATTTCGTGGACGATCTGCCCGAGCAGGGGCGGGATCTCCTGGCCGTACTCGTCGAGGAGCACGGCGGCGTCCAGCAGGGCCTGGACCTGATCGTCAGGAATCGGACGGCTCATGATCTGCGCGTCGAGCGCCTGATCGGCCAGCAATGTCGCGAGGCGGGAGACCTCCGACAGACCGGCCGGTGCCGAGAGACCGCTGCTCATCGATGGGATGCCCTCTTGATCGAACGGACACACACGATAATCCGTGTTGGTGAGCCAATCCTTTCACCATGTTCGGTTCTCGCGTGTCGAAAACGACCTGATCGTGATGGGGAAGGGCTGCGGAGGTTGCTTCCCGAAAGTGGGCTGGTAGGGCTAAGGTTTCGCCGTGCACAAGCCGCGCCTTTTTCCCTCCTTCGCCGCAGGATGCGGTTCCCTCGAGTCCGAAGCCGGACCTGTTCCACGCGGGGCGGGGGTCTCCGCTCTCGCACTGGCCATGCTCGCGATGCCGGTCATCCCGTCCCAGGCCGGGTCGTCCCGCGGCGGTAACAGCGCTTGCTTCGTCACCGGCGGCGGTGCCCTGGAGATCTGCCGGTCGGCGGACGAGGCCGAGGGCGTCTACGCCCTGCCGCCGCCCTGCCGCTTCGTCCATGACGTGCAGATCCTTCGCCTCAAGGAGGCCGGGCCGCCGGGCCCGCTCCAGGTGATCTACCGGTCCGAGCCCCCTCGCTCGGGCGGTCGCCGCGGCGAGGACGCCTGCCAGTCCGATCTGCGCGCCACGGATCCGACGGCGGGAGGCGCCGTGCGCATCGGCCGGCAGATCGAGACGCTGGCGACGATCCTGCCGCCGACCGATCCGCGCTTCTGGAGCGAGGGGCTCAAGGGGGCCGGCGCGGCGCGGGCCGAACAGCCGCGCCGCCGCAGCCGGGCGAGCCGGCAGGCGCGACGCGAGGCCCGCCGGGCGGCGCGCGAGGCGGGGCAAGGGGACAAGCCGGCGGACAAGATGACCTTCCGTGCCCAGGCGCCCGCGCCGGAGGACGATCCGTCCGGCAACGCGATGATCGTCGCCGGGCGCGATTGGGCGGGCGATCCGTACTACGCCATCCTCGCCACCGCGACGGAGCCGTCGGGAGAGGGGCGCCGCCGGGTCCTGGTGCAGGCCCGGACCTACGACTTCCAGAGCCTCGACCTGCGCGTCGAGGCCGATCCCGGCACCGAGTGGAGGCCGTTCGGGGCGCCTCCCTCGGAGGAGAGGGGGCGTCGGCGCGGGCGCGCACGGCCGGCGGCGGGAAAGCCCGCCCCCGTGCTCGACGACGCCGGCAAACCGATCGTCGGGAACTGCGCCGCGCCGGATTTCGAGGCACGCGGCCTGACCGGTTCGATCAGCGTCATCGATCGCGTCTACCACTACTTCTACACCGACGTGCTGCCCGCCGATTGCGAGGCGCCGCGGAACAAACGGCGGATGGCGCTGTATCTGCGCACGAGCCGCGACCCGCTCGCGGAGCGCACGTGGTCGGCGCCCGTCACGCTGATGGAGAATCTGCCCGCCGAGACCGAGATCCGTGTGGCCAAGGCGCGGGGCATGGACCGTTGGGCCGTGGCCTATTCCTGCTCACGGCCGGTCACCGTCTCCGGCGGACCCGTCGCCGACATCTGCCTGCACTACACCGCCGACCTCTCGCCCGGCAGCATCACCGCGCTGACGCTCTATTCGGAACCCGTCGCCGCCGGCCATTCCACCGCCTATCTCGGCCTGCGCTCCGGGGGCGACGCGCTGGGGCGCTTCACCCGTGACGGCTTCGGCTGGATGACCGACCGCTACGGCAACCTCGACGCACCCGCGATCTACCCCGACAAGGGTGGCTTCCTGACTTGGCTCGATCGCCGGGCGCCCCGGATCGACGGCAGCGACGCCTCCTCGCTCTACGGGCGGCCGGTCTACTGGGCGACCTGGACCGTGCGGCCCCGCCCCACCCAACCCTGAGCCGGTGACGATTTCGGCCCGACGTTCGACAGAAGGATGAGCGGCCCTCGCGCCGGCGTCGATGATGGGAGACCTTGGACGCTCTTCGCTGCCGGACATTGTCCCGGTGCGTGAGACGCGCGGTGAGAGGGGCTCTCGAGGGCGCGAAAGGAGCAGGCCATGACGGTCACGACACTCGACTCCCTGTCTGAGCGGCGCGGTGCCGATGTGCTGCTGGAGGTGCTGCGCTCGGAGGGTGTCCGCTACATCTTCGGCAATCCCGGCACGACCGAGCTGCCGCTGATCGACGCGCTGACGGATGCGCCCGACATCGCCTACGTGCTCGCACTACAGGAGGCGAGCGCCGTCGCCATGGCCGACGGCTACGCGCAGGGTGCGCGCCGGTCGGGCTTCCTCAACCTGCACACGGCGGGCGGTCTCGGCCACGGCATGGGCAACCTGCTCAACGCCCAGATCTCGGGCACGCCGCTGGTGGTCACGGCGGGACAGCAGGATTCGCGGCACGTCATTACCGACCCGCTCCTGTTCGGGGACCTGACCACCATCGCCGCGCCCACCGTGAAGTGGGCGCGCGAGGTGACGAACGCCGACCAGCTTCCGGTGCTGCTGCGCCGCGCCTTTCACGATTGTACGGCGGCGCCTTCGGGGCCGGTCTTCCTGTCGCTGCCGATGGACGTGATGGAAGCGAAGACCGCCGCGCCGCTCGGCGAGATCTCCACCATCGACCACCACGCGGTCGCCGGCTCCCTCGACCGGCTGGCGGACCACCTCGCCGGCATCGTGCCAGGGCGGCTCGCCGTGATCGCCGGCGACGAGGTCGATGCCAGCGACGCTTCGGCTCAGGCTGTGCGGCTCGCCGATCTTCTCGCGGCGCCGGTCTACGGCTCGTCCTGGCCGGCACATATCCCGTTCCCGACCGCCCACCCGCTCTGGATGGGCAATCTGCCGACCAAGGCGAGCGGCATCGCTGAGATTCTGGGCCGCTACGATGCGGTCTTCGCGCTCGGCGGCAAGTCGCTCATCACCGTGCTCTACACCGAGGGCTCGGCGGTGCCGCCGGGTACGCAGGTGTTCCAGCTCTCGGCGGATGCGCGCGACCTCGGCCGCACCTACGCGACGCAGCTCTCAACGGTGGGCAATGTGCGCGCCTCCCTCGACGTGCTGCTACCGCTGCTCGAGGCGCGCCTCGCGCCCCGCGCCGACATCTATGCCCACTTGCGGAGCGAAGCTGTCGCGGCCAACGACGCGCGCCGGGCCGCGCTTGAGGCCAAGGCGGATGCCGCCTTCGCCGATCCTGTCATCCACCCCCTCGTCGCCGCCCGCGAGATCGCCCGCGCCGTCGGCTCCGATATCGCCATCATCGACGAGGCGCCGGCGACGCTCGGGCATCTGCGCACGATCCTGCACAGCACCTGGACGCGGCAGTACTCCTCGATCCGCGGCGGTGTGCTCGGCTGGGGCATGCCGGCCTCGGTCGGCTTCTCGCTCGGGCTCGACCGGGCGCCGGTTGTCTGCATCGTCGGCGACGGGGCGGCGATGTATTCGCCCCAGGCGCTCTGGACCGCCGCGCACGAGCGGCTGCCGGTGACCTTCGTGGTCATCAACAACGCCGAGTACAACATCCTGAAACAGTTCATGAAATCGCAGACGCACTACGCCTCAGTGCGGGCGAACCGCTTCATCGCCATGGACCTCACCGAGCCGCGCATCGACTTCCTGGCGCTCGCGGCCTCAATGGGCGTGCCCTCGCGGCGGATCGAGCGGGCCGGAGATATCGCCGGGGCTGTCGAAGCAGGCATCCGTTCAGGTCAGCCGAACCTCGTGGAAGTGGTCGTCAGCGCCTCGTGACGGCCTCCCCGCCACGGACGCCGCCGATTCTCGTCTTCGATACGGATTGCGTCCTCTGCGCAGGGTCGGTGCGCTTCGTGCTCGCGCACGAGCGCGACGATCGCCTGCACTTCATGGGAGCGTGGTCGTCGGAGGGGATCGATCTCGCCGCTGTACACGGCTTCAGCGCGGAGGACCTGAACGGCACCTTCCTGCTGGTCGAGAACGGGCGGGTGCTGACGCGTTCGGATGCCGCTCTCGGAGTCACACGGCATCTCCGGGCACCCTGGCGCTGGCTCCGGGTGCTCAAGTTCGTCCCAAAGCCACTGCGCGACCGCGCCTACGGCCTCGTCGCGCGCTATCGCTATCGTTGGTTCGGCCGCCGCGAGGATTGCGCTCGCGTGCCGCCGGGGCAGCGGCACCGCTTCCACGGTGTGCGGCCGGAGGACCCGCCGCACCCCTAGCCGAAAATCACGCCTTGCGCGCCACCGTGAAGCGGGCGGCATCCTTGAGCACCTGGGCCCGCTCGCCCCAGGGAGCCACGGCCTCTTCGCACAGAGCGACAAGCCGATCGCACTCGGCACGCGCGCCGTCGAGGCCGAGGCGGTCGACGAGCGTCGCCTTGCCGGCGTCCTTATCCTTGCCGGTGGCCTTGCCCATCGCTTCCGGTGAGGCTTCGCGGTCCAAGATGTCGTCGGCGACCTGGAAGGCTTGGCCCAGCGCCTTGCCGTAGCGCAGCAGTGCGGCCCGCTCGTCCACGTTCGCACCGCCGACCAGGGCGCCGGCCTCGACGGAGAAGGCGAGGATCGCGCCGGTCTTCATCGCCTGCATCCGCAGGGTGTCGTCGATGTCCATGTTGGCCGGGCCGAAGCGCCCCTCGGCCGAGAGATCGAGGAGCTGGCCGCCGACCATTCCGCCGAGCCCGGAGGCGCGGGCGAGGCCGAGCACCAGTTCGGCGCGGATCGCCGGATCGGGCTGCCAGCGCGGGTCGGCGGTGACTTCGAAGGCCAGCGTCTGGAGCGCGTCGCCAACGAGGATCGCGGTCGCCTCATCGTAGGCCTTATGCACGGTCGGCTTGCCGCGACGCAGGTCGTCGTCGTCCATGGCCGGCAGGTCGTCGTGGACGAGGCTGTAGCAGTGGACGAGTTCGACGCCCGCGCCCGCTGCGAGCGCGGCCTCCTCGGCCCCGCCGAGCATCCGCGCGGTCTCGATGGCGAGGAAGGGCCGCAGCCGCTTGCCGCCGCCGAGTACCGCGTGGCGCATCGCCTCCATCAGCCGGGGCGGCCGAGCGATCTCGCCCGTCTGCAGGGTCGGACCGAGCAGATCGACGAGGAAGGTCTCGACGGTGTCGGCGACCTGAGCGAGCCTGTGGGTAAAGTCACCCGTATAGGCGTCCGCCTTGACCGAGGGGTGGGAAGCCTGCGTTGAGGTCATCGGAACTGGCCTGGATCAGGGAGGGGCGGACGCAAGGTGGCGGTGCCGGAGGAGAGCGAGGCGGAACGGCACGGGCGCGACCTGCGAAGGATTCCGTCGTCGAGGCCTCTCGCGAGGACTGCCGCTCCGAGGAATCCCGCGCCGAGG
The DNA here is from genome assembly GCF_014191355.1 of Methylobacterium sp. R2-1. Classification (GTDB taxonomy): domain Bacteria; phylum Pseudomonadota; class Alphaproteobacteria; order Rhizobiales; family Beijerinckiaceae; genus Methylobacterium. The sequence continues at coordinate 84,802 of NZ_JACHWM010000001.1, forward strand.
CGTCGAACCGGGCTGCGGCGCGCCGCCACCCTGATCACCCTCGCTCCCATTGCCATTCTTGCCTTCACGCTCACGCTCGCGCTCGTCTATAGCGTGGCGACCCCGCCCTCAACCCTGATGCTTGGCCGATGGGTGACGCTCCAGGGAGTAGAGCAGGACAGCGTGCCCCTGGATGCGATCGCCCCGGCCCTGGTCCAGGCGGTGATCGCCTCGGAGGATCAGCGCTTCTGCCTGCATAACGGCGTCGACTGGGGGGCGCTGCGCGACGTCGTGGACGACGAGGAGGGCCCGAGCCGGGGTGCCTCGACCATCACCATGCAGACGGTCAAGAACGTCTTCCTCTGGCCGGGCCGCTCGTACATCCGCAAGGGCCTGGAGATCCCGCTCGCGGTGATGGCCGACGCGGTCTGGGGCAAGCGCCGGACGATGGAGATCTATCTCAACGTCGCCGAGTGGGGGGAGGGGATTTTTGGCGCCGAGGCCGCCGCCCGTCACTGGTTCCGCAAGAGCGCGCGCGATCTGAGCCGGGGCGAGTCTGCACTGCTTGCCGCCGTCCTGCCGAACCCGATCCTGCGCAGCGCCGGCAAGCCGACCCGCGGCGTGCGGGCGATCGCCGGGCGCATCCAGAGCCGCATGGGTCAGGTCGATGGATTGATGGGGTGTTTGAAGCGCTGATCTGTTCAGCCCTTCTCGGCCTCGCACAGCCGCGTCACCGCCCGCTCGTAGCCCTTCGCATCGAACTTCCTCAGCGAGTTCTCGCTCTGATAGCGCACGCTCCCGAAGATCGGGCGGGTCTGCCATGGGCGGTCGTGCAGCCCGAAGATCCAGGCGACGTTGGTGAAGGAGTTCGCGTCACGCCCGTCGAGGAAGTAGCGGTTGTTGAGCCGCAACGTCCGGGCGAACGCCTCTTCCGGCGAGGGCGACCATTCGAGGATCTTCTTGCCCCAGTACATGCGCAGCTGGTTATGCATGTAGCCGGTCTCGCGCATCTCGCGCATGGCGACGTTCCAGTAATGGTCGTGGGTCTCCCCCTCGGCCAACTCCTCCTCGGAGTAGAGGTTCGGGCGCGGATCGTCGGCGTGCTCGGCGAGCGTCTTGCGCGCCCATTCCGGGACGGCGCGGGCGTAGTCGTCGTAGCCCTGCCTGTGGAACACATGGTTCATCGCCAGCCCGCGCCGGACGATGAGTTCCTCGAGATAGGCCGAGCGGTCATCGCGGTCGGCGTCCTTGGCCACCCGGATCGCCAGCGCGATCTCGACCGGCGAGATGTGCCCGAAATGCAGGTAGGGACTCATATGTGAGGCCGCTCCCGCTTCCGGCTTGTTGCGGCCGGCACCGTATCCGGCGAACGCGTTCTCTAGAAAGAGCTCCAGATGTCCGGCAGCCTCGGTGTAGCCGCCGCGGAAGCGTTTCACCGGGCCGACCGTGGTGTCGAGTGTCAGCTTCGCGAGCAGCTTGTCCGGGTCCGAGACGTCGAGGCCGACGTTGAGCTTCAGCCTCTTGGTCAGTCCCTCGGCGGGATTCTCGACCGTACGCGGCGCCAGCGGCTCAAGATAACCGTCCCAGAGCTTCTGGAGCTTCGGGCGCAGGGTGCGGGCAGCGTATTCATGCTTGGTCGAGGCGGTCTCAAGCGGCACCACCACGTCGCCCTCGACCTGGACAATCCGGCACTTCGCCGCCCGTCCGATCTCATCGTACCAGCGCTTCTGGATCGCGAGGTAGCCGCGGTCGAGCACCAGCAGCGCGGCTCGTTCCGAGAGATCGATGGCGACCTCGGCAGGCGTCGCCCGCTGCACGAGGAAGGCGATGCCGCGCCTGCTTAGGGCGGCGGCCACATCGGCGAGCCCCTGCAACAGGAAGGCGTAATGCCGGGCGTTGGCCTCGGGGAAACCGTTGGCGCCGTCGAGCAGGCCGAAGCAGACGAGAAGCGGGAGTTTGAGGCGGTTGGCCTCCTCGATCGCCCCTTCCAGCGCCGGATTGAACGGGACGCGCATGGCCTGCTGCATCAGGTACAGGACGTAATCGGCGCCATCCCGCGGTGGCACGTCGTTCAGCACCCGGATACGGGCCGGTTGGATCGCCATCGCTCGAAATCGCTCCCGTCTCGGCTCGTCTCGCCTGACCTCACCGAGGCTGCCGGCCGTCTCGGCCGATTCGACCTCGGCAGCGGGATTTGGGATTCGCCCTTCGGTTCAGCGGGGCGGACGGCCCGTCGCGGCAGGGAATGCGCCAAGGCCGCAAACGTTGCATCGTCATCGAGCCGCAGCGGTCCGGCAATCCGTGGCGGTGCGGCTGGCGGTTCTGAAATCGTGAACCGCTTCAATGATCTGGCTCACCACGAAAGCAGGTCGCGCGCGTTCGTCTACTGCGACGGTCGCCGCGATGATTGCATTGGGGTCACGAGAGAACCTGCGGCATTCGAGTGACAGGCTCTGTACAACGTGTGCCTCCGCACCCGCAAACGCGATCATTGCCGGCCAAGCGACTTGCAAAATTCCGGGCGAAGATCATTTTGTGCATTGCGGGAACGCGGACGGCGTCCGCCTCCCGCTGCCCTCCTTGGGCGTTTCCTCCCTAGACTTCGGGCCGCTCTCACGAGCGGCTTTTTTTTGCCCCGACGTTGCGTGCGGTCATCCGCGCGCGCGGGCGCGGATCATGAAGTTGTCGTAGGTGTACTCGGCCACCTGGAACCAGAGGTACTCCTCGTTCCGGAAGGTCTTCATCGCGTCGTAGATCCGCTTGAAGTCCGGGGTCTTGGCAGAGAGGTCGGCGTAGACCTCGTTCGACGCCTTGAGCGCCGCCTCCATCACGTCCTGCGGAAAGGGACGGAGCTGCGCCCCGCCCGAGACGAGCCGGCGCAGGGCCTGCGGATTGCGGGCGTCGTAGCGGGCCTGGACGTCGGCATTCACCTGGGCTGCTGCTGCCTGCAGGATCGCGCGGTAGGTCTTCGGCAGACCCTTCCAAGCCTCGGCGTTGATCCAGAAATGCAGGAGGGCGCCCCCCTCCCAGAAGCCGGGATAATGGTAGATCGGCGCGACCTTCTGGAGGCCGAGCTTCTCGTCGTCGTGCGGGCCGATCCACTCGGCCGCGTCGAGTGCCTTGCTCTCCAGCGCGGCGTAGATCTCCGGTCCCGGCGTCGCCTGCACCGCCGCGCCGAGCTTGGCCAGCACCGTGGCGCCGAGCCCGCCAACCCGCAGCTTGAGCCCCTGGAGGTCGCCGACCGTCTTGATCTCCTTGCGGAACCAGCCGCCCATCTGCGCTCCGGTATTGCCGCCGGGCAAAGCCACCAATCCGTTCTTGGAAAAGATCTCGGCGAACAGCTCGGCCGCACCGCCCTGGAGCCACCACGCGTTCTGGCCGCGCGCGTTGAGCCCGAACGGCATCGCCGTGGCCAGCGCGAAGGCGGGGTTCTTGGCCATGCCGAAGCTGGCCGGCGCATGCCCCATCTCGGCCTTGCCGCTCCCGACCGCGTCGAGCAGCCCATCGGCGGGGATCGCTTCACCGGCGGCCGAGACCTGGATCTGGAAGCGCCCGTCGGTCGCCTCCGCCACCGCCTTCGCGAGGCTCTCGGAGGCGCCGAACAGAATGTCGAGACTGCGCGCATAGGCCGAGTTCAGGCGCCAGCGCAGTTCGGGCGCGGATTGCTGGGCCAGGGCCGGGCTCGCCAGCGTTCCGGCGGCACTCAGTCCGGCGCCGAGTCCGGCCGTCAGCAAGGCGCGGCGCTGCAGGGGCTTTTGCAGGGGTTTTGGCATGAATCTCCCGGCTCGTCCCGATAGGCTCGATTGCCCGCCCGCGGGCCGACCGTTGCCTTACACGTGAAGAGCGCCATCCGGAAACGGGGTCGTGCCCCGTCGCCTCCGGCGTCGCGGCGTGATAGCAGGCTCGGCGTGAATACCGAGAAACTCAGCCTCCACACCGTCTGCGGTCTCGACGAGCTCGTCGAGCATCAGGCCCGCGGCGTCAGCCACGTCCTGTCGATCCTCGATCCCGACCGGGCGGATCCGGAGGCGTTCGGCTCCTATGGCACCCATCGGCGCACGGTCCTGCGCTTTCATGACGCCATCGAGCCCGGGCCGGGCGTCGTCCTGCCGGAACGTGGGGATATCGAAAGAATCCTGGCCTTCGGCCGCGATGCGATCGCCGACGGCGGGGAGATCCACATCCTCGTTCACTGTCATGTCGGCATCTCGCGCTCGACCGCGGCGCTGGCGACCCTGTTCGCCGAGGCCGAGCCCGATACCTCGGCCGACGACCTCATCGCCCGCCTCCACGCCCAGCGAGAGAAGGCTTGGCCGAACGCGCGCATGGTCGCGTTTGCCGACGAGATGCTCGGACGCCAGGGAACCCTCAGCGAGGCGGTGCGCCGTCTGCACGCGCTGCAACTGCGCAAGCGTCCGCATCTCGATCAGGTAATGCGCGACCTCGGCCGCGGCGCGGAGGTGGACGCGGCCTTACGCGACTGACGGTGCCGGTTCGCTCCGGCGTCAGTTCGATTTGGCCGGCGTGAAATTGCCGTCGCGCCAGACATAGAGCACGTAGCCCTGGGCGGTGATGTCGCCCTTGGCATCGAAGCCGACGGAGCCGAGCACGAGGTCGAAGCGCTCGCTGTGCAGGGCTTTGGCGATCGGCGCGGGCTCTGTCGTGTGAGCGAAGTTGCCGGCTTCCACGAGCGCCTGGAGCGCGGCGTAGCCGTAAATCATCGAGCCGTCCGCCTCGATCCCCTGCGCCTTGAAGGCGGCGACCACCCCTTGTGCCTCGGGCTTTCGACTCGGGTCGAGGTAGAAGGTCATCAGCACGCCGTTGCTGGCCGGTCCGGCGATCTTGGCGAAGTCTGGCGTGGCAATGGCCGACGTTCCGAACCATTGCGGACGAAAACCCCGCTCGGCCGAGATGCGGACCAGCCGGCCCATCTCCTGGGCGTCGCCGCCGTAATAGACCACGTCGATGCCTGCCCCCTTCAGCCGGTCGGCGAGCGCGGCATCGTCGGCATCGGTCGGCTGGAAGGCCGTGGCCAGAGCCTCGTTGACGCCGATGCGGTTGAGGTTGTCCTTGGTCGCCGCCGCGAGGGTGCGCGAGGCCGGCGAGAGGTCGCTGAGGATGGCGATCTTCCGGTCGCGGAACCGCTCGGCGAGGATCGCGGCGGAGAGCTTCGCTTGGTCGTCGTCACGGCCGCAGACCCGGAAGATCGTGGGCAGGCCGCGGTCGGTCAGCTTGGCGGCGACGGAGGCCGCCGTGATCATCACGATTCCGTTGGCGGCGTAGACATCCGACGCTGCGAGCGACGCATTGGAGCAGACGTGCCCCACGACGAGCCGCACGCCCGAGTTCACGTAATGGTTGGCGACCGCCACTGCCTGATTCGAGTCGCAGGAATCGTCCTGCACGTCGAGCACGATGGTCTCGCCGTTCATCCCGCCCTTGGCGTTGGCGTCCTTGGCCGCCGCCTCGACGCCGCGCAGAACCTGCTCGCCGACGACGACGTACGGGCCAGTGCGCGGCACCGCGACGCCGACCTTCACCTCCGCCGCTGCCGGAAGGGCCGAGACGAGCAACCCGGTCAGCAGGGCGAGGCAGGCCGCACCGAGGGCGAGGGGGCGTCGGACCGTCATGGCGCCTCTTTCCCAGGCCGCTGCCCCGTTGCCAAGGTCTGCCGGTCCGGACCGTTGTCATCTGTCAGGACCACCGTCCTGCGTCGGCTCCCTTTTCGGGACCGGCACAGCCGCGCATCCGACATCACATTCAATGCATGGAATGACGCGGGCTGGGCCTTTGGCAAGTCGGCATCTCGATGAAACAGGTCAGACTTTCGCAGAGGAGAGCACACCGCGCCTGCACCTGCGTTCCCGGACAAGGATCCTATCGTGTGACGGTGTAGAGCGAGGCACCTGCCGCGACCGGCGCCGTCACGGTCGAGAACACGCCGAGCACCTTGCCCAGCTCCGCGAAGGGCGAATTCGACACGTAGACGAGGTCGCGGTTGCGCATGCGGAAGCTCTGCGTCAGGAACAGCCCTTGCGCGTCGCGCAGGTTCACCCGGTACACCACCGGCACCTGCGGCGATGCCAGGAGCGGCGAGTTCGGCCGCAGCCGCCGCACCACCGCCGCCGGCTCGTAGCGGAAGATGAACACGCCTTCCGGATCGGCCTGGAAGTCGCGCAGACCCGCGGCGCGGGCCAGCGCCTGCGACAGTGTCAGCCCATCGGCCGAGAAGGGCACCTCCGTCGTGGAGCCGAGCGCGCCCACCGATAGGAAGGTCTGCGGGTCGCGCACCAGCGTCAGCGTGTCGTCGGGGCGCACGAAGATGTTCTCGCGCGGATTGGCGACGACTGTGCTCATCGGCACGGTGACGGTGCGGTTGCCGCGTGACAGCCGCACGAAGGTCTCGGCCACCGGCGTGCGCACGCCGCCGGCCTGGGCGATGACGTCGAGCAGGCGGTCGCCGCGGCCCGACAGCGGCACGCGCTTACCTGTGGCCGCCTCGCCGGTGACGGTGACCGATTGCGAGACCGGCTTGGTGACGGAGACGAGCACCTGTGGCTGGATCGCCTTGCCGGCGAGTTCGGTCTCGATCAGCGCCTGCACATCCTGGGTGCGGCGACCGACGACCTTGATGCGGCCGGCGTAAGGGACGGTGATGCCGCCATCGGGGCCGACCACCTGCTCGGGGATCGTGGCGGACTTGGAGCCGGCGGAGAAGCGGTCGGCGACCAGCGGACCGGAGAACAGGCCGCCGGAGCCGGCTTCCCAAACCTGGACCGCCACCGAGTCGCCGATGCCGATCACGGGCTCGACCGAGGGGCGATGGTCGCCGAAGGTGACGAGGAGGCTGTCGAGGGGGCGGGTTCGCAGGGCCTCGACGATGGCGGGGGTGACGTCGATGATCTCGTAGCGGGCGAACAGGCCCTCGGCGGTGGCGACGTCGGCGCCGTTCTCGATCGCCGAGGTGGTCGGCCCCGCGGCCGGCAGGATCGAGCACCCCGGCAGGGTGAGGGAGGCAGCGAGGATCGCCAGGGCCGCAGCGCACTTCATGGGAGATTCCATCCGGGCGGGGACGGATCGCGTATTCACGTCCGTCCCCTTCCCGATAGCTGCGCAATCACTGCGATCCATTGAACACGGGCCCCGGCCTAACTCTTGGGTGACGCGTACGATGCGCCGATGGCCGGCGAGGGCTCACGCAGCAATGCGTCACCACCGTGGCACGGCCACGCTTATCCCCTCAATCCTGCTTGTTAGGGAACGAGGGCGTCCCGCAGGACACAGCCGAGCTGCGCCGCGGTGAGATCGATCCGAACGGGTGACGGGTCGTCGCCGCGGCCGAACCGGAACAAGGCGTAGTCGGTCGCGACGGGCCCGGACGGAGGGGGGCGGCATTCCGGCAGAGAGGGTGCGTGGTCGCCGAACACGCAGAGCGTCGCCCGGCGCCCGGCGAGCCCATCGATCAGCCGCTCCACCGCCTGACCGGTATGGGCGACGTGGTGGAAATACTGCGCCAGGGGTTCATCGATTCCGGCGAGCCGGCCCCTCTTCCAGGGGCCGTGGTTCTCCATGGTGACGGAGAAGACGAAGCTGCGACCCGCGGGTGCGTGATCCGCGGCCGGCGCAACCTCCGCCAGAATGCGCTCGGCGACCGCGACATCGGCAATGTAGGGGCCGACGCGAGGTGCACCGGAGAAATCCTCTTCCATGACGAGGCGGTCGAAGCCGAGTCTCTGAAACACCCGCGCCCGGTCGAAGAAATCGCGGTGGAACGGATGCACGAACACCGTCGCGAAGCCGCCGGCGCGGGCGAGGCGGGCGAGGCTGGTCGGTTCCTCGCCCTTACGGGCCAGGTAGGGATCGTAGCGGCCGAAGCCGAGATGGTCGGGGTCTAGGCCGGTGAGCACGGCGTGCTCGGAGCGCATGGTGTAGGCGCCGTGCGCGGGGACCGTGAGGCGACCGTACTGCGCCGCCTGCGCCCGGATCCGCGTCATCAGCGGCAGATCCGGCCCCCCGAGGCGGGCCGGATCGAGGAAGGATTCGAGCTGGACGACCACGACGACTTCGTCGTCGGGGTTGCCTCCGGCCCTCGCCGGCACCGGCCGCGCATCCGCCTCGCCGAGGCGGCGCAGCGCGTAGCCCATCATGGTCGCGGCGAGCCCGTAGCGCACGACGTCGCGGGTGAGGTCGGGACGCGGGAAGAGGCGGCGCAGCGCCGCTCGGCCGGGTGGGCTCAGTCCCGCGAGCACGAGAGCCGCCAGCCCAGCCGGCAGGCCGAGGATCGCCAGTGCGGACGCTCCCGCCGCCTCCGGCAGAGCCGCCGGTTCAAAGATGTACCAGGCGACGACCATGACGAGGCCGAGCAGCAGAGGTCCGGCGATCCGGAGGTCGGTGAGTGGCAGGGTGTAGTAGAGCTGCGGGTGGCGCGGCACCTGGGCGAGCAGGGCGAGGTCGCTGAACACCACCGGCTCGCCGATCACCTGACGCTTCAACCTGTCCACCACCGAGAGGATGGCGAGCGTCAGCAGGCACGACGAAGCGGCGAGCCAGGGTCGCCACGAGAACTGGAACCAGAACAGCGTGATGAGGGCATAGCCGACGGCACGGATCGCCAGATCGGCCGGACGGAGGCTCGGGCGCTGCGGTGAGGCCGCCGCTTCGATGGCGAAGGCGCCGACAAGCGAGACTGCCAGCGGCACGAGAGTGGTCGTGAGGCTCATGCCGTCTCAGCGGCCGGATTCGCTGCGCACGCCGCGGCGGGCGCGCAGACGGCGCAGGATCGGATTGATCAGGGCATAGCGCAGCCGCATCGTCGCGTGGCGGGCTGCGCCCAGGGCGAGCCGCGAGGGCGGCGCGGCGGCCCGGGCCTCGCTGAGCCGGTCGAGCAGGTGCTCGGGCGTGCAGGGCTTCATCGCCACCGGATCGAGATAGAGCGGGTAGAGGATCAGCGCGCCCGCCACCAGTTCGTCGAGGGACAGCCTTCGGCCGCGCGCGGCGCCGGGCGCCAGATCCTCGGTGAGCCCCCAGCCGGCATAGAAGGGGCGGCCGTGGACGGCGACGGTCAGGCCCCGGATCAGCGCCTCGAACCCCGCCAGCGAGGTCATGGTCTCGACATGGTGGCAGCGGTCGAGCAGGTCGACGATGGAGAACCCGCCGACCACGCGGTCGGCGAGTCGCCGCACCTCGTCCTCCGGAATCGCGCCGGGCCGGAAACCGGCCTCCACATCGGGATGCGGCTTGTAGAGCAGGAAGGCGTCCGGGTTGCGAGCACGGGCCGCTTGCAGGAGGGCGAGATTGCCGCGCACCTGCGGCGACCCAGTCAGCACCGAGGCATCGTCCTCGACTTGCCCCGGCACAAGCACGATCCGCCGATCCGTGGGCCAGTCCTCGCCCACAGCTTCCAGGCCGACATTGTACTTGCTCAGGCGCCGCGCCACGATCGACTCGCGGAGGGCCGCCGCGCGGACGGTCAGTCCGGTCGGAAACACGGCCTCCTTCAGCGTGCGAGCCAGCCGGCTCTCGACCCGTGGGTCGTAGTAGATTCCGAGGTCGTCCACGACGATCGAGGCACCCGGTTCCAGGCTGGCTCCGAGCCCGACCGAGCGCAGGAAGCCGTCCTCGATTCGCGCGAAGGGAATCCCGGCCTCGGCGCAGAGGCGCGGCAGCTGCTCCGGGCAGCGGGTCGCCCAGGCCTGGACTCGGCCGTCATGGCTGCGGGCGAGCGTCGCCGCTTCCTCCGCGATCATGGTGTGGAGCGGTGATCCCGCCGGCCCGGTGGCGAAGACATCGAGCGCGGCCCGCTTCCAGCCGGAGACGCCGACGAGCACGACGCGGCGGTCGTTGCCGAGGAAACGGTCGCGCAGCCAGGCCACACGCTCCACCGCCTCCGCGAGCGGGATCAGCTGTCGCGTCCACGGATCGAAGCCGTGCACACCGGCACCGTAGCGGAGCGCCAGGAACGCCATCTCGTCCACCGGGCGCGGGCCGGCAGCGGGATCGGGACACTCGGCCTCGAAGCCGGCCAGAGCCGCCTCGCAGGCTGCGTCCCAGCGGGCCACATGGATGCGCGCGGCAAGCGGAAACAGGGCCCATGGATCGGCCGGGTTCGCGATCACGGTGAGCCGCGGATCTGTCGGTGCCCCATCCCGCGGACATCCGTCGGGACCGGCAGCGACGAAGTGTGTGCCCGGATTCTCGGCGAGCAGTCGCGTCAGGAACGCCCGCAAGGACGGCGGTGACGCGGCGGTGACCGGATCGACCAGGGCGAGTGCGGGCCGATCGCTCTCTGCAAAAAGGCTTGCCGATGCCTGCTTGAGAGAGCGAGCGAAGCGGTTGGAACCTGAAAGTCCGCGTGCGCGCAGAAGATCGCCGAGGTCGGGGGAGGGCGGCTCTCCGCCGATGGGGCGGCCGGCGTAGCGCAACTGCAAGCTTGAAAGGCCGGTCTCCGGCGAATCGTAGGGGCTGAGGAGCGGACCCGGCGCCACTCGCAGAATCGCCCCGCCATCCGCCTTGCCGGTCGCGGACCACAGCGCGGGTGGGCCGGGCGAGCGGAAGCTGAGTGAGGCTCCGGTCGCCGCCTCGATCTGCACGCGCAGAAGCCGGACCGCTCGGCCGAGCGGCAGGTAGGAGCGGGGCAGCCCGTTATCCCCGCGCGGCTCGATGTGGCGCAGGCCGATCATGGTGGGTCGATCATGGCCAGTCGATCATGGCGAGGCCCGCTCCATAGCCCAAGCCCCGGCTGCGGCCCAGGCCGGTCCATGCATCCAGTACACGCGTGGGCCGCAGCGTCCGATCCGGTGACACGGCCGGTCCCGGATTGCGGGCGCACTTTTCGGGGGATGATGTTCGGGTGGACACAACGGAGCCGCAATCTGGCGCGACAGGGTCTCTCAACCGATTGTCGCAGGGGCTGCGTGATGGATCGGCAACGGAGGCTGTAAATTCTCACGGTCGGCTCGTGCAGCGATTGTCGTGTGCGGGATTGTCGTGAGAGGCGTTCAGCCGGACGATGCAACGCAGATCGCTTCACGACTAGGGATTGAGCACCTGGGAATGTCGCAGCCTCGTGCCAAGACGATAGGCCCCCGCGCCGCCACGTTCCTCTTCCTGCAGGGGATTGCCTCCCCGTTCTTCTCGGTGCTCGGAAGCGCCCTGCGCGAGCGCGGCCACGGAGTCCGCCGCATCAACTTCTCGGCCGGCGACTGGCTGTTCTGGCCCCATCCCGCGGATCACTATCGCGGCAAGCGCGACGGTTGGGAGGCTTATCTCGAAGCCTATATCCGCACGCACGCCGTCACCGACATCGTGCTGTTCGGCGACTGCCGCCCTTATCATCAGGCGGCGGTGCTGGTCGCCAAGCCGATGGGCTTGCGCATCCACGTGTTCGAGGAGGGCTATATCAGGCCCTACTGGATCACCTGCGAGGCGGGCGGTGTGAACGGCAACTCGACCCTCCCTAAGCGGGCGGAGGAGATCCGCGAGCTGGCCCGCAAGCTGCCGCAGCCGGGACGGGCCATGCCGCTGACCGGGGATATGGCCCGGCGCAGCCTGTGGGATATCGGCTTCAACATCGCCAATATCGGCTTCCCTTACCTTTATCCGGGGTTCCGCACCCACCGGCCGAACCACATCGCGGCCGAGTATGCCGGCTGGATCAGGAAGTTCGTGCGCCGCCGCCGCACCCGGCGCGAGGCGGCGCGGGTGAACGAGATCTACCAGGCGATCAACGCCGACTACTTCCTGCTGCCGCTCCAGCTCGACAGCGATTACCAGATCCGCGTTCATTCGCCCTTTCTCGGCGTCGAGGGCTTTATGGATCGGGTGATCGCCTCCTTCGCCAAGCATTCTCAGGCGCCGACGCGGCTCCTCGTGAAGCTGCACCCGCTCGACAGCGGCATCATGAACTGGCGCAAGCGGGCCCGCCAATCGGCCAAGCGCCACGGCTGCAACGACAGGCTCGACTTCATCGACGGCGGCGACCTACCGAAGCTGATCGACGGAAGCCGCGGCGTCGTGCTGGTGAACTCCACCGTCGGGATGCTCGCCCTTGAGCGCGGACGGCCGACGCTGGCCTTTGGTTCGGCGGTCTACAACATGCCGGGCCTGACCCATCAGGGCGACATCGACACGTTCTGGCGCGAACCGCAGGCGCCGGACGCGGACCTGATGCAGGATTTCTTCCGCGTCGTCATGCATCGGACCCAGATCAATGGCGGCTTCTTCTCCCGTTCGGCGATCGAGCGGGCCGTGGCCGGTGCCGTTCCGCGCCTCGAGGCGGCGTTGCCGCCCGCCTCCCTCGCCGCCGCCCGCGACGCCCTCGAACAGGCCGGCCGCGACGGAAGCCTCTCGCCCGCCTATTGACCGCCGGCCTTCGAAGCGGGTCCAGGTTCCTTCGGCCGAGATCCCAGCTTCTTGCGGAAAGACACGCATCCTTGCCCGTCATCCTCATCACCGGCGCCTCCAGCGGCATCGGCGCGGCCCTCGCGCGCTTCTACGCGGCGACGGGTGCGAGCCTCGTGCTCACGGGCCGTGATCGGGAGCGGCTGGAGGCGGTGGCGCAAGGCTGCCGGGCGAAGGGCGCCGAGGTCCGCACGCGGCTGATCGACGTGCGCGAGCGGGAGGCGGTCGGCGCCTGGATCCGCGAAGCCGATGCGGCGACGCCCCTCGATCTCGTGATCGTCAACGCTGCGGTGAACGGAGGCCATCCGTCCGGCGGTTTGGAAACGGAGGCGACGGCATTCGAGACGGCGGACATCAACCTCATCGGGGCACTCAACGTGATGCTGCCCTGCGTGACCCTGATGAGCGCCCGCGGTCGGGGGCAGATCGCGTTGATCTCGTCGCTTGCGGCCTACGCGCCCCTGCCCGACGCGCCGGCCTATAGCGGCGCCAAGGCGGCGCTCCTCGCCCACGGCCTTGCGCTACGCCAGAAGCTGAAGCCGCTAGGCGTGCGCCTCAGCGTGGTGACGCCGGGCTACGTGAAGACGCCGATGGGCGGCGTCATCAAGGGCTGGCGCCCCCTCGAAATGAGTGCGGACGAGGCCGCCACCCGCATCGCCCGTGGGCTGGAGCAGGACAAGGATGTGATCGCCTTCCCCACGATCCTGGCGGCGCTCGCCCGCGGCGCGCTGCTGGTGCCGGAATGGGTGCGCAGCGCCGGTCTGCGCGGCTTCCGCTTCCGCAACCGGCCGCGGCGCTGATGGCTTCGCCTCGGATCGCCCTGTTCGCGCTGGAGGCCCTGCCGAACGCCCGCGCGGTGCGCCGCTTCGTGGCGGATCACGCGGACGCAATCGCCTTCGTCGGGCTCTCCAATGTCGAGCGGCCCGCGACCGGTGGACTGGTCGGGCAGGTCCGGCGCCATCTCGTTCGATCCGGCCCAGGCTTCCTTCCCTATCTCGGCGTCAATTTCGGGCTGCCTGACCTGCTACGCCCGCTCTCGCCTCTCACCCAGCGCCTCGCCGGCAGCATCGGGACGCCCGAGGCGACGCCGCTCGCCGCCCTCTGCCACCAGCTCCAAATCCCAGCCCTGCGCGTCGATGACGTGAACGGCGAGGACGTGACCCGGGCTTTCGCAGCGCATGCGCCCGACCTGATCGTTGCCTACCACTTCGACCAGATTTTTTCCGCGGCGACGCTCGGGCAGGCGCGGCTCGGCGGGATCAACCTCCATCCGAGCCTGCTGCCGCTCCATCGCGGCCCCGTTCCGACGATCCACGCTCTGGCCGATGGACGAGCCGAATTCGGCGTCACCGTCCACCGCCTCGCGCCCGCGATCGATGCCGGGGCGATCCTGGCGCAGGAAGCAGTGCCGCTGCCCGCGGACACAACGGCCACCCGCGCGGCGGTGAGGCTGCACGAGCACGGCCGCATCCTCTTGGATCGCGTGCTCGGCGACATCGCCGCCGGAGGGGCGATCCCGGCAGGCCGAACCGTTCCGGTGCGGCCCTATCGCGGTTTCCCCGACCGGGCCCTGCTGGCGAGGATCCGCCAGGAGGGCCGGCTCCTCACCGATGCTCGGGACCTGCGGGACGCGCTCACGCTGTCCCGCAGGGTGTGAGGCTCACGCCCGCAGGGCGGCGTCGAGATCGTCGATGAGATCCTGCGGATCCTCGATGCCGATCGAGAGGCGCACCACCTCGGGGCCGGCGCCCGCCGCCCGCTTCTGCTCATCGGTGAGCTGGCGGTGCGTGGTCGAGGCCGGGTGGATCACCAGCGAGCGGGTGTCGCCGATATTGGCGAGGTGGCTGAAGAGCTGGAGGTTCGAGACCAGTTTCACGCCGGCCTCGTAGCCACCCTTGAGGCCGAAGGTGAACACGGCGCCCGCGCCCTTCGGCGTGTAGCGCTGTGCCAGCGCGTGGTAGCGGTCGCTCTCCAGGCCCGGATAGCTCACCCAATCGACCAGATCGTGGCTGTTGAGGAAGTTCGCCACTTTCAAAGCATTGTCGGAATGGCGCTGCATCCTGAGCGGCAGGGTCTCGATGCCGTTGAGGATCAGGAAGGCGTTGAACGGCGAGAGCGCCGGGCCGAGATCGCGCAGAGACAGCACCCGCACGGCGATGGCGAAGCCGAAATTCCCGAAAGTCTCGGCCAGCACCATACCGGCATATTCCGGCCGCGGCTGCGACAGCATCGGGTAGCGCGCATCGCCCAGCCACTGGAAGGTGCCACCATCGACGATGAGGCCGCCGATGGAGTTGCCGTGGCCGCCAAGGAACTTGGTGGCCGAGTGCACGACGATGTCGGCGCCATGCTCGAACGGCTTGATCAGGTACGGCGTCGCCATCGTGTTGTCGATGATGAGCGGGATGTTGTGACGCTTGGCGATCACCGAGAGCGCGGCGATGTCGGTGATGACCCCGCCCGGATTGGCAATGCTCTCACAGAAGATCGCCTTGGTGCGCGGGGTGATGGCACGTTCGAAGGAGTCCGGATCGTCGGTGTCGGCCCAGACCACCTGCCAGCCGAAGTTCTTGTAGGAGTGGTTGAACTGGTTGATCGAGCCGCCGTAGAGCTTGTTGGCGGCAATGAACTCGTCGCCCGGCTGCATCAGCGCATGGAGGGTCAGGAACTCGGCGGCGTGGCCCGAGGCGACGGCGAGTGCCGCGGTGCCGCCTTCGAGGGCGGCGATGCGCTCTTCCAGCACCGCGTTCGTCGGGTTGGTGATGCGGGTGTAGATGTTGCCGAAGGCCTGGAGCCCGAACAGCGAGGCGGCGTGGTCCACGTCGTCGAAGACGAAGCTCGTCGTCTGATAGATCGGCGTCGCCCGCGCGCCCGTGGCCGGGTCTGGGGTCGCGCCGGCATGGATCGCGAGGGTGTTGAAGCCGGGCTGGCGGTCGGTCATCGGAAAACTCCTCAAGACGCGTCGTTTACGCCCGTGCTCTTTAGCGGTGCAAGCGCTGCGGCCCCACGTGACCTCCTGCGTCGGTTGCGCAGCCGGAGCGCCAAGCATGAGCGCCGCGACCCCCTGCATGACCTGAGCATGCAGGATGGTGCCTTGCGGTAACGATCGAAGGGGATCGTTGCAGTGCCGCACGGCGCATCAAGCGCGGCAGTCTAGACATGTTCGCATCTGGCATGTCAGAGAGCCGCGCAGGAAATAAAACGGCAATCCGGTGACCCACGGTCGCATTGATTGCCGCGGCGCGATGGTGTCTGCCGTTGCGCAGATTTCGAATTTGAAAGCCTCCAAGGCGCACGTGGCCGAGACCGGCCCAACGCGCGGTGAGAGGCTCGGCGCGACGGCTGACGGGAGGGTTGCACCTTGGCGGACGAAGGGCCTCAGGGCACCAAGCGAGATTTCCTGTTCCTCGCCACCGGCGCGGGGTTGGCCGTGGGGGCCGGCGCGGTCGCGTGGCCCTTCGTGGCCTCGATGGCGCCCGACGCTGCCACGGTCGCGGCCGGTGCGCCGCTCGACGTGGACCTCAGCCCGATCCAGGACGGCCAGATCGTCAACGTGTTCTGGCGCGGCAAGCTGATCTTCGTGCGCAAGCTCACGGAGAAGGAAGTCACGGACATGAAGGCCGTGCCTCTGTCCGAGATGATCGACCCGGCCTCGTTCGAATCCCGGGTGAAGAAGGGCCACGACCAGTGGCTCGTGAGCTACGGCAACTGCACCCATCTTGGCTGCGTGCCGATCGGCCATTCCGGCAATTACGAGGGCTGGTCCTGCCCTTGCCACGGCTCGCAGTTCGACGCCGTCGGGCGCGTGCGCCGCGGCCCGGCGCCGACCAACCTGCCGATCCCGCCCTACGCCTTCGAGACCGATACGAAGATCAAGATCGGCGAAGAGGGCGGCAAGGCGGTCGCCTGACAACAGGACACGAGAAGCCGGAGCGGGCAAATCTGATGAGCAGCGCACACGCGACCTCGACCTACGTACCCAAGAGCCGCCTCGCGAAGTGGTTCGAGTCACGGCTGCCGCTGGTCGGGCTGGTGCACTCGTCCTTCGTCGCCTTCCCGGTTCCGCGTAACCTCAACTATTTCTGGACCTTCGGCGCGATCCTGATCGCGTTCCTCGGGATCCAGATCATCACCGGCGTCTGGCTGGCGATGCACTACGATCCGAGCTCGGCCAACGCGTTCGAGAGCGTCGAGCACATCATGCGCGACGTGAATTACGGCTGGCTCCTGCGCTACGCGCACGCCAACGGCGCGTCAATGTTCTTCGTGGCGGTCTACGTCCACATCTTCCGCAACCTCTATTACGGGTCCTACAAGGCCCCACGCGAGGTGCTCTACCTCCTCGGCGTCATCATCTACCTCTTGATGATGGCCACCGCCTTCCTCGGCTACACCCTGCCGTGGGGCCAGATGAGCTTCTGGGGCGCCACCGTCATCACCAACATCCTGGCAGCGATTCCGGTGGTCGGCGACACGATCCAGAGCCTGCTCTGGGGCGGCTATTCAGTCGGCAACCCGACCATCAACCGCTTCTTCTCGCTGCACTTCCTGCTGCCTTGGATGATCGCCGGCGTCGTTGTCCTGCACGTCTGGGCGCTGCACGTGACGGGTCAGAACAACCCGGCCGGCATCCCGATCAAGTCGAGCAAGGATGCCGTGCCCTTCACCCCCTACGCGACCATCAAGGACGTGTTTGCGGTGGTGGTGTTCATGATCCTGTTCGCCTGGTTCATCTTCTACCAGCCGAACTATCTCGGCCACGCCGACAACTACGTCCCGGCCAACCCGTCGGTGACGCCCGCGCACATCGTGCCGGAATGGTACTTCCTGCCCTTCTACGCGATCCTGCGTGCGGTGCCGGATAAGCTCGGCGGCGTCATCCTGATGTTCGGCGCGGTGCTGATCCTGGCCTTCGCGCCCTGGCTCGACACCTCGCGGGTCCGCTCCTGCAACTACCGCCCGGTCTATCGGGTGTTCTTCTGGGTGTTCCTGGTGAACGCCATCCTGCTCGGCTGGCTCGGCGCCAAGCCTCCGGAAGGCGGCTACGTCCTCGCCTCGCGGATCTGCACCGTCTACTACTTCGCTCACTTCCTCATCGTCATGCCGCTGGTCGGCCTGTTCGAGACGCCTGACCGTCTGCCGGGTTCGATCCTCGAGACCGTGACCGGTCCGGGCAAGCAGGTGAGCGGGTCCGGCATGCCCGCAGGTGCTGCGGCCGAACCGGCCAAGCGCGGCTAAGGCCCGAGGGAGAGAACAACGATGCGCATCGCACGCCTCGCCGCCGCGACCCTGCTCGCGGCCTCCCTCGGTGCCGGCTCAGCCGTTGCCGAGGACGGACACGGCACCAATCCGCCGCGAGAGAAGTGGAGCTTCGCCGGCATGTTCGGCCGGTTCGATCAGGCGCAGCTGCAGCGTGGCTTCCAGGTCTACAAGGAAGTCTGCGCCAACTGTCACTCCATGCGGCTGGTCGCCTTCCGTAACCTCGCGGAACCGGGCGGGCCGGGCTTCACGGAAGGGCAGGTCAAGGCTTTGGCCGAGACCTACAGCGTCAAGGAACTCGACGATTCCGGCGCCGAGAAGGAGCGTCCGGCGCGGCCTGCCGACCGCTTCCCGCCGCCCTTCCCGAACGACAAGGCGGCTGCCGCGGCCAATGGCGGCAAGGCGCCGCCGGACTTCTCCGTGCTCGCCAAGGCCCGCACCTACGAGCGCGGCTTTCCGCTCTTCGTGTTCGACGCGCTGCCCATCACCGGCTATGCCGAGCAGGGCGTCGATTACATCCACGCGCTCCTGAACGGCTACGAGGAGGCCCCGAAGGGCTTCACGATGCCGGAGAGCGGCTATTACAACAAGTATTATCCCGGCCACGTGATCGCGATGCCGAACCCGCTCAGCGACGGGCAGATCACCTACGCCAAGAACGACAAGGGCGAGCCGGTGGTGCCCGAGACGGTCGAGCAGTACTCGCGCGACGTGTCGGCCTTCATGGCCTGGGCGGCCGAGCCGCACATGATGGCCCGCAAGGCGCTGGGTCTTCGCGTGATCCTGTTCCTCATCGTGCTGGCCGGACTGCTCTATTACGTGAAGAAGCAGATCTGGAAGAAGGTCGGCGGCGAGGTGCACGGCCTTCAGCCGGAGCTGCACAAGACCTACTGACCGCATCACGGATCGGATGGACGACCTCACGAACGGGCCCCTCGCGGGCCCGTTTGCCTGTCGGGGGACGGCTGCGGTAAGGGTTCCCCATTGCCGGACGAGCCCATCCGCGCACATTCAAAACGTCATAGCCGAGCCCTATGCCCGCTTCCGCGAGGACGTCGCGGGGCGTGGGCCGCAAGAGTTTCGGCCACACCACAAGGGATTCTTGCATGACGGCAGCGGTTCTCGGCGTGATTGGCGGCTCGGGCGTCTACGACCTGCCCGGCCTGGAGGATGTCCGCGAGGAGACGATCACCTCGCCCTGGGGCGAACCCTCCGACGCGCTGCGCATCGGCCGCATCGGGCAGACCAAGGTGGTGTTCCTGGCCCGCCATGGGCGCGGCCATCGCTTCTCGCCCACCGGCATCAACTACCGTGCCAATATCGACGTGCTGAAGCGCGCGGGCGTGACCGACATCGTCTCGCTCTCTGCCTGCGGCTCGTTCCGCAACGAGTTGCATCCCGGCCTGTTCGTGCTGGTCGACCAGTTCGTAGACCGTACCGTCGGCCGTGCGGCCTCGTTCTTCGGCAATGGCTGCGTTGCCCACGTGCCCTTCGCTCACCCGGTCGGGCCCCTGCTTCAGAAGCGCATCGCCGCAGCGGCGGAGGCTGAGGGCATCTCGGTGCACAAGGGCGGCACCTACGTCTGTATGGAAGGGCCGCAATTCTCCTCCATGGCCGAGTCGAAGCACTACAAGGCCGCGAATTTCGATGTCATCGGCATGACCAACATGCCGGAGGCTAAGCTCGCCCGCGAGGCTGAGATCACCTATGCCACCATCGCCATGGTGACGGACTACGATTGCTGGCATCCGAGCCATGACAGCGTGGACGTGGCCTCGGTGGTCGCGGTGGCCCGCGCCAATGCCGGCAAGGCCGCGCAACTGGTCGCGCGCGTTGCTCGCGACTTCCCGGCCGAGCGCGAGGATTGCCCCGCGGGCTCGCATCGGGCGCTGGACGGCGCGATCATGACGGCGCCCGCCCAGCGCGATCCGGAGCTGTTGGCGAAACTCGACGCCGTGGCCGGGCGGGTGCTGAACGGCTGAATCAGCATCGCGCGGCGGAGGCGAAGTCATCCAGGCGGCGCCGCTTCAAATCGGGTGTCTGGCCCGTCCGGGCCGCGCCCCTGGACGGCTTCGCTCACAGTGACGCAAGCGGAATCAGCGCGCGCAGCCGGCGGCGCGCTCCTGGCGCTGGATGTCAGCGATGTCGGCTCGCTGGCGGGCGGACAGGGGAACGTCGGCCAGCTCGTCGTACTTGCAGCCGGCATTGCCGAAAGCGCGGATCGCGCGCTCGGTGCGGAAGCAGTAGCCCGCATCCTTGTAGATCGCGTTGCGCTCGCCCCACAGCTCGTCGCAGGGAAAAGCCGCCAGCGCGGGCGAGGTCGTGATCGACACGAGAATTGCGGCGGCGAGGAAACGCATAGAAATAGCTCCGATCGCCGGAGCACGGGCGTCCTCAGGCGGGCTTGAGGGTCAGCGAGCGGCTCGGTTCGCGACCGAATCCGCGGATCTCCAGGCGGTCGCCCGAGATCTCGACCACGGCAAAGGCCGAGTGGTCGGGCGTGTCTACCATGCCGTGGAAGTTGACGTAGTGGATTCCGTCGCGCTCGACGTAGTTGCCCGCATGATTGTGGCCGTTGAAATAGGCGATGACGTGCGGCTGCCGCGCGAGGAGACCGGTGATGCGGTCCGCATCCCAGAGATTGTGCGGGTTGTCGGGCGTGACGGGATAGTGGTTGAGCACCACGACCCGTTCGCCGGCCGCCCGAGCCGCCTGCAGGCTGCCCTCCAACCACGTGAACTGTGAGTCGCTGAGCGAGCCGTTCCAAGGCTTGGCGTTGACGAGCCCTGCCGCTTTGGCCTGCTCCAGCCGCTCTGCGGCGAGCATCCGGCGCGGATCGTCCGGCGGAGGTGCGAAGAGCGAGACGTCGTTGCCGTCGAGCACGATGAAGCGGATGCCGGCGACCGTGAAGTCGTAATGCGGGCCCTCCATTCCAAGCAGGCCCGGCACCTGCCCGCGGTGTTCAGGTGCCAAATCGAAATCGTGGTTGCCGAGCACAAAGCGGGTCTCGTGTCGGAGCGTCCGGTAGATCGGCAGGATCTTCTCGTAACTCATCACGTCGCGGTCGATGACGTCGCCCAGCGTCACGACGAAGCGGAGGTCTTCCCCATTGAGGGTGTCGACGGCCGCACGCATCTTGTCGAGGCTGTTGGCATAGTAGCGGCCCAACGTCAGGTTGGGTGGTGCCTCGGCATATTGCGGGTCGGCGATCACGCCGAAGCGCAACCGTCCCTCGGCGGCTCCGGCCTTGCCGGCGAGAAGCGCGGCGCTGGCAGCGAGGACGGAACGGCGGGACAACAATGGCGGCTCCTCACGGCTGAGCGAGAGCGGCAGGCTGGCCCCGCCGTATGACCGGCGGATGACGAACATTCGGATCATGGCAGGGCCGAATGCCAAGACCCTTCCCCCAACGGGTCATTCCACACTACAAGGCAGGCCCGGCCGGCCGCTGAGGCCCGCCGACCGTTCCAGGATCAGACATCCAGCACGCGATGCGTACAGCCAGCATCAGCCGCCGCACGGCGGAGACCGACGTTTCCGTCTCGATCGATCTCGACGGCACCGGCAAGGCCGAGATCTCGACCGGCGTCGGCTTCCTCGACCACATGCTGGAGCTGTTCGCGCGGCACGGCCTGTTCGACGTCACGATCAAGGTCGAGGGCGACCTGCACGTCGATCAGCACCACACCACCGAGGATGCCGGCATCGCGCTCGGCCAGGCGGTCGCTCAGGCGCTCGGCGACAAGCGCGGCATCGCCCGCTACGCCGATATCCACCTGCCGATGGACGAGACGCTGAGCCGCATTGCGATCGACATTTCCGGCCGGCCGTTCCTCGTGTTCCGCACGAGCTTCCGCGTCGAGAAGATCGGTCAGTTCGACACCGAGCTGGTGCGAGAGTTCTTCCAGGCTTTCGCGATGAACGCCGGCATCACGCTCCACGTCGAGACCCTCTACGGCGAGAACGCGCACCACATCGCTGAGAGCGTCTTCAAAGGGCTGGCCCGTAGCTTGCGGAAGGCCGTGGCCATCGACCCGCGTGAGGAGGGCCGCGTTCCCTCCACCAAGGGATCGCTCTGAGACCATTTGAGGAGGAGCGAGAATGCGGACCTACACGCTGCACGTTCCCGAGGGTTCGGTTCGCGGTGACCCCCGCGCGCTGGAGCAGGCGCACCTCGTGCGCGACGGCTTCTCCTGGGGCGCCTTCGCCTTCACGGTGCTGTGGTTCCTGCGCCACCGCCTCTGGCTCGCAGCGCTCCTCGTGCTGGGGGGACTCGTCGGACTCGCCTTCGCCGGCCGGGCGCTCGGCCTCTCGCCCTTCGCGGCGCTGATCATCACGGGGCTGGCGAGCCTTCTGATCGGCATGGAGGCATCGAGCCTGCGCCGCTGGACCTATGGCCGCCGCGGCAAGCCCGCCCGGGACGCGGTGATCGCGGGCTCGCAGGAGGAGGCCGAGTTGAAGGCCGCTACCCGCTGGCTCGATGCCGAGTCGGTTCCAGGTATGGGCGCGACAGGAGCCGCGATCACCGCCGTGACCCGCCCGGCTCATCGCCGCGATGATGCGGTGATCGGCCTCTTTCCCGCGAGCGAGGGTGGACGGTGAGC
Source organism: Methylobacterium sp. R2-1 (assembly GCF_014191355.1). Taxonomy (GTDB): domain Bacteria; phylum Pseudomonadota; class Alphaproteobacteria; order Rhizobiales; family Beijerinckiaceae; genus Methylobacterium. Next base: position 107,043 of record NZ_JACHWM010000001.1, read on the forward strand.
GAACAGACCGTCGCAATCATCGATTACGGGTCGGGCAACCTCCACTCGGCGGCCAAAGCCTTCGAGCGTGCGGCCCGCGAGGTCGGGCTCGACGGCACCCGAATCGTCGTCACGGATGTGCCGGAGGCAGTGGCCGGGGCCGACCGCGTGGTGCTGCCCGGCGTCGGTGCCTACGCCGATTGCCGCCGTGGACTGGACGCAGTGCCCGGTATGGTTGAAGCCATGACTGAGGCCGTCAAGAGGCAGGGCAAGCCGTTCCTCGGCATCTGCGTCGGGATGCAGCTTATGGCGAGCCGCGGCCTCGAATACGAGGAGACCGCGGGCCTGAACTGGATCCCAGGCGACGTCGCTCCGATCGAACCGGCTGATCCGGCCCTCAAGATCCCGCATATGGGCTGGAACACCCTGCATCTCGACCGCGAGCACGCGCTGCTGCGCGACATCGAGATCGGGGAGGGCGGGCTCCACGCTTACTTCGTCCACAGCTTCGCGCTGAGAGCCGCCGAGCCGGCGGACGTGGTCGCTCACGCCGAGTATGGCGGCCCGGTCACGGCGATGGTCGCACGCGACAACATCGCCGGGACCCAGTTTCACCCCGAGAAGAGCCAGCGCCTCGGTCTCGCGCTCCTCGGCAACTTCCTGCGCTGGCGCCCCTGAGGGCGCCCGCTTTCCGACACATCGTTTCCGGCGAGTCCACGCGTGATCCTGTATCCGGCCATCGACCTCAAGGAAGGGCGCTGCGTCCGCCTCGTTCAGGGCGACATGGCCCAGGCCAAGGTCTTCAACGACGATCCCGCGGCTCAGGCCGAAGCCTTCGAGATGCAGGGCTTCTCCTGGCTCCACGTCGTCGATCTCGATGGCGCCTTCGCCGGTGCACCGCGCAACGCGGCCGCCGTCGACGCGATCCTCGCCCGTGTCACGCTTCCGGTGCAGCTCGGCGGCGGCGTGCGCGAGATGCGCACCCTCGAAGGCTGGCTGGAAAAGGGCGTGAGCCGGGTCATCATCGGGACGGCGGCAGTCCGCGACCCCGCCTTCGTGCACGAGGCGGCCCGGCGGCATCCGGGGCGCATCGCTGTCGGCATCGACGCCAAGGACGGACGCGTCGCCGTCGAGGGTTGGGCGCAGACCTCCAGCATGACCGCGGAAGAACTCGGGCGCCGCTTCGAGGATGCGGGCGTCGCCGCCATCATCTACACCGACATCGCCCGCGACGGCATCCTCAAGGGCCTCAACATCGAGATGACGCTGGCGTTGGCCGCGGCAGTCAGCATCCCCGTCATCGCGTCGGGCGGTCTCGCCTCGATGGCGGATGTCGAGCGCCTGCTGGAGCCCGATTGCGCCGTGCTCGCCGGCGCCATCACCGGCCGCGCCCTCTATGATGGGCGCATCGACCCGAAGGAGGCGCTCGCGGCGATTGCGCGCGCCAAGGGAAACGCCGCGTGATCGCTGCGCTTCGACCGCCGGTTCCGTCAGCCTGAAGGCATCCCGCGTGCTCAAGACCCGCATCATCCCCTGCCTCGACGTGAAGGACGGGCGCGTCGTGAAGGGCGTGCAATTCCTCGAATTGCGCGATGCCGGCGACCCGGTCGAGTCGGCCAAGGCCTACGACGCGGCCGGCGCCGACGAACTCTGCTTTCTCGACATCACCGCGAGCCACGAGGACCGCGGGACCCTGCTCGACGTGGTGAGCCGCACGGCAGAGGCCTGCTTCATGCCACTCACCGTCGGCGGCGGGGTGCGCACCGTGTCCGACGTCCGCACGCTCCTGCTCGCGGGGGCGGACAAGGTCGGGATCAACACGGCGGCCGTGAAGAATCCCGACTTCGTCGCCGAGGCGGCGGAAAAGTTCGGCGACCAGTGCATCGTCGTGGCGATCGATGCCAAGCGCGTCTCCGCTCCCGGCGAGGCCGAGCGCTGGGAGATCTTCACGCATGGCGGCCGCAACCCTACCGGTATCGACGCGGTGGAGTTCGCCCAGAAAGTATCGGAACGCGGGGCCGGCGAACTCCTCGTCACCTCCATGGACAAGGACGGAACCCGCTCCGGCTACGACCTCGCGCTCACCCGCGCCATTGCCGACGCGGTGAAGGTACCGGTGATCGCCTCCGGGGGCGTCGGCGGGCTCGACGACCTCGTGGCCGGCGTCCGCGACGGCGGCGCCAGTGCAGTGCTCGCCGCCTCGATCTTCCACTTCGGCCAGCACACCGTCGGCGAGGCCAAGAGCCACATGGCCGCCGCGGGACTTGCGATGCGGCTCGATCCGTAACGGGTAACCGGTGGGCGGATGCCCGCGCCCCTTGACCGGGGCGCCGGGCCTGCGCAGGGTCCCGAGCGCCGGTATCCGATCATGCGATGCCGCATGGTACGGGTTCCGTTTGCGCGCCTTATGACGAAGTTCAGCCTCGACGACCTCGCCGCCCTCGTGGACAGCCGGGCGGGCACGCCTCCCGAGACTTCCTACACCGCAAAGCTCCTCTCCGAGGGCACTGCCAAGGCGGCCAAGAAGCTCGGCGAGGAGGCGGTCGAGGCCGCCATCGCCGCCGTGCAGGGCGACCGCAAGGCGCTCGTGTCGGAGGCGGCGGACGTTCTCTACCACCTCGTCGTGATGCTGAAGGCGGCCGGCGTGCCGCTCGACGATGTGATGACGGAGCTCGGCCGGCGCACGGCCCAGAGCGGGCTCGCCGAGAAGGCGGCGCGGAGGCATACATGATCGGCGCCCCGATCCCGTCGGCCGGGATCGAACCGGAAGAGCGCCAGAACCCGGTGACCGGCCAGGGGCCGGGCCGCCTCTCGCCCTACCGGATTTTTTCGCGCGAGGAATGGGCCCAGCTTCGCGCCGACACCCCGCTGACGCTGACAGCCGAGGATATCGGTCGGCTACAATCCCTCAACGACCCGATCTCCATCGAGGAGGTCGTGGCGATCTACCTGCCGCTCTCGCGCCTGCTCTCGCTCTACGTCGCGGCGACACAAGGGCTGTTCAAGGCGACGCAGCGCTTCCTGCTCGCCGAGCACGAAGCGAAAGTACCGTATATCATCGGGCTCGCCGGCTCGGTGGCAGTCGGCAAATCGACCACGGCGCGGGTGCTGAAGGCGTTGCTCGCCCGCTGGCCCAACACCCCGAAGGTCGATCTCATCACGACCGACGGCTTCCTCCATCCCAACGCCGAACTGCAGCGCATGGGCGCGATGGAGCGCAAGGGGTTCCCCGAGAGCTACGACAGCGCCGCCCTTCTGCGGTTCCTTGCCGACATCAAGGCTGGCCACAAGCGGGTCTCGGCGCCGGTCTATTCCCACCTCGTCTACGATGTGGTCCCCGGTGAGGAGCAGGTGATCGAGTCTCCCGACATCCTGATCGTCGAGGGTCTGAACGTCCTCCAGCCCGCTCGCCTGCCGCGGGACGGTACCGCGATTCCCTTCGTCTCCGACTTCTTCGACTTCTCGATCTATCTCGACGGACACGAGGACGACCTGCACCGCTGGTACGTCAACCGCTTCCTGCGGCTGCGCCAGACCGCCTTCCGCGATCCACTCTCCTACTTCCGCAAATATGCCGAGGTCACCGAGAGCGACGCGCTGGAGATCGCGGACCAACTCTGGACCACGATCAACCTGCCGAACCTGCGCGACAACATCCTGCCCACGCGACAGCGGGCCAGCTTGATCCTCGCCAAGGGGCCGAGCCATCGCATCGAGAGCGTGGCGCTGCGGCGGTTGTGACCGGAGGCTGCGGTCGCTGCGTGTCCCGCTGTCTGCATCGATCGCCGCCGCTCAGTAATTCGGCCAGAGCCCTCGCGTCGCGAGTTCGAGCATGTGTCCGTCCGGATCGCGGAAGTAGAGGCTCGTCGCCCCGCTCGGCCAAGAGACGCGTCCTTCGATCACGACGCCGTTCGCGTCGAACTTCACCTCCCAGGCGGGCAGCTCGTCTTCGGTCGTGCCGAAGCAGAGATGCAGCGGCCCCGTCCCATCATGCGCCGGGATCAACCCGCCATGCAGGCGCTGCGGGGACACGGATGCCCCCCTCCTGAAGAGCAGAAGCACATTCCGGCCACCGACATCGTAGGCCCAGAGCGTCTCCGACTTCAGGATGCGCTCCAGGCCGATGACGGTTTCATAGAACTCGTGAGCTCTCTGCAGATCATCGACGTAGAGCGCCGTCTCCAGGATGCGATCGGGGCGTGGCATCGGTGGGAGTGTCCTTCCATCCGTCAGGCGACGCGGATCGGCCGTCACCCATTCTCCTCTCATCCCCGTTCCGCTGTGAACCGCATCCCGGTGGAAAACACCGGGGACAACCCGCCAAACGGCTCAGCTTGCCTGCAAATTGCCCCGGCTTGCCCTGGGGATGCCACAACCTCGGCCGTGTTTGCGCCACATCCGGCAGCGCAAGTGTTGCCTACACGCCGCTGGCGCCATCACGAAGAGTGAGCGACGACAACGATGCAGGGCCGTACGATCGGATCGCCGCGTACCACCTCGATGCCTCGCAAGAGCGGGCGTCCCACCCCGTCCTCCGACGTCATCACCCTCAATTCCCGCACGGGGCGCGACCATGGCAGCCGCACGGCGCTCGTCCGCTCCATCCTCTCCATGACCCTGCTGGCCGGAGGCCTGAGCGCGGTTCTCCTCAATGCCGGCACCGATCTCGGCCGAGCCGAGGCTTCGACCAAGATCTCCGATCTGGCCATGCCGAAGCCGCGCCTTCAGGCGCTGGCGCCCGAGAGCCCGGTTCCGTCGATGCTGGCGGCCTCATCGAGCTTCCACCCCGTGGGCGACCTCGACACCGAACTCGGTGCCAACACGGTGGACCGCGTTTCCTACGACTTCCTGCTCTCGCAGACGTCGACCGGCGATCCGAACGACATCCTCGAATTTGGCCCGATGAAGATCCGCCGCCACCTCGTGCAGACCATCGTCAAGGCGGCTCAGGCCGTCCAGACCGATCCGGTTCTGCTCATGGCGGTGGCCGACAAGGAGTCGAGCTTCATCACCGCCGTCCAGGCCAAGACCTCCTCGGCGACCGGACTGTTCCAGTTCATCGAGCGCACCTGGCTCGGCGTCATCCGCGATTTCGGCCCGAGATACGGGTACGAGAAGGAGGCTGCCCTGATCGTTCCGGACGCGAACGACCGGCCGTCGATCCAGGATCAGGCCGAGCGCACCCGCATCCTCGACCTGCGCCGCGATCCCTACCTCTCCGCCGTCATGGCCGGCGAGATGCTGAAGCGCGATGCCGGGCGCATCGCCCTGAAGATCGGCCGCGAGTTGTCCCTGGGCGAGGTCTACCTCGCGCACTTCCTCGGGCCGGACGACGCCGAGAACTTCCTGTCCCGGGTGGTCGACAAGCCGACCGCCGCCGCCGCGGCCCTGTTGCCCGGCCCGGCTCGGGCCAACCGCTCGATCTTCTTCGGCGGCACCACCGGCCGGGGCCGCCACCGCAAGCCCGCGAGCCTCTCGGTCGCCCAGGTGCACCAGAAGTTCGAGGCGATGATGAGCACCCGCGGCGATCGCTACCGCGATGTGCGCAGCGTGGCCGGCCTCGTCGCCCTCGCCGATGCCGAGGCGGTTCAGTAAGGCGAAGGCTGCGGCCGCCCGACGCGCGGCAAGCCCGCGGCGGTGAAAATCTCCCTTCGACGCAACTGAGCGGCATCTGCCCGCTTTGTTGTGCTGTGCGGCGCTTCGGACATCGATCCGTGAGAGGTCCTTTGCCGCCCGGATGCGCGAGAGAGGATCGTTTCGCCTTGAACGACTCGTTTCGAGACCGATCGCACCGGGGGATAGCCGATGATCCCCTGCTGCCGAGCATGAAACTCGATCAGATCGGGCAGGCGCTCGCCTCCTGCTACGATAACCTCGTGGCGGAAGGCATTCCTGATCATCTCGCCGCTCTGGTTCGGCGCGTCGATCATGCGGAACGTTCTCAGGCCGAGAAAGCCGAACGCCCTGACGCCCGCATCGCCCTCGTGGTCGAGGATGAGCGCGACACCCGCGAGTTGGCGGAGAGCGTGCTGGAAGAAACCGAGATGCACGTGATCGGCTGTGACAGTGCCGAACATGCTCTGGGCGTCCTGCAGGAGCGGGGCGGCGAGGTCGCCCTGGTCTTCGCCGATATCCGCCTTGCGGGGGCCATGGACGGGCTTCAACTCGCCCGCGCCATTGCAACCCTCTGGCCCCGAACCCGTCTGGTCGTGACGTCCGGCGTCGAGCCTGAGCCCGGCGTGGCTCTACCGGAAGGAGCCGTCTTCATTCCGAAGCCCTGGCGCGCCTTCGACGTGCTGGTCGAGGCCGAGCGGGCCGCGCGCGATCCTTCGCCGCCGGTGAGCTGATCCGCGCGAAAGAGTTGAGATCGGGCTGGCGGAAGCGCCGTATCGAACGATCCTCAGGCCGCGACCCGTTCGCTGCGACGGCGCCTGGGTCGGAATTGAAGGGTGGGAGCCGAGCAGGCTCATGACCGCAGCGCCGATGCCGACGCGGACAAGCTTCTTTTCAATCTGCTCCCAATACAGCGTGTTTTCGAGAGCGCTGATGTGCTCCCTCTTCTTCGACGAATCATTATCCCGGGCATGTCACTGATCGAGAGACTGCCACTGGACGGATGACCGTCGGCGATGATCCCGGCGGCGAGTGCTTGTAGGATTGAAGCCTCCTCGACCTTCTTCTTCAGGCGGCGGCTATCGAGCCTGCTTGAGACGTGCTTATCGGCCGTAATCTTCGTGATGCTTGACGCCTTCTTTGTCGGGGCCGCGTGTCGGCACGCGTCCGATCACCCCCAAGTGGCCGATTTGGCGGCCGATTTGGGAGTAACCACGGCGGTACGGCCAAGCTGATGTGAGCCGCCGCACGGCCGAGGCGTGGAAAATCCGTAAACAGCAGGGAACCGAGCAAGCACAGTCACGCTTGTAATGGCAAAGATTACTGCACAGGTAGGTACCTGCGATGAAGACCCTGGCATCTGTTCTCGCCGGCGTTGTCGGCGTCTGTGTTCTCGCGACCAACGTCGCCAGCGCCGCGCCCTACGACCCGTTCGGCTCCGACAGTGACGACTATTATCAGGAGCAGTCGTCGCAGGGCGGCTGGCCGGTCTACGATCCCTACACCGCGCAGCGCGGCTCCAGCGCCCAAGGTTACGGGCAGAGCTACGGTGAGGCCGAGGCGGCTCAGGCGCAGGTCGCCCGCATCCCCCGCGAGATCGTCCCCTACAGCACTCGCTACGCGCCGGGCACGATCGTTGTCTCGACGGCCGAGCGGCGGCTCTACTACGTGCTGCCCGGTGGACAGGCGGTTCGCTACGGTGTCGGCGTGGGACGTCCGGGCTTCACTTGGAGCGGCGTGAACAAGATCACCGCCAAGCGTGAGTGGCCGGGCTGGACGCCTCCGGCCGCGATGCTGGCCCGCCGCCCCGATCTGCCGCGCTACATGGCCGGCGGCATCGAGAACCCGCTCGGCGCCCGCGCGATGTATATCGGCCGGTCCGAGTACCGGATTCACGGCTCCAACGAGCCGGACACGATCGGTCAGGCCGTGTCCTCAGGGTGCATCCGCATGACCAACGAGGACGTCACCGACCTCTATTCCCGTGTGAAGGTCGGCGCCACGGTCGTCGTCAACTGACAGTCGAGCAATTCGAGTCTTGAGAAGAGCCGCGGCGGAGAGATCCGCCGCGGCTCTTCTCGTCCCCCATCGGCTTTCCGCAACAGATCGTTTCGAAGCCGAGTGCCGCTGCTCAGGGAGCTTACGGCGCGACGCGGCCGACCGCCGTTTGCGGCCCATTGAGAAACGAAACCGGCATATCGCAGAAGCAGCGGGCTCCGAGTGGGCGCGGGCCCGGGAGTGGGCAGGAGAACGGTTGCAAGCCGCTGATGCCCGACTGCACGGCATCGCAATTGAGGCCCATGGCGCGGCGGGGCGGCGGACCGCCCCCGTCCCGATAAGGGCGGACGCGCGGCGGTGGCGCGTCGTAGCCGTCGTCGTAATATTGTGCCTGTGCAGGCGTGAGGCTTCCGACCGCGACGGCGGCGAGGGCCGCGAGGCCGAGGGTGCGAACGGAACGCATCGTGTCCAAAATCTCCGCTGGGCCGCCCACTCGGAGCTGGCGAGGCGTCGAGCCTTGCGGTGTCCGGACGGCGGAAAAGAGGCAAGAAGCCTGAGCGGAACTGAACGATACGCGAACGGCCCGCTCTGCTGGAGCGGGCCGTCGGAGTCTGGACGGCTCGGGCCGAAGCCCGAAGGATCCGTTAGGAGTTCGCCTTCTGAGCGTCGTTGGCGTTCTCGCGGGCGGTCTCGACGCCCTGCTCGTAGGCCTGCCGGGCCTCCGCAGCACCTTGCTGCATGACGCTCTTGGCGTTCTCGGCGCTCTGCTGAAACGCGCTCTGGGCGAGACCGCCGAACTCCTTGGCCTGCGCCTGGATCGCCGCGAACTGCGCGCGCACGAATTCGGCCTGGTGCTGCATCGCCTCTTGGACGTCGCGGGCGCGCACGAGCTTCTGTGCGAGGTCAAACGCGGCGTTGACGTTCTGCTCAGCGTACTCGAAGCCGCGAGCCGAGATGTTGGTGGCGTTGCTACGGGCGAGGTCCGTCGACCCCTGCACCGTGTCCGCAGTGCGGCGGGCGGCACCGATGAAGGAGTCGAACGCCTTGCGAGCCTGCTCGACGCTCTTCTCGGCGAAATCGCGCATCTCGGTCGGGATTTCGTAGTTGGGAGTGCTGCTCATGTCTGTCTCCTCTGTCACACATTGAGCGCTCGTTGTGCGGCGCACAATGTGCAATGCACAATAGCGCGGGGGCGACACTTTTGCCACCCCTGCCGGGCCGATTAAGGTTACCCGTTGATAAACGTGTGTCGGCGGCTTTCAGTGTCCACGTCCGACGGCAGTTAAGTTACAGAGGAATTATGTGTTCATGCCCCGACCGACCGTCGACAGGGCTGTGAAGGGGCTCATGACCAGGGTTCGGATGTCGGACCGCGCAGCGCAGCGTTCTTCTCTCGTGGGCGATTCGGCCCTCCGGGCCGCGTTGGCGCGGTGGCGCGGTGATGCTTCCACGGCCCATCTCGTCCGCGAGGGCGGACCGCTGCTCGTTCTCGACGGTGCCGCGGAGCGGATCCTCCATGCCGACGGCGCGGCGCAGTCGTTGCGGGCCGGTGTCGCCGACGCGGACGGCATCATCCTGCCCACTCTGCGGTTGTCCGCACAGATCGGACGTGCCGGTACCCTCGATGGGCGGCCGCGTATGGTCCGCCTGCGCTTCGATCCCCGCGGTGTGGCGCCTCCGGTGGTCGCCCTCGCCGCGAGAGCGGAGATCGAGCCGGAATTTCCTGTTCTCCTCCTGGCACCGATCGGGTCCTTGCCGACCTTGCGGCCATTCGAGGCTGCGCCGGCCAAAGATGATCCGGTGCCGTCGCGACCGATCCCCGCCGTCGCGGAATCGGCGGCCGCGACGGCTGGGTCCACGCCTGCGCCGGAAGCGGAAACGGCGGATCTGCCGGTCCGCCTGATCTGGCGCAGCGATGCCGAGGGCGTGCTGACGCAGGTTTCGCGCACCCATCCCGATCTTGCCGAAGCGCTGACCAATCGTTCCTGGACGATGCTCGCCGCCGACGGCGTAATCGAGGGAGCGGCGTTGACGGAGGCGCTCTCCGCCCGCCGGACCTTCCGCGCTCTGCCGCTCGTCGTGCACGGACGGTCTTACGAGCACGCCCTCGAGATTTCCGGTGCACCGGCGGGCCGCACGACGGACGATTTCTCCGGGTTCGGCGGTTTCGCCATCCTCGGCGAGCGGCGCCCACGCGCGATCGAAGACGCGATCGGGGAAGGGGAGCCCGCACTCGACGACACGCAGAATGCGGAGCCCGCCCCTGAGCCCGAGCCGGGCGCCAGCCTGTCGGTGAACGAGCACGCCGCCTTCCGCGAAGTCGCGCGCGTCCTCGGATTGCGATTTGCCCCCGACGAGGCTGCGGAGGATCAGGCGCCGGTGCCCGCGCATGCGGAATCTCCGACGGGAAGCTCCGTCATGCCGTTCCCGACGCCGCCGGCCCGGCTCGCGGAGAACGAGACGCGGGCGCAGGCCGCCCTCACGGAGTTGCTCGAAAGCTTGCCTCTGGGGGTGCTGGTCTATCGCGGGAGCGAAATGCTGTTCGCCAGCCGCACCTTCCTCGACCTCACCGGCTACACGGATTTGTCGGCCCTGCGCGATGCGGGTCTCGCACACCTCTTCCGCGGCCTTCCGCCGAGGGAGCGGGAGATCATCGGGCCTGTTCCCTTCGCTCGGCCCGAGGGGGGGACCGTGGCGCTCCTGGTCGATCGGGCCGGCCTCGTTTGGGAGGGGGCGCCGGCCGAGATCTGCCTCGCGCGGGCAATGCCGGCCTCCGGAGCGGCGCAGCCTCCTGCCGTTCCGCCCAATGCCGCGCGGCTGCGGGCGGAGAAGGTGCTGGACAGCCTTGAGGAGGGTGTCGTCACCCTCGACGCCGAGGGCCGCGTCGTCGGTCTGAATCCGAGCGCGGCCGAACTCGTCCACGCGCATCCCAAGGAGGTCGTGGGCGGGCGCTTCGCCGACCTGTTCGCCCCCGAGAGCCTGCCGGCCCTCGAGACGGCGGTGACCAATTCCCGCCGCTCGGGCGCGAGCGAGATCCACGGCGTCACGCCGCGCACCGGAGCGGCGGCTCTGCGCCTGCGCATCGCCCGGTTGCTGGGCGAGGACGCACCGGGCTACTGCGCCAGCCTGCGCGAGATCCGCGACGAGGACGTCGCGCTTCCGGTCCCAGCCGTCAGCAAGCCCGCGCCGCGCGGCGAGCCAGAGGCGGAGGCCGCCTGGAAGGCCAACGCGCTCGCACGGGTCAGCCGGGAGATCCGCCCCTCGCTCAACGCCATCCTCAGCCTCACCGACATGATGCTCTCCGACCGCTTCGACCGAGCGGATGCCGAGCGTCTGGAGGCCTATCTGCGCGAGGTGCGTCTCTCCGGCGGACGGATCGCGGCGCTGATCGACGATCTGCGCGACCTCGCCGAGATTCAGGCCGGCCGCGGCAAGCTTTCCTTCGCCGATCTCGCCCTCAACGATCTCGTTTCCTCCTGCATCGCGACGCAGCAGGCGAAGGCGGCGCGGGACCGCATCGTCCTGCGCACCAGCCTCGCTCCCGATCTGCCGGCCATGAGGGCGGATGAGCGCTCGATCCGGCAGGCGACGCTGACCGTGCTTGCAAATGCCATCCGCGTGACCGAGGCCGGCGGCCAGGTGATCATCTCGACCACGCTCGCCGAGCGGGGAGAGATTGCCTTGCGCGTGCGCGACACCGGCACGGGCATGACGGAAGATGAGCTGACGAGTGCCCTCGAACCATTTCAGGCCGATCTCGGTTCCGATGTAGAGGGTGAGGAGAAGGGGTTCGGATTGACGCTGACCAAGGCGCTCGTGGAGGCCAATCGCGGTCGCTTCCGCATCACCAGCCGCAAGGACGAGGGTACCCTCGTCGAGATGCTGTTTCCGGCCGCCTGACGGTCCGGCCCCCGGTCGATCCGCTCGGACGGGCTCGACCCGCCGCGCCGAATTCTTGTGGAGCGACAAGCCTTTCTCGGCTTCACCGGGACAGACGGGGGTCTCTATGAAGCCACCAATAAGTTATCGCGCAACTAAATCGCGCAAAATTGCAGAACTCGACTTTTTGGTGCTTGCCGGGTCTATTCGACTGCGCTTAAGAGTTTCTAGGAAGCCCCGGCTGCGCGGATATTCGCGATACGATCGGGCACCGGCAGGGAAGAAACCAAATGAGCGAGAAGGTCATTGACGTTCAGGATGCCTGGCGGGACCGGGCTCTGATCGACGACGCCAAATACAAGGAGATGTATGCGGCTTCCGTCTCCGATCCTGACGCGTTCTGGGCCGAGCACGGCAAGCGGATTGATTGGTCGACGCCGTTCAGCAAAGTCAAGAATACGAGCTTCGCGCCGGGCAACGTCTCGATCAAGTGGTTCGAGGACGGAAAGACCAACGTCGCATTCAACTGCATCGACCGTCATCTCGAGACCCGCGGCGACCAGACCGCGATCATCTGGGAGGGTGACGATCCCAACGAGTCGAAGCACATCACCTACCGGCAGTTGCATGCGGAAGTGTGCCGGATGGCCAACGTCCTGCGCAACCGCGGCGTCGGCAAGGGCGACCGCGTCACGCTCTACCTGCCGATGATCCCTGAGGCCGCCTATGCGATGCTGGCCTGTGCGCGGCTCGGGGCCATTCACGCCATCGTCTTCGGCGGCTTCTCGCCGGACTCGCTCGCGAGCCGGATCAAGGGCTGCGGCTCGAAGCTCGTCATCACCGCCGATGAGGGCCTGCGCGGCGGGCGCAAGGTGCCGCTCAAGGCCAATGTCGACGAGGCGATCAAGCGCCTCGACAAGGATCTCGTGGACCACGTCATCGTGGTGAAGCGCACCGGCGGCAACGTGGCGATGGAGCCGGGCCGCGACGTCTACTACCACGAAGCCGCCGAGCAAGTGACGGACGAGTGCCCGGCTGAGGCCGTGGAGGCGGAGCACCCGCTCTTCATCCTCTACACCTCGGGCTCGACCGGCCAGCCGAAGGGCGTCGTGCACACCACCGGCGGCTATCTCGTCTATGCCTCGATGACCCACCAGTACGTGTTCGACTACCACGACGGCGACCTCTACTGGTGCACGGCTGACGTGGGTTGGGTCACCGGTCACAGCTACATCGTCTACGGACCGCTGGCGAACGGCGCGACCACGCTGATGTTCGAGGGCATCCCGACCTACCCGTCGAACTCCCGCTTCTGGGAAGTCATCGACAAGCACAAGGTCAACATCTTCTACACCGCACCGACCGCGATCCGCTCGCTGATGGGCGGCGGCGAGGGGCCGGTGAAGAAGACCTCGCGTGCTTCGCTGCGGGTGCTGGGCTCGGTCGGCGAGCCGATCAACCCGGAAGCCTGGGACTGGTATTACCGCGTCGTCGGTGACTCCCGTTGCTCCATCGTCGATACGTGGTGGCAGACCGAGACCGGCGGTATCCTCATCACTCCGCTGCCCGGCGCGACCAAGCTCAAGCCCGGCTCGGCGACGCGGCCGTTCTTCGGAGTGCAACCGGTCATGGTCGATGCCGAGGGACGTGAGCTCGACGGCGCCTGCGAGGGCAACCTTTGCATCAAGGAGAGCTGGCCCGGCCAGATGCGCACCGTCTACGGCGATCACGAGCGCTTCGAGCAGACCTACTTCTCGACTTACAAGGACCTTTACTTCACCGGTGACGGTGCCCGCCGCGACGCCGACGGTTATTACTGGATCACCGGTCGCGTCGACGACGTCATCAACGTCTCCGGCCACCGCATGGGCACGGCCGAAGTCGAGTCCTCGCTCGTCGCGCATCCGAAAGTCTCGGAGGCCGCGGTTGTCGGCTATCCGCACAACGTGAAGGGCCAGGGCATCTACGCCTATGTCACCCTCAACGAGGGCGAGGAGGGCACGGACGAGCTGCGCAAGGAACTCGTAACCTGGGTCCGTAAGGATATCGGCCCGATTGCTTCGCCCGACCTGATCCAGTTCGCCCCCGGCCTGCCCAAGACCCGCTCCGGCAAGATCATGCGTCGCATCCTGCGCAAGATCGCCGAGGACGATTTCGGCTCGCTCGGTGACACCTCGACGTTGGCTGAGCCGGCCGTGGTCGATGATCTGATCGAGAACCGGCAGAACCGATCGGCCTGAGCGCGGATCACGACAAATCCGGCCGCCTCGCGCGGCCGGAGCCTTTTCGGGCATGGCCCATCTGCCTGGACCCGCCGTGCCGGACGCCCGCCTCGGGTGCTCCGGTCCCTGCCTGCGACGGGGTGAACGTCCATGCCTTCGTCGTCATGATCACAGAATAAATAGCCGATCCCCGGCCCGTCGCGGCGCCGGATCAGGATCGTGCGGGAGGAGATTCATGAGCACCATACAGACGGGGGGGCCGTCCGTGACGTCGGATGCCCGCACGCTTCACGGGGGGGGAGCCCTCGACATGCCCGAGCCCGATCACCGGCTCGACCGCATCGCCGAGCACCCCACCTTCAAGACTCTGGTTCACGAGCGCACGCGCTTCGGCTGGATTCTTACCGGCCTGATGCTCGTGGTCTATTTCGGCTTCATCGGCCTCATCGCCTTCGACAAGGCGCTGCTCGCCACCAAGGTCGGCGGCACGGCCTCGCTCAGCTTCTACATGGGCATGTTCGTCATCGTCTTCGCCTTCGTGCTGACGGGCATCTACGTCGCCCGCGCCAACACCCGCTACGACCGGCTCTCGGCCGACCTCATCCGGAGCCTCGCCAAATGATCCGCCTCGTCTCCCTTCTCGGCGCAGGCCTCGGGCTCGGCCCCGTTTCGGCGCTCGCCGCCGGCCCGGACATCGGTGCCGTTCAGCAGCAGGCCACGAACTGGCCGGCGATCTTCATGTTCCTGTTCTTCGTGCTGTTCACCCTCGGGATCACCTACCGGGCGGCGAAGGGCTCGAAGTCGGCGGCCGACTTCTACGCGGCCGGCGGCGGCATCTCCGCGCGCACGAACGCCCTGGCGATTGCCGGCGACTACATGTCGGCGGCGTCCTTCCTCGGCATTTCGGGGCTCGTCTATTCCTCGGGCTTCGACGGCCTGATCTACTCGACGGGGTTCCTCGTCGGCTGGCCGATCGTGCTGTTCCTGATCGCCGAGCGGCTGCGCAACCTCGGCAAGTTCACCTTCGCCGACGTCGCGAGCTTCCGCCTCGACCAGACCTCGATCCGCATCATCTCGGCCACCGGCACCCTCGTCGTGGTGGCGTTCTACCTGATCGCGCAGATGGTCGGCGCGGGGAAGCTGATCCAGCTCCTGTTCGGTCTGCCCTACCTCTACGCGGTGGTCATCGTCGGTGCGCTGATGATCATCTACGTCGCCTTCGGCGGCATGAAGGCGACGACCTGGGTGCAGGTCATCAAGGCCTGCCTGCTTCTGGGCGGCGCGACCTTCATGGCCGGCGCGGTGCTCTACAAGTACGGCTTCAGCCCGGAGAAGCTGTTCGCGACCGCCGTGCAGACACATCCGAAGGGCGACGCCATCATGGCACCCGGCGGTCTCGTCTCGAACCCGATCGACTCGCTCTCGCTCGGCGTCGGCCTGATGTTCGGCACCGCGGGTCTGCCGCACATCCTGATGCGCTTCTTCACGGTGTCGGACGCTCAGGCCGCGCGTAAGTCGGTGTTCTATGCCACCGGCCTGATCGGCTATTTCTACATCCTCACCTTCATCATCGGCTTCGGAGGTATCGCTCTGCTGATGTCCGACCCTAGCTACTTCAAGCTCGGCACGGACGGCACGACCTACGACAAGATCAAGGACATGATCGGCGGCACCAACATGGTGGCCGTGAACCTCGCCAACGCCGTGGGTGGGCCGTACTTCCTCGGCTTCATCTCGGCGGTGGCCTTCGCGACGATCCTCGCGGTGGTGGCAGGCCTGACGCTCGCCGGCGCGTCGGCGATCAGCCACGACCTCTACGCTCAGGTCTTCGCCCGCGGGCGGACCACGGAGCAGGCGGAGGTGAACCTCTCCAAGGCCTCCGCCGTCGGTATCGGCATCGTGGCGATCTACCTCGGCTACGTCTTCGAGAACCAGAACGTCGCCTTCATGGTCGGACTCGCCTTTTCGGTGGCGGCGAGCTGCAACTTCCCCGTTCTGGCCATGTCGATCCTCTGGCGCGGCACCACGACCTGGGGTGCCCTCATCGGCGGTCTCGTCGGGCTCGTGGCGGCGGTGGTGATGGTGGTGCTGTCCGACGCGGTCTGGGTGAAGACCTTCGGTCATCCGGTGGCCCTGTTCCCCTACGCGAACCCAGCCCTGTTCTCGATGCCGCTGGCGTTCCTGACGATCTGGGCCGTCTCGAAGATCGACAGGACCCGTCGGGGCGACCGCGAGCGGGCCGCTTTCGATGCCCAGTTCGTCCGCTCTGAGACCGGCATCGGAGCCTCGGGCGCCCACGCGCACTGAGCCCCCGCACAGACCAGCCCCGGAGGGCGCAGCCGTCGAGGCTGCGCCCTTTTTGCGTTCTCTCAGTCCACGCTCGCTACAGCGGCGCAAATTCTGTCAACTACGCATCTTTCACCGCGATTTACCTATTGGGCGGTTTCAAGGCATGCGGTAACACGAGCATGCGCATGCGCCGGGCGCATGGAAATGGGTTGAAGCCGGCGAATCGGACGCCCGCGCACGTGTGATCTGGAGGAACGACGAAGATGGCTGGGGCAACCGCAGTAGCGCGGTCCGGGGACGCAGTCAGGCCGATGACTGCCGGTGAGAAGAAGGTCATCATGGCCTCCTCACTCGGGACCGTTTTCGAGTGGTACGATTTCTATCTCTACGGCTCGCTCGCCGCGATCATCGGCGCGCAGTTCTTCTCCGCCTATCCCGAGGCGACCCGCAACATCTTCGCGCTGTTGGCCTTCGCCGCGGGCTTCCTCGTGCGCCCCTTCGGTGCCCTAGTGTTCGGCCGGCTCGGCGACATGGTCGGTCGCAAGTACACCTTCCTCGTCACCATCCTGATCATGGGCATTTCGACCTTTGCGGTCGGCCTGCTGCCGTCCTACTCGACGCTCGCGGCCTACAACGTGGGCTGGATCGCGCCCGTGACGCTGCTGGCCCTGCGCATGCTCCAGGGCCTCGCGCTCGGCGGCGAGTACGGCGGCGCGGCGGTCTACGTGGCCGAGCACGCCCCGGCCGGACGGCGCGGCTTCTACACCGCCTTCATCCAGACGACGGCGACGCTCGGCCTGCTGCTCTCGCTGATCATCATCCTGTCGACGCAGGGTTACGTGAACAGCGCCTATCCGGCCACCACGGTGACCAATGCGGACGGCACCACGACCACGCTGACCGCCTTCCAAGTCTGGGGCTGGCGCATTCCGTTCCTCGTCTCGGTGGTGCTGCTCGCCATCTCGGTCTGGATCCGCCTGCAGATGCAGGAGAGCCCGGCCTTCAAGAAGATGAAGGAAGAGGGCACCCACTCCAAGGCACCGCTTTCCGAGGCCTTCGGCCAGTGGAAGAACGCCAAATGGGCGCTGCTGGCCCTGCTCGGCCTCACCGCCGGCCAGGCCGTGGTCTGGTACACCGGCCAGTTCTACGCGCTGTTCTTCCTGCAGAGCATCCTGAAGGTCGATCAGTTCACGGCCAACATCATGATCGCTTGGTCGCTGATCCTGGCAACCGGAGGCTTCCTGTTCTTCGGCAGCCTCTCGGACCGGATCGGCCGCAAGCCGATCATCCTCGGCGGCTGCCTCATCGCGGCGCTCACCTACTTCCCGCTGTTCAACCTTCTGACCGCCCAGGCCAACCCGGCCCTGCACGCGGCTCAGGCGAGCGTGCCGGTGGTGGTGAAGACGAACAAGGACGACTGCTCGTTCCAGTTCAATCCGGTCGGCACCGCCAAGTTCACCAAGGAGTGCGACGTCGCCAAGGCGCTGCTCGCCCGCTCCGCCGTGAACTACACCACCGAGAACCAGCCGGCCGGCACGCCAACCGTGGTCAGCATCAACGGCAAGGATTTCCCCGTCGCCGATCCAAGCTTCTCGAAGGCGGTGCCCGCGGCGCTGACCGAGGCGGGCTATCCGTCGGCGACGTCCAACCCCACGGTGATCAAGGCCTCGAACCCGGTCGACATCTTCACGGGTCAGAAGCTCGCGGTCGTCGGTATCCTGACGATCCTCGTCCTCTACGTGACGATGGTCTACGGCCCGATCGCCGCCGCGCTGGTGGAGCTGTTCCCGACCCGAATCCGCTACACCTCGATGTCGCTTCCCTACCACATCGGCAATGGCTGGTTCGGCGGCCTTCTGCCCGCCACCGCCTTCGCCATGGTGGCTCAGACCGGCGACATCTATTTCGGCCTCTGGTACCCGATCGTGATCGCGCTCTTCACCTTCGTGATTGGCCTGATCTTCATTCCCGAGACCAAGGACCGGGATATCCTGGCCTGAGGTTTTCGGGTCTGACTGGCCCATACGGAAAAGGCCCCGCCTCGCGGCGGGGCCTTTTTCATTCCGGAAACCGTCTTGCCCCGTCGATGGACGTGCCGAGCGTGCCGCTTCAGTGCCGGAAGTGGCGCACGCCGGTGAACACCATGGCGAGCCCCGCCTCGTCGGCGGCCCGGATCACCTCGTCGTCGCGCATCGAACCGCCAGGTTGGATCACGGCGGTGGCTCCGGCTTCCGCCGCGGCGAGCAAGCCGTCGGCGAAGGGGAAGAAGGCGTCGGACGCCACCGCCGAACCCTTGGCGAGGGTCTCGGGCAGCCCGAGGCGCTGCGCCGCTTCCGCGGCTTTCCGCGCGGCGGTGATCGAGGAATCGACCCGCGACATCTGCCCGGCACCGATGCCGACGGTGGCACTGCCCTTGGCGTAGACGATGGCGTTCGACTTCACATGCTTGGCCACCCGATAGGCGAAGCGCATGTCGGCGAGTTCGGCCTCGCTCGGAGCACGCTTGGTCACCACCTTCAGGTCCATCTCGTCCACGCTCAGGGCATCCCGGCCCTGGACTAGGAAGCCGCCCGCGACGGTGCGGACGGTCTCGCCCTTCGCCCGCGGATCGGCGAGGCCGCCAGCGAGCAGGAGCCGGAGGTTCTTCTTGGCGCCGATGATCGCCCTGGCCTCCTCGGAGGCGTCGGGGGCGATGATGACCTCGGTGAAGATCTCCACGATCTTGCGCGCCGCATCCGCATCGAGGGGGCGATTGAGGGCGACGATGCCGCCGAAGGCCGAGGTCGGGTCGCAGGCGAGCGCCCGCTCGTAGGCGTCCAGCAGGGTTGCGCCTTCCGCCACGCCGCAGGGATTGGCATGCTTGATGATCGCGACCGCCGCCGTGCGGGCGGGGTCGAACTCGGCGACACATTCGTAGGCCGCGTCGGTGTCGTTGAGGTTGTTGTAGGACAGTTCCTTGCCTTGGACCTGCCGGGCGGTGGCGATACCGGGACGCAAGGTGCCGGGCAGGCGGTAGAAGGCGGCTGACTGATGCGGGTTCTCGCCGTAGCGAAGGCCCTGCGCGAGGGTTCCGCCCAAGGCCTTGAAGGTCGGGGCCTCATCGCTTCCCTCGACCTTGGCGAGCCAATTGGCGATGGCCGCGTCGTAGGAGGCGGTCCGGGAAAATGCCTTCTGCGCGAGCCGGCGGCGGGTCGCGGCGGTGAGCCGGCCGTCCTGGGCAGCGAGCTCGGCGAGGATGGCCGCGTAGTCCGACACATCGACCACCACGGCGACGTCGCTGTGGTTCTTGGCTGCCGCGCGGATCATGGCAGGGCCGCCGACATCGATATTCTCGACGCAGTCGTCGTAGGCCTTGCCGGCCTTTAGCGTCTCCTCGAATGGATAGAGGTTGACCACGAGCAGGTCGATCGCGCCGATGCCATGCGCTGCGAGCGCCGCCTGATGCTCGGGATTGTCGCGCACCGCGAGCAATCCGCCGTGGACCGCCGGATGGAGCGTCTTCACCCGGCCGTCCATCATCTCGGGAAAGCGTGTCAGCTCAGACACTTCCCGGACAGCCAGCCCCGCCTCCGACAGTGTGCGGTGGGTGCCGCCCGTCGAGACCAGTTCGACGCCGCGCCGGCTCAGCGCCGCGGCGAAGTCCGTGAGTCCGGTCTTATCCGAGACGGAGAGGAGGGCGCGGGTGACCCGGATCTGGTCGCGCGGCATGGGTATGGCCTGTGTCGTCGAGTGAGGAATTCGCGCGCGCGGTAGCACGGAACCGACAGGGGCGGCCAGTTGGACACGGTGATGTCCGAGTGCGGAAGCGGTTGTCTCAACCGCAGCATGACTCGGCTGTCAGACCTGTTCGATCCGCCAGCGCACCAGAATGTCTTCGTCGACCGACAGGTGCAGGACGATCTGCGCGGTCCGCCGCGCGCCGACGACGCCCGCGAAGTAGACGCTCTCCTCGATTGCCGCTGTCGCGCCCTCCGCGGAGAAGCGCCAGCGCTCACCGGCCGGCAGGACCAGAGTAACGCTGCCGTCCTCCTGGGGTTGGGCGGCGACGGCGGTGTGGAGATGAAAGCGCACCGCGACCGGTTGGGGACGCGCGCGCGGCTTGCCTTCACGACGGAAGGCGTCCTCACCTTCAAGCCGCACCGGGCCGCTGGAGAGGCGCCAACGGCGCTCGTGCAGGATGCCGAATTCGACGACGTAGCCGTCATGGCGGGCGGCGAGGACGGCCGCCCCGTTCTCCGTGCGCCGCTCAACTGCGACGGGGCCGGGACCGCGCAGCACCACGGGCCCGCGGCGCGCCAGAAGCCAGCGCGCGGCGAGCCGGCCGATCCACCAATCTTCCGGTTCGTCGAGGAAGCGGCAGGAGGAGGTGTCGGCGACCGTCGCCGTCGAATGCGCGGCGGTGCTGCGCGCTGCCCGGCGCAACTCGCCGCCGCTCGCGGGAGCGCCGCAATTGACGATGATGCGCTGCGCGCCGCTCGTCAGCTCGAAGGAGAGACACCCGGCGGAGGCGTCGCGCGACTGGTCCATCGGCGGCGGCGCGCCGACGTCGCAGACCATGACGACACGACCCGTTTCCATCCGGGCATAGCCGGAATGGGAGGCGTACATCAGCGGCTCGGTGCCCGACCCGTCATAGACCAGGAGCGTGGCGAGATGGTCGGCCGCCGTGACCCCCATGCCGTTGAAGTGGCTGAGCGAGGCGTCGCCGTGGCGCAGCAGGCGCAGGGCCGGCAGCATCCGATCGACCGCACGTAGGAGGGCTTCGGGGGGATCGACGCTGCGGCTGAGGAAGCTCTGGCGAAGGGGCAGCAGATCGAGCAGCAATTCCATCGCGAAGCGCGGATCGCGCGAGCGGTGGCCGCCGTCGGGCAGGATTTGCGTATCGAGTTCGCGCACGAGGATGCGGGTCGCCCGGCGCAGGATCGGCTCGATGCCCTCGCAGCAGAGTCCGGCATAGGTCAACGCCACCGCCGCGAGCAGGCGCGACTGCGGCGGCGCCGAGCGGCGCAGCGAGCGTTCCAGCTCCCGCGCACCCTTTCCGACGGCCTTGAGGAAGGCTTGGTAGAAGGCGTGGTCGGCGCCCTCCAGCACCAGCGGCGACTGGCACAGGAACGAGATCAGCCGTCGCGACGCCACCGGCACCGGGCTGGCGCGGGCGGCCTCGCCCCGCCCGTTCATGAAGTCCGAGACGAAGGCCCGGGCGTTGGCGCGGGCGAGTGCCGTGTCGGCGGCGCGCAGGTGGCGCAGCCAGCCGAAGCCGTAGAGCGCATCCGCCCATTCGGGGGAGGGGGGATCGTAATCGAAGGGGGAGCGCCCGCTCACCACCAGCGAGCGGCCGGCGAAGACGAACAGGCCGGAATAGATGTCGTCGGCGAGCGAGGCGTCGCTGGTGCGCAGATCGTGCGGGGCGATGACGAGACCGGTCACCCGGGCGCGGGTGAGGATCTCGGGCCGCGCCGTGAGCCGCGCCGTCCGCTCGCGAACCGCGCGGACGATTTCACGACCGAGCAGGCGATAGAGCTGCCAGCGTTCGGGGCCCCTGCCCAAGCCGTATCCTCCGAGCCTTCGAGACGGGCCGCATGGATTGCCGCCATGACCCCGACCGGGCGCCCGGCAGCCGGCTTCGGCCAAGCTTATGCGCGTCCTCTTAACCGGCCTTTAACGCTGTGTCGTCCTCTCGCAGCCCGAAATCCCCGGAATGCACCGACCGAAAAGGGGCCGGTCCGACCGTCAGGCGGGGCCGGTCTCGACGGGACGGGCGGGGTCAGCGCCCCATTCTGACCACGAGCCGTCGTAGAGCGCCCGCGGCTCCTTGCCCAACGTCTCGAGGGCCAGCGCGACGATGGCCGCGGTGACGCCCGAGCCGCAGGTGGTGATGACGGGGCGATCGAGGTCGACCCCGGCTTCCGCGATCGCCGCGCGCAGCGAGGCCTCGTCCCGCAGCCGGCCATTCGCCTGGAGCGCGGCGTAGTGCAGATTCCTGGCGCCAGGCATATGGCCTGGGCGTACGCCGGGGCGCGGCTCCGCCTCCTCACCGCGGAAGCGGGGACCGGAGCGGGCATCGACCACCTGAGCCGAGCCATTGGCCAGCGCGCGGGAGACGTCACCCGCGTCCGCTACGGCGCCGTTGTCGAGCCGCGCGGTGAAGTGTCGCCGATCGCGCGGACGGCCTTCGCCATCCTCGGTCGGATAGCCCGCCGCGACCCAGGCGGGCATGCCGCCTTCCAGGATTTTGACGTCGTGCATGCCGAAGGTCTGGAGCATCCAGCGTACCCGCGGCGCCGAGAACAGACCCATCCCGTCATAGACGACGACCTGCGCCCCATCGCCGACGCCGAGCGCACGCATCTTCGAGGAGAACACCTCGGGCCGCGGCAGCATGTGGGGAAGTGGCGACCCGGTGTCGCTCATCGCGTCGAGGTCGAAGCGGATCGCACCGGGGATGTGGGCGGCGCGATACTCAGCCTCCGCGTCGCGCCCCTGCGCCGGCAGGTACCAGGAGGCGTCCAGTACGACGATGTCCGGCGCGCTGAGGCGCTGGTGCAGCCAGTCCACCGTGACGAAGGGCGATGCGGTCATGAATGTCCTCGCCTGTGCGCGTACTCGCGGGGAAGACACCACATCCGGCATTGGCGGGAATTCGGCAAGGCCGGGAAGCGGAAACCTCCGCGTCACCGGGTCCCGCTCGTCCGAGGCCTTTCACAGGCCTGCGGCCAGCCCGATCTTCGGGTAAGCCCCATGCGGAGAGGCGAGGATACGAAGCGACGTGCGAGAGACCTATCACATCGAGGTGCTCGGCCCCGAGGAGGCCGATGCACCGGGGGGCGTTCAGCAGCGGATCTCTGTGAGGACGTCGAGCCGGGAGGGGGCCGAGGAACGGGCGCGGCGGCTGTTCGCGCGAGCCCGTGTTCCGCAGCGCTCCGGAACGGCAGCGGAGGCGGTGCGGGTGATCGATGGAGCGGGTGTGGAAGTGTTCCGGATGAGCCGGTTCGACGAAGGGTGAATGTGTGATGCATAAACCCCCGACGCGGTGTGCGCGCCGGGGCTCGTGCTGCCGACGACGATCCGGCGGCACCGCCGGATCGTTTCATCTCGTGCCGTGACGGATTCGTCAGGCGAAGGTGCCGTCGCCGAAAGTCGAGCGTCCTTCGACGGCGCCGTATTCCAGGTAGTGCTGCAGAGGATTGATGCCGGCTGCCGCAACGTCCCCGTACGCCGCCAGGTATTGTTTGGTGTCGAACTGAGCCGAGGGATCGCGCCCCTCTTTCCAGCCGTAGGTCAGGTAATGCTCGAGCGGGTTGATGCCGGCCGCCGCGACATCCTTATAGGCCGCCAGGTAGCCCTTCGTGTCGAAGAAGGCGTTCGGGTCGCGGCCTTCCTTCCAGCCGAAATCGCGGAAGTGCTGCTCGGCGTCGTTGCCGTTGTTGAAAACATCCTTGTATTGGCTCAGGTAGAACAGGTCATCCACCAGGGCATTGCCGTCGCCCTGAACAATGGAGCGGTCGGCAAATTGGAAGATTTCCGTGTTCTTTACAGTGTCTGTCGAATCCAAGCCGGTGATCACGGACCGGGTGCCGGCCGACGTGACACCGGCATCGGCGAAGTTGAAGGCGAAAACCGCAGTGTCGGTGCCGAGCGCGCCGTCGAGCGTGTTGGTGCCCGAACCGCCTGACATCCTATCGTCGCCGTAGTCGCCGAAGACCACGTCGTTGCCCGCGTCGCCGAACAGCGCGTCGTTTCCAAGATCGCCGTCGACGAGGTCGTCGCCGTCTCCACCACGGACGGTATCGTTGTCGTCGCCGCCGGCGACGAAGTCGTTGCCCTCATCGCCGACGACGAGATCGATGCCCGCCTCGCCAACGAGGAAGTCGTTTCCGAGGCCTCCGTAGAGCGCGTCGTCACCAGGATTGCCGGCCGCGTAATCATCGCCATCCTGGCCGTAGATCGTGTCGTTGCCGGCCTCACCGATGATCTGATCGAAGCCATTCGCGCCGAAGATCGTGTCGTTCCCGGGGCCGCCCGCGATGTAATCGAGATCGTTGCCACCCGTAATGGTGTCGTTTCCATCCTGCCCGTCGATCCGATTGAAACCACCCGGATCCGTTATGACGTCGTTCCCGAGAAGGCCGAGAATGATGTCGGCGTCCGGTGTCCCGGCAAGAACATTGTCTACGTTCGTTCCCGTAATCGTCGCCATTGCACATCTCCTGCCCAAACGGCTTTCAAACCGCCAATCGGGCATCCGATGCAGGATTGATGATGTTCCCGCCCCCGCGAATTTTTTGATCTCACAAACTCGTTATTATATTTTGTTGGTCGTCTGAAAATAACGGCTAAGTTTTCAATATTGATATTTGATGTGATCTACGATCTTCTTGGATCGTGGGAAGGCATCCCGCGGTCTTCATGGTTCGGCGCCGGCATAATGGGCGGATCTGACGGCCCACCCATCGCGGTGGCTGAAGCCCGATTTGGGGCAACCCTTGACCACGTTCCGGAGAGCGCGCGAGTGGCCCACACCTCTGCATTGAATGCGATCGGATGCAGGCATCGCGCATTGACTTCGCAGGTGCAACGTCGCATATCGCACCTGCAGCGTCAGCGGCCACACGGGGTCGCTTGAGGGGGCTGCGTGACGGTTCGCGCCTTATCAAGGTCGCGCCCCGGCCCCTCTCTTCAACGTGCATGCACCCCAGGCCGCCCCATCACGCGGGCAGCCTCCCGGACTGACGGACCTCATTCCTTTTCCGAGCGCATTGTGCCGGATCGCAGGTTCCGCTGCCTTGAAAGTACCGACTTGACCCAATTCACTGATTTCGGCCTCGCTCAGCCCGTGCTCCGCGCGCTGGAAGAGGCCGGCTACGTCACGCCGACCCCGATCCAGGCGCAGGCGGTTCCGCCGGCGATGGAGGGCCGCGACCTCTGCGGCATCGCCCAGACCGGCACCGGCAAGACTGCCGCCTTCGCCCTGCCGATCCTGCACCGCCTGTCGCTCGATAACCGCCGCGCGCCGCGTCGCGGTTGCCGCGTGCTCGTGCTCTCGCCGACCCGCGAGCTGGCGAGCCAGATCGCCGAGAGCTTCTCCGATTACGGCCGGCACCTGCCCTACACCAACACCGTCGTGTTCGGCGGCGTGACCATCAGCCGCCAGGAGCGGGCGATCGCGCCGGGCGTCGATATCCTCGTCGCCACCCCGGGCCGGCTCATCGACCTCGTCGATCGCCGCGCGCTGACGCTGGAGGGCGTCGAGATCCTCGTCCTCGACGAGGCCGACCAGATGCTCGACCTCGGCTTCATCCACGCGCTCAAGCGGATCGTGAAGATGCTGCCGGCGCGTCGCCAGAGCCTGTTCTTCTCGGCCACCATGCCGAAGAACATCGCCGGCCTCGCCGACCAGTACCTCAGCAACCCGGTGCAGGTCGCGGTCACCCCGGTGGCGACCACCGCCGAGCGCGTCGATCAGCAGGTCATCTTCTGCCACACCGGCGCCAAGCAGGCCCTGCTCAACCACGTCCTGCGCGATCCGAAGATCGAGCGCGTGCTCGTCTTCACCCGGACCAAGCACGGTGCCGACCGGGTCGTGCGCGGTCTCGACAAGGCCGGCGTCGTCAGTGCGGCGATCCACGGCAACAAGAGCCAGCCGCAGCGCGAGCGGGCGCTCGCCGCCTTCCGCGACGGCTCCTGCCGCGTGCTCGTGGCCACCGACATCGCCGCGCGCGGCATCGATGTCGACGGCGTCACCCATGTCGTGAACTACGACCTGCCGAACGTGCCGGAGAGCTACGTCCACCGCATCGGCCGCACGGCTCGCGCCGGGGCGGAAGGTCAGGCGATCTCGTTCTGCAACGACGAGGAGCGCGCCTACCTGCGCGACATCGAGCGGACAACGCGCCAGAAGGTGCCGGTTGCCGGCTTCCCCGAGGGCTTCGTGCCGCCGAGCCGCCAGGAGGCGCAGGACAATGCTGCCGAGGAGGCACGCCGTCCGCCGCGCCAGCCGCAGGGTCGCCCCGGCCATCGCCAGGGACGCCCGGGCGGCAGTCGCGGCCAGGGTGGTGAGGGACGCGGCGAGCCGCGCGCTCACGAGGCCCGCGGCGGACGCCCCGGCGGCCAGCCGGGCCACCGCCAGGACCAGCGCGCCGCTGCCCCGCGTGCTGATGGTCAGCGGTCGGACCAGCGCCGCCCCGAGCGGGCCGGCGAGGCGCGTCCGCAGGGAGCTCGCCCCCAGGGCGCTCGTCCCCAGGGCGGCCGTCCGAACGATGGTCGCCGCGATGGACGCCCCGCGCGCTCCGGCGGCGAGGGCGGCCGGGCCATCGGTTGGCTCGACCGCGCGCCGCGCTCCTGATCGCCAAGCGATCACAAGCGATCTGATCTGAAGCGATCCTTTCGGCGCGGGATGCGTTCTATCCCGCGCCGTGCTCGTTCGAAGTGCGGTCCGGCAGGAGACAGGCGGGATGCGCTACGAACTCTATCGCGACGCGGGCGGACAGTGGCGCTGGCGCCTGCGTGTCCAGAACGGCAACGTCATCGCCGATTCCGGCGAGGGCTACATGCGCCGCGAGGATTGCGAGCGCGGCATCGCGCTGGTGAAGAACAGCGGCGAGGCCTCCATCGTCGACATGACGACGAAGATCGCCTGACTCGGCTCGCCCGACCGGTCGGCGTTACTTTCCCGCGCAACCGTTTGGAGCCTTCGTGCGTTCTCGCTCCCGCGGCGCGCCGCCTTCGGCGTGCGCGTTTGCGATTGCCGCAGAGGGAATGCCCACTTGCTCAAGAAACTCCTCATCGCCGCGCTGATGGTCCTGGGCCTCGCCGCGGTCGCTCCGCAGGGTGCCTCGGCTGCCCCGGTTGGTCCGTCGGCCGCACTTATGACCGAAACCGCGCCCGCAACTGTCGAGAAGGCACAGTACTACTATCGCCGCGGCTGGGGTCCGCGCCCCTACTACGGTCGCCGCTTCTACGGCCCGCGCCCGTTCTACCGTCGCCCGTACTACCGCCGTCCGTATTACGGTCCGCGGCGCTTCTACGGCCCGCGCCGTTTCTACTACTAAGGTCATCGGACCGATCGGGCGAACCCATCGGCTAACCGGAGCGACCGTTTGACAAAGAAGCCCGGAGCGTCGCCGCTTCGGGCTTCTTCGCGTTCACGCATACGCCTGCGGGATACAGTCCGGTGCTTTCCGAAAAGCCTTGAGCGGATGTAGGATGGTATTCGAGCGAGTGGGCCCGCGTGAGACGGGCCGCTCCGGAGGACGCCCCATGATCGATCTCGTGACGCGGCAGCGGCGCGCGATTGCGCCCCCACGCACCGTTTCCTGGCAGGATATTCCCCTGGAGCTGTTCGTCTGCGCCGCGGCGATCTTCCTCGCCGCCGGGCTGGAGCTTCTCGGCCTGATGCCCTGACGGACACTCTCCCCGCCTCTGGCGCGGGACCTTTGGCCGTGCTTGGCTGTCGCTCAACGCATCGTCGAATCGGCGGCACAGGGGGGATCGATGACACAGACGGTCGATGTGGGAGAGACCCATCCTATCGGCGATCTGACCGTGCGCACCATCGCCATGCCCGCCGATACCAACGCCAACGGCGACATCTTCGGCGGCTGGGTGCTGTCGCAGATGGACCAGGCCGGCGGCATTGCCGGGGTCGAGCGGGCGCAGGGGCGGGTCGTGACGGTGGCCGTCGATGCGATGACCTTCATCCGGCCGGTGCGGGTCGGGGACGTGTTGTGCGTCTACACCCGGATCGGCCACGTCGGGCGCACCTCGATGAAGATCCATCTCGAAGCCTGGGCCCGGCGCTTCCAAACGCAGTTCCGCGAGAAGGTGACCGAGGCGACCTTCACCTTCGTCGCCATCGACGAGGCGGGCCGGCCGCGCCCGATCCCGTATGATCGGTGAGGGCTGCGGGCTGAGTCGCCGCGCATTGGCGCTTCCCGGCGCGACGGTCTAGAACCGAACACGACCTCCTCAATTTGCCGAGTCCGCATGCCCGCCACGCCCCGCGCCGCGATCATCCCGGTGACCCCGTTCCAGCAGAACTGCACCCTGATCTGGGACGAGGCCACCAAGGTCGGCGCCGTGGTCGATCCCGGCGGCGACCTGGACCGGATCGAGGCGGCCATCCGCTCGCAGGGCGTCAAGGTCGAGAAGATCCTGCTCACTCACGGCCATATCGATCATGCCGGCGGCGCCGCCGAGTTGAAGGAGCGGCTCGGCGTCCCCGTCGAGGGGCCGCACGAGGCGGACAAGTTCCTGCTCGATTCCCTGCCCGAGACGGGTGCGAATTACGGCCTCGACGGTGCCCGTGTTGTCACGCCGGACCGCTGGCTCAGCGAGGGTGACAGCGTCGCAGTCGGCGGCCTCACCTTCGACATCTGGCACGCCCCGGGCCACTCTCCCGGCAGCGTCGTGTTCATGAGCCGCGACGCCCGCTTCGCCCTGGTCGGCGACGTAGTATTCCAAGGCTCGGTCGGCCGCACCGATCTCCCCGGCGGCAGCCACGAGCAACTGATCCAGATGATCAAGGAGAAGGTCTTGCCGCTCGGCGACGACGTCGCCTTCATTCCTGGCCACGGACCGACCGGGACGCTTGGGCAGGAGCGGTTGACCAACCCATTCCTGCAGGGGTGACCGCCCTCGCGCACACCTGTCTCACGCCTGCCTCGGGTGATCCGATCCGGATCTGGCCGATTGGTCGGCGAGCCTAACGGGAGTTTAACGGAACCGCGTCAAAATCGGGTTGCGGTGGCGCTTTCCCGACGCGAAAAGCGATGCAAAATCAGGGGGGAACGCCTATATGGGAACAAGACGGAGATAGCAGGCATGCCCGGCCCGTCCGGGCTCGAAAAAGGGCTCACGAGCCGCCTGCCCGAGGAATTTCATGGCTGACTCCCCGAACACTGAACACGCCGACAGCTACGGCGCGGAATCGATCCGCGTGCTGAAGGGCCTGGATGCCGTGCGCAAGCGGCCCGGCATGTATATCGGCGATACTGACGACGGCTCCGGCCTTCACCACATGATCTACGAGGTGGTGGACAACGCCATCGACGAGGCGCTGGCCGGCCACGCCGACCTCGTCACCGTGACGTTGAACCCCGACGGGTCCTGCACGGTCTCCGACAACGGCCGCGGCATCCCCACCGACATCCACAAGGAGGAAGGGGTTTCTGCCGCCGAGGTCATCATGACCCAGCTCCATGCCGGCGGTAAGTTCGACCAGAACTCCTACAAGGTCTCGGGCGGCCTGCACGGCGTCGGCGTCTCGGTCGTCAACGCGCTCTCGACCAGCCTGAAGCTGCGGATCTGGCGCGGCGGCAAGGAACACCGCATGGAGTTCCGCCACGGCGACGCGGTGGCGCCGCTTGAGGTCGTGGGGCCCGCCGGCGACCGGCGCGGCACTGAGGTGACGTTCCTGCCCTCGACTGAAACCTTCACGATGACGGAGTTCGATTACGCAACGCTGGAAAAGCGCCTGCGCGAACTCGCCTTCCTCAACTCGGGCGTGCGCATCGTGCTCACCGACGCGCGCCACGCCGAGCACAAGCGGGAAGAGCTCTGCTACGAGGGCGGCATCGAGGCGTTCGTGCGCTATCTCGACCGCTCGCGCAAACCGGTCGAGGGCATGACCAAGCCCGTGACCGTGCTCGGTGAGCGCGACGGCATCCGCGTCGAGGTGGCGTTCTGGTGGAACGACTCCTTCAACGAAACCGTGCTGCCCTTCACCAACAACATCCCGCAGCGCGACGGCGGCACTCACATGGCGGGCTTCCGCGCCGCCCTGACGCGCCAGGTGACCGGCTACGCCGAATCCTCCGGCGTCGCCAAGAGAGAGAAGGTCTCGCTCACCGGCGACGATTGCCGCGAGGGGCTGACCGCCGTCATCTCCGTGCAGGTGCCGGATCCGAAATTCTCCTCTCAGACCAAGGACAAGCTCGTCTCGTCCGAGGTCCGGCCGGCGGTCGAGAACATCCTCAACGAGGGGCTCTCGACGTGGCTCGAAGAGAATCCGGCCCAGGCCCGGTCCGTGATGGGCAAGGTCGTGCTCGCGGCAGCCGCCCGCGAGGCCGCGCGCAAGGCGCGCGAGACCATCACCCGCAAGGGGGCGCTCGACATCGCCTCTCTGCCCGGCAAGCTCGCGGATTGCCAGGAGCGCGACCCGACCAAGTGCGAGATCCTGCTGGTGGAGGGCGACTCGGCCGGCGGTTCGGCCAAGCAGGGCCGTGACCGCACCTTCCAGGCGGTCCTTCCCTTGCGCGGAAAGATCCTCAACGTCGAGCGGGTGCGCGCCGACCGGATGCTGTCGTCGGCCGAGATCGGCACGTTGATCACCGCGCTCGGCGCCGGGATCGGCCGCTCATCGACCGATCGCGAGGGTTTCAATCCGGACAAGCTGCGCTACCACCGCATCATCATCATGACTGATGCGGACGTGGACGGCTCGCACATCCGCACCCTCCTGCTGACGTTCTTCTTCCGGCAGATGCCGGAGATCATCGAGCGCGGACACCTCTACATCGCCCAGCCGCCGCTCTACAAAGCCGAGCGCGGTCGGCGCTCCCTCTACCTGAAGGACGAGCGGGCGCTGGAGGATTACTTGATCGACCAGGGCGTCGAGGGTGCCGTGCTGCGGCTTGCCTCGGGCACCGAGTTCGGCGGTGCGCAGCTCAAGACGCTGGTGGAGGAGGCTCGCTCCTTCCGGGGCATCCTGAACGGACTTCACACCCGCTACGACCGCCCTGTGGTCGAACAGGCGGTTTTGGCCGGCGCATTCGCCAAGGATGTTGCAGAGAACCTGGGTGAGGCTGAGGTTCTGGCCGATCGCACCGCCAAGCGTCTCGATCGCATCGCTGACGAGATCGAGCGGGGCTGGACCGGTGCGGCCGCCGAGGGCGGTTACGTCTTCAGCCGGACGCTTCGCAGCGTGACGCAGGTCGCTACCCTCGACGCGACTCTGCTCGCCTCGCAGGAGGCACGTCGTCTCGCCGAGCGGGCGGAGACCTTGCGTGAGATCTACGAGGAGCCGGTGACGCTCTCCCGCAAGGGAGACGAAACCGAATTCTACGGGCCCGTCGGCCTGTTCGAGGCGGTGATGGCGTTCGGCCGCAAGGGTCTCCAACTCCAGCGCTATAAGGGTCTGGGCGAGATGACCGCACAGCAACTCTGGGAAACGACCCTCGACCGCGACGTGCGCTCGCTCTTGCAGGTGAAGGTCAAGGATACGACCGACGCCGACGACCTGTTCGTCAAGCTGATGGGCGACGTGGTCGAGCCGCGCCGCGAGTTCATCCAGGAGAACGCGCTGAGCGTGGCCAATCTCGACGTCTGATCGTCACGACGGTGCGGGTCAGGCCCGCGCCGCCATTCCGTCGGGCAATCCGTCAAAAGAGTCGATCAAGAAGGCACGGGCCCGGCTGACACGGCTCTTGACCGTGCCGACCTGGCAGCCGAGCCGTTCGGCCGCCTCCTCGTAGGTGAAGCCCTCGGCGCCCACGAGCAAGAGCGCCTGCCGCTGCGGCAGCGGCAGCGTGCCGATCAGATTCATCACCATCCGCAGGCCCGCCGCGTGCTCCTGATCGGGATGGGCTGTGAGCGTGCTGGCGTGAACGCCATCGGCGTCCTCCACTTCGCGCCGTCCCTTGCGCACCTCCGTGTAGAACTGGTTGCGCAGGATGGTGAAGAGCCATGCCGTGAAGTTCGTGCCCGGCGTGAACCGTTCGCGATTCGCCCAGGCCTTGACCATGGTCTCCTGAACGAGGTCGTCGGCTCGGGTCGGGTTCGCGGTGAGTGAGATCGCGAAGGTGCGCAGCATCGGAAGCGCCTTCACGAGATCGTCGCGGAAGAGGGTCTCGACCTTCCCGCCATGAACCGTGAGCGCGGCCTCGAAATGTTGCAGAAGCTCGGCAAGTCGGCCGGGGAGGGGCGCTTGGCTGGCGAGATCGAAGTAGTCGCGCAGAGCGAGGGTCAGGTGCCCGGTGACAGTCTTTGCCGGTTCATCCCGGTCTGACCCGGGATCTTTCGGCAACATGTGGCAAGGCGGTTCGTCAGGCATCCGAAGTGGTACCTCGGCAAAGGCAGGAGCGATGTGAGTAGCCATCACTCGGTAGCAATTTAAAAATGAACTAATCCTAAACGGTGCCGAGAAGCGCCTATCCGAGCGCAGCTGCCGACCAGTCTGCCTGCAAAGCTAATCGATTTGTTTCCAAAGTTTTCTCAAAGACTGGCTTCGCTGCGAATCGAGGTGGCTGACAATTGAGGCATGCCTCAATCTACTTTTGGCTTGGCCGTGAAGGCTTCCATGCACCGGCTCGTGCGTGTGGCGCGTCGGGAGATCGGAGGCCACCGCACGAATCCGGCCGTGATCAGTTGGTCGGGTCACGACGACCGGGGGCATCCTCTTGGCAGCTGCGGCCTCCGGCATAGCTTCGGAGGCGGCGCGTTCTGTTCGAGACGCCGTCGAAGGAGGCCCTGCATGCTGGAAGAGTTCAAGAAGTTTGCGTTGCGTGGCAACGTGGTCGATCTCGCCGTCGGCGTGATCATCGGCGCGGCGTTCGGTGCGATCGTCAATTCGCTGGTTCAAGACGTGATCATGCCGATCATCGGCGCAATCACCGGCGGCCTCGATTTCTCGAACTACTACATCCCGCTGTCGTCGAAGGTACAGACAGGCATGCCCTACGCCGAGGCGAAGAAAGTCGGCGCAGTGATCGGCTACGGCCAGTTCCTGACGCTGGCGGTGAACTTCACCATCATCGCCTTCGTGCTGTTCATCGTGATTCGGGCTATCAATACCTTGAAGTCTAAGGAAGAAGCCAAGCCGAAGCCCGAGGCAGATGTGCCGGCCGAGGTGAAGCTGCTGGCCGAAATCCGGGATCTGCTGGCGGTACGAAAGGCCTGAGCGGTCCTACTTCCTGCCCTCGTTCTCGTCAGGGGCGACGCCGAAGGCATCGAGGATCCGATCAAGCGCCTGTTCGACGGCTTCCGTACCTTCCTCGTGCGTCTTCAGCCGCGTCTCGAGCCGGCGGATCTGTGGCTCGAACTTTTCCGGTACGGATGGTTCGTCGCCGAGGAAACGCGGCTCGGGAGCCGCCTCGGTGAGGACGCCGCGCAGTTCGTGACCGAGATGGTCGCGAACAGATTCCGGCAGCGGTGGGCTGTCAGAAAGCTTTTCGGGCGAGGTGTCGGGGCCGCTCATCATCAGTCCTGATCTGCTGAAGCGTTGTCTCGCACGGATAACTGATCGAAGACATAGACCGTTGCGTCCGGCTCCATCGTGAGCTGTCGGCACAAGTCAGCCGAAGAGCCGGGCGGCACTGCCCGTTCCGGGCGCCGAGTTCAGTCCGAGCGTTGTCGCGAACGACAAAGCGCAGAGCCCAAGGACGAGGCACAAAAACGGCCCCGGCACTGGGTGCCGGGGCCGGATGGCGCCGCCCTGGAAGGGCGGCCCGTAAGGTGGGTGCTTAGTCGAGCACTTCGATGATCCGATGGCGGCCATCGACCAGCACCGGGCGATCGTTGACGACGGTGTAGCGGGTACCGCGGGTCACGTTGTACTCGTTCGGCACGTCGTAATAGGTCACGCCGGAGGACGGCAGGGTGGAGCCGACGACGACGCGGCCGTCATAATCGTAGGAGCGGACGTTGCGCTCGCGAACGTACGAGCGGAACCGCGGACGGTCCTCGACGCCGAGAATGCCACCAATCGTTCCAGTGGCCGCGCCGACCGCACCTCCGACGATGCCGCCGATCGGGCCGGCCGCATCCGCGCCTTCCTGGGCACCGCGCTCTGCACCGCGCAGGGTGCCCTGAGCCTGGGCCGCCATGGGCAGAGCAAGGGCGATGGCCGAGGCGGCGAGAAGGGTCTTGATCTTCATTCGAGCAACTCCGTCGTTATGACGTCCGCCGCGATCCAGGCGCAGCGAAGCATGGCCCTGTAACGTCCGAGCCTCGAATTCGGATGCATGGAAAATCGAGAAAGGCCGAGATTGCTCGAAGTTGCCTGATTCGAAGGCAGAGCTTTCCCTGATCTGCCGCGTGTGGGCGCGGATGCTTCCGTGATGCCGGCCGCGACGCCCGCCGGGTATCAGCCGGGGGCGCACTCGGACAGGAATCGCTCCATCCGCTCCAGGGCTTTGGCGATGTTCTCGGCGGAGTTGGCGTAGGACAGACGGAGATAGCCCTCGCCGTGCACGCCGAAATCGGGACCGCCGATCACCGCCACGCCCGCCTCGTCGAGGAGCGCGGTCGCGAGGGGCTTGGCCTTCCAGCCGGTCCGGGCAATGTTCGGAAAGGCGTAGAACGCTCCCTTGGGTGTGACGCAGGAGACGTTGGGCAGGCGGTTCAGGCCATCCACGACGAGTTGCCGCCGCCGATCGAACTCGGCGACCATCGTGGCGATGCAGTCCTGCGGCCCGTCGAGGGCGGCGATGCCGCCCCATTGCGTGGCGGCGTTGACGCAGGAGAACGAGTTCACGGCGAGCTTTCGGGCGGCGTCGTAGAGAGGCTTCGGCCAGACCGACCAGCCGAGCCGCCAGCCCGTCATCGCGTAGGTCTTCGAGGCACCATCGAGATAGATCAGGCGATCGCGGATCTCGGGATAGGCGAGTAGGGAGACATGCGCCTGCCCGTCATAGGTCATGGTGCCGTAGATCTCGTCGGAGAGCACGGCGATGCCGGGATGGGCGGTGAGGCCTCTCACCATGGTGTCGACCTCTGCCTTCGGCGTGACGCCGCCGGTAGGGTTCGCCGGCGAGTTGACGATCAGCAGCCGCGTACGCTCCGTGATGAGCGAGAGCGTCTCTTCCGCTGAGAAGGCAAAGCCGTTGGCTTCGCGGATCGGCACCGGGACCGGGGTCGCACCGGTGAACTCGATCATCGAGCGGTAGATCGGAAAGCCGGGGTCGGGGTAGAGGATTTCGGTGCCGGGCTCGCCGAACATCAGGATCGCCATGAACATGGTGACCTTGCCGCCCGGCACGATCATGACCGAATCGGGCGGGACCTCGACGCCGTGGCGGCGATGGACGTCCCGCGCCACCGCCTCGCGGAGCGGTGGGAGGCCGACGGCCGGCGTGTAGCCGTGATGGCCGTCGCGCAACGCCTTGATGCCCGCCTCGACGATATGGGCCGGCGTCGGGAAGTCCGGCTGGCCGATGCCGAGATTGATGATGTCACGGCCCTGCGCCGCGAGCGCGCCCGCGCGAGCGAGCACCGCGAAGGCGTTCTCCTCGCCGATCCGGCCGAAGGAAGGTACGACACGCAGCATGGCCTCGACCTTCCGTCAGGCGCCGGTCGGCGCCGGGTGTCAGCCGTTCGTGCGCGCGGCGAGACGGCTGGCAGCGAAAGAGATCGCGCCGCCGACGACGAACAGGATCGCGAACGTCTTGACCGCCGCGTAGAACAGGGCCGGCTCGATCCCCGTATCCGTGAAGAGCACGGCGCAGACGGCCGTGATCGGGATGAGCAGCACGATGGAAAGCGGCACCAGCGGGTTCATTCGACGTTACTCGCGTTCGTTGAGGGACCGCGGCGCGGCCCGAACAATAATGCGATGCGGTCTTAGCATCGCCGTTCCGCCGGAGGAAACTCCCGCGCTTCAGAATCTCTGAGCGATACGACGGCGTGGGCGGCAGGGGGCCGATCAGGCGGGAATGCGGACCGTCGCCCGCAGCCCGCCCAGGGGGCTTTCGTGCAGCGCGACATCGCCGCCATGGGCGCGTGCGATGTCGCGGGCGATGGCGAGGCCGAGCCCGGAGCCGCCGGCATCCTGGCGGGAATCGTCGAGCCGCACGAACGGCTTGAACACCTCCTCGCGGCTCTCCGGCGGGATGCCGGGCCCGTCGTCGTCGATCGCGACGAGGAAGGCGCGATACTCGCGCTTGCCCGAGATCGCCACGGTGTCGGCGTAGCGCGCGGCGTTGGCGGCGAGGTTGAACAGGCAGCGGCGCATCGCATCCGGCCGCACGGTGACGAGCGGGCTGCCCTCGATCTCGACCGCCTCGACATGGGCGCCGAGCCGCTCGACGTCGCTGCGTAGATCCTCCAGCAGGATCCGCATATCGGTCTCGGCGGCGGTCTCGGCCGAGTCGCCGCGGGCAAAGGCGAGATAGCCCTCCA
The DNA here is from genome assembly GCF_014191355.1 of Methylobacterium sp. R2-1. Lineage (GTDB taxonomy): Bacteria > Pseudomonadota > Alphaproteobacteria > Rhizobiales > Beijerinckiaceae > Methylobacterium. Next base: position 143,135 of record NZ_JACHWM010000001.1, read on the forward strand.
GCATCCGGCTCATCTCGTCCACATCCCGCTGGAGATCCTCCACCTCCGGGGTCTGCTCGACCAGGGCGAGCGAGAGCTTGAAGCGGGTGATGATGGTGCGCAGGTCGTGGCTCACGCCGTTGAGCATCGCCGTGCGCTGCTCCATGGCGCGTTCGATGCGCCGTTTCATCTCGATGAAGGCGTGGCCCGCCTGCCGGACCTCCCGGGCGCCGCGGGGCTTGAACTCGATCTCGCGGCCCTTGCCGAACCCTTCCGCCACCGCCGAGAGACGCAGGATCGGCTTAATCTGGTTGCGCAGGAACAGGATCGCCACGCCGAGTAGCACCAGCGACGAGCCGGTCATCCACAGCAGGAAGATGTGCGAGTTCGAGGCATAGGCTTGGTTGCGCCGGGCCGTGACGCGCATCACCCCCTCAGGGATCGCCACGCGGATTTCGATGAGGTTCGAGCGGCCGACCGTGTCGATCCAGAACGGGCGTCGGATCTGGCGGCGGATCTCTTCCGACAGCACCTCGTCGAGGATCGAGAAGAACGGCCGCGGCCCCGGACTCGGCAGCTTGGCGCCCTTCAGGATGTCGATGTCGAGGTTCAGCCGCTCGCCGGCGATGCGCGAGATCGTCTCCGCATTCTTGTCCTGCGGATAGGACTCGTAGATGTCCATCAGCGCGGCGACGTCGGCGGTCACCGCCGCCGAGAGCCGACGGGTCACGAGCTGCCAGTGTCGCTCCATGAAGGTGTAGGCGATCACCGACTGGAGCAGCACCATCGGCGCGATGATGATGATCAGCGAGCGGGCGTAGAGGCCCTTCGGCAGGGCGTCGCCGATGCCCCGGCTAATGCGCCGCCACCCCTTCCGGATCCGGCCGAAGACGGCCGCGAGCGCGCCGGCCCGGCGGGGTTCGCTCGAAGAGAGGCCGGCGGGGGCCGCCATGGGGTCCTCAATCGATGGCGAGGCGGTAGCCGACGCCGCGAACGGTGTGCAGGAAGCTCGGATTGGCCGGATCCGGCTCGATCTTACGGCGCAGGCGGTTGATCTGCACGTCGATGGTGCGCTCGGCCGCCAGGCCGCCGTTGCCCGCGAGCGTCTCGCGCTCGACATTGCCGCCCCGCGCCTGTGCCAGGATGGTTAGGATCTCGCGCTCGCGCTCGGTGATCTTCACCGGCTCGTTCTCGCGTCGCAACTCGCCCCGGTCGGCGCGGAAGCTGAAGGGCCCGAAGCTGACGGCATCCTCGCCGGAGAAGCGGGCGTCCGGCACGGCGGCATGGCGGCGGATGATGTTGTTGAGCCGCAGGATCAGCTCACGCGGCTCGAAGGGTTTGGGCAGGTAGTCGTCGGCGCCGATCTCAAGGCCCGTCACCCGGTCGTTGGGATTGGAGCGGGCGGTCAGCATCAGGATCGGCACCCGCGAGGTCTCGCGCACCGAGCGGGCATAGTCGAAGCCGCTCTCGCCGGGCATCATCACGTCGAGAACGAGCGCGTCGAACACGAAGCACTGGCCGCGCAGGCGCGCCTCGGCGGCGTTCGCGGCGGCCGTGACGCGGAACCCCTGCTCGGAGAGGAAGCGGGACAGGAGTTCGCGCACCCGCCGGTCGTCGTCGACGAGCAGGATGTGGGGCGCGTGGTCCGGAAGCTCGGGCCGCGCCCTTAGGGCGGTCTCGGCCGACATCAGACGCGCACCGTCGTGCGGCGCGCCATCAGCCGGCGGATCGCGGCGCGCTCCGCCGGTTCGATCATCGCGAGCAGGAAATCCTGGGCGGACGCCGCACGGGCGCCGCGCCCGCCGTCAGCCTCGTCCTCCTCGGCCGGCGCATCGAGCGCCCGCACGATCCGGCGAACCTGGACGCGGGTGAGGTCGGCCGTCAGCGCCCGGCCGGACGGGGTGCAGAACAGGAGCCGCTGACGCCGGTCGCTCGTGCCGGTCTGCTGCTCGACATAGCCCTGATCGATCAAATCCTTGAGTACCCGGTTGAGGCTCTGCTTGGTGATGCGCAGGATATCGAGGAGTTCGGCGATGGTGAGGCCGGGATAGCGATCGACGAAGTGCAGCACCCGGTGATGCGCCCGGCCGAAGCCGTACTGCGCCAGAATCCGGTCGGGATCGCCGACGAAATCGCGATAGGCGAAGAACAGAAGTTCGATCAGGTCGTCGCTCTCGCCGCCCGTCGCCGGACAGCTCGGGAGTGAAGCCTCACCCGGAGCCTGTACCGCTGCGTCGGCGTCTGGCGTCATCACACGGTCCACGTCGTGAAAACCTCGGTCGGCAGTAGATCGCGGGGCTCCGGACGGCCCGGGAAGATAAGTCAGTGTTGTTGACATATCTCAGCCCCATTGCTACCCGTCAACCCTGCCGGTCCAGTCGCTCGCTGCATCGTTCTGCGTCCGCGCGCCGGCTCCTGCCCCACCCTGCGACCCCGTGCTTCGCCGAGGCCGCGCAGAGGAACTTCGAGAAATGTCCGTGATTCCCTTCGATGAGCGCGAAGGTACGATCTGGTTCGACGGTGCCATGGTGCCGTGGCGCGAGGCGAAGATCCACGTGCTCAGCCACGGCCTCCACTACGGATCGTCGGTGTTCGAGGGCGAGCGGGCCTATGGCGGCCGAATCTTCAAGAGCCGCGAGCATTCCGAGCGTTTGCGCCGCTCGGCTCAGCTTCTCGATTTCGAGATCCCGTACTCCGTCGACGAGATCGAGGCGGCCAAGGCCCAGGTGCTGGCGACCAGCGGCCTTCAGGACGCCTACCTGCGCCCCGTCGCGTGGCGCGGCTCGGAGATGATGGGCGTGGCGGCGCAGAAGAACACCATCCACCTCGCCATCGCCGCTTGGGAGTGGCCGAGCTACTTCGATCCGGCGACCAAGATGAAGGGCATCCGCCTCGACATCGCCGATTACCGCCGTCCCGATCCGCGCACCGCGCCCTCCACCTCGAAGGCGGCGGGCCTGTATATGATCTGCACGATCTCGAAGCACCGCGCCGAGAACAAGGGCTATGCCGACGCGCTCATGCTCGACTGGGAGGACAACGTCGCCGAGTGCACCGGCGCCAACGTCTTCTTCATCACTGATGGCGTGATCCACACCCCCCAGGCCGACCGCTTCCTCAACGGCATCACCCGCCAGACCGTGATCGAGCTGGCCAAGCGCCGCGGGATCGAGGTCATCGAGCGGCGCATCCGCCCCGAGGAGCTGACGGGTTTCTCCGAGTGCTTCATCACCGGCTCGGCCGCCGAGGTGACGCCGGTCTCGGAGATCGGCCCCTACCGCTTCACGCCGGCGGCCCTGACCAAGGCGCTGATGGACGACTACCTCGCCGAAGTGCAGCCGCGGGCGGCCGCCGCTTAAGGGTTGCGCCACGAAGTTCCGGGCCCCTCACCAAGCCCGGAACTTCGCAACGGTCTTCGCGTTCATGAGAACAATACATGAACGAAGTGAGAGCGTCGATGACCCGTAAAACGACCAAGGATCAAGCTGCGGCCGAGAACCCGAAATCCGATCCGACCGACGACTCGAACCGGATCAAGGATCCGGACGAGTGGACGACCGGCTCCGAGCCGATGACGGGGGCGCAGGCCTCCTACCTCAAGACCCTGTCCGAACAGGCTAAGTCTCCGGAGGCCTTCGAGGCCGATCTCGACAAGGCGGAAGCCTCGAAGCGCATTGACTCTCTGCGTAAGGAGACCGGTAAGGACTGATCGATCAGCGATCCACACGAACATCGGGCGACGCCGACGCAATCCAGCGTCGTCCGAGTGACTGCAGTACATTCTCCTGCGGTCGGTGGCCAGATCGGCTCAAAGGCTTCGCGGGACGCCTCACAACTTTTGTCGTCTCCCTCGAAACCAATGATACTCCGGCAGGGAGGGATCAGCGCTGTTAGGGCGGGTTTTATGAGACGCCTTTAAGCTCGCCGCAAGTTTCGATCGGTAGCGTGCCGCAACAGCAATTGGTTCGGAACGATCTGTCGTGCCTCCGCTCTCCTCCGACCCGCAAATCGTCCGCTGCATTGCGTCGTTGCGTGATGCCTGCCAACGATTTTCGCGGCATGATGGTGGTGCGACGGCGATCGAGTATGGATTGGTCTGCACCTTCGTTGGGCTCGCAATCCTTGCCGGGCTGCAGGTCTTCGGAAGTACGCTGATGCAAGCCTATCCGAAGATCGTGAGCTTCCCCACGATCGAGTAGCGCTTCAAATTTGTGTTCTTTACTTCTACCGCGAAGCCTTATGAACGCACGGTTTCGTTCTGACGGCTTGAAGGCAAGCGAGCCTTGAGTGGTCGTCAGTTCTTGCCGCCGGGCTTGCGTTTCGACGGAATGGATCCTCCGGTATCGGGACCGGCAGTCCGTGAAGACGAGGGGGCGGTTCCTGCTTTCGACGGATCGACCTCCGGCTTCGTCTGGCTCCAGAACGCGTCGAACGCATCCTTCATCGCCTTGACGTTCTGCTCCTGAACCTCTGCGCCGGTCTGGAGCATCTGCTGGATCACCTCCATTGAGGCCTTCGTCGCGTCCGCCGCTGGCGCAGCCTCCGCCTTTCGGCCCGTCGAGCGCGGCTCGGGAGCTCGTGCCGGGGGCGGCGCCGCGGGCGTCATCTGCGCTGCGGCCGCGCTGAGGCCGTTGAGCCAATCCGTCCATAACGTGCCGACGGGATATGGGGAGGGCGGCGTCTCCGCGGCCGGAGCCGGGGCGGGTGCGTTGAGAAGCAGATGGACGATGCCGGCGACGATCATGCCGGCCATGATCGGCAGCATCTGCCGGAGGGCCTGGGATCCGACGCCGCTTGCCGCCGAGGCCTGCTGAATTACCGCCTGCGCGATCATGGGTGAGCCGAACAGCCCCGCCAGCATGTCGGCGCCTCCCTGCGGCGCCTTCCCCGGCTGGGCGAGCCCGAACAGGCGTCCGAAGCCCATCGGATCGGCTCCGGCGTTTCGCTGCATGCCCATGGACAGAGCCGGCAGCAAGGCCTCCATCGCGCGGCGGGTCTGCTCCGGTGTGAGGCCGAATTGCTGCCCGAAGGCCTGCACGCTCGCGTCGCCCTGGCTCTGAAGGATGTCGAACATCGTGTACATGGCCGGGCGCCTCGAAGCAGCAACGGTCCGGATGCCGAACGCTTTCGGGTCTTGCGACGATCGCGCCGTGACAACGAGCGCATGTCGCGGGCCCATCCTCGTTCCGGCCGCGCGCCGGCGATTACCGTCGACACTCACGCCCGGAGGCTCGCCGGAACGGCCTCAGCCGCAAGTGTGTCGCAACCGGACGGGGCTGACCAGCACTAAGCCCGATTTCGCGCCGATTTCCTTAGGGATAGCGGCGGTTCGGTGCCGGGATTGTCAAAGGGACATTCCGCTGGAGGGCGCTGCCTGCACCGCTTCATCGGCCGAGGGGGGATCGATGGTCGAGCCTGCCACTTTCCTCACACCGCGCTCGAGTCGGCTCACGGTTCGGAAGGCGAAGGCGAGACCCGCCACGCCGAAGGCGATCGATCCGATGCCGGTGCCGGCGATCACGCCCTCAGGTCCGTACCACGCCGCTCCCATGAGGGCGGGCGGGACCGTGCCGAGTGTCGCCCGTCCCCAGTTCAACAGGGTCGAGATGAAGGGGAAACCGAGATTGTTGAACGAGGCATTGGCGAGGAACAGGAGCCCGTTGAAGAACCAGACCGGCCCGCTCACCAGGCAGAAGAAGCCGAACAGTTCGGCTGCGACACCCTTGAGTTCGAAAGCGCTGGCCAAAGGTTCTCGCGCCAGGGCCAGGAGAAGCCAGACGACGACGACGTAAAGCGCTGTCACTCCCGCGCCGACCCGGAGCACGCCGCGCATCCGGTCGAAGCGGCCCGCGCCCCAGTTCTGGCCTAGGATCGGGCCGATCGAGCCCGACATCGCGAACAGCCCACAGAAGGCGACCGGGGCAAGACGCTCGATCACCACGTTTCCGGCGATCGCCGGAGGCCCGAAGCCGGACAAGGCATGCGCCACGAAGGCGCTGGCGATCGAGGGGGCGAGGTTGGTGAGCACCGCCGGCCCGGCGATGCGGGCCACCAGCGGCAGATCGCCGAGGATGGCGGCGAGGTGCGGCGCTTCGAGCAGCCGGTAGCGCCGGACCCCGGCCCAGCCGACGGCCACGAAGGTCACCCGGGCCACGCAGACGGCGAGCGCGGCGCCGTCCACGCCGAGACCGAAGCCGAAGATCAGAAGCGGATCGACGAACACGGTGATGACGGCACCGCCGAGCGTGACGTACATCGCCTCGCGCGCCGCCCCGACTGCGCGCAGGAGGCCGGTGAACAGCATGCCCGGCCCGAGCAGCAGGTTCGACGGCAGGCTGATCCAGAGATAGCGCTTGGCGACGTCGAGGGTGTGCCCCTCGGCGCCGATGGCCGAGAGCAGCGGGTCGAGCACGGCGAGCAGGAAGGCGGCAAGGAGCCCCGACGCGATCATGCAGTGGACGGTGACCGAGGTCGCGATCCGCCGTCCCCCGGAGGAATCGTTCGCGCCGATCGCCCGCGAGACGAGCGCGCCGGCGGCGATCATCAGGCCGATATTGATGGCAATGGCGAAGAACTGGACGATCGAAGCGAAGCCGACCGCGGCGGTGAGTGCCGGGTCTCCGAGCTTCGAGACGTAGAACAACGACAAGAGATCAACGGCGAAGATCGCCATCAGGCCGACGGAACCGGTCGCACTCATCACTACGACGTGGCGTAGGATCGAACCCGAGACGAAGCGCGCCGTGCCCTCGTCCCGACTCCGCTCCGGCACCTCACCTTCGCCCACGTCAGGCATTCGGCTCGGCATCCTCGGGTTCGAGCGCGCGAGCAGCGGATTCGTGCGGCTGCGGTTCGATCAGGCCGCGGGTCTCGGCGCTGAGCGCCCGCGACGGGCTCTTCGGCGCGGTGAGCGGTTCAGGCCGCAATTCCGGAGTTCCGCGCAGCCAGCCGGACCCGTCCGGCATGGCCCCTGCCTGCTGCAGCACGAGGCGGGCGACGTCACGCTTGCGTACGTCCTCGACGCGGCGCGCAGCGGCCTCGGCGGAAAGCCCGAGACTTTCGAGGGCGGCGCGACCGAAGCCGAGGGCGGATTCGACGGTCTCGCGAAGCTGGAAATCGACGTCGCGGTTCATCAACTCGATGGCGTGCGTGCGGTCGTAGGCCCGCACGTAGGTGCGCACGTTCGGGAACTCCTCGTGGACGATGTCGACGATCTTCAGCGCTGCCGGCGCATCGTCGATGCAGACGCAGATCAGCTCCGCTTTCGCGAGGCCGGAGGCGCGCAGCACGTCGAGCCGGGTGCCATCGCCGTAATAGATGCGGAAGCCGAAACTCGTCGCGTTGCGGATCTGCTCGACGTCCTTGTCGATGACGGTGATGTTGATGCCCTCCGCCAGCAGCACCTGCGCCAGGATCTGCCCGAAGCGGCCGAAGCCCACCACGAGCACGCGGGTGTCGCCGGATTCCTGCGCCTCGCCGACGTCGGAGGGCGGCTCGGCCTCCTTGGGGCGGCGGGCGATCAGCGCGTCGAGCCCCTTGGCGGCGATCGGCCCGACCAGCATGGTGAGAGCGGCGAGCGCGACGCAGAAGCGGGTCACGTCCGAGGCGAGGATGCGCAGGTCGCCCGCCGCCGGCAGGATCACGAAGGCGAATTCGCCGGCCGGCGCCAGAACCGCCGCGCCGCGCAGGGCGTCGAGCCAGGGCGAACCGAACAGGCGGAACAGCCCGGCGACGAGGGCGATCTTCACGGCGATCGCCGCCATGGTCGCGGCGAGCAGCGCCAGCCAGTGATTCGTGAGCAGGCCGCCGTCGATCGACATGCCGACGCTCATGAAGAACAGGCCGAGCAGCATGCCGCGGAACGGCTCGATATCGGCCTCGAGCTGATGGCGAAAGTTCGACTCGGCGAGCATCACGCCCGCGAGGAAGGCGCCCATCGCCATGGAGAGGCCGGCCTTCTCCATCACCAGCGCCGTGCCGAGCACGACAAGGAGGGCGGCTGCCGTCATGACCTCACGTCCGCCCGCGGCCGCGAGCAGGCGGAAGAACGGGTTGAGGCCGTAGCGCCCGACGAGCACCACGCCCGCCACCGCGACCGCCGCGCGGCCGGTGGAGCGCAGGCCCTCGTCGAGCCAGCCGTCCTTCGGCGTGGCGCCGGCCGAGGCCAGCAGCGGCAGCAGCGCCAGGATTGCTACCACCGAGATGTCCTGGAACAGGAGCACCGCGAAGGAGCGCCCGCCATAGGGTGAGCCGAGATCGCCGCGCTCCTCCAGCAGTTGGAGCGCGACGGCCGTGGCGGAGAGCGCGATGGCGATGCCGACGACGCTCGCCGCCGCCGGCGTCAGGCCGTAGGCGAGGGCCGCCCCCGCGATGACGAGCGAGCAGAGAGCGAGCTGAGCGGCACCGAGCCCGAAGATGTCGCGCCGCATCGAGACGAGTCGCGTAATCTCGAGTTCGAGTCCGACGATGAAGAGCAGGAGAACCACGCCAATCTCGGCGACGCTCGCCGCGGTCTCGGGCTCCGCAATCAGCGAGAAGCCGGCCGGGCCGATCACCACGCCCGCCACGAGATAGCCGAGCACCGCACTCTGGCCGAGCAGACGCACGAGCGGAACGCCGATCACCGCTGCCGACAGAAACGTCAGCACCGGCGGCAGGAAGCTGGCATGGTCCGTGGCGCTCGCCATGAAAGCCCGTTGCCTCGCTGGTTCCGGAAGGGAGAAGGGCTTCCCCTTAGCCCGCTCGCCCCGCTATCGCGAGGGCGATTCGGGTGTCGTTCGTCACATGTCCGGCCCCTTCATTAGATCGCCGCGCCGCAGCTTCGTCGGAAGGCAGCATTGCCACACGCGTGAGGATGCAGGCCCCCTGGGCGACCGGCGGGGGTCACGGATCGCTGCATGTGTGCTATGTAAAAGTGACGGACAGGCTCAAACCTGTCGCGGCTTTCGGGCTGGCCGCTGTTGACAGACCCGGCCACCCCTCTCCACATCCGCCGGATCATGAGCGCTGACACCATCAACCTCACCGCTGACCCGAACCGGGTCCCGCAGCCGGCCGTGACGGGCGACAAGCCGCCACTGGAGATTCTGCTGTGCGCGCCCCGCGGCTTCTGCGCCGGCGTGGTGCGCGCGATCGACGTGGTCGAGCGGGCGCTGGCGATCTACGGAGCGCCGGTCTACGTTCGCCACGAGATCGTCCACAACAAGTATGTGGTCGAGACTCTGAAGCGGAAAGGCGCCGTGTTCGTGCGCGAGCTGGACGAGGTGCCCGATAGCGGCGCACCCGTCATCTTCTCCGCCCACGGCGTCGCCAAGACGGTGCCGCAGAACGCCGACGCACGCGGCCTCACCACCATCGACGCCACCTGTCCGCTGGTGACCAAGGTCCACCGCGAGGCCGAGATCCATCACAAGCGCGGGCGTCACGTCCTGCTCGTCGGCCATTCCGGTCATCCGGAAGTCGTCGGCACCATGGGCCAGCTGCCCAAAGGCTCGATCACGCTCGTCGAGGACATCGACCAGATCGATGCCCTGAACCCGCCGGCCGACCAGGCGCTCGCCTGGGTGACGCAGACGACCCTGTCGATCGACGACACCAAGCATATCGTCGAGGCGTTGAAGGCCAAGTTTGCCGGCATCCATGGCCCTCACAAGGACGACATCTGCTACGCCACCACCAACCGCCAGGAGGCGGTCAAGGAGGTCGCTCCGCGGGTCGATGCGCTGATCGTGGTGGGATCTTCCAACTCCTCGAACTCGCAGCGGCTGCGCGAGGTCGCCGAGCGGGCCGGCTGCCCGATCACCCGCCTCGTCCTACGCGCCGAGGAGATCGACTGGGACGCCTTCAAGGATATCCGTCGCCTTGGCCTCACCGCCGGCGCGTCTGCACCTGAGGTCCTGGTGGAAGAGATCATCGACGCCTTCGCCGCGCGCTTCGACGTGACGGTGGATCAGGTCTCGGTCACGGTCGAAGACATGTCCTTCCCGCTGCCGCGCGAGCTGCGCAGCGAGGCCGCCGAGTAGGGCGAAGCCCGCGTCGGCGCCTGAACAAGCCGACCGAACGACCTCCAGGGGCGCCCATGGCGCCCCTTTCTCTTGCGCGAACCCGGCAGCGGCACCCGTGGCGGTCTACACCGACGTATCCGACGAGGCGCTACGCGCCTTTCTCAAAGAGTACGAACTCGGCGAATTGCTCTCCTACAAGGGCATCGCGGAAGGCGTCGAGAATTCGAACTTCTTCCTGCACACGAGCACGGGCAACTACATCCTCACCCTCTACGAGAAGCGGGTGAGTGAGGCGGATCTGCCGTTCTTCATCAACCTGATGGGTCATCTGGCGCGGGCCGGCCTGGCCTGCCCGCAGCCGGTGCGCAACCGCGCCGGAACCGCGCTCGGGCGCCTCTGCGGCCGGCCGGCGGCGATCGTCACTTTCCTCGAAGGCGTTTCCTTAAGCCGTCCGAACACGGAGCATTGCCGGGCGCTTGGTGCCGCGCTGGCCGGGCTTCACGCTGCCGGGCGCGACTTCCCGATGGTGCGCGAGAACAATTTGTCGGTGGGGGCGTGGCGGCCGCTGTTCGTGCAGGCGGAGGCGCAGGCGGACACGGTTGCGCCGGGACTCGCGGCCCGCACGCGCGCCGACCTCGATGTCCTTGAAGCGTCCTGGCCGCAGGGCCTGCCGGGCGGGGTCATCCACGCCGACCTGTTCACCGACAACGTCTTCTTCATCGGCGACGCCGTGTCGGGGCTGATCGACTTCTACTTCGCCTGCACCGACGCCTTCGCCTACGATCTGGCGATCAGCCTCAACGCGTGGTGCTTCGATGCGGACGGCACCTTCCACCGCGACAAGGCGGGAGCGATGATCGCGGGCTACGATTCCGTGCGAAAGCTGGAGCCTGCCGAGATCGCGGCGCTGCCGGTTCTGGCGCGGGGCGCGGCCATGCGCTTCATGCTGACCCGCCTCGTGGACTGGCTGAACGTGCCGGCCGGTGCCCTGGTGCAGCCCAAGGACCCGCTGGAATACGACCGGCGCCTCGCCTTCCATCGCGCCGCAACGGATGCGCGGAATTACGGTTGGGACGACTGAGGGGTTCGAACCCTCCCCCGTGGGGGAGGGGAGGAGCAGATCGATCAGAGCACCTTCAACAGCGCTTCGGCGCCCGACACCTCGGCCTTGGAGGGCGTATCCTCGACATTGAGGATGCGAACGACGCCGTCATCGACCAGCATGGCATAGCGCTGGGAGCGCGGGCCGAGACCGAAGCCGGAGCCGTCCATTTCGAGGCCGATCGCCTTGGCGAACTCGGCATTGCCGTCGGCCAGGAACTCGATGCCCTCGGCGCCGCTCTGCTGCTGCCACGCGTTGAGGACGAAGATGTCGTTGACCGCGGTCACGGCAATCGCATCGACGCCGCGGGCCAGGATCTCCTCGCGCTTGGCGACGAAGCCCGGCAGGTGGTTCCGATGGCAGGCCGGCGTGAAGGCACCCGGCACGCCGACCAGCACGACGCGGCGCCCCTTGAACACGTCGTCGGTCGTCTTGGCCTGCGGACCGTCCGGCCCGTTCACCCGGAAGGTGGCCTGGGGCAGGTGATCGCCAACCTGAATGGTCATCCGTGCTCTCCTCGCAAAAGCCCCGAACCGTTAGACGCGCTTCGCGCGACTGTCGAGGCACCGGCATCCTGCGTGCGCGTTTGCCTTATGGATCAATGGCGGCCGCCGCATTAGCATAGACCGATGCAGATACCCGACCCCGCGCTCAAAGACCCCGCCTATCTCGACGGCCAGTTCCTCGTGGCCATGCCGGGGATCGGCGACGAGCGCTTCGCGCGCTCGGTGATCTATCTCTGCGCCCACTCGGCGGACGGGGCGATGGGCATCATCGTCAACAAGCCGGTCGCGGACCTGAGCATGCCGGATCTCCTGATCCAGCTCGACATCGCCAGCGAGGCTGACGCGATCCGCCTGCGTGAGCGGGTCGGCCATATGCCGGTGCTGATGGGCGGTCCGGTCGATGCCAAGCGCGGCTTCGTGCTGCACACGGCCGACTTTCACATCGATCAATCGACCCTGCAGATCGACGAAGGCGTGTGTCTCACGGCGACGGTAGAGATCCTGCGCGCCATTGCCGACGGGCGCGGCCCGTCGAACGCGGTGCTGGCGCTCGGCTACGCAGGCTGGCAGGCGGGCCAGCTCGAGAACGAGATCCTGGCCAATGGCTGGCTGAACTGCCCGGCCGATCCCGGGCTGATCTTCGATCCGGGCCTCGGCACGAAGTACGATCAGGTTCTCAAGGCGATCGGGATCGATCCCGCCATGCTCTCGGCGGAGGCGGGTCGGGCCTGACCGGTAGCCCCGCCCGCCACTGATCCGACTCTGGCGATCTCACACTCGCCGGTGCACGAGCTCGTGGATGAACCCGAGCTTCGCCACGACCGGTGGAGCGAGCACGAAGGGGTAGAGGTCGCCTTCACCCATGGCCCGGCTGACGCTGTTCATGGCAAAGACGAAGGGAAGCCACGCATCGATGATCTGTTCGATGCTGTGGGCCCCGTAGGGATCGAAATCGACGCGCGCCGCCAGCTCGCCCTCGATATCGGCCTTGGGTTTCACCTGCATGCCGAAGGCGCTCGCCATCTCCAGCGTGTCGACGATGTGGAGGTAATGCGCCCAGGTCTCGGCGAAGTCTTCCCACGGATGGGTCGTCGCGTAGGCCGAGACAAACGTCTCCTGCCAGTCCGGCGGTGGGCCTTGGTCATAGTGGCGCTTGAGCGCCGCGCCGTAATCCTGCGAATCGTCGCCGAACACTGCCCGGCACGGCTCCAGCTTGCCGGCGTCGCGCACGAGAATGTCCCAGTAATGGTGGCCGACTTCGTGGCGGAAATGTCCGAGAAGCGTCCGATAGGGTTCACCCATCGACGTGCGGCGCTTCTCGCGCTCGGCCGGGTCGGCCTCCACCAGAGCAATGGTGATGATGCCGTTGTCATGGCCGGTCATCACCTTGTGCCCGCTCGCATCCGGCGGATCGGCCAGGAAGTTGAAGATCAGGCCGTGCTCAGGATCCTCGGCACGGGTTTTCAGAGGCAGGTTCCAACGCAGCAGCGTGTAGAACAGCCGGTGCTTGGCGTGCTCCATCTCCCGCCAACGATCGAGGTTCACCGGGTCGCTCACATCCGGCACGGTGCCATTGTGGCGGCAGGCGAGGCAGAAGGCGTCGGTCGTGCCCGGCGGCACCATCCAGTTACAGGTGTCGTGCGCGGCGTTGGTGCAGAGGAAACTCGGGCGATCGGGCGCGGCGAGCGGGATCCAGGCGTTGTTGTCGCCTGCAGGCTCCAGGGCCGAGATCCGGCCGAGCTGCGGCAGGTAGGCCAGCCGATGGCCGCAGCGCCCGCAGGAGCGGTTCTCGAAATAGAGGACGTTGTCGCAGGACTGGCAGCGAAAGAGTTTCATCGGCTCACGGGACGTTGACGCCCTGTCCCGGATCCGCGGCTGAGCCGGATCGGGGAGAGAACGCGCCGGGCACAGGGCTCGGAAGCGGCGGGGATCGCGGCCAACCAAGCCGCGAACCCGCTCACCGTTCCGTGAGCGAAGATATTTTTCTTCGCCTGCGTCTCACATGGGTGATGGCGGGTTCAGGCCGCTGCCAGCGCCTCGGAGATGGCGGCCAGTGCGGCTTCGGCACCGGCACCGTCCGGTCCGCCGGCCTGAGCCATGTCGCGTCGTCCACCGCCGCCTTTGCCGCCGAGATGTCCGGCGCCCGCGCGCACGAGGCCGACGGCATCGTAGCGGTCGGTGAGATCTTCTGTGACACCGACGACGAGCCCGGCCTTGCCGTCGGCGGACACGCCGACGATCGCGACGATGCCGGAGCCGAGGCGGCTCTTGCCCTCGTCGGCCAGGCCCTTGAGGTCGCGCATCTCGACGCCCTCGACCACGCGGGCCATCAGCTTCACACCGTTGACCTCGCGGGCCTCTTCGCCGCCGCCCGAAGCGCCGCCCATGGCGATTTTTTTCCGCGCGTCGGTCAGTTCCTTCTCCAACCGCCGGCGCTCCTCGATCAGGGCGGAGAGCCGGTCCGGCACGTCGCCCACCGGTGCCTTGAGCAGGCCTGCGAGCTGACTGAGCGTACGGCTCTCCGCGGCGCGATGGCGGCGGGCGGCGCTGCCGGTCATCGCCTCGATCCGACGCACGCCCGCGCCGACGGCGCTCTCGCCGAGCACGGTGATCTGGCCGATCTCGCCGAGCTGGGACACGTGGGTGCCCCCGCATAGCTCGATCGAGAAGTTCGGCAGGCGGCCTTCGACCTCGCGGCCCTCGTCATCCACCGGCCGGCCCATGGAGACGACCCGGACCTCGTCGCCGTACTTCTCGCCGAACAGAGCGCGGGCACCCGACTCGATCGCTTCGTCCACCGCCATCAGCTTGGTGACCACCGGCGCGTTCTGAAGCAGCACCGCGTTGGCGATCTCCTCGACGCGGCTCAGCTCTGCCTCGTCGATGGGCTTCGGGTGGCTGATGTCGAAGCGCAGACGCTCGGGCGCGACGAGCGAGCCCTTCTGCGCCACGTGGTCGCCGAGCACCTGACGCAGCGCCTCGTGCAGCAGGTGGGTGGCCGAGTGGTTGGCGCGGATCGCGGCGCGGCGGGCGTGATCGACCTTCATCTCCACCGGCGCGCCGACGGAGAGCGTGCCCTCCTCGACCGTGACGTGATGCACGAACAAGTCGCCGAGCTTCTTTTCCGTACCGGTCACGCGCGCCTTGAGGCCCGGACCGGCGATCGCGCCGGTGTCGCCGACCTGACCGCCGGATTCGCCGTAGAAGGGCGTCTGGTTGACGATCACGAGGCCGCTCTCGCCGGCCTTCAGCGTCTCGACTTCACTGCCCTCGCGCAGGAGGGCACCGACGACGGCCTCAGCGGCCTCCGTCTCATATCCCAAAAATTCGGTGGCGCCGGTGCGCTCCTTGATGCCGAACCAGACGGTCTCGGTCGCGGCCTCGCCCGAGCCCTGCCACGCGGCCCGTGCCGCCTGCTTCTGACGCTGCATCGCCGCGTCGAAGGCCTGGGTATCGACGCCGATGCCGCGGGCCTTCAGCGCGTCCTGGGTCAGGTCGAGCGGGAAGCCGTAGGTGTCGTAGAGAGTAAAGGCGGTCTCGCCCGAAAGGTTCTGGCCGGCGCCGAGATCACGGCTCTCAGCGTCAAGGATCGCGAGGCCGCGCTCCAGGGTCTTGCGGAAGCGTCCCTCTTCCAGCCGAAGGGTCTCGGAGATCAGTGCCTCGTTGCGGGCCAGCTCCGGGAAGGCCTGCCCCATCTCGCGCACCAGCGTCGGCACCAGGCGGTACATCACCGGATCGCGGGCGCCGAGCAGTTCGAGATGGCGCATGGCACGGCGCATGATCCGGCGCAGCACGTAGCCGCGGCCCTCATTCGAGGGCAGCACGCCGTCGGTGATCAGGAACGAGGTCGAGCGCAGGTGGTCGGCGATGACGCGGTAGGAGGCGCGTGTCTCCGGCTCGGGCGCGCGGGACAGGGCATGGGCGACCGCATCGATCAGCGCGCGGAACAGGTCGGTGTCGTAATTCGAGTGGACGCCCTGGAGGATCGCGGCCATCCGCTCGAGGCCCATGCCGGTGTCGATCGAGGGCCGGGGCAGGGGATTGCGCATACCCGGCTCGACCTGCTCGTACTGCATGAAGACGAGGTTCCAGAATTCGAGGAAGCGGTCGCCATCCTCGTCCGGCGATCCGGGCGGGCCGCCGGCGAGCGCCGGACCCTGGTCGATGAAGATCTCCGAGCACGGGCCGCACGGGCCGGTATCGCCCATCTGCCAGAAGTTGTCGGAGGTGCCGATCCGGATGATCTTTTCGTCGGAGAAGCCGGCGATCTTCCGCCAGAGGGCCGCTGCCTCGTCGTCGTCGGCATAGACGGTCACCAGCAGGCGCTCAGGCGTCAGTCCGAATTCCTGGGTGATCAGTTTCCAGGCCAGTTCGATCGCGTCGGCCTTGAAGTAGTCGCCGAACGAGAAATTGCCGAGCATCTCGAAAAAGGTGTGATGCCGTGCGGTGTAGCCGACATTGTCGAGATCGTTGTGCTTGCCGCCGGCGCGGACGCATTTCTGCGAGGAGGTCGCCTTCACGTAGGGGCGCTTCTCGACACCGGTGAAGACGTTCTTGAACTGCACCATGCCGGCGTTCGTGAACATCAGCGTCGGGTCGTTCTTCGGCACCAGCGAGGACGAGGGCACCACCGCGTGCCCGGCATCCCGGAAGTAGTCCAGGAAGGTCGATCGAATCTCGTTGACGCCGCTCATCGGATAGGCTCGGAAATCAAGTCGCGTCGGGAGCCGGCTGGCGGGCAGCGCGGCAGCATTGTTGCGCCCTCATACGGTCCGAAGCTGTGCAAGTCACGTCGGCTCGTTCTGCGCGGAGCCGGTCGGCGCCGCGAAACTCCGTCCGGTCCTCAACTCGGCGAGGTAGCTGCGCAGCAGCGCCACCCGCCGCGGCCGGAAACTGGTGCCGGCCGGCCGCGCGGCGCGGATACGGTCCAGGCGAAACATCCGGAACGCCTCACGCAGGCAGCACCACGCCAGCAGCGTCATCTTGCTGTCGAGATAGACTACGGAGAGCGGCAGGATCGTCCGCTCGGTGACCGTTCCGTCCTTGTCGGTGTAGCGGAGAAGCAGCGCCTCTTCGCGCCAGCAGGCCGATCGGATCGTCTCCATGTCGGGGAATGCGGGAAAGCGCGCCTCGAAGCGGCGGACCTGCGAGACGGCGTGGAACAGGTGCTGCTCGGCCCGGTCGGGCAGGGTCGCCGCGACTTTCGCCAGCACCGAGGCGGCGGCCTTCTCCAGCGCCGGATCGCCCATGTGGCGGACCTCGGCCAGGCCGAGAACGAGCGCCTCGATCTCGATCCGGTCGAAGGTCTGCGGCGGCAGGGCGACATCTTCGATCAGCCGGTAGCCGTAGCCCCGTTCGCCCTCGATGCGGGCGCCGGCCGCGCGCAGGCTGTCGATGTCGCGATAGAGCGAGCGCAGCGACACGCCGGTCTCCTCCGCGAGGCGTGCCGCGGTGACCGGTGAGGGCAGGACGCGCATCGCGTGCAGCAGCCGGAAAAGGCGATCGGTCCGCGCCATCGCTCAACTGACGGAAACTGACAGGTGACCCTGGCTACAACGTCTCCCGTCACCCCGCCAGCACGAGACCACCGATGATCACCCTGTTCCACTCGCCGCGCAGCCGCTCGACCCGCATCGTCGCGCTCCTCAAGGAACTCGACGCCCTGGAGACGGTCGGCATCGCGGTCGTCACCATTCCACGCATGGACGGTTCGGGCGGCCGCGACCCGCGCAACCCCCATCCCGACGGCAAGGTGCCGCTGCTCGACCACGACGGCACCCTGGTTTGGGAATCGAGCGCGATCATTCAGTATCTCGCCGACCTGTTCCCGCAGGCGGGTCTCGGCATCCCCGTCGGGGACCCGCAGCGCGGCCCCTATCTGAGTTGGTTGGCTTGGTATGCCGGCATCGTCGAGCCGGTGCTGACGCTCAAGGCCATCGGCGTCGATCACCCGGCCGTCGCCCGGACCTTCCGCACCGAGGCGGAGATCCAGGCGCGGCTCGCCGGAGCCCTGAAGGACAAGCCATATCTGCTCAGCGACCGCTTCACCGCCACCGATCTCCTGCTTCACTCGCCCTATGCGTGGTTCGGCAAGCCCGGCGTGCCCGCGATCGACGCTTGGGTGGACCGCTGCACGGACCGGCCCGGCGCACGCTTCGCCGCCGAGTTCGACGCGCAACACGCGGCGGACTGATCCTCCGCGTTTCGGCCCAAGAAAAAGCCCGCTGCGATCGCTCGCGGCGGGCCTTTTCGTTTCCGGTGGTTCAGGCGGCGGGCTTACGCCTCGCCCTCGTCCAGATCCTCGGCCGTCGGCTTGGCATTCTCGAGGATGCGGTCGGCGACCAGCCCCGAATTCTGACGGATCGAGGCTTCGATCTTGTTCGCGATATCCGGATTGTCGCGCAGAAAACCCTTGGAGTTCTCGCGGCCCTGGCCGAGGCGCTGACTGTCGTAGGAGAACCACGCGCCCGACTTCTCGACGATGCCGGCCTTCACGCCGAGGTCGATCAGCTCGCCGACCTTCGACACGCCCTCGCCGAACATGATGTCGAATTCGACCTGCTTGAAAGGCGGCGCGACCTTGTTCTTGACGACCTTGACGCGGACCGAGTTGCCGATGGCCTCGTCGCGGTCCTTCAGCGTCGAGACGCGGCGGATGTCGAGGCGCACCGAGGCGTAGAACTTCAGTGCGTTGCCGCCGGTGGTGGTCTCAGGGCTGCCGTACATCACGCCGATCTTCATGCGGATCTGGTTGATGAAGATCACCATGCAGTTCGAGCGCGAGATCGAGCCGGTCAGCTTGCGCAGCGCCTGGCTCATCAGGCGAGCTTGGAGGCCCGGCTGGCTCTCGCCCATCTCGCCCTCGATCTCGGCCCGCGGCGTCAGCGCGGCCACCGAATCGACCACGAGCACGTCGATGGCGCCGGAGCGCACCAGCGTGTCGGTGATTTCGAGCGCCTGCTCACCGGTATCAGGCTGGGAGATCAGCAGGTCGTCGAGATTGACGCCGAGCTTGCGCGCGTAGACCGGGTCGAGGGCGTGCTCTGCGTCCACGAAGGCGCAGACGCCACCCTTCTTCTGGGCCTCGGCGATCGTGTGGAGCGCCAGCGTCGTCTTGCCGGACGATTCGGGGCCGTAGATCTCGACGACGCGCCCCCGCGGCAAGCCGCCGACACCGAGCGCGATATCGAGGCCGAGCGAGCCCGTCGAGATGGTTTCGACCTCCTGCACCTTGTCGTTCTTACCGAGGCGCATGATCGAGCCTTTGCCGAACGCGCGCTCGATCTGCGTCAGCGCAGCCTCGATCGCCTTCGACTTGTCCTTGTCCGCTGCTGCCATTGTCGAGGATTCCACCATCTTCAGCGCAGGCTGGGCCATCGCTCGGCATCCTTATGCATGGGAGGGGCACGGCGCTCAATCCGCCGAAGCTGTCCATTTCGTACTTGTTTTGTTCTCGTCTTGCAAGTCCCAACGCGAAGGTTTTAGACCGTCACCGCGGCGTCGTGCCGCGCCCGTGAAACAAGCGGGTGTGCTGTTCCCGACACGTGTGACGAACACATGAATCCAATGAACTGGGTTGAGGCGAGTAGAATTTGCTTGCTCAGAACCTGAGGGCACGTCATTTGCAAGGATGCCGAGTATTTTATAATAGAATAATTCAGTAGATTATATTTTAATTCGAAAACAAATTCAGTTATGCACGGTAAAAAATTCACCTTTGCTGGACGATCCGATTTTATGTAAACAGCTAATCAGCGGTATATCCGGAGTAATAAAAAATATAAATATGTGTTTCGGCAAGAATTTACAAATTGAAATCCAGACTGTTTTGATTGTCTGCGATCAAAATCGCCGGAAGAGCAAACTTCGAGTTCAACGTCATGAAGGACATTTGGATCAGAATGTGAGAGGTATGGCGCCGATCTAGTCTCGGTAGGACGCATGATGAGGTGGCCCTCATGCCGAAAGACCTCAACGAACTTCGTGAGATCGAGCAGCTCCTGCGCCAAGCCGAGGAGCGATTGGGACCAGCCGCCACATTCAGACAGCGAACGCTTCTGCAGATGAGCTTGTTCGAGTTGCGGCGCGGATTACCGGCCGAGGGGGGGGAGGAGATGTCGCCTGTGGCCGGGGCGAGTCGCGACCAGCCAGACAAGGAAATGTCCTGAAGCCACGCCCTCGATCGAAGGCAGGGACCGAGAAAGCCGACCACGGCAACGCCAGACGCGAACAAGCTTGTTCGACGTCACGCCGACCTTCGGCGTTCGCGAGAGAAAACTCCGACGACACTCGCCGGTGCCTCACGTCCTGAATTAGTCCTGCTGCGCCCTCGGTCGGAGTCAGCTCGCCATCGTGCGCTTCACCGTCTCGACGAGTTGCTTCAGGCTGAAGGGTTTCGGCAGAAAGTTGAAGGCCTCGCCCTCGGGTAGGTTCTTGCGGAACGCATCCTCGGCGTAGCCCGAGACGAAGATCACCTTGAGGTCGGGGTAGTGCTTGCGCAGTTCGCGCAGCAAAGTCGGCCCGTCCATCTCCGGCATGACGACATCGGACACCACCACGTCGATGCCCTCGGCATGCTCCTCGATCAGGCGCATGGCCTCAATCCCGGAGGCGGCCTCGAGTACCGTGTAGCCGCGGGCCGACAGGGCGCGGGAATTGACCGCGCGAACCGGATCCTCGTCCTCGACGAGCAGGACGGTCCCCTGGCCGGTATGATCGGTCGCCGGCTTCGGCGGCGACTCCGCTGCCCGCGCGACGGCAGAAGCGGAGTCCGTTTCCGGCCCCGATCGCTTCGCGTCGGTCGTCTCACCGGAATCCGATTTCGGCTCACCACCATCGGCGCCGACGGGCTTCACCGGCTTTATCGTGTCCAGCCCCGACTCCGATCGGGGCGGAGGCAGCGGTTCGGGCACGGGCTCGATACCGGGCTCATGGCGCGGCAGGTAGATGCGGAAGGTGGTGCCTTCGCCCACCGTCGACTGCACGTCGATCGCTCCGCCCGACTGGTTGACGATGCCGAACACCGTCGAGAGCCCGAGTCCAGTGCCCTTGCCGATCTCCTTGGTTGTGAAGAACGGCTCGAAGATCTTCTGGCGCACCTCGGGCGGAATGCCCTCGCCGGTATCGGTCACCTCGATCATCACGTGATCGCCCGCCGGGATTCCGACCGGCCGCTCACCGTCGACCGGGCAGTTGGCGGTGCGGATCCTCAGGCTGCCTCCGCCCGGCATCGCATCGCGGGCATTGACCGCGAGGTTCACGATCACCTGCTCGAACTGGTTCACGTCGGCCTTGATCGGCCAGATCTCGCGGCCGTGACGGAAATCGAGCTGTACGCGTTCGCCGAGCAGGCGCTTGAGCAGGAGCGTCAGGTCCGAGAGCGCCTCGCCGACATCCATCACTTCCGGCCGCAGGGTCTGGCGACGGGAGAAAGCCAGCAGTTGGCGCACCAGGCTCGCGGCCCGGTTCGCATTCTGCTTGATCTGCATGATGTCCTGGAAAGCGTGGTCGGTCGGCCGGTGGCTGGCGAGCAGCAGGTCCGAGTAGCCGATGATCGCCTGCAGGACGTTGTTGAAGTCGTGGGCGATGCCGCCGGCGAGCTGGCCCACCGTGTCCATCTTCTGGGTCTGGGCGATCTGCTGCTCGAGCTGGCGCTGGGCGGTCGTGTCGAGGGCGTAGAGGATCACCCGCTCTCGGTCGCCGTCGCTGCCGGCCTTGCCCTCGGCATCCGCGGCCTGCGTCCCATCGGCATCGGCCGGGCTCATCCAGACGCGGGCCGAGCGCTCGCCTGGACCGGACAGACCGACCTCGATCGGCTCAAGGCCGCCGAAGCCGTTGGCGGCCCGGGCCAGAGCACCCTCGATGGCGCCGCGGTCGCGCTCCAGCACGGCGTCGCGCATCATCGGGTCGGGCGCATCGCGGCCGGCTTCCGCCGCCGGCTGGCGCGGCATGCCGGCAAACAGGCGCACGAACGAGGCGTTGGCGCGGATCACGCGGCCATCGCGGTCGAGAGTGGCGATGGCAATCGGGCTGTTGTTGAGGAAACGGGCGAGGCGAACCTCCGCCGCGCGCTGCGGCTCGTCGGCGTCCGAGCCGGCGGAGCGGTTGAGCACGAAGGTGCGCGAGGGGCCGGGTGCACCGTCCTGCCCGTAGGCGACGCGGTGGTAGAGCCGGGTCGGCAGCGGCTGACCGTTGCGGCGGCGCAGGTCGATGTCGTAGCGGTCGGTGCGCACCTCACCGGGCAGACCGGGCGCGGTGGTGAGCATATCGGCGCCGGGCGCGATTTCCAGGAGCTTCAGCCCGCCGGATCCGACGGTGGCAAGGTCGTAGCCGAGCCAGGAGGCGAGCGTCGCGTTCATGTAGACGATCGAGCCGGCGGCATCGATCGACAGGAAGCCGGCCGGCGCGTGGTCGAGGTAGTCGATCGCGTGCTGGAGTTCCTGGAAGACGTTTTCCTGGCGTTCGCGCTCGTGGGTGATGTCGCTCACCGTCCAGAGCGCGGCGGAGCCGCGGTGACGCGGGATCGGCCGCACCGCGATGCGGTACCACGCGAAGTCGCGGTCCGGGGCGCCGCCCGGCGGCGGCGACATCCGGATTTCCTCGGCATAGGCGCGATCATCGCGCGACGCCTGGGCCAAGCGATAGACGGCTTCGGAAACTTCGGGCGCGCCGACGAAGATGCGCTCGATCGAGCGCAAATTCGAAAAGCTGTCGCCGCCGGCCAGCCGCATATAGGCCTCGTTGGCGTAGATCATCCGCCCGTTATCCTCGACGACGAGCTTGCCCTCGGGGGCGGCGTCGACGATGGCGCGGGTGATGTCGTCGCGTGCGGCCGGGCCGGCGAGTTGCAGCGCACCGATGGCGAGCGCGAACAGGAAGAACACGCCCGCCATCGCGAGCAGCGCTAGCAAGGCGAGGATGAGCGGTTGCGCCTGCTCGTTGGCGACGAAGGACAGTCCCACCGCCGCGCCGACGAGCAGCCCCGCCAGCATCAGTAGCAGGCCGACCCGGCCGGGCCGTTCCGAACGATCGATCGAACCGGACGCCGGCACCGCTGGTCCGCTGACCTCAGCCATCAGGCCCTACCCATCCCTCACACATGGCCGCCGCACTTAGCCGCTTCGAGCCCTGTGGGTCGTCAAATGCCGCGCCCTTTGCCGGAGCATTGCCGGACAATGGTGCATAAACCGTGGCGCCTGAACGACTTCGCCGTCCCATGCGGAACCGGATCGAGCCTCAGGCGGCCCGGCGGCGCAGGCGAAGCACGAAACCGATGACCTCCGCAACTGCGCGATAGTGCTCGGCGGGAATCTCCTGATCAACCTCGACCGTGGCGTGCAGGGCGCGGGCGAGCGGCGGGTTCTCCAACACCGGCACGTCGTGCTCGGCGGCCACGGCACGGATGCGCAGCGCCAGCGAATCGACGCCCTTGGCGACGCAGATCGGAGCGGCCATGCCGGTCTCGTAGCGCAAGGCCACGGCGAAGTGGGTCGGGTTCGTGACGATCACGGTCGCGGTGGGCACGGCGGCCATCATCCGCTTCTTCACCCGTGCCTGACGCAGCTGACGGATCCGGGCCTTCACCTCGGGGCTGCCCTCGCTCTCCTTATGCTCCTGCTTCATCTCCTCCTTGGTCATGCGCAGGCGCGTGTGCCAGCGGTGCCGCTGGTACAGCGCATCGCCGAGCGCGATGGCGGCGTAGACCGCGAGCATGCCGCCCATCATCTTGAGGGCAAGTGTGAGGGTACTCTGGAGTGCCGCGCCCGGATCGAGCTGGGCGAAGGACTCGGCCCGGTCGTGCTCGTTCCACAGGATCGTCCCGGCAATCGTGCCGACCACGACGATCTTGGCGAGCCCTTTGCCGAAATTGACCCAGGCATCCATGCCGAGCAGGCGCTTGGCGCCGGCCATCGGCGAGATGCGCGCGAATTTCGGCATCAGGCTCTCAGCGGTGAAGATCGGCCGGTGCTGGATCAGTCCGGCGGCGATGGCCGCAAGCATCGCAATGCCCAGCGGGACCGCGAGCGCCTTGGCGCAGACCAAAGCCGCACCGAAGGCGACGCCGAGATAGGTGCCCCCGTCCGAGGACAAGGCGCCGGCATGTTCGAGGAAGCCGCGCATGTCGCGGGTCAGGCCTTCAGCGGCCGGACGGGCCGACAGCATCAGGACGAGGGTGAAGGCCGCCAGGATGAAGAAGGTGTTGATCTCGGGGGAGTTAGGCACGTCGCCGCGCTCGATCGCTTGCTCGATGCGCCGCGGCGTCGGGTCTTCGGTCTTGTCCTCGTCGTCGGTCTCGTCGGACACCGGTTCAGGCTCCTCCGTTCCGGATCAGCGTAACGACGATCAGCGCCCGAGGAACGCGCCGAGATAGCGGCCGAGATCGTCGAGGAACAGCCCCATGATGAGGCTCAGCGCTCCGACGAACAACATCATGCCGATCAGCACCGAGGCGGGCACCGCCAGGAAGAACACCTGCAGCTGCGGCATCAGCCGGGAGAGCACGCCGAGCCCGAGATTGAACAGGATGCCGAAGACGATGAAGGGGCCGGAAATCCGCACTGCCAATGCGAAGCCGCGGCTGAACGCATCGAGCGCCAGTTTGGCGGCATCTGCCATGGCCGGTACGTTGCTCGGCGGCAGCAGGAGGTAGCTGCGCCCGATCGCTTCGAGGGCGACGTGGTGCAGGTCGGTCGCCATGATGAGGGTGACGCCGAGCAGCGCCAGGAGGTTTCCGAGCGCCGCCTGTTGTCCGCCCATCGTCGGATCGACGGTCATGGCGTAGGACAGGCCGAGCTGCTGCGAAATCACCGTGCCGGCGGTCTGGAGCGCGGCAACGATCATGCGCACGCATAGGCCCAGCATCAGCCCAATCAGGATCTCGCCAAACAGGAGCCCGATCAGGGCAGGGGCTGCCAACGCGGCGTTGCCCGTCGGCAGCATTGGCCGCACCGTGGGGAACAGCACCAGCGTCACGAGCAGGGCGAGGGCGAGCCGGATGCGGCCTGCGATGAGCTGCTCGCCGAGACCCGGCATCAGCATGATCAACGTGCCGACGCGGGCGAAGGTGATGAGGAAGGCCGCCGCGAGGCCGGGCAGCAGCAGGTCGAGCGGCGTGGTCATGCCGGCTCATCCTACACGCTCGGTCGGGCCCGCGCTGCTGCTCCATTACCCGCCCGCGGCGATCCGGGCGGCGATCCGGGCCATGTAGGCGGCCATGGCGTCGCCGATGAAGGGCAGCATCAGGAGCATCACCCCGAAAACCGCGACGATCTTCGGCACGTAGATGAGAGTCTGCTCCTGGATCTGCGTCAGCGCCTGGAACAGCGATACGATCAGGCCGACGACGAGAGCAACGATCATCAGCGGCCCCGCCACCTTCAGGAAGACGAAGATGCCATCGCGGGCGATGTCGAGGATGGCGAGGCCGGTCATGGTCTTGGAACTTCTCGCCTGATCATGGAGCGTTCGATGGAGCATCCCTCACCCGTGCTCGGGAAAGAGGGAATCAAAACGGAATCAGATCGGCATCCGCATGATCTCTTCGTAGGCCGAGATCACGCGATCGCGCACGGCGACCAGGGTCTGGAGGGCGGTCTCGCTCTCGGCGACGGCGGTGACGACGTCCACCACGTTGGCCTTGCCCGCCGCTGCGGAGAGGGCGGCACGGTCGGCCTGCGCGCCGGATTGAGCCACGCTGTCGAGGCTCTGCTGCAGGAAGCCGGTGAAGCCGCCCGGGGCAGTAAGCCCTTGAGCCATACCCTGAGCGGGCTTCGCGGCGCCTGGGCGGGCGAGGCTCTGAGCCGCGCCGTAGGCGCCGGCGGCGAAGGCGGAGGTCGTCATCGGGGCTACGCCTTCAGGATCTCGAGGGTGCGGGAGATCATCCGCCGCGTGGCGGTCACCATGTTGAGGTTGGCCTCATACGAGCGCTGGGCCTCGCGCATGTCCATGTTCTCGATCAGCCCGTTGACGTTGGGCAGGCGCACCTCGCCGCGGGCATCCGCGGCCGGGTTGCCGGGATCGTGCTTGGTGCGGAACGGCGTAGGATCGCGCCGCACCCGGCCGGCTTCGATGACGCTGGCGTTCAACTCGCGGTCGAAGCGGTTCGTGAAGGTCGGAATCTTGCGGCGATAGGGATCGCCGCCGGCGGTTTGAGCCGTCGAATCGGCGTTGGCGATGTTCTCGGCGATGATGCGCATCCGGCCGGACTGCGCCTTGAGGCCGGAAGCGGCGATGCCGAGGCTCTTCAGGAAATCCATGACAGTCTCCGCTTACGGGCTTCAGCGCTTGCCGACGGCGATCTTCAGGGCGTCGAGGCTCTTCTGGTAGAGCGAGGCGACGAGCTGATAGTCGGCTTGGTTGTCGCCGGCCTTCATCATCTCCTCCTCCAGGTTGACCCCGTTGCCGGAGGGACGGACCTCGAAACCCTTGAAGCGGCGCGGATCGGCATTCGGCCCGGCGCTCGCCGACATCCCGATATGCGCGGAGTCGGTGCGGGCGACGCCATCGCCTCCGATGGAGGCTCCGAGCGGCGCGGCGAGACCGGCGGAGGCTGCCGAGGGCTCGCCCAGGTCGCGCGGGCGAAAGCCCGCCATGTCGGCGTTGGCGACGTTCTCGGCGAGCAAGGCTTGGCGCGCCTGATGCCAGTGCATCCGGGTGCGCAGCATGCCGAGCAGGGGCAGGTCGGTGAGCGACATGTTGCCTCGGAGCCGGCGCGGCGGATGGCGAAATTCGAGAGGGGCCGCAGACCCGGACCCGGCAGAAACTGCCGCTCCTATGGTTAAGGAGCCGTTAACCGGGCAAATCCTGCCGAGTGCTCTCAGCGCCGCACCACGCTGCCAAAGGTCGAGAAAGTTTGGTGCGGGGCGCACCGAGTTGTTAACGAAGTGTCAGCCTTTGTTGCCGGGCGGCGAGGCGGCGGCGATAATCGAGCCTTGTATTGCGTGGGGCCGAGATCGCGTCGCCTGCCGGCTCCAGTCACCGCTGGCCGTAGGGGATGACGTCGGAGCCCCGACTACGAAAGACGCGGGTCTTGCAAGCGTTCTTCAGTTCCGAGGGCTCCTACGCCCTGCAGTTCCTGGTGATCTTCCTCGTCATCCTGGTGCTGTTCCTGATCGCGGCGCTGCTGTTCATGCGGCTGTCGGGGCGCGGTCTCACGCTCTCGGCGGGAACCGGCCAACGCGGACGCCAACCGCGACTCGGCATCGTCGACATCTACGAACTCGATCGGCAACGGCAGCTCATCTTGCTGCGGCGGGACAACGTGGAGCACCTGCTCCTGGTCGGTGGCCCCAACGACGTCGTGGTCGAGCGCCATATTCAGCGCGGGGCGGGGAGCCGCTACGCACCGGAGGGTCATGCGCGATCAGGCGAGATCGGCGCGCCCGAACCCGGCGGGCTGGAGCCACCGCGGAGCGATCCGTTTCTCGACTCGCCGATGCCCCCGACCTTTGCGATGCCGGAGGTGGTGCCGCCTGCCGTTCCCGGGGCTCCGCCCGCTTCCGATCGGGCGCCGCCCCTCGATCCCGGCCTGTTCGAGCCCGAGATTTCGCCCGCCGACGTCCCGCCCCGACCGGTCACGCCGGTCAGCCGCCTGATGCGGCGCACCGCGCCACCAGTGGTCAGCCCGCGCTCGGAAGCTGCGTCCGAGCGCAGTCCCCGACCTGAAGCCGTCGCGTCTGCACGGGCGCAGGCCCCCATGCCCGAGCCGGCGCCGGTCATGGCCAGTCGTGAACCGAGGTCGGTCGATCCGGCTGTTCTTTCCGACATGGCACGACAGCTCCAGGTCGCGCTGAAGCGTCCCTCGTCCGCTGTCACGCCGCCGCCCGGGGGCACCCACGAAATGCCCCTTCCGCCGTCGGCCCCGAAGCCGGCCGAACCGGGGCCTTCCCAGCCCGATCCCGTGGCGGCAGCCATGGCGGCAATGGCCGCGCCGGTTGAGTCGGCGCAACCCGTTCCTGCTTTGCCGCCGCCTGTCTCAGACGAGACGGAGCCAGCGCCGGCTTCGATCGTGACTTCGCCCCACTCCGAGCCGGATTTGGAGCCGAGGCCTGAGCCGAAGTCAGCGGCACCCGCCAAGCCCGTCGCGCCGCCTCAATTCGTTGCGCCGCCCAAACCCGAGCCGGCCAAGTCTGAACCTCCCAGGCCCGAATCTCCCAGGTCTGAACCGTCCAAGGCCGTACCAGCGAGGTTCGAACCGCCGAAACCTGAGCCGTCGAAACCCGACTCGTCCGAGCCGGGTGCCCAGGGGCAGAACCCGTTCTCCGTGGAGGAGATCGAAGCGGAGTTCGCCCGCCTTCTCGGGCGCCCGCTCGACACCAAGAACTGAGTGAAAGCCGACCCAAAGATCCGCATTCAGCCCCCAAAGATCCGCATCGATAAAACCTAAGAGAAAGGGCTGCCGTGACCTCGGCGGCCCTTCCACGGTTTTGACATTGAGGCTGGGGCGGCCAGGCAACGACGATAGGCTGCGCCGGTCGAGCACTGGAGGCCTATGCCGCCGCGATTACCGGCAACTCGTCGAGCCTGGTGGTGTAGCGCGGCGAGCGCATCTCGAACTTCGTCGACCAATCGCGCTTCTGCGAAAGCCCGGCCGCGGCCGGCACCACCGCCCCGCGGCCGAACCGGCTGTTGCAGGCATCGAGCGCCGCTATCAGAGCCGCCCCGCGCTCGGGGTCGAGCTGGCCGAAGCCCGGAAGGGCCCTCTGCGAGCTTGCCAGTGGCACGAGGTCGGTCGTGACTACGCCGGTCTTGGAATAGCGGTAGCCGTCGCGCCAGACCTTGCGCACGGCGTGCGTCGCCGCCTTCACCAGCACCAGCGTGTCGTTCGAGGCCTCGGGAAGGGTCACCACCAGGGTTGGCGAAGCTAAGGGTGACCTGGGGGCCCTGGCGACGCCAGACCTTGAAGCTCCGATCGCCGTCGATATCGGCCACTACGACATCGCCGTTGCGCGGCGTCAGCTAGCGGTCGACCACCGCGAGGTCACCGTCGAAGAGGCGGGCGAGCACCTTGCTGTCGCCCGCGACCCGTACGAGGAAGGTGGTGGGCCGGTTGGCGATCAGCAGTCGCTGCAGGTCGATCCCCTCCTCGACGAAGTCGTCGGCCGGGCTGGGAAAGCCCGCGCCGTTCGCATATCGCAGCTTGGCCGCAAAACGTGGTCACAGCCCTATCCTATGGGTCAATCCCAACTTCAGCCCGCATCGGCAACGATCCTCGGTCTGCGGGATCGTTGCCGATCATGTTGGAATGCAACTTAGCATTCACCCCGCGACTTGGATGGAAGGCAGATTGTAAGGGTAGGAAAACCATCACATAAGCATCCGCCGGACCGATCCAAACCTTCGCCGCAACCCTGATGCTCGGACTAGAGATACATGACGCCTGACCAGGAAAATCTTTGCCGGCAGGCGCTCAATGGGATGAAGACCATTAGCCTCGTGGGTCCACTCCCACATGATTCCGATGGTCTCACAAGCGTCCTCCGGCAGCATGGACTGCTTACGGCTTCTATCAATCCGATCCAGGGGACGGCGACCGGGTTCACCGCCGCCGGCCTTGGGGCGATAGACGCCCTCGCGAAGACCTTCCGTCCGAACCTTAGCCAGATTAGCCGTCGTGCGAGCAACTCCACGATAGCCAAGCTCATCGGCAGCGAGATGATGAAGGCTTGGATCGGTCTCGAAGCTTCATCCCTCACGCAACCGGATTTTGATGGGCTGCAAGCGGCGATCGACACTTGGTTCGGCACGCTCACGCATGTGCGCGAGCACCTCGTGGTCTGCACCCTATTTCCATACGCCATCCCAGGCTTTACCGTTGGGCCAGTGACCTTCCGGCATCTCTCGGAGCTGCCGGCCGACGGCTTTGGGGTTTCGCACGAGGAATTTTGGCCGAAGGAGCCGCCCGTCTGGCGGCAATGGTTCCGAGATGTCTGGGCCGCCATCCGAAGGAAGCCGGTCCCGCGCCCGGAAGTGGGTGGGTTTCGGTTTTCTGAGCTTGTTCGGTTCGCGAGCGAACGCGCAGCTCCATGGGTCGCCTTCGTCAAGGTGACCAGAAGGCCGCCCGAGGAATCAACGCGAGCCGCCGACCTTTCTACGGACATCGCCCTGGCGGCGATCCAGTTGATTTCACCGGGCAACGATATGCGGGGCATCTCTCGCGCCTCCGCGCGAGCCGCTCCGGTATGGAGGGCTGACGTCTCGCGGGTGGAGGGCGGTGGCTTCAGCATGGGAACGCGCAGTCAGGTGCCTGCTGTCGCGCGCCCGCCCGAGCTGATCGAGGCTCACATCGATCAGGTCGAGCCAGCCCTCCGCTCGATGGGACAGCGTCTCGGGGCGTTCCTCGACGCATCAAGTCCAGTTCCGGATCTCGACGAGGCTTGGTGTAACGCGGCCTACTGGTATCATGAAGCGTTGGCCGAGACACTCGATACAGTTGCGGTTGCGAAGCTGGAGACGGCGATAGAGGTGCTCTTCCGCGCCGAGAACATGAGCGGGAGCAAGCGGCGGGTTAATGAAAGCTTCGACGTGTTCTTCGGCCTGAAGCGCACCGATCCGCTGACGCCAAGCACCACGATGACCGTGGAGCAATTCTCTGAAGCGATAACAACGGCGCGCTCGCGGGTGCTTCACGGCACTTGGCCGACCCTCCAATTCGATCTTCCAGCCAACAAGAGTAGTCAGACGGTCAGCTACGGTGATGTCGAGCTCGTCGCTCGAACACTGCTCGTGAATTTCTCGATCTATTTGGACGACTACATCGCGGCAGGCAGTCCCGCCGACACCACCGACGCATTCTTCGAATGGATTAAAGCGAGGCGCTCCACCCAATCTGCTAGCGCAACCGCAGCGCCGACGGGACTTTGACGAGGATACCAGTCGGGGCGAAGCGCCCCGTTCGGCCGACCACACAGTTGGGGGGCTACGCCGCTACGATCGGGGTCTCATCAAACCGCGCCCTATTAGTGATCGATCTGGCCGAGCTCGCCCCTCGCTTTTTGCGAGGTCTGCGGCGACACCCCGGTTCGGCCATCGGTTGCTCTTAAGGGCGCTCCGAATGTCATCACCGTCCCTGGAAATTTAGAACCTCCAGCGGCGCAAACTTCAGGTTCATAAGTCGTCCATTCCCTATGCGGAACTTTGGTGCCAAAGTCAGGTAACTTTGGGTCAAGTTGTTGCGACCACCCTCGGGCGCAATGCGGATCTTTGATCCGGCTATCACTGAGTCGACCAAGGTCATCCGATCATCGGCCGCACCGATCCGTCTCTTAGGGCGCGACCGGATCCTCGCGGCTGGTGCGGGAACGGCCTGCGGCGCGGGGTATGTGAGGCAGGCGAGGCATGGAAGCGCTCGTTGTCGGAGCGGGGGTGGTTGGGCTCGCGATCGCGCGGGCTCTCGCCCTGCGCGGCGCTTCGGTCATCCTCGCGGAGGAGGCCGAGGCGATCGGCACCGGGGTGTCCGCCCGCAGCTCGGAGGTGATCCACGGCGGGATGTACTATCCGCCAGGCTCGCTTCGCGCCCGCCATTGCGTCGAGGGACGCCGCCGCCTCGTGGGCTTCTGCGAAAGCCACGGTGTGCCCTACCGGCTGTGCGGCAAGCTCATCGTGGCCACGCGCGAGGAGGAGCGCCCGACGCTCGAAACGATTTTTTCGCGCGGTGCCGAGAATGGGGTCGAGGACCTCAACCTTCTCGGACGCACGGAGGCCGTCGCCCTGGAGCCGGCCCTGTCCTGTGTCGCCGCGCTCCACTCGCCCGCGACCGGGATCGTCGACAGCCACGCTCTGATGCTCGCCCTCCTCGGCGATGTTGAGGATGCCGGCGGCGTGCTGGCCTTGCGCACCCCGATCGAATCCGCCGCGCGACGGGCGGGGCGCTGGCACGTCCGCTTCGGCGGCGCGGCGCCCGATGAACTGCAGGTCGATGGTCTCGTCAACGCCGCCGGCCTCGGCGCGCAGGCTCTTGCCCGCCGGATCGAGGGTTTGGCGCTCGGCAGCGTGCCCCGACAGGTGCTGGCCAAGGGCAGCTATTTTGGGTGCGGCGGCCGATCGGCTTTCTCGCGGCTGATCTACCCGGCGCCGGTCGAGGGCGGATTGGGCATCCACCTGACGTTGGATCTCGCCGGCCGGATGCGGTTCGGACCCGATGTCGAGTGGGTGGAGACGCCTAATTACGCCGTCGATCCGGCACGGGCCAAAAACTTCGAAGCGGCGATCCGGCGCTACTGGCCTGGCCTGCCGGACGGGCGCCTGGTGCCGGACTACGCCGGAATCCGCCCGAAACTCAGCGGTCCCGGCGAGCCGGCGGCGGATTTCCGCATCGACGGGCCGGCCGAACATGGGCTGCCGGGCTTCGTCCAGCTCTTCGGGATCGAGAGTCCGGGCCTCACCGCCTCGCTCTCGCTGGCCGAGGCGGTGGCCGATCAATTGATGGCGTGAGGCTACGCGGCTTGCATCAGATCGGCCATCGTCCCGTCCGCCACCGCGTCGGTGTGAACCTCGAACGTGATCAGCCGCGCCGTGCCGAAGCTCGTCGAGAGCGCGCAATCCGTCGCGTCGCGACCGCGTGCCATGACGATCCGGCCGATGCGTGGCGTGTTGTGGCGGGCATCGAAGGTGTACCAGCGCCCGCCGAGATAGACCTCGAACCACGCGGAAAAATCCATCGGATCAGGCACAGGCGGCACACCGATATCGCCGAGATAGCCCGTGCAGTAGCGCGCCGGGATGTTCATGCAGCGGCAGAATGCGATGGCGAGATGCGCGAAGTCGCGGCAGACGCCGACCTGCTGATGGTAACCGTCGAAGGCCGAGCGGGTGGCATCCGCCCGCTGATAGTCGAAGCGGATGCGCGCGTGCACATAGTCGACGATGGCCTGGACCCGCGCCCAGCCCTCCGGCGTATGGGCGAAGAGCTGCCACGCCAGCTCGGAGAGTTTGTCGGTGTCGCAGTAGCGGCTCGCCATCAGGTAGAGCATCACCTCGTCCGGCAAAGCTTCCACCGGCACCTGGGCGGCCTCCGGTACGACGGCGTCGGGAAGACCGGTATCGGCCACAAGGAAATCCGCCGAGATCGTGAGGCGGCCGGCCGGCGCGACGATGCGGGTACAGACATTGCCGAACGCATCGAGCGTCTGCCGCTGCGGAATCGGCGGGTCGAACCTGATGGTCTCCGGGCTGCGAAGGTCGCCCTGTCGGGACGGGTGAACACTCAGCAGCAGCGACACGGGCGTCGCAGCATCAGTTTCGAAAGTGATGTCGTACCCGGTCTTGATCAGCATGGAACGGCCTGCGACTTCGTTCTATGATTCCGGGAAGTAGAAATTGCGCGGAATAAGCCAGTAAGTTTCGAGTTTACGGGGCGTTCCGTTCGTGCGCTGCACAAATGTTTCGCAGCGCGCCGTCTTACGCGGCATCCCCTGGCCGGGACGTTGACGCGCATTGCTGCTGCAGCGCACTCGGCGGTATGGAGGCGTCCATGTGGACCGCATTCTGGAACCGCCTTGCCCATCCGGGCCACTTCCTGCGCTGGACGGGTATGGCTTTGCCCTGGCTCGCCGCGACCTCGGCCGCGCTCGTCGCCGCCGGGCTGTATCTGACCTTCTTCGTGGTGCCGCCCGACTACCAGCAGGGCGATACCGTGCGGATCATGTACGTGCACGTTCCCGCCGCGATTCTCGGCATGGGTTTCTACGGCGCGATGACGCTGTCCGCGATCGGCACGCTGGTCTGGCGTCATCCCCTCGCCGACGTGTCCCAGCGCGCCGCAGCACCGATCGGCGCGGCCTTCACCCTGATCTGCCTCGTCACCGGCTCGCTCTGGGGCAAGCCGATGTGGGGGACCTACTGGGTCTGGGACGCGCGTCTCACCTCGATGCTGGTGCTCTTCCTGATCTATTGCGGCATCATCGCCCTGTGGCGGACCATCGAGGATCCGAGCCGAGCGGCCCGCGCGGTCTCGATCCTGACGCTGGTCGGCGCGGTGAACCTGCCGATCATCAAATTCTCGGTGAACTGGTGGTCGACGCTCCACCAGCCGGCCTCGATCCTGCGCATGGGCGGCTCCTCGATCGATTCTTCGATGCTCTACCCGCTGCTCGAGATGGTGCTGGCGATGACACTGCTCGGCGTCACCTTGCATCTGCAGGCAATGCGGACTGAGATCTACCGCCGCCGGGTGCGCACGCTGCTGATCCGGCAGGCCGAGCGGCTCGACGCCGGCGCCGAGGGCGCCGTCCCGGTCACCCGCGTGGCTGCGACCCTTCCCGTCGGACAGGCGATCTGAGACCCAGCATGGACATCGGACCCTACGCCCCCTTCATCGCCGGTTCCTACGGCTTCGCCGCCCTGGTGCTCGGTGCTCTGGTGCTCAACGGTTGGTGGGATGGGCGGGCACAGCGCCGCGCGCTCGCCGAGCTCCAGGACGACCGGAGAGGACGGCCGTGAGCGCGCAGGCTCCTGGGGCGACCCCGCCCGGTACCGGCGAGCGTCCCCGCCGCTCGCTCCTCGTGCTGCTGCCGGTCCTCGTCTTCGCCGTGCTGGCAGTCACCTTCTTCGTGCGGCTGCGCTCGGGCGCCGATCCTGCGGCGCTGCCCTCGGCGCTGATCGGCAAGCCCGTGCCGACCTTCGCGCTCGCGCCGGTGAACGGCCTTCAAGCCGACGGCAAGCCGGTGCCCGGGCTGTCGAGCGCGGACCTGAAGGGGCAGGTGACCGTTCTCAACGTCTTCGCCTCGTGGTGCGCCCCGTGCCAGGTCGAGCATCCGATGCTGATGCGGCTCGCGCAGGAACCCGGCATCCGCCTCGTCGGCATCGACTACAAGGATCCGGGTGACGCCGGGCGGCGCTGGCTGGAGCGCAATGGCCTACCATTCGCAGCGGTCGGCGCCGACACGGCCGGCCGGGCGGGCATCGATCTCGGTGTCTACGGCGTGCCCGAGACCTTCATCATCGGGCCCGACGGGGTGATCCGCGACAAGCTCGTCGGCATCCTGACGCCGGAGAATTATACCAGCGTCCTGAGTCGCATCCGCGCCGCTGGCCGGTCCGCGCCCGTGACCAACTGACCGACGCGCGCGGCCCGCGCTTGGAAACCCGAGACCGGAAGCGTATGCAGCGCCTGCCGGCTTGAAACCGTTCCAAGGTAGAGCAGCCGTGCACTCGGCTGAAACCGCGATCAAAGAGCGCCATGCGGATCGGGCTTTTCGTCCCCTGCTACGTCGATGCCTTCGAGCCGGAGGTCGGCATAGCGACGCTGGAGTTGCTGGAGCGCTTCGGTCTTACCGTCGAATACCCCTACGATCAGACCTGCTGCGGCCAGCCGATGACCAATACCGGCTGCCATCAGGAGGCGGCCGCGACCGAAGCGCTGTTCGTCAAGAATTTCTCCGGGTTCGATTACGTCGTCGCGCCGTCCGGCTCCTGCGTGCATCAGGTGCGCGAGCACCTCACCGCGATCCCGCAGACCGACGAGGTCAAGGCGGTGCGCTCTAAAACCTTCGAGCTCGTCGAGTTCCTGCACGACGTGCTCAATATCGAGGATCTCCCCTGGGCGGAGTTCCCGCACAAGGTTGCCTATCACTCCAATTGCAACGCGCTTCGCGGCATCGGCCATGCACGTCCGACCGAGCTGAACCGGCCGTTCTTCTCGAAGCCCCTCAACCTCCTGAAGAAGGTGAAGGGCCTGGAGGTCGTCGATCTGACCCGGCCCGACGAGTGCTGCGGTTTTGGAGGCACCTTTTCGGTGTTCGAGCCCGCGGTCTCCGCCAAGATGGGCTACGACAAGGTGACTGATCAGGCCCGCGCCGGCGCCGACTACGTGGTCTCGGCCGATTCGTCCTGCCTGATGCACCAGAAAGGCTGCGCCGAGCGCCTCGGCGTGCCGCTGAAATACATCCACATCGCCCAGGTGCTGAACGGAGCGGCCGCATGAGCGCCGACGACCTCACCCCGCACCAGACCGAGGACGTGCTCCACCGCGAGGTGCGCGCGCCCTCCGACGAGAGCGAGCGCGGCCCCGGCGGCGAGCGCCTCCAGCACGCCGAAGCCGCCTCGAAGCCGATCCGAGCCGACGCCCCACGCGAGCCGCAGCCCCGCGGCGCCAAGGTGCGCGGCAACAGGCCGATCGATCAGGCGGAGGCGGCGGAGCGCTTCCTGGCCGCCCCGCTCCACCAGAAAGCCCACGACGAGCGCCTGTGGGACGTGCGCCGCAAGCGCGATGTCGCCGCCCACGGCATCCCGGAATGGGAGGAGCTTCGCGAACTCGCCTCGCAGATCAAGACGCACACGCTGACCCATCTCGACCACTACCTCGAACAGTTCGAGGCGGCGGCGCGGGCCAACGGCGTCCATGTCCACTGGGCCGAGGACGGGGCGGCCCACAACCGCATCGTCCTCGACATCCTGAGGCAGCACGGCGCCAAGTCGCTGGTTAAGTCGAAGTCGATGCTCACCGAGGAGTGCGGCTTCCGCCACTTCATGGCGGCCCACGACATCGACGTGATCGAGACCGATCTCGGCGAGCGCATCCAGCAACTCGACGACGAGGAACCGAGCCATGTGGTGATGCCGGCGGTCCACAAGACCCGCCTCGATGTCGCCGAGGTGTTCGCCCGGACGCTAGGGACCGATCCCGACAACGACGATGCCCACTACCTTGCCGAGAGCCAGCGCGAGACGACGCGCCCGCTGATCCTCAAGGCCGATGCGGGGCTGACCGGCTGCAACTTCGCCATCGCCGAGACCGGCACGGTCGTCACCTGCACCAACGAGGGCAATGCCGATCTCTCCGGCAACGTGCCGCCTTTGCAGATCCACTCCATCGGTATCGAGAAGCTGATCCCGCGCGTCGAGCATCTCGGCGTGTTCATCCGGCTCCTCTCGCGCTCGGCACTCGGCTCGCCGATCACCCAGTACACCTCGCATTTCCGCGGGCCGCGCCCCGGCACCGAGATGCACATGGTGCTGGTCGACAACGGCCGCTCCGAGCGGCTGGCGATGGAGGAGTTCTGGACCTCGCTCAAATGCATCCGCTGCGGCGCCTGCATGAACACCTGCCCGGTCTACCGACGCTCGGGCGGCCTCTCCTACGGCGCGACCTATTCCGGTCCGATCGGGCTCATCATTGACCCCACCTTCAACAAGCGGAAATACTCGACCCTGCCGTTCTCCTCGACCATGAACGGCTCCTGCACCAACGTCTGCCCGGTCAAGATCAACATCCACGAGCAGATCTTCGCGTGGCGCAAAGTGCTGGCCGAGGAGCACCAGATCCCGCTGCTGAAGCAGGGCATGATGAAGGCGGCCGGCGCCGTTCTCAGCCGCCCGGCCGCCTACCGCGCCGCGATCCAGACCGCCGACTCGGCCCTGCGCGTGCTGCCGCGCTTCGCCGTCTACAATCCGGCCAACACCTGGGGAAAGAAGCGCGAGATGCCCCATGCCCCGCGGCAGAGTTTCCACGCGTGGTACCGGCAGAACCGCATGAAGAAGGGGAGCGACGCGTGAACGCCCGCGACGCAATCCTCGGCCGGCTGCGCACTAACCGCCCGGTCGGCGACTTCCCGCTGCCCGAGGTGCCGACCTTCGCACCGCTCGTGGGCGAGGACCTCCTCGCCGAGTTCGCCGAGCGCCTCGGCAAGATGGGGGGGCGCGTCGAGCATGCGGGCGGCGCCGAGCCATTCGCGACCGTGCGCTCACGCCTCGACGGGGCAAAGGTGATCGCCTCCGCCGTGCCGGAATTCATTGGAAATCGCGATCTCGGCACCGTTCGCCAGCCGGGCGATCTGGCCGACGTGGACGTAGCGATCGTGCGTGCTCGCTTCGGCGTGGCTGAAACCGGCTCGGTGCTGTTCACACAGGACGACCTGATCGTAAACTCGGTGGCCTACCTCGCTCAGCACCTGATCGTGCTGCTCGACCCTGCCGACATCGTCGTGAACATCCAGGCGGCCTACAAGAGACCGGACTTCGCGCATGCGGCCTACGCCGTGTTTCACACGGGACCTTCGGCCACCGCCGACATCGAGGGCGTGCTGATCCACGGGGCGCAGGGCGTGCGCTCGCTGACGGTTCTTCTGTTGCCGCGCAAAAAACAGCCAGCCTGAGAACGCGGCCCAAGGACCCTCCGCGCGTTCGCGGCCAAATGCCTCGATCAGCGAGGCCGCAATCCTTACGAAGATCCGGAGCACCCCGTGCGGTTCGCGCTCGGCTGCAGCCTCGCCTAGGAGGTCGAGAGCCCCGCGATCTTCATCTTCAATGTCGCGTCGCCCATCTGCAGAGCCTCGACATCGTCAGTGAAGCCCTGTCCCTGGTACCCGATCCGGGGCGCCGGATCTCCTCCACCCCGATCTCAAGAACCGTTCCGTCGGCGTCACCACGCAGCCGGGCCCGTTTTCGCTCGAGTAAGGCGCCGAGATCGCGTTGAGCGTGATACGGGCCCCGTCTCGATGGACACTCTCGATGGACGCGTGCGGATCGGCGTCGGACGGGATGCTGCCGAGATCGCCTTCTCAACGCCCTTCGGCGCGATGGAGCCGACTGACATGGAGATCCGCATCGACTGGGCCGACGGTGACCCGGAGCCTGCACAGTGGATAGCCGACGTGATCTCGACCGAGGCACCGGCCCCGCGTGCCGGCGCTGTATGACCGCGAGCCTCCGTTGATCGCGCCGAGACAAAAACCTGAATCTTTTTTCCCATTGGACGGATTAACCGGCAGGATCGTCCGTCTGTCTTGATGTTCGGGTTATCCGGACGAATCTCCAACTCAGCCCGCCCGGCTCAGTCCGCGGCGGGTTTTTCTTGTCCTCGGCGACCACCACGGCACGCCGACTAGCTTCGCGCGACCCAGCTTGAATTTGCGGTATCCGGATACCGTAACGCCAAGCACCTTCGTTTCATTGCGGTTTTCTGCGCCGGATGCCGATCTCCTGCCTTGACGCTGCCGCGAATCCTCCGTAGTGACCCTCTCGCACGCCGCTGCGTCCTCACCCGACGCGGCGGCGCCTTGTTTCTAACGTCACCGGCACGGGAATCGGCCATGAAGACCACTTCGCTGAAGCCCGCCGACGTCGACAAGAAGTGGGTTGTGATCGACGCCGAGGGCCTCGTCGTGGGCCGTCTCGCTTCGATCGTGGCGATGCGCCTGCGCGGTAAGCACAAGGCGGCCTACACGCCCCACGTCGATTGCGGCGACAACGTCATCGTCATCAACGCGGACAAGGTAAAGTTCACCGGCCGCAAGTACGACCAGAAGGTCTACTACCACCACACGGGCTATCCGGGCGGCATCAAGGAGCGCTCGGCCAAGTTCATCCTCGAGGGCCGGTTCCCCGAGCGGGTGGTCGAGAAGGCTGTCGAGCGCATGCTGCCCCGCGGCCCGCTCTTCCGCCAGATCCTCGGCAACCTGCGCGTCTACAAGGGCGCCGAGCATCCCCACGAGGCCCAGCAGCCGCAGGCGCTCGACGTCGGCTCCCTCAACCGTAAGAACGTGAGCGCTTGATCATGGCGACCCTTCAGTCCCTCGCCGATCTCAATCGGGCGAACACCCAGACGAGCAACCCCGAGAACGAGGCGCCCGTCCACGTCCAGAAGCTGGACGCCCAGGGCCGTGCCTACGCCACCGGCAAGCGCAAGGACGCGGTCGCCCGCGTCTGGATCAAGCCCGGCAATGGCACCGTGGTCGTCAATGGCCGCGCGGTCGAGACTTACTTCGCCCGTCCGGTGCTGCGCATGATCCTGCGCCAGCCGCTGGAGATCGTCGGCCGCGTCGACCAGTACGACATCACCGTCACGGTGAAGGGCGGCGGTCTCTCCGGTCAGGCCGGCGCCGTGCGCCACGGCCTGTCCAAGGCTCTCACCTACTATGAGCCGGAACTGCGCTCGCCGCTCAAGCGCGAGGGCTTCCTGACCCGCGACCCGCGCGTCGTCGAGCGCAAGAAGTACGGCCGCAAGAAGGCTCGCCGCAGCTTCCAGTTCTCGAAGCGCTAAGGCGCGTCGTCTTCGACGCTATCAGGGCGGGGCCGCGAGGCTCCGCCCTTTTTCGTTTTTTGCCTTTTCGTTCCCGCATCGAGGCGAGATCCGTCGCATGAAGAAGGGAGGGAGCCCTCACCGTCCGGCTGACGTGACCCCGCTGCTGGACCGGCGTACTCTGGTGACGGAGGCGCTGATGCGGCTCGCACCGCGCCTGCCGGAGTTCGAGGCGGAGACGGTTGTGGACCGGGCGCTGCGCAGCCCCGGCCTGCGGGGCGCGGTGCCGGAGAATGCGGCCTGGCTCGCGCTCACGGCCTTCGTCCGGCACGCTTTCACCGAGTACGACGACCTGCTCGACGAGGGTTATGACCGCGACAGCGCCCGCCACTTCGTGCTCGACGATATGAACGCGATGCTGGCCGAGTGGGGTTGCCACCGACGCGTCTCCGAGGAGGCGCAAGCCGGTGAGGACGACTTCCCCGAAGCGTGAGGGCAAAGCAGGCGGCCGACGCTTGCCGGCCCCCCGGTGCTGGGGCAGGGAGGGCCGTCGTCAAATCGGAGAAGGCCATCCATGAAGCTCAGCGCGCGCAATGTCCTCAAGGGCAAGGTCGTCTCGGTCGAGAAGGGCTCGACCACGGCGCATGTAAAGATCGAGATCGCCAGCGGTCAGGTCGTCACCTCCGCCATCACCAACGAGTCGGTCGATGCGCTCGGACTCAAGGTCGGCGGCGAAGCCTATGCCGTGATCAAGAGCTCCGACGTCATCATCGCCGTCGACTGACGGTCAGGCTCACCCTTCAATCGTCAGTGCGATGGCATGCCGGGCGGTCACGCCCGGCGCTAACAGGCGCTGCGAATCACGATCCGGCAGCTCGCCTTCGAAGCCTGCCCAATCGGCATGGCCGGTCCAGGCTTCCAGCGACAGGAATGGCGCCGTCGGCTTCGTCCAGACCGCGAGATGGGGGAAATCCTCCATCCGCATGACGATGGCCCGGCCGTTCGGCGCGACGAACCGCATCGCCCGGCTTCGCGCGTTCAGGAAGACCAGAGCCTCGGTGAAGAGCTCCGGATCGAGGTCGAGACGCGCCCCGTCGAGGAACAGCGCGCGCTCGCTGCGCACCAGCAGACCGCCTGCGCCAACCTCCGGCACGAATGGCCGCTCCGCCTCCTCGAACAGAACCGCGTAGCCGCCATCGGCGCGGCGCTCGCCGCCCGCGAAGGGCCAAGGAAAGGCGGGATGGAAGCCGAGAGCGTAGGGCAGGGGAGCCTCGCCGGGATTCTCGACGCGGATCTCGAAGGCGAGTTTTTTGGGACTGATGCGAGCCTCGATCACCAGCCGGAACGGGAAGGGATAGTGCGCCCACGTTGCCTCGTCGTCGCTCAGGCTTAAGGAGACCGCATCTCCGCTCCGGCTGGCCACCGAAAAGGGCAGGTCGCGGGCGAAGCCGTGCTGGGCCATCGGGTAGCGCCGGCCCTCCACCTGCACGTGGCCCCCGGCGGAGGCGCCGACCACGGGGAAGAGCCAGGGCGCGCTCCGGTTCCAGTGTTTCGGATCGCCGTTCCAGAGGTACTCGCGGCCCCCCACCTGCCAGGAGACCGGCTCGGCGCCGCGGAGCGCGATCTGCGCCGCGCTGCCGTCGCCGGCCCGGATCTCGACCGTCTCGCTCATGCCGCCGTCCCCTACGCCCATGCCTCGCTTGAAAGCGATAGCCGGGCCGAAGCGGGACCGCTACCGGGCCTGCACCGCGAAGCCGCCAAGCGGGGGCGGGTTGGCCAGATCCGCGATTACCTGTGAGGGTGGCCCCGAGGCGACGATCCGCCCATCCTCGACGACGTGGACCGAGTCGGCCCGGCGCAGCGAGGTGAGACGGTGGGCGATCATGATGATCGTGCGCGTACCGCCGAGGGCGCCGAGCGCTTCCATCACCGCCGCCTCGGTCTCGCCGTCGAGTGCGCTCG
The DNA here is from genome assembly GCF_014191355.1 of Methylobacterium sp. R2-1. GTDB lineage: Bacteria > Pseudomonadota > Alphaproteobacteria > Rhizobiales > Beijerinckiaceae > Methylobacterium. The sequence continues at coordinate 184,643 of NZ_JACHWM010000001.1, forward strand.
TCGCCTCGTCGAACACGATCACGTCGGGGTCGTGGTAGAGCGCGCGGGCGATGCCGATGCGCTGGCGCTGGCCGCCGCTGAGCCTGGCCCCACGCTCGCCCACGCCGGTGTCGTAGCCGTGGCTCAGGGCGGAAATGAAGTCGTGCGCACCGGCGAGGCGCGCGGCGCGCTCCACGGCCGATCGGTCGAGCCTCTCCGGCTGGATGCCGAGGGCGATGTTCTGCGCGATGCTGCCGTCGATCAGGAACACGTCCTGCGGAACGTAGCCGATCCGGTTCTGCCACGCCGGCAGGCTGTCGGGATCGAGCGGTCTGCCGTCGATCAGGATGCGGCCCCGAGTCGGCGTGAGGATGCCGAGGATCAGGCCCACCAGGGTCGACTTCCCCGATCCGGTGCGGCCGACGAGACCGATCGTGGTGTGGGCGGGAATCGTCAGGTCGATGCCGCGTAGGGTCGGGCGGCCAGGCTCGTAGTCGAACGCGACCTCTTCCAGTCGGATCGCCTGCGCGAAGGGCAGGCGCTCGGCGGTGCGGGGGTGCTGCTCGCGCTCGCCCGCCAGCGCATCGACGATCAGGCGCACGCCGGGCAGGTGGAAGCGCAACTGCGAGACCGAAGTGAAGATGTTCTGGAAGGCCGGTAGCATGCGGTAGCCGGCGAAGGCGAACAGGCCGAGCAACGGTAGCATCCCGGCGGTATCGATGCCCTGCGTGAGCGCGAACAGCACCACCGCGATCACGCCGCCGAAGGCGAGCGACTCGATAACGAAGCGCGGCAATTGCCCGGTGACCAGACTGGAGGCGAGCGCATGGGCATAGGAGCGCGCCGGCGCATCGAACCCGGCCGTGAACGTCTCGGCGCGTCCGTAGAGCTTGAGTTCGGTCAGCGCCCCGAAGGTCTCCTGCACCACCCGGTAGCGCCCCTCGTTGCCCGCCACCGCTCGTGCGCCGAGTCGGGAGAGGCGGGCCCGCATCACGAGGTAGATCGCGACGTAGAGCCCGCCGAAACCGCCGCCGAGAATCAGCGCGAGCCGTGGCTGATAGGCGATGAGGAAGATCACCACCGCGAGCGCCGAGGCGCCGCGCGAGGCGATCACCATGGCCGGGGTGAGCACGCCCACGACGAGGCGGTCGGTCTCGCTCAGCACGTTCTTGGCGAGTTCGGCACTGTTGGCGTGGGTGAAGAACAGCCGCTCGCGATCGACGTAGCGGGCGAGCAGGCGCCGCGCGAAATCGTATCCAACGAGGTGAGCGAACAGGAGCTGTGCGTAGGCGAAAGCAGCATTCACGGCGCTGGTGAGCAGGATCGCGGCGAGTGCAGCGAACCCCGTGGCGAGCAGGAAGGCGCGGTCATCGCCAAGGCCGAGGGCGTCGCGCAGGCTGCCGAGATAGGGGATTCGTGCGGCCGCGCCGGGATCGCCGACCAGCGTGAGGAACGGCAGCACCGAGGCGACGCCGACCACTTCGAGAAGAGCGGCGAGCCCCAGACCCAGTCCGAGAAGCGTGAGCCGCCGCCGGTCGCGCTGCCGCATCACCCGCAGGAGATCGAGGAGGGTCCTCAAACGGTCACCGGGGCGAGAGAGGGGCTGACGTCCGAGAGCGAGCAGAACCCGCGGCGAAGCTCGAACACGTATCGTGCGCTCCGTGCCGGATAGGTTCGGAGCAGCGCTTAAGTGATTGATGACAAACGAACCCTCGAGCCGGTCCGTTTCGGGTCCGGTCTCTAGCACGGCGGGCGCGGGGGACGTCAAGCGGATGCGGTGGCCGCGCAGCGATCGGCGGCAGAACCCGGATGCGCGGAGTCGCGTTGATCGAACCGGCGTCATACCGGGCCGGCGAGACCGCTGAAAACGGGGCGAGACAAGGAGCGGGCGTACTCCGCGGCAGCAGATTCGAGCCGCGGAACCGTAACCTTGGCGGTACGTTCTGCAAGCATGGAACACTATAGATCCATCTTCACGACCGCCGCCGTTATGGTTTTCGGCCTCGTCGCGACCTCTCCGCTCATTCGAGAGCAGAGTTCGGGTCCGTCGCGCACGCAGAGTGCCGCTGTTGACACCATGCCGAGCGGCAGCGGTGACGGATGGACCGACCCGCCTCGGCAGAAAATGGTGTTGGCCGCCGTGACGGACGCGGCGAAGTCGAGCCGGGACGATCTGGAGGGCATTCCGGTTCCGAAGCCCGCGAGCTTCACCCTTCTCTCCTCTGAGACGGCGGCGCTCCTGGCGGCCAATGACTTCGCCAAGGCAGAATCCGCGCAGAGAGTTCAGGCCATGCGGCGCCATCGCGCCGCGAAGGTTGCCACGCGGACGCGTCCGGCACCGGTTGCCGAGAGCCCTGCCGCCGATACGCCCGCTCCGGAGGTTGCGGCGACGCAACCGCAGAAGGCCGCGCGCATCGATCCGATCGGCGACATCCTGAGAGGGTTGGGAATCGGACGAGATAGCTGACGGGCTGGAGCAGGATGTGACGGCTGCCTCACGCAGGCCAATCTGCCGCACGGCACGCGCCACAGTTTCCGGTCGTTGGTTCTAGGACATCCCTGGATCTGCGCTGTGGAGCAACCGTCATGATCCTTGCTGCCGCCATCATGCTGGTCGGCGCCCTCGGCGCGATCGCCATAACCGTCGCGGCGCGTCCGAGTGCGGATCGGTTCTTGAAGTGGTGACCGAGTGAACTGCTATTCACTCCGATCGATCGCTTGAAACTCGTCAGGCTCATCCCGCGTTATGGCTGCGAAGAGATGACGCGGAGGCCCGGCTGTGGCGGCGATTGTGATGGTGGCAGGTGTGGCCGGCGCCGCAGGAACGCTGATCTGCCTGATGCCGAGGCTCGACTCGTTCTTCGAGTGGTGAGGGCTTAAGAGGCGCAATCTTCGTCCTTTCGGCGCTGGCCTCGTATCAAGTTAGGCGGCGTCGAATCGAAGATTTCACAACTCTTTAAAGTGAAGTGCAATCAAGGCGCATAGCCGTGACGCGTGGCGCCGAAAATCCGCTAGGCCACTTCACAGAACCAAGCTCGAAGGTCGTATTTCGCCTGTCTGACCTTGAAGAAACGGCGCGCGCGTCGATGAAGGTCACGGGTCATCGCGTGGTCAGAAGCGGAGCATGGGCAGCCGATCTTCGGAAATCATCGTTTTGAAGATTGCTGCCCTGTCCTTGAGAGCACGGTGAGCAGCGACAGCCGTCTTCTGCCGCTTCCATATCGGCTCGGCCATCACCTCATGAAGAACCCTGCTCTCAGCCTCTGGCTCTCGTCGGGCAAATGTTGGGTGAGCCATGCGACGGACGCCGCTCGTCTGCAGCAGCGTGTGGCGCTGAAGGGGTGCTGAGGCCTGCTCCGAGCGGTGCTTGCAAGCCGAAGTGGAAGCGCATGACAGTGAAGTGAAAGGCGCTGTGATGCAGCCGGAGCGACCGGAGCAGCTAAAGGATCCGGTCTCCGAGACGTCAAGAAATCGAAAAGCGGCAGCCTGCACCACAGCTACTAGAGGGCAAGACTGGTTGGACCCGGTTATTCTGAGGCTCAACGGCTCTTCAGAAGGATGGTGCCCAGGGGCGGAATCGAACCACCGACACTGCGATTTTCAGTCGCATGCTCTACCAACTGAGCTACCTGGGCAACCGCCGCGTCGCGCTGCGTCGTCGGCTGGCGGGGGTATAGTGAAGGGTTTCGAGCCTGTCCAGCCTCTCGTAGGCCAAGGCGAAGCTTTTTTGCCGAACACCGGCCTCCGCTTCAGCGGGAGCGATCCTCCTCGTCGGATTGCGGCGGCCGGGGCAGATCCTCGTCTTCCGGACCGGGTATGACGTAGCGCTCGCCGAGCCAGCGGCCGAGGTCGATATCGGCGCAGCGCGGTGAGCAGAACGGCTTGGTCTTGGGATTTGTCGGCTTGCCGCAGATCGGGCATGGCGCCAGACCTTTGCTCACAGCCTGCCTCACGACGCAGCTCCCCAAGCGCCACGGACGGGGAAGCCCTCACCCTCGAGCAAGCTCATCGTCTCGTAGAGCGGCAGTCCGACCACCGCGCTGTGCGAGCCGACGAGCTTTACGACGAAGGCTGCGGCCAGGCCCTGGATGGCATAGCCGCCGGCTTTCCCGCGCCACTCACCGGAGGAGAGATATCCCTCGATCTCGCGGTTCGACAGACGCTTGAAGCGCACGCGGGTCTCGACCATGCGCTCGCGGCGGCGGTTCTTCGGAGAAAGGATGCAGACGGCGGTGTAGACGCGGTGCGCTCGCCCCGAAAGCAGCCGGAGGCAATCGGCCGCCTCATCGAGCAGTTCGGCCTTGGGCAGTACACGGCGGCCAACGGCTACCACTGTATCGGCGGAGACGAGATAAGCGTCCCGCAAATCATCCCGGCGCCGCGCCGCGGAGCCGGCCGCTTCCAGCTTTTCGCGGGCAAGACGGCGGGCCAGATCGCGGGGTGATTCTGACTTGCGCGGCGTCTCATCGAGATCGGCCGGCAGGAGCGCGTCCGGCTCGATGCCGACCTGCTGAAGCAGCGCCAGCCGACGCGGTGAAGCTGAGGCCAGCACCAGAGGTGGCCTGCTCCGGCCCCCGGGGACTTGTGGCTTCAAGGCGTCGGTGGTGAGAAGCTCGTTCATCGGCGTGGTCTTACGCACAAGGCCGCCGACACCGCAACGCGATGTCGAGCTTCGGACCCGCTCCGAGGCTTGCCAAGGGCAATGTGGCCGTCTAAGACCCGGCACATTCCGTCAGGCTTCGATGCGTCGAGCCGGATGCGACGCCGCAATAGCTCAGCTGGTAGAGCACCTCATTCGTAATGAGGGGGTCGGGGGTTCGAATCCCTCTTGCGGCACCACTACTTAGCTTTACTCTGCTTACCAAAAGCCTTCTCCGGTAAGCACATAGTAAGCACCATGACCGAATCACCCACCGTCGGCGAACTCTTCAAGGCCAAGGCCGTCACCGACGAGCAGGTGAACGCACTGGTCGACGCCGCGCTCGCCTACCAGCGTGACGCCCGCGCCAAACGGGTGACCGGTTCAGGGTCAACGTCGCGCTCGCCCTGATAGCCGATCCGCGTACGTTTGAGGTCCTCCGGGATCCGGCAAGTTCGCTGCGAGCCAAACGATTCGCCGCACGCACCGCGATCTTGCTGGCGCGGGCGCAGAAGGCGTGACCGACCGCGACGCCGAGACTTGGCGCTGCACCTTCGAGCCCGGTCCCGAATTCCCTCTCTCGGTCCGCGGCGAGATCACTGGTCGATTTCTCCACGACGACATGAGGCCGACCCGCCATGATGGAGCTGGTCGAGTTTTTGCTTGGGCTGGTTCTACGCAATGACGAGGCCGAAAAGGGCAGACAGCAAGCACCTCGTGATGACGTAGAGCGCCGCCGAGCATTTTTCAGGACGGCGGAGGCCGATAGGGGCGCGAGCTTCCTGCCCAAGTAATAAATGCGGCTTGGCGGGGGCGGCGGGAGGTGCCATAACCCGCTCCACCGTTCTAGTTTTGAAATCCGTGTAACATGCGCACATATATGACAGATATTTGACAAGTGGATCATTTTAATCGGTTGGACTTTTTGTCGAAATACCCCTCCCGCAATAGATCAACCATGGTGAAGAGCTATGCTCTCTCTTGCGCGCAAAGGATCCAGATCTCTTGAGCAAACTCTAATATGGCGCTCGCGAAATAAGAGATACGCCTGCCTGACACATGATATCGATCTAGCCTCCGGGGCCGGCCTCGAATTCGGTCCAGGCAACAATCCTGTTGAGTTGCCGACCGGTCTAGGTATTACATATATTGACTATGATCTTAAGGCCAATGCTGATCTTAGCAATCGTGTTCCAATAGATTATGCGTGGTCTGGCTCCGGATCACTAAGGAATGTGCTCGGCCGCAGCGAGTATGATTTCGCCATCGCAGCTCAAGTTGCCCAATATGTTCCCAACGTGCTCGGCTGGTTCCGCGGCATACATACCGTGCTACGTCCGGGCGGCGTACTTAATCTCTCTCTGCCTGACCGGCGGCTAATGTTCGATGCAGGTCGCAACGAAAGTACCATTGCCGAGATGGTCGAGGCAGATGTGCATGAGTACGATCGTCCGAGCGTGCGCCAGATCTTTGCACACACATATGAAACCCTAGCCGTTGAGCCTGCTCAAGTCTGGGCAGGAAAATCCCCTTTGGAGGCGTCACGCTACTGCGGTGAAGCCGCCTTAGCACTGGCCTATAAACAATCTGTCGAAGATCACGCGACCGGCTATTATCGAAACTGTCATTGTTGGGTATTCACCCCGACGTCCTTCCTTGATGTGTTCGAGGCAGCAACGCGGCTTGGCCTTTTCAAGTTTGTTTTAAATCAGCTTACTATGCCAGATGTGGGCGGATGTGAGTTCTATATCTCGCTAAGGCGCGATGTAGAGGAGGAGCCGCAGTCCCTGCTCAACCTGCAGCTTGCCGCGATCCACTACCTTAGAGAAGATCTTTCGCGCGTGAGTCGCGAGGCTCAGGTCCTCTACGGCGCTTGACAGTTTAATCGCTGTCTCGCCCGAAAAATCCCGCCGCGGCTGAGCCGGGCGGGGCCGGGGTTCGTGGGCTGAGCGGCCAGCCGAGTACGGAAGCGGATGCTCGCGGCAGTCAGTTGATAAGAGACATGGCCTAGCATGAACGGCGCGGGATGAGTACGGGCTCAGGCACCGAAGCGCTAGCGGTTGCCGCAACGCAGATCCTCACGTAAAAGTTGCCGTAGCATCCCGACGGATCGGCGACGACTTGCCCTGCCGTTCTCTCATATAGGGCCTGAAGCCATGGACACTCCAAACGCCACGCCGAGGCGGGTAACCGAGCAAGACCGTGTCGTCGGCGAGCGCATCCAAGTGCTGCGCAAAGCCAAAGGCCTCTCGCAGGCCGCGCTCGGCAACGCCGTCGGCGTGACGTTCCAGCAGATCCAGAAGTACGAGAACGGCTCGAACCGCGTCGGTGCCAGCCGCTTAAGCGAAATCACTCGCGTACTCGAAGTGCCTGTTTCGTCCTTCTTTGACAGCGACGATGGCGACGCTGGGCAGGAGCAAGTGGAGGCGTTCGGCTTCCTACGCACTCGCGGCGCTGTCGATCTGATTCGAGCCTTTGCCGAAATCGAGGACGATCAGTTGCGCCGTGAGGTTCTTGCGCTCGTGCGCGGCGTGGCGCGCCTCAGGCAGGAGCAGGATACCTGACACAGCGCCGCCCGCGGCCACGGCCTGGACGAGGCGACCGTGCGAGAGATCTACGAGACCGTGAAGGAGCAGGCTGCGGAGGCCGGCGTCGGTGATGACGACCGCATGGCTGAGGTGCGGAAGCGTATGCTCGCGGCGGCTCAATAGATGCCTTCTATGTCGATGCCATGCATATCAATAATAGAGGCTAGAATGGACTGGCTACAATTCTTTTCCAGCATCATCGCCTCATTGGCATGGCCGTCAGTTGTAGCGCTATTGCTCATTCTATTGCGCTCGCAGCTTGCATCACTTGCTCAGCGCCTTGAGGAACTGACTTTGCCCGGAGGAGCCAAAGCATCGTTCAAAGAACTAATCCAAGAAGCAAAGACATCTGCGGAATTCATTGCAAGCAAAAAACCAAGCGATAACTCGCAGGTATCCGAGACGAAAAGGCTTCCCACTCCGAAAGACAAAATATTCGATACGTTTCAGGACGCTGAGGCCAAAATGGCCGCCATAATTTCAGAACTACCAATACACGAGCGAAAAACGCCCGCAGATTTCATATTTTATACGCTCAAATCCCATGGAGACGGAGCAAATCTGTACAAACTTTACGAAAATCTCCGTCAGATTATATTTTCATCAACCCAGGCCCCAGAAGATACCGTATCGAATAAAGACGTAGAAGATTTTGCGTTTGCCTGCGACGTTGTTTTGCGAAAATTCGAAACAGAGTTTGCCGCCTGGAAGGCGTTCCGAAGCGACAACGAAAAAAGCCCCAGGGCCGAAGCCCCGGGGCATTAACGCTTCAACGATCTTGTTGAACCGCTCCACAGGCCGAGGCCCCGGGGCGGTCTGTGGACGAGTGGGGATAATGGGGATCAGGGGGGCGAGCGCCCCGTGATCGCTTTGAGCATGGTCTGGCGAGTCTCCTTCATCTCGTCGCGCACCGAAGACACCAGGTCGTCGATCCGTCGCTCGAGCCGGGTGATGACGTCGCCGGTCACGTAGGTTCGCGCGACTTCGACCTTGAAGTTGTGCAGGGCTTCGGTCTGGGCCGCGATCTGGATCTTCACCGCCGCCATGTCGATCGTCAGCGGGGACACCGCGTCCCTCGTGCCGGTGCGCAGCTTGCCGATGACCCAATCCGCGCCTTTGCCGAGGGCGAACAGGAAGGCCGCGAGCGCCACGACCTGCGCCCAAGTGATCGGGCCGGGCGAGAGGAACGAGGTGTCCATCGGATCAGGCTTTCAGCAGGCGAGCGGCACCGGCGCGGGCCAGCGTCGTGAGCGGCGAGGAGACGAAGAAGGCCGTCAGGATCGTGGCCTCGATCGCCACGTACTCGGGCGGAAGCGGCTCGACGTTCCAGCCGAGGTCGAACGTCTTCGTCAGGCAGGCTGCCCCGAAGTGGATCGCGGGCGGGATGCCGATGCCGTAGATCAGCCCCTTGAAGGCCGGTGCGATCGCCGCCTTCGCTTGGTTGGCCGCCATCTCGGCCTGGACGACCTGGACCGCAACGTCGCGCTGGGTGTTCTGGCCGTTCTCCATCCCCTTGAGGATCGGCTGCAGGACCGAGTTGCCGAACACCTTGATCAGGCCAGAGCCCACGGTGCCGAGGAGGCTTCCGATCGGGTTGGTGAAGAAGCCGAGGAGGCTCATCGGGGCGGCTCCCGCGCCGGCAGAGCCGCGAGCTTCGTCGCGTAGGCGCGAGCGGCGAGTCGGGCGACGGCGAGGAAGGTCGCCACCTTGGCGCCCGGCAGCCACTCCGGCAGCAGCGGCGTGAGGTCGATGCCCGGCATAGCGTCGAGCACGTCCGGCAGCGCCATGATGCCGGCGAGCAGGTAGACGCGCCAGCCTGAGGCCGCGCGCCAGCAGCGGCGCAGGCCGAGGCGCGCCCGCGCAAGGAAGGGACGGCGTGCCATGGTCAGGCCTTCCGGAACGAGGTGTGGATCAGGTCGTAGAGACCGGCGAGGCCGGAGCGGACCGCGCCGCCTGTCGCCTGGACCCCGGAACGAAGACGCCCGCCGGTGGGGGCAGGCTCGTTAGGAGGGGAGCTTAGGAGGGGAGCTTGCGAGCTGGGGACTGTCGGGATCACCGAGTGCCCCGCCGCGCGCAGAGCATCGACCATGGAGCCGCACTGACCCGCGATCAGGTCGTCCTTGTCGGTGCCGTTGATGATGCGCCGGGCTCCGACAGGCTCGTATCGGCCACCCCCGAAATAGTCGGAGAGCTTCTTGCCCGTGAACCAGCCCTCGACCATGCCGTAGAAGAGGATCGCCGCCGCCACGTCGAGGCGCATCGCGAGCTTCGGCGTCTTCACCAGATCCTCGTCGGCGCGCAGGTAGCCGAGTTGCCGCAGTCGCGTGGTCGCCTTGGCGTAGTTCGTCTCCCAGGTGAGCTGCACGAAGCCGCGGCCCCAGAAGCCGGTCGGCCCGTAGCTCTTTCCTTTGCCCCGGCCGTATTCCTCGATCGGCTGCATGGTGCGCGCCGTCTCGTGGAAGGTGGTCGCCAGCGCGTAGCCGAGCGACGTGGTGCCGAGCAGGGACGGCGCGGCGTCGAAGATCGCGTCCATGCCGGCGACCTGCGAGGCCGTCAGGCGCCCGCCGAACAGGGATGCGCGCACGGCCGCATAGAAGGCGGCGCGGTTGAGGCTCGCGGCCATCATGGTCTCCGGATTGTGGGGGTGGACTAGTTCTTGACCGGGCTTTGATCCGGCGCCGTCAGACGGGCGCGGAAGCCTGTCGGATCAGAGGCTTAGCGGGTGGACTAGATTTGACCGGGTTTTGACCGGATAGGCCGGTACGTTCCGAACGCCCGGTCCCAGGCCGTGGTGACGACGCCGAAGTTCACCTCGTCGCCGCGGTGGTGCATCGCGTGGCGGATCTTCAGCCCATAGAGCGGGTGCCCCGGCGCGACCCTCCAGTGGTGCACGGCGTGATGGGCCGCGATGTAGGCCAGATACCCGAGGGCGAGGCCCGCGAGCACGCCGGCCGGCAGCAACAGGAACAGCACGCCGAACACGAGGAGCGAGTGCCAGGACGTGACGCCCGTGCGGCCCGAAGGCTTGGCGTGGTGCTCGTCGTGGCCCGCCTTGAACAGCGGCAGGCGGTGGAACAGCACGCGGTGGATCACGTACTCGGCCAGCGTCCAGGCGACGAGGCCGAACAAGATGCCCGGCAGCGTGGCGCCGCCGAACAGGATCAGCGCCAGCGCGAGCGCCGGCATCGACACGAAGTCGGCATAGTAGGCGAGGCGGGACATCGGCGCTCCTGGCGCTGTGCGGGTCAGAGGGGCTGAAGAGCGACGCGGCAGGTGCCGCAGCCGATCGCCCGGGCGGCGCCGCGGGCGAGGTCGATGGAACGGCCGGCGATGAACGGGCCGCGATCGTTGATGCGCACGACCACGGAGCGGCCGGTCGCGGCGTTGGTCACCCGCACGCGAGTGCCGAAGCGCAGGGTGCGGTGCGCGGCGGTGAGGGCGTTCTGGTCGAACCGCTCCCCGTTGGCCGTGAGCCGCCCGTGGAAGCCGGGCCCGTACCACGATGCGATTTCGGCGCGGGCCGGCGTCACGCTGAGCACGAGGCAAGCGAGAGCGGCCCGCACCGCGAGGCGTTGCAGGAGCATGGTCGGTCCGATTGTTCGATGGTCGACCGCCGCGGGCTGCGGCGTTCAGCTATTCGCCCGACGCTCTCCCAACCAACCCAAGATAGGTGAGTGTGGCTTTTCGGGCATCGACTCCGGCAACCTCAGCGTGCCCTGTTGGCATGAAGAGGCGACCTCGGGCTGGAGACGAAGATGGCGACAAAAGATGTGCCGTTTACCGTAACGAACGGGACCACCCAGGCAATCGTCGCGCAAGGTACGTTTTCAGTCGACGACGCGACCAATGAAGTCGTTGTAATTTCTGGTACCGTCGGGGGCCAAACGATTTCCGCGCTATCGAATTTCAACGGCGCGAATAACGTACTCCAGAAAGAATTCATGCGGACGCAGGTTGGCGCTCCGACATACACTTACCGCGTTGGCAGTGTGAGCTTCGAGGCGGGAGGAGTTAGCTACAACCTGAATGGACCTGGTGCCTTTTTCCCAGGACGTCCGTTTGAACCGACTCGACTTATCTCAAGCGACGGCAACGATATCGTCGTTGGTTTGAACGCTGGCTCTTACGTTGACCCTCTTTGCTTCACGACCGGCACAAAAATCAGCACCGCCCGAGGCGAGATGGTCGTTGAGGATCTCCGCGTCGGCGACCTCGCCGTCACGGCCGCCGGTGCGCTGCGGCCCATCGTCTGGATCGGGCATCGCGAAATCACCGCCAAGAGCGGCTCGCTCGCCTTCAACCAGCAGCCGGTTCGCGTCCGGGCTGGTGCTTCCGGTCGCGGACTGCCGTCGCGCGATCTCTTCCTCTCGCCCGGACACCCGGTGCTGGTCGGCGCGGATGCCGACAACGCGGGCGGCGTGCTCGTGCCCGTGATGTGCCTGATCAACGGCACCACCGTCACCCGTGAGCCGGTCGCCAGCGTCACCTACTGGCACGTCGAACTCGACAGCCACGACATTTTGCTCGCTGAAGGCCTGCCGGCAGAGAGCTACATCGACGGCGGCGACCGGGCCTTCTTCTCGGAAGCGTCCGATCATGCCCTGCACAACCCGGACTTCGTGGCTCCGGGCTGGAACGGGCGTTGCCGGCCGGTCGCCGTGGACGGTCCGGTCGTCGAGGCCGAGCGGCTTCGGCTCGACGCCGTGTTCTCCGGGTCCTTGAGCGAGCAGTGCGAGTGGGAGCCGGCGAGACTTTGGTGCGAGCCTGTCAGCATCGCGTGACGATCCCGCCAACGACCTGAAACTGCTGCGTGGGCGGGCCGTTGCATGACACGCCCGCGACGCCTGAGGCAAAGTAAGCGCCTGTCGAGACGTTGCCGTTCGCGGTCAATGTGCCGTTCATCGACAGATTGCCGTTCGCATCGATACGAGCGACTGCACTGGATTGGTCCGGGCCGGTGTGGAACATCCAAGCCTTGAGAGCACTACTTTGGCTCATGCACATGAACGTGCCGTTGTAGCAAACTGCCTGTCCAGACTTGAAGTAAGCGGCGAACGGCATGGCATCTGCCGTGAAGTCCAAGCCAACCTTGTGATTGCCGGTCGCTTGCACGATAGCCCGTGCGCTGTCGTTCATTAGAAAATCAGCGTCTTGGACCTGAGAACCGTTGTCGTTATCTTGAAAGAACAGCCCATAGTGGGCCATCGAGCTTGTTCCAGCCCAAGCGCCGGGAGTGGAGTTGTTGCCGATGGGTCGATCAGCGGTGCAGGTGGAACCATCGGTGCAGTCGACGCGATAGCGCTGGCCGCCGTAATCGATGCGGTTGATCTTGTGGTCGAACTTTGTGCGCCCGCCGGTACCAGAGACGAATGTGAAAGTGTTGCCAGAAGTCGTCACCGTCCCCGAATAGGGGTAAGTGATTGGGTTTCCGAAATAATGGAATGCTAGGTTCGGATACGGATTGATACCGCCGTAGAAAAACCATGCAGACGTACAGTTGAAAGACTGACCCGCCGGCGGCTGTCCGCCAACGATACATTCGCCGTTGAAATTGCTATGGTCCATTTCGATCCCGTAGGTTTGGACCTGCTTGGACCCGCTACCGATCACGGTATCAATGTTCAGACCCCAATAGGTCGGAGGCCTTTCTCCGTTCGGGCCTGGATGCTGATGCCCCGAAATCAGCATGCCCGTAGCGTTGGGGGATAGCTCGTCGGATGGATGGGCCTCGGAAACGGAGCCGCCTACCACGTCCATGTTGATGAACGAGCCGCTGACCTGCTGCTGCACCCCTCCATCGGCGCGGCCGTTGACGAGTTGATACGCGCCGCCACGCGTGAACGGAGTGCCGGCGCCCGGGTCAGGCGGGTAGGTGTGATTACTTGATGTGGTGCCACGAGTTGCAAAGATTGGGATAGCGCCAGAGCTTCCGGCCTGCCACGTACCGAAGCAGTCCGGGATCCAGGTAGATGTGTAGTCGCCGGTCCATTTGCCGGCCGTACTATCGATGCAGCCCGCAGGAAGGGTCGTCTTCACCGATCCGCTGAACACCGGGCTCGCCAGCGGCGCCCGATCCGCCATGAGGCGCGCCAGCGTACCCGAGGCGGCCGACGTGGTCGGCGTGACGTTGATGCCTGAGCCCTCGCCCTTCCAGCGGATCGTTTTGGCGGTGCCGTCAACGCAGCCGACCGAGACCATCGTCTTGCCGGTCCGCTCCCGCACCGCGAGGTCCGGGCACGCGCCGCCGTTCTGGAGGCCGAGTTCGGGCAGCGTGAAGGTTTGGGCCGAGGCTGGCGAGACGGCCGGACCGAGAGTGGCGATTGCCAGCGCCAAGGCGAGTCGCATGGAGCGGATCATGTGAAAAGCCTTCACTTCGGCTGGAGCGCGGCGGAGAGGAGCAGGTCGGACACCTGCACGAGGCTCAAGTTCAGCGTCTCCTTCACGAAGGTGAGGAGCGCGCAATCCGGGGAGACGAACGCGGTCGTGCGATATGCCCGGTTGATGGGATTGCCCGGGTCGGACGACACCGCATCCTGGATGATCGCAGTCGCGCCCGGGCGAAGTGCCTCAAGAGCCGCGAAGAATTGGTTTGCCGTGACCTGTCCGTCGCCGGAGCCGTTCCCGACCACATCAAGGGTCACTGCTGTGCCTTGCCGTCCGACCCGCACCGTCGCAGAGGGCGACCGCACATCGATCGGGAATGTTGGGCGAACCGGATAGCTCGGCATAGTGGCGACCTCAGGCGAACTCGACCGGCTCGGAGAAAACCTGCTCCGTCTCCGGGCCGATGGTGACGAAGACCCGCACGTCGTAGAGGCCGGGCGGGACGCAGAGTAGCGAGCCTACCGGAAAGACCGCCTCGACGATGCCGGGATTGGAGACGACCAGCGATCCGGCCGCGAGGGAGGCCGTCATCACCGGCTCCGGCGCGTGGCCGCTCCAGCATCCGCGATGCGGCGCGCGCGGCGTCACGGTGAGCAGCACCTCGGAGCAGGCCGAGAAATCAATCAGACCTTCATCCGAGAGATCGAGACGACCGCGTTCGTCGGCCGCTCGGAAGACATGGCGGAAGCGCCACTGCCCCAGCCGGGAGACGGCGCCGAGCGTGTTCATGAAGGACGGCATCGGCGTCAGAGCTTCAGGAAGAAGGTGCCGAGCCGGGTCGGCGGGAGGTTCGAGAACGGCAGGCCTCCGCCGGGGTTCGGCTGCGAGACACCAAACGTCTTCGCCGGCGGGACACCGGTGTTGGCGTTCGCGAGACCCTGCTGCAGGTTCGACACGGTCACGGAGCCCGTGGAGGAGGACAGGGAAGCCGCGGCGAGCGTCTCGTGCGTGATGTAGCTGTGCGCCGGATAATCGACGGTCACGGAGCCGCCGGGCAACGTCGCCGGCAGGTTCCTGTTGGACAGTCCGGTGAGCGCATCGCCGCCGATCTGGCCGGGCACCTGCGCGTCGCCCAGCGCTGAGAACCGTGCACCCGACACCGTACCCGTGGAACCCGCCGACGCCGGCAGCGAGAGCGTGATCGTGGTCCCGTTGATGTCCGCGATCGTTGTGCCGGCCGAGATGCCGGTAGCGGTCACCGTCATACCGATGGTGAGGCGGGCGGAGCTGAAAACGGTCGCCGTGGTCGACCCGGCCGACAGCGTCATGTCGGTGATGGTCTGGAGACGACCGGCCGGGCTCGACCCCATGTCGTCGAGACCAGCCTGCATGAGCCCCTGCATCGTCGGAATGACGATTTGCTTGCCGGCCGAGAAGTCGCTCGACGCCGAGGTGCCGCGCCCACCGACGACGGAGGCGACCGTGTCGGGGAAGGTGTTCCAGAGATAAGCGAAGGCGGCCGAGGCGGTCGCGGAGGCGAGTTCCGTCGCGCCCGATCCCGCGCCGCCGAGCGTGCGGCCGTTCATCCGCACCCAGCCGGGCATGATCCCGGCGTCCATGCGCCACTTCACATCGCCGGTCGCGGCGATCGCGGTCAGATCGACGGTGCCGCTCCCGCCGCCACCATCCGCTGTCGGGGGCACGTAGCCGAGGCCGTCGTCGAACCAGAGAAGGTTGCCGTAAGGGCCGGTCACCTGTTCGGCGTAGAGGACGGTCGGCAGGTAGATGCGCGGGAATCGGCCGGTCCCGTCTGCCTTCACCGGCTGGGCGAGCGGCTTCGTCAACGCGGCATCCGAATAGACCGCGAGCGGCGTGGTCGTGCCGGCTTTGAAGAAGGCGACGCTCGGCACGAGCAGGGGGCGGCCCGACGCATCGAGGATCTGCTGTCGCGACTTCGACCAGGACTCGGCGGCCGATGCAGCGGAGATCAGGCCGAGCGCGAGAGCGAGCGCGGCGGCGAGAGGTTTGAGCATGGGGAGAGCCTGAAACGACGAAGCCCCGCACGGGGGCGGGGCTTGGTCAGGGCCAGCGCGTAGGGCGCGGCACAGTGATCAAATCGCGGGTTTTGCCCGACGGGTCAAGGGGTCGTGGCCGGGGGCATCACCCGTCGGCCGCGTTGCGCTTCGCGTGCTGGATCATGCGCTCCACATCGGGGTTTGCATTGACATACACGATCTGAGTGCCCGGATGAGATTTCGCATAAACGCGAAAGATTTCGTCAGCGAATGCTTGTCCAATCTCGTCAACGTTCCTGAAGTCAAGAAAGACTTCGGAGAACTTCTCGAAGCGTGCAAGGACGCGCTTGGCTTGTGAGCGCGACACGAAGCTACCTTCTCCGAGCTTGGCAAGAGTCATTGGAACATGCGTCCTTGAGAAGCCGGCGTCATCGTCCATATGCTCTAGGAACACGTCATTCGCCTTCCGCGTCGTGTTAGCCGCGATGCTCATTCGCACGACGGTACCCTCCTGCCAATTTTTACTCTCATCGGACTCGATCAGCCACTCAGCATTTTCTTCACGCTTCCGCTGATAAAATAAATCCTGCGACAACAGGACAAAATTATCGAACATCCGGGACGTGAAGAATATTCCTTCGCCGCTGTGCCGCTCGGGAAATGAAGTAAGTTTTCCTTTTGACAGCTCCAAAATCGCGTGGCGGCGGCTTGATAGGTTGAAGTGCTTGGCAATTTTATCGAAGATGCCAACACCATAGTCGTGAATGGTAAACGTAATGCTAACAGGTGTCCTCACAAGGTGATAAAGGCAACGGTCCGACTCTGAGTGATCAATGACGTTGTTAAACATCTCAGTAAAACCGTAGTAGCAAATGTACCTTACGTTTTCAGGTATGCCAGCGAGCAGAGGCTCGATTACTTCGGTCCATACGGTGTCGTCTTGGGTTTCTGGGGTAATATCCACCACGCCCATTCTTTCGGCGATCTTCGCCAATTCATAACGCGTACCCTTGGCGCGGCCCTGCTTCACGAGCTGCCCCTCGGCCACAAGGCGAGCAACGTGCTTGTGCGCCCCCATCCGCGTCATACCGAAGGTGCGCGCCGTATGAGTCACGAGATCAGTCGGATGGTCCGCGACGCTGCGCAGAATCATTGACCTCACGAAATTGATGGGCTTGACCATGGTTTTTTATAAACCATCGGTCCGTTTTTTGTAAACCTGCTGCGATGCCGCGGTCAGCTTCGGTCTGGATCTTTGCCGTGCTACCGTCCCACCATGCCCCGTTGGCTCCTCATCGCCCTCGCGTTCGTCTTCTATGCCGCGATCATGGCGGCGGTTGTTGCGGGCGCCCGTACGCTCGTTCCCGGCTTCAGCGGATGGATGGGCCAAACCTTCGGCGAAGGGGTAGCGACGATCCTCGTTTTTGGCGTGATCGGTGCTGCCGGCCTCTACGGTTTCTGGCCGAGGAGACCCGACGGCACGATGCGGCGGCTGCGGTCGCCCTGGGACTGAAGTAGCGCCTGCGTCAGTAGCTCTAGGGCATCGCCCGCATTCTGCGCGCTGGCCGAGCCCTGCGCCCTGACGTTGAGTGCCGCGATCAGCGCGTCGAGCGCTTCGCCGGGGATCATCGTCACCGCCTCGGCGATCTGGCGGTTGCGCGCAATGTCCGCCTCGCGGCCCATGGCGTTGGCCGTGGCCTTCAACCCCTTCACGCCCTGCGCCGCCGCCATGCCCGGCACACCGCCAGCCGCGCCCGCGACGATGGTGCCGACCTCGCCCGAGCCGGGATCGAGCGCGCGGGGAGCGAGATCGTCGGCGGCGCGCTTGCGCAACTCGGTCATGGAGTTGTTGACGATGCGCTGATGGGAGGCATCGAAGGCCCGCTCGCGCTCGACGGCGCCGACGAGACTGGTGGTCGGCTCCTCGCCGAACACGGTGTTCATCCGCGCCCGGTTCCAGTCGCCCTCGCCCTTCACGGCATCGGCCAGCGCCACACGGTCGTTGGCCTTGGTGCCGACCAGCCGATCGACCTCGGCGCGGAGACCGTCGCGCTGTGCCTGCGCTACCTCCGGCGTCATGGTCGCGGTCTCTTCCGCCAACTGGCCGGGACGCACCGCCTCGCGGCCACCGTTGAGCAGGGTCTGGCCGCGCCCGAACGCCTCGCGCTGCCGGAAGAAATGCTCGGCTGAGCGGTTGGCGACGCCGTAGCCCGGCACCTGCGTCTCAAGGGTGCCGTTCAGCGAGCGGCGGGCGGTGGTCAGCGCGCGGAGTTCGCTGTTGCGAGCCGAGCCGCCGGCCTGCGCCTGGACGGTCGCGATCATCGCGTCGAGCGCCTCCTTGGCGTTGTGAAGCGCCTCGGGGCGAGGGTCTGGGACGCGGGTCGGGATGCCGGCGGCGTCCACGGGGCCGTCCATCATCAGCAACTCGCGGGTACGGGCGAGTCCGGTAGCGGCACCGCCCTTCTCCCGCGCCGCGAGGCTGTCGATCATGCCGAGCACGTTGCGGGTATCGACCTCGATGGGCTCGGCGAAGGCGCGGGCGTAGAGCGGCGGCACAACGCGCTCGTACTCGGCCTCAAGGGTGCGCTCGAAGCCGGCCGGGTTCGTGGCCGGGCCGACGTCCGCGTCGATATCTCGGCCAAGCCGGGCGTTGGCGCCGCGAGCGCGCTCGATCAGCGGGCGTGTCACGGCCTCGCGGGTGTCGGGCAAGACGGCGAGGCCCTGCGCCCGGCCCTCGAACGAGGGCGAGGCGTCGAGCAGCATCGCATCGGGGCCGAGTTCGGTCAGGCGAGCGCGCACCGGGTCGGGACCGCCGGAGTTGCGGAGATCGTCGGCGAGCTTGCCGGCGGCCTGCGCGTTGAGCCCCGGCACCGGGGCGGCGCGACCGGCGACGGCCTCGCCGATGGCGCGGACGCCGCGGCCGACGAGATTGCCGACGGCGGGCGAGGCGCCGCCGACGACGGCACCAAGAATGGCCGCGTCGCGAGTCGCAGGAAGGCTTCCGTCGGTACGTACGGCGGCGTCCGCGCCGCCGATCGCGCCGCCCGAAGCGAGTGAGGCCGCCGTCCGCACCGGCAGCGACGCCGCGCCTGCGCCGAACACGGCCGGCGCCGCCGCGATGGCCGGGGCCATGCCGACGACCCCGCCCAGCACCTCGCCGCCGATGGTGGCGGTCGGGCTCTCGTTCGCGGTCGCCTCGCCGAATCCCTCGACAGTCTTCAGCTCGTCGGAGAACTTCGTGTCGTTCTTGAGCGAGCGGATGCCGGCGACTGCGCGGTTTACGCCGCCGAGCAGGTAGGGGCCGACGACGGGCACGCCGTTGATGATACCGCGCCCGACGGCCGCCGCCTCACTGCCGGGCTGCCCGGCGGCGGGGGCGTCGGTGACGGGTGCGGGCTTCGGGTTCGCGGCGAGAAGTGCCTCGAACGGATCGGATGGCGCGGAGATTGCCGCCTGAGGCTTCGGGTTCGCTGACAGCAGGGCGTCGAAGGGGTCGCTCATCGTCCAAGCCTTTCCGGCGCGATGCCGGCCTTGGCCAGCATGTCCTCGACCTGCGGGCGCAGGTCGGGGCGTTCCTTCACGATCCCCTGCGCCTTGGAGAGGTAGGTTTCCCATGTGTAGCCGTCCGGCGGGCGGCCACCCTCGACACGCTTCGGCGGGCTCTTCGGGCCAGCATCGGGCTTCGCTCCCGCCTCGGACTCAGCCTTCCTCGGCGGCTCGTAGGGCTTCACCGGAGAGAAGCGGGGAAGCACGTCGTCGGGATTGATGCCACCGCGGGTGACGATATCGCGGTAGCGGGACGTTTCCTGTCCAAGTGCCCCCTCGTAAGCCTGCATGCGACCGAACGCTTCCGTCATGATCGCCGTGCGGGTTTCCGGTGTAAGGGCCTGCCCGCCGTTGAGGCTGTTGATGGAGCCGACGAGCCAGTCCGGTAGCGAGCCGGTGTTCTTCACCATCACCATTTCGCCCTCGCGGACCACGGAGCCGGGGTCCATGATCTTGCCGAGGCCGTAGACGAGATTGAGGTCGGCCGCCTTGCTGTTGCGGGGGGCGGCTTCGACCATCGCTTGATATATCGGGAGGGCCTGCTCGTAGTTCTTGAACGAAGCGAGCCCCTGGATCTCGCGCCGGATACCCTGCGCCTCCTCGCGCCCCTTGCGCTCGTTCTCGACCGTCTTGTCCTTGTCGGGCGCAGTGAACACGGGCTGGCGCGTTACCGGGTCGATTACGGTCGTGCCGGCCGGGACGTTCATGAGCTTCGACTGTCCGCTCAGCGCGTTCTTGAAGTCGATGAAGGTGCCGCCGAAGCCCTGAGACTGCGCAAGGGCGTAGTCGCGCTGGTCGCCGGTGAGCTTGCTCTGCTCGATCTCGCTGGAGAGGAGCGTGCGCACCGTGCTCAGTTGCTGTTCCGAGAGGCCGGGAATCAGCGAGGCACGGATCAGCGCCTGCACACGTTGAGGCGAACCGGGAGCGGCGCGCAGAACTGGCCCCGCGACGCCGGTCGGCAACCGTGCCTGCGCAAGAGCGCCTGCGGTCTGAAGGCTAGGCGGAAGGGCGGAGGCCGCCGGCGCCGACGAGGATGGGGCCGCAGCCTGCGGCTGCCCCTCCGGGATCTGGAAGCCGGCATTCACCGTGCCCTGCGCCGGGAGATCCGCCGCGTCGGGCTCGGCGGAGGCGACCTGCGTCGCGGCCGGCGCGGTGGTCGGGGTGCCGCCCAGGCGAGTAAGATACTGGCGCGTCGTGCCGAGGCGGGCCGCAAACTCGCCATCGGGCCGGTTGTAACCGGCGAAACGCCAAGCGTTCGCCATCAACTGATTGGCTTCCTCCGGGCTCTTTGCGTTCTGGAGGGCCAGCGTCAGTTCGGGGCTTTCCGTGAGGGCGAAGGTCGCCTGCGCCGCAACCGGATCCTTGGCCCCGGCGGTCAGGCGCCGCATGTTGGCGAAGCGGTCGCCGCGCCAGGACAGGATGCCGCCGGAGGTTCCGGGCTGCCCGCTCTCGCTCGGATCCGACCACGACCCCATGATGTTGCCGGGCTTGTAGCCGCTCTCCCGGCTCGCATAGGCGGCCATCGCCGCGAGTCCGTTCGGGTTCGTGAGGCCGCCGGCCTTCAGGGCATCTACGAAGCGGGTCTGAATGTTGCCGTCACCGCCCGGCAGCGTCACTGGACCGTTGCCGCCCCCAGCAAACGACGGCAGCGAACCCTCCGCGCGTGCCGGGCTCGATAGCTCGCCCTGTCGGTAGGACCGGCCTAGGTTGCTGCCGAAATCGCCGGAGGTAGCCGGCGCGGCCTCGCCCCCGCCACCACCGAACAAGCCCCCAAGCGTCTCGCCGAGACGCTTGCCTGCGCCACGCGTCTCCCCAAGCTTCACCAGTTCGAGACCGGTTTTCAGGTCGCCACCCTTGAGCGCAACGTCTGCCGCGCCAGCAAAGTCGCCTGTCCGGATCTTCTCGCCCAGGTCGGCAGCGAGCCCATCCTTCTTCGCGGCGTCGTAGCTCTTCGAGAACGAGTCCCCGAGCCCGGAGATCATCTGGAAGACGGTCGCACCGTTCATCGCGTCACCCGAAGATCGAGAAGGCAGAGGACATGTTGCTGCCGATGTTGCTCAGCGCGGCCGGGTTGCCCGACATGGCGCCAATGCCCTTTGCGAGCAGGTTCGCGCCGCCCATCAGAGCGCCGAACCGGTTCTCGGCCGCCTGCTGCCCGGCCATGAGGCCCTCCTGCCCGACGGTGGAGAGCCCCTTGGCCGTGTCGGTCGAGACGCCGGCCTTGGCCACGCCGGTCTGGAAGCCGACGTTGCCGAGGCCGGTTTCCGCGCCCGCCTGCCCCGAGACGGCGGTCGCCCGCTTCGTGTCGAGGTTCGCGAGGTTGGCGAGCCAGTTGTTGAAGTCCTGGCTGGCGAGCCCGGAGGCGAACTTCATCGCGTCGGTATCGGCGTTGCCCGAGGCGAGCGTGCCGTTGACGGCCCTGGCGCGGGCGAGCGCCTGGAGCCCCTGGTCCATGTTGAAGGTGTAGCCGGTGCCGGTCGTGTAGGCGGAGCGCGCTGCGCTCGAAGCGTCGGCGCCGTTCACGCCGAGCGCATCCTGATAGAGCTTGGCGCCGCCCCGGTACTCGTCGGCGAGGTTGCCGAAGAGGCCCGAGGCCTTGCCGTACTGATCCTTGGCGAAGCCGAGCCCCTGGTCGAGCGCGTCCTTCGCCTCGTTCTCGCCCTGCTGGAGCTGCTGGGCGCCCCAGATCGCGGCCTCACGGCCGGCCTTGCCGGAGAAGATGCTGGCCACGGATCAGGCCTCCAGTTTGGCGATGCGGTCTTCGAGCGCCGCCACGTAGGCGAGCAGTTCGGAGAGGAACCGGAACCACTCGCGCGGCAACGGCAGCGAGGCGGCGTTCGGAAGGGTAGGCTTGGTGAGGGTGGGCTTGGTGCTCATTCGGTGCGGGCCTCGACTGCCATCGCGCCCCCAAGCAGGGCGCAGTAAACCGGATCGGACACGTCCACGCGCCAGATCCGGCCCTGTGGCCCCGTCATGCCGGTGCGCAGGAGGTTGATGCGGGTGCGGCTCTCGCCCTGGCGCCCAAGTGGTCGGGAGAGCGGATTGCTCCAGGTCCGCCCGCCGTCGTCGGACCATGAGATCAGGACACGGGGATCCGAGATCGTCGGATCGGCGGAGAGGCCACCGACACCGAGGGCGAAGTCGAAATCCGCCCGCGGGATCGCGAGGCGGGCCGGGAAGCCCTGCGCCGGCAGGCTTTCGACGCGGAAGCGCAGCGGATCGCCGTCCTCGCCGAAAGCGCTCTCCGTCACCTCGAGCAGGCCGGTGCCGACCGTGTCGCCGACGAGCCAGCGCCCGAAGGCCTTCACGCTCTGCGAGGCCCGCCAGCGCGCCGACTGATGGCTGGCGCGCTCGTGCCACTGCTGCGTGGTCAGGTCATAGACCCAGGTGCGCCCCGGCATCGAGACCGCCCAGAAGGCATGCCCGGCGACGAGATGCACCGAGGCCTCGATCGCCTTCGGGTCGACCTTTGCCGCCGCCGCGAGATCGCGCTCGACGTCGTGGTTCGAGATCCGCGCCGGGCTGTAACCGCTGAGCTGATAGACAACTGAATCGTCGCCCACCCAGATCAGTTCGTTCGACCAGCCTTCCTCGTGACCGGCGACCGCCCACGGGCCGATCAGTCCGCGCGGAATACCGGTCACCCGAGCGAGCGGGAAGCCGTTGGCCTGCGATTGCCCGCCATAGACGCCGATTCCCGACGGACCGAACAGGAACAGCTCGTCGCGGAAGGCGATGCCGCGCAGAAGCCCGCCGGGCCGCGCCTGCTCCGTCGTTTTGTCGTTGGTGTTGAAGGTCAGACCGTTGATGCCGGTCGCGTAGCAGTCGCCGTTGCCGGCGGTGAAGAACAGGATGCCGAACAGTTCGCAGACCGAGTTCGGCGCCGGCAGGCCGGAGGGTGTCTGCAACGGCTGCGGCGCGCCGTCGGGCAGAAACCGATAGGCGCCGAGTTCCGTCACCGCGACCGCGTCTGGGTTCGGCTGGCGGTTGTTGCGGGCGATGGTGATCCGCTCCGAGCCCGGCAGCGGGCCCAGTGCGGCGACCGTGCGATCCTCGGAGATCCGCACTAAAGTGTTCTGGTAGGCCGCGAGCACCACAGGGCCGACCTGGCGCGCGCCGCGCGGGCCCGAGACACCGACATCGACGAATCGAGACAGCCCGGGTGCCCGCCGCACCGAGACCGGGGCGCGGGCGCCGTCCCCAAGCTTCTCGGCGAACGCGTTGATGAGGCGGCCGGCGCCCTCCGCATCCGAGAGGCCCGGGCGGCTCGACAGAGGCCATGCGATGGCGGGCAAGGGTCTACTCCGCTACCGATCGTGCGGCGGTGATGATCGCGGCGAGTTGCGCGTCCGTGAGGCTGAGCGTCGTCTTCACGAACTGCGCGAGTGCGCCGGCCTGCGTCACGAACGTGGTGTGATTGAAGGCGATGTTGATTGCGTCGCCACGGTCGGAGGGAACGGCATCGGTGACCGTCGCGACACGGCCCGCGCCGGAGTTCTCCAAGGCGCGGAAGAACTGCCCGCGGGTCGGCGCGTAGAGCTTGAGCGGCGTGATCGCCGCGTCCTCGATGCCTGTCGCGCCAGATGCGCGGCGGAACACGACGGCATCAACGGCGACGGACTGCGCGGTCGATGCGGCCGTGTTGTAGATGCCGATGCGGGCAAATGAGACACCAGCCGGTGCTCGAACCTGAAATGGCCGCTCCGTCCAATCAAGCGGAATAGGCAGGTTCACAAATATTGGGGTAGTCGAGGAAAACGTGTCGTTCTTGTCGTACCAGAAGATACTTATGTTCAGGCCGGAAGCGCTCGCATTCGCAATCGCCGCAGCGAAAACACTGCCTCCGTAGACCGATTGGGGCTCCACCGGCATGCGAGACCCAACGGACGCGACGCTGGAGTTGGCGTCCGCCGTCGTCTTGGTCAGGAGGAGCGAGGTCGTTCCGGCATAGGCCGTCGTCGTGGTGGCCGAGATCGTGCTGCCGGCGGTCGTCGGCGCCAGAACACCCCAGCCGATCACCGCGCCGCCCGCTACATCCTCCATGTCCCCATTGGGGCAGAGGTTCGCGGCCATGTTGCCGATTTCGAGCCGAGACGGTCGCACCTTCCCGTTTGCATCGCCCAGCACACGCGCGGCGATAGCCGCAGGTACAGTCTGCTGCGTCCCGCCTGTCGGCGTGACGGTCATCGCGCCCGCGTCGCAGGCGATCTGATCCGTGGCCGCGATCTCGCGGAAGCCGCCGAGAACACTGGCGAGCGCCTTCCGGAGGGCCATTCAACGTCTCCGGTGAGCTTGCGAGCGACGAGGATCAGGCGAGGCCGACGAACGGGCCGGGCTGGACGTCGAGGGAGGTCGCGGTGATCGCCTTGCCGGCGTACTGCAGCGTCTGCCCGGCCGCGCTGGGCGGGGTCGCCGTGAACGCGCCGGCCGTGGTGCCGAGGTAGTAATCGGTGCCCGGCGTGAGGCCCGTGAGGCCCGTGTTCAGACCGTTCCGGTACACCGTCGCAGAGGCGCCGGAAGCCACCGCCGCAATCACGAACCCGTCGAGTTTCTTGCCGCCCGAGGCAGTCGCGCCGTCGGCGTTGCGGGCGTTCGTGGCGCCAGCATTCGCCCAGAGGTTCACCGCAGCTCCCGCCGCTAGGGCCTCACTCGCGGGGACGGTGACGACGTCGGCGCCGATACCGGCCGGAAACAGCGAAATGTCGAGCAGGCCGGAGACGTTGGTCGAGACGATCTTCTCGCCGTTGCCGGCGCCGCCGAGCACGGTCGCGACCACCTCCTGAAATCCACCTGCAAGCTTCTGCAGGAAGCGGGGGGCTGCCATGGTCTACTCCTCGGTTCTCATGACGATGCGGATCATCCCGCGATCTTGATGGGCGGAAGGATTCCGACGATGAGCCGGGTCGGAGCGTCGGAGAGGCCGACCTGCTGAAGGAAGCCGCTCGTCGGTTCTTGCTGGGTCAGCAGCCCGTCCGGGCCGAGTAGCACCGGGCCGGGGCTCCACGACCAGGACGGTTCGGTCACGGGACCGGCGGCGACGTAGGTGCAGAGCGCGCCTGCCGCGGCTGCACCGGTCGAGATGCCGACCAAGGCGCCGAAGTGTGAGGGATCGGAGGCCGAGGCGAGCGCGACACCGCCAGCGACGGCCCGGATGCCGCGATGCCCGCTGATGGGCTCAACCGCCGGCGCAGTCAGATCTTCGACCGGACCGCCGCTGGCGCCGCTGAGATCGAACGTCTCGTATGCGCCGCCGCCGGAGCCAACGAGGAGCACCTTGTCGGGGAAGACGACGAGCGGCTCACCCTCGGCAAGGGAATCCATGCCGGTGGTCGGCGGCCGGTAGCCGGGGCCGAACGCTCGCGCCAACTTCGGGCTGCGGATCTTCTCCTCGAGCGTGCGCGCCATGGATCAGCCCCGCCGGCCGCCGTCGACCGTGACGTCGAGATCGATGTCCTCGGGCGGCGTGATGGGCCGACCGCGGCTGTTGATCGGCGCCGAGCCACCGCGACGGCCCCAGAACTGTTCCAGGCGCATCGGCGGACGGGCGTCGTAGACCCGATACGCGAGCTTCAGGTCGGTGCGGGCTTGCTCGGCATCCGCCTTGATCTCTGCGGCCTTCTGGCCGGAGATCCCGTAGGGCGTCATCGCCTGCTCGCCGACGATGCGGGCGAGCGGCAGGTAAGCCGCGTCGTCGATCTCGTCGCCGTTGAGCTTGGCGACCCCGTCGTCGAGCAGCTTCGCGCAGACGGGGTCGATCAGGTCGTCGACCTCGGCGCGGTCCTCATCGCTCGGCGACTGGCCAGCGGCGAGCACGCCGAGGTTCTTGAGAACCCGCGCGATCAGATCCTCGCGGGTCTTCATCTTAGCGGCCCTTCGCGGCGGTGGCGGGCTTCGGCTTCGTGGCCTCGTCGAGGTCGGCCTTCACCTGCGCGAGTTCCGCCTTCAGGGCGTCGATGGCCTTGGTCGCCTCGTCGCGTTCGGCGACGGCGAAGCCGCCATCCTCCTGCGCCTTGGCGAGAGCCGCCTGCAGGTCGGACATCGCGGCAGAAGCGCCTTCCAGCGTCTTCTCGGCGGAGTCGATCTCGGCGACGAGGGTGGCGTTCTCCGCCATACCGGCCTCGATCACGCCCTTCAGGCGGTCGATCTCGGTGAGCGCGGCCAGCAGCTCGTCGACTGCGGACGGCTCAGACGCCGGCACCTCGGCCGTATGCGCGAAGGTCAGACCAGTCGCGCGCATGGTCAGGGCGCCCGCCGTCGCGAGCCCAGGATCGGTGATGACGGACGGGGAGAGGTGCCAGCCCTCCGGCAGGCCAGCACCGGGAGCGAGGTCGAAGATCTTGGCGGACCCATCGGGCTTGTAGCCCCAGGTCGCGACGGTCTCGGTGGTTTCCATGAACGCCTCGTCGGAGGTGACGGGGCGCGCATGGCCCCAGAACGACGAAGGGCGCCACGAGGGCGCCCTTTCGTCTTCAGTCGGTGGTGGGATGGCTTAGCCGCTGACGCGGGTGCCGAGGCGGGGGTCGATGGCGGCCACGCCGTACAGCACGTCGAGACGCCAGCTGGACACGCGGTTCGGGCCGTCGAAGTAGGGCACCAGCATCACGTGGATGCCCTTGTAGTCCTGCGCGCCGATCTGGTCGGTCGGCACACCGGCCGGCTTCTCGAAGGGCACGCACACCAGCGCCAGAGCGTTCCGATGGAACATCAGGTTCTGCTGGAAGGTGGACGAGGCGGCACCGTTCCAGGTGACGACCGCGCCGGCAGCCGGAGCGGCCGAAACGGTCTGGTAGGCGCCCGTGGTGATGATCGCCGGGGCGATCTGCACCGCCGCGTTGCCGGTACCGTCAGCGGTGGCCGCGGCGGTAGCGACGAACTGCTGGAGGTAGGGCAGGACCTGCTTCGTCACCGGGTTGACGGCCTGGACGCCCGCGATGCTGAACACTTCACCCGCGCGGATCGTACCGCCCGCGCCCAGACCGGCCATGTTGAGGGTCTGGCCCCAGGAGTTCGCCTGCGCTCCGGAGTAGGTCACCGCCTGCCCGGCGCCGTTGACGGTGCCGTTGGTGCGGGTGCCCGTGGTCAGCGTCGGGGCGTTCTGGGTCATGAACGGCTCGACACCGGCGAGGCCGCCGAGCTTCGCCTTGCGGTAAGCGTCGGTGTTGGCGCCGTCGATGTAGAGCTGCGCCTGGTTGCCGAGCAGGGCGACGTGGTCGGCCGGCGACAGGGCGGCGGAGCGCTCGTCGGACGGCACGGCCATCTCGTTGAGGCGCTGCACGCCCGCGAGGAACTTGCCGTAGTTCGCGATGGTGTTGCCCGGGGTGCCGACCCAGTTCCAGAAGTTCTGCAGCGCGCAGGCGTGCAGGTCCTGGTCGATCTGGTTGGCGATCGGCACCATGGCCGGCTTGATCACGCGCTCGGCGAGGTCGCCGATGTTGAGCGCGAGGTCGGTCGAGGAGAACTGGAAGTCGACGCCAGCCACCTTGTTGACCTGGATCGCGGTCTTACCCTCGATCACGTCCTGGTTGGACGCGACGAGGCCGGTGCGGACGCGGAACTGCGCCGGCTTCCGGATGGAGACCGTGTCACCGACCTTGTAGCCGTTGACGTTCTTCGAGAACTCGTCCTCGTAGCCGCGGAAGACGCGGGAGCCCATGCCGAGCTCGTTGTCGAGGATCTTCACCGCCGCCTTGGCGATGATATTAGTGGTTGCGAGGGTGTTGGTCACGGAGAGTTATCCTTCGATTGGTGGTGGTCAGCCGTATTTCTTGGCCAGCCACGCATCGAGATCGCTGTCGGGGGACGACGGCTTGGAGGCCCCGGACACCTGCTTGGCAGGCGGCGGAGCGGCAGTTGCAGTCTTGGGTTTCGCCAGGGTCAGGCGCTGTTCGAGGGCGCCGACGGCCTTGGCCGCTGCGCGCTCGCTCATCCCGTTGAGCTTCGTGAGCACATCGGGGTTCTTGGCGAGATAGTAGGCGAGCAGGCCGCCCTTCTCGCTCTCGATCACCAGCTCGGTGACGTGGGGCTTCACCTCGCGGTCCTTGGCCTCCGCGAGCGCCTTGTCGAAGTCAGGGATCTTGCCCCGGGTCTCGTCGAGACGCTCTTGGAAGGCCTCGACAGCGGCCTCACGCTCGGCGGCCTGATCGGCAGCCTGACGGCGGGACGTGTCGGCCGCGCGGTCATCAAAGCGCTGTTCGGCGACGGCGAGCTTAACGTCGTAGCGACGCTGCGCGCGGTCGAATTCCGCCCAGTCCTTGAAGTCCTCCTCCTTAGGAGCCGGGCCGATCTCCTTCTCGATGGCCGCAGCCCGATCCTCGCCGGCAGCCGGAGCCGCGCTGCGGAGGGAGTCGTTCTCGGCCCGCAAGCGGGCGATCTGGTCCTGCATCCGCTGGATGCCGGAACGCTTCTTGGGCTTGTCCTCGCCGCCCTCGCCCTCGCCCTCGACCTTCGCAGGCTCCGGCTTCGGCTCGGTGGCGGATTCGCCCCCTTCTTTCCCTGGCGTTGCGGCGCCCGTCTCGATCTCGGCCGGCTGGCCTTCGATCGTCGCGGCCGACGCGTCCGAGGCTTCGCTACCTGCCGCTGGCGTCTCCGCCGGCGCGCCCAGCACGATCAGATCCTCGTCCATGTGTCGTGGTCCATGAAAAAACCCGCCGCGCTGAGAGCGGGCGGGTTCGGTGCATCCTCGCGGCCTGGCAGCGGGTCCGCCGGCCTGCGGGATCGGGGAGGGCGCAATTCGCCCCACGGCGGGGCGCGCCGATCAGGATGGTTGGATTGCCGCCGACGGGGCCGTGCCCGCACGTCTCGCGACGTCTAGTTCTTGGGGCTGTTTTGCCCGTCGGGTCAAGAGGATTCGGGCGCTACTGCGTCGGATCGGCGGCCCAGAGGATCGTCATGCGGGCGGACCCGTCATCTCGGCGGAGGGCTGTCCCAGCGCGCCAGGGTCAAAAGAAAAGGCGCCCGGAGGCGCCTCGATGAAGTCGGTGGGCAGCGCCGCAGGCGGCGCTTCGGGTTCGGCGGGCAGATCCGGCGGCGGAGGTTCGACCGCCGACATCTCCTCCATGATCATCGAGACCACCTCCGAGAGCTGCGCGACGGCCGCGGCGATGGCGTCGAGGCGCGGGTCGGTCGCGGGGGCAACCCCCTCCATGCCCGGCACCTGCGGGCGATTGGCCTCCATCACACGGGCCTCGGCCTCGATCTGAGCCTTCTCGATCTCGGCCTGGATCTTCAGCACGTCGGCCTGGAGCTTCTCGCGCTCCACGGCGAGCTTTTCCATGTCGAGCTGCTGGCGACCGGCCTCGATCTGCTGCTGGCGCTCCTGCTGCGCCATGGCAGCTTGCTCCTGCGGTGAGGGCGGCATGGGCGGCGGCATGGGCTCGCCGCTCTCCTGTGCCTCCTGTGCCTGGATCTGGGGCGGCAGCATGGTCCGGATGCGCTTGGCGATCTTGTCCGCCATCGGCCAATCCTGCGCCTTGGCCAGGAGGTCGAGCACGAGGGGGGCGAGCTGCGGCGCGGCCTGCACCAGTTGGATCATGCCGTCGAGTGCGGCCTCGCGCCGGGTCGTGTAGCTCGGCCCCATCTCCATCGCGACATCGTAAGCGCCGACCGTGACATCGTTCTGGATCTTGTCGAGCGGCTGGCCATCGTCGGCGAGGCCGCCCACCTGGTTGATCTGGACGAGGTCAACCTTGCCGTCCTCACCCACGATCCGGAGCGTGCGCGCCGTGTCGTAGACGTGGGGGATCATGTCGACGACGATCGCGCCGGTATGCCGGATGCTGCGCGAGAAGTTCACGATGTAAACGAAGGAGCCGACGTCGCCCTCGCGCTGGCGGGCCATGATCGCCTTGCCCGAGGTCTCGTTCGAGCGGGCGCCGAGGCTGGCATCGTAGACGCCTGTGACCGCCTTCAGGTCCTCGGCCGCCTCGCGCGACAGTTCGGCGAGGCCGGAGGAGGCGACGGGCGGCGTGGAGCGCTCCGGCCGCGCCGTTGGGGATGCTGGATCGGAATTGTAGACCAGGAACGGGTGATTGGTGCTGTTGGCCGTGTCCCAGAGGTGCTCGTAGCCCTTGAACATCTTCTCAGTGCCGACGAACGGCGACTTGGGCTGGAGCGCGACCACCTCGGTATGGGTCGAGCGGGTGTAATTGTAGGCTCGCTGCGAATCCTTCGCGAACCGGATCACGCCGCGGCGGGCCCGGCGCTTGCCGATGGTCATCTCGACGCCGACGACCGGCACAACGGGGATGAAGCGACCAGGGATCTCGGTCGGGCCGTCGAGAACGGCGTTCGCGCTGATGACGTAGCGCTCGACGCGGTGGCCGGGGCGCTTCTCGATCCGCACCCGCGCGCCCGTGGCCTTGGCCTGCGCGATCAGGTCGAGCTTCTCGGCGTGGTCTTCGTCGGCCTCGTCGGTGAGGTCGATGATCTCGCCGTCAGGCATCAGGGCCAGCGTCTTCTCGACGGGCGTCTTGGTGTAATATTCGGCGATGCGCACCATGTCGGCGCCCGCCCACTCGGCCATGCCGGAGCGCGTCAGGTCTGTGTCGCCGATCTCCGCCGCTGGGTGGTCCGGATAGGTCTCTTCGTAGACGTCCCGGCTCATATCGACCGGCACGAAGCAGAACTTCGCATCCTCGCGGGTCGGCAGTACCGCATCCGGGTCCCAGCGGACACCGACGCCATCGGGCACGCCGACGATGCGGATCTCCTGCTCAAAGGTGGAGTCGGAGCCGTACTCGGTGATGATCTTCCAGTGCCCGATGCCGGCGCCGACCTGCTGATCCGCGGCCGAGAAGTAGGCTGACGGCGCGTCCGAGCGGTTCTCGACGTACCGCACCATGCCGGCGATGGTCTCGGCCGTGTCGGGATCGCCGCGGCTATCGACCGGCACGACCTTGATGGCCGGCCGCATCTGCCGAATGTCACCCGTGATCTGGGCGATGGTGGTCGGCAGGCGATTGAACTCGAGGCAGGGCCGGCCCTCGGCCTCGCGCATCTGGCGCTCGCGCTCCGGCCACTGCGCGCCGGGGGTCTCGAGGAAGTCGAGATCCGCGTAGGCCTCTTCTCGGTTCGCGCGATCGTACTCGTCGGCGCGGCGCCAGCGCTTCTTCGCGACGTCGAGCACCTTGTCGAGGGGATCGCCCTTCGCATCGGCCTCGGGCTTCGACGGCTTGCGCAGCCGGCCGAGCAGGGAATCGGTGAAGCGGCCCATGGGATCAGCAATCCATCCAGCCGGTGCGGCGCTGGCACGCGTCGAAGTTCGCGCCGACCTTGTCTTGGCGGCACACGAAGGCATCATTCGGCAGGTCGTAGGAGACGACCCAGGAGCGGCCGTAACGCTCGTGGAGATGCACGACCTCGCCACCGGTCAGCGTCACATGGATGGCCCGGGCGTCGGCGGGAGCCTCGTGCGCCGACGCAATGGATTCGGCCTTCACGGTCGCGAGCTTCTGCTCGATCTCGTGAGCGAGCTGCGGACCAATACCGCCCCCGTCACAACCTGCGATGACGCCAGCGAACCAGAGCTTGAAATCGTCGAGCTTCATCACGCACCCATCCAGCCGCCGCGGCCACCACGGGCGCCACGGCTTCCGATCTTCAGAGGCGCTGGCTCCGTCTCAGCGAAGCGGCGCATCATGTAGCCGTAGCGCGATGCCGAGAGGCGATCGTCGCGCTCCTTCACGATCTTCCCGTCCTTGCGGTGGTAGAGGCGGAACTCGCCGAGCCAGCCCGAAAGGTGCCGGAAGACCTTCCAACGGCCGGTCTGCATCCGCGCCAGCATGTCGAGGACGCCCGCCTCGACACCGTTGCCGCCGTCCTCGTGCGTGGCCTTCTCGTGCAGCATGGCGAGGCCCTGCGTGCGGTACTGGCTGGCCAGATCCTCGCCCGAGCCTTTATCGTGCTGGAGGCCATCGTGCGGCCACGCGACCGGCAACCAGTCGCCCCATGGCTTCACGGCCGCGGCGTGAATGACCGGTGTCGACTCGCTCTGCGCGTACTCGGCGGTCAGGTACCAGATATCCGCGTCGCGATCCCAGGCCGAGCGGATCGCGGCAAAGGGGTGATCCCAGCCGAAGTCGACGCCGACGATCTGCGGCCAGTGCGCCGGGATCGCGAACGCGTCGCAGAGGATGTCCTCTTCCTGGATCGGAAAGATGCGGCCCGAGCCGAGCGATGGCAGCCCCTTGGTGCGGGCCTCGCGCTCGTGAGCCGGGTACGCGTCGATGATCGCCTGCCGCTGCTCGGGCGTGTAGTGCTCCGCATCGTGGATCGTCATGCGGGTGATGTGCTTACTCACCGAGCCCACACTCCTGCACGAAGCTGTCCACCGTGGTCGACATGCCCTTCAGCGGCGTGAAGGTCAGGAAGACGAACCCGTGCGTCGCGTTCGTTCGGGTCAGCGCTTCCATGTAGAGGGCGTGGTCCGGCTCCTCATCGAGCCACACGAAGTCGAGCGTCTCGCCCTGCCACTTCGTGCGGCCCTGGTCGTAGCTCTTGAAGCCTAGCATCGAGAGCCCGCCGGAGACGTGCTCGACCATGATACCGTCGAGGGCGTTCGGCACGCCCTGGCGCCGGGTCCAGTCCTTCAACCGGGCCTTCGGGACCCAGCCCGTGCCCCATGCCTGCTCGTTCTTCGGTTCGCCGACGAGGTAGCGTTGCACGCCGTCTCGCGTGACTTCGTTCGTCTCTGAGCCGGCCCAGCCGCGAACAGGACGATCAAAGCGACGGCCACGCCACCAATCGGGATAGAGGCCGGTGAGGTGGATCGCAGTTTCGGCGGCCCCGGCCAGCGTCTTTCCGAGCTGGTTGCCCGCCATGAAAAGGCGCTCGCGGTGCTCAGACGACGCGTTGTGGAATTCGCGTTGCTTCGCGTAGGGCCCGTAGGCGGCCAGCTTGTTTTCAGCCGCCCGCCGAGCCCTCTCCTTCTCCAGCCTCGCCAGCAGGGCCGATCTCTGCTCGGACGACGTCAATGAGGCGAGCAAGCTCATCGTCGCTCATCTCCTCGACGGCGCTGCGTTCGATCTTCAGTTCCTTCGGCAGCAGCGACGCGACCACCTTCACGTAGGCGACCGGGTCCTCTTCGCGGGCGGCCTGGATCGCGAGGACGCCGTGCGTGTCGAAGTCGCTCGATAGGGCCGTGAGGAAGGCCTCGCCGAGCTTGTTGCGGGAGCCCTTCGGACGCCCAGCCGGGTTGCCGGACTGGCCCGGCTTGAAGGGTGGGGCACCCTGTTTTTGCCCTGTATTATCAGGGGTCACGACTCAGCCCTTCCGCCGCTCGCAGACGATCTTGTGCCGCTCGCCCGGCGCGAGGCCGAGATGCGTGGCCAGGACCTCGCCGACCTTCAGGCAGTCGAACTGCCCGGACGGCTGCACCAGCATGTCGGTCGCGTTCTCGCGCGAGCAGGCGGGCGCCTCGATGCCAGCCGGGCAGGCAAGGGCGACCGCGAGGAAGCCGTCGGCAGCGATCGACGGATGCGGGGCCGCGAGCAGCACGGCCAGCGGGACCACGCCGAAGAGGAGCCACGCGCGGTCGAACCGCGGCGGGCGGGGATCGGCGGTGCGGGTCATCGCTCGTCCTTCGGGTGGATGAAGCCGATGGGGCCGATGCGGTCTCGGCGCATCAGCGGCGTGCCGGAGGCGTCGAGCAGCCCGCTCTCGCGCCATTCGCCGGCAGGCTCGAAGACCGTCACGTCGCGGACGACGGCCATGTCATCGAACTGGTCGAGCACGATGTCCGCGCGCGGCCGGCGCGGCGCGGGGATGGCGCGGTACTCACGCATCAGTGCACCGTGCGCGAAAGCGGGAACACGAACGCGGGCGCTGGCCGGGCCGGGCGGCGGCCGACCGCCGCGACGGCGACGCCGGCCAGGACGAGGAGAGCGACGAGGCGGGGCATCAGGAGGCCCTCGCCGCAGTCGGTCGGCCGGGGCCGGTGTCCCCGCGCAGGGGCGCCTTGCCGTAGAGGCCGCGGGCCTTGCCCGTCAGGTCGCGGCGCAGGGCGCGCACCCGGCGAACCTCGTGCCCCCCACGACACATCCACCACGGGAGCGGCGGCGAGATGATCGGCGAGGCCGGCAATCTCGCGGTCGAGGACCACGATCTCGCGCAGGATGCCCGGCACGCGGGCGAGTTGGGCGGCGTCGAGCATCACAGGCGGATCCTCTTCAGCACCGTCTCGGCGACCTCCGCCAGTGTGGCGTCGGCTTCGTCGCGGGGCGTGGTGTCGAGCAGGGCGACGGGCTCCGGCAGCGGGCGGAGGATGCCCTTGCGGCGGAGGTGCGCGCCGTAGGCCGAGGCCGCGGGGTCGATGCGGCCGAGGCGGACCGCCTCGTCGTAGGAGGAGGCGGGGCGGGCGGTCATAGGAAGCCTTTGCCGGCGTGGTTCTTGAAGGCCTTCGCCCGGCGGTCGTAGGCCTTGAGGGTCTTCACCTCGCGGTGCCGGGTCACATCCATGACCTTCAGCAGGTCGGCGCCCGCCTCGAGCGCGGAGGTGACGAAGCCGGCGCGGAGGGAGTGGCCCGAGAACAGCGAGGCATCGAGCTTGGCGGCCTCGGCGTAGCGCTTCACAATGTTGGCGACGGTCCGGTCGGTCAGGTCGAAGACCCGGCCTTCCTTGATGCCGGCAGCGGCGAGCCACTCCTCGACCGCTTCGACCGGCTTCAGCTTCCCGCCGCGGGGGATCGCGACGACGTGGCCCTCGCCTTCCTGATCCGTCTTCGACTTGCGGATGTGGACGAACAGGCCGTCCGGTGTGCGCTCCAGGTCGCCGACGAGGA
Source organism: Methylobacterium sp. R2-1 (assembly GCF_014191355.1). Classification (GTDB taxonomy): domain Bacteria; phylum Pseudomonadota; class Alphaproteobacteria; order Rhizobiales; family Beijerinckiaceae; genus Methylobacterium. The sequence goes on from NZ_JACHWM010000001.1 coordinate 219,509, forward strand.
GGCCCACGATCTCGGACCGACGGAGCGCTGCGGCGAAGCCGAGCAGCAGCACCGCGCGATCCCGCTTGCCGGTCAGCGTGTCGGGCACCTTCTTCAGCATTGCGCCGATCGCGCGGGCGGTGGCTGGCGCCTTGCGTTCGACGGCCACGCCGAGCCGGCGCTTGATGCCCCGGAGCACCGCCTTCACGGCTTCCGCGTTGGTCGGCGGCTCGTGCCCGGCGATCCGGTGCGTGTAGCCGATGGCGGCGGCCCGCCGGACGATCGTGGAGGCCTTCAGCCCGCGGTCGGCGAGGCTGGCGAGGTAGGCCGCGACCGTGGCCGGCGAGGCCGGCGCGGCGGGTTGCCCGAGCCCGGCGGCCCAGGCGGTGAAGTCGGACCAGTCCGAGGCGTAGGCCCGTCGCGTCGCATCGCTTTTTTCAGCGAGCGCGTACTGCGCGGCCGAGGCCAGATGATCTTGGAAGACAACGACTTCCGCCGGTGCGACCGGCACCGGCAGAGTGTTCATGATTGTTCCGGGAACGACTGTTATCGGAAAACCGGAGGCCTACTCTAAAGCCCGGTTTCGAGTGGTTGAGAGTGGCGGATCAGCCCGCCTCCCGAGCCCGCGGCATCCGCAGTTCGACGCTGAACGACCGCCCGCCATAGGTGCGCCGGCCGGTGCCGAAGGACAACATCTCGGGGACGCCGATCTCGCGCCGCAGCTTGCGGACCAGGGTGCGGACCCGCTTGCAGTGCGAATCCTTCGCCTCGAGGTAATCGGCCTGATCGCGGAAGCGCCGACGGCAGAAGGCCTCGGCCTCCTGCTCGATCGCCGTGAGGGTGGCGTGCGCGCTCATCGGGGGCCGATCATGGCAGAGAAGCTCTCGTCCGTCCCGCGCAGGCAACGCCGTGGCTGTGGGTCGGTTCGAGAGAGGGAAAGGGGTGCCGGCCTCCGCGCCGGCGGGCGAGCTCGTAGGGTGAGCCTTTCCGTCCAGTTTTCCGCCTTGGATCTTGGGCGCCCCATCAGGGGAAGAGTTGAAAGCGAGGCTCGGTCATGTCGGCCTTGGCGCCTTCGAGCGCCCGAGAAGGGCGGTCCGGGTCCGGTATCTACCGGCAGCGAGAGTGATTGTTGGGCGGCTCGGCGGCACGGCCATCATAGGTGGGCCGGCTCCCCGGTTCTGGGGCCGCTATTTCACGAGAGGTGCGGACGGTGGCGGGGTCAGAGCTTCATGGCTGCCTCCCCGATTTCCGGTCCAGATACAGCAACGCCCGCGGCCATTCCTGGCTGCGGGCGCGGGTCGCTCCACGTAGTGATCTCTGACGTTTCATCCGTCGGGTGTCAAGCAGCGGCGGCAGCGCGGAGGATGACCTCGCGGTCGAGGTAGGCACCGTGCTTGACCGAGATGCGGCCGATGACGGGGTCAACCTTGGCGATCTTGTTCTTCACGTAGAAGCGGGCGACCGCGTCAGCCTGGGCGGAGGTGATGCCAGCCGCGGCGACCAGGGTCTCGGCGAAGTTCGCGTAGGCGTTGAGGATGCGGATCGCGGTGTTGCGGTTGCCTTCGGCGGCGTAGGACTTGGCCATCTGGGTCTCTCCATCACCGGGCGACACCGCCCTTGCGACAGGTTCGTTATAGGGCCATTGGCCCTAACATGTCAATCAGAAAAGGGCCATTGGCCCTACATTTCTGTTGCCGGTGCCGCCCCGTTCCGCAACGTTGCTTCAACCTCTTCCGGCCGGATCTTCGCACCGATCAGGAACCGCAGAAACCGCGCTACGGTTGGGGGCACCTCGCGAGCAGTCGGTCCCGGCTCAGCGCACCACCGCCGAACGGTGCGGCCATCCACGCCGAGCAGCCGAGCGCCCCCAGCCTGGGTGAGGCCGAGGGCTTCCAGAGCCTCGCGCATCTGGGCGGCACTCATCGCGTCCGCGGTGCTGCGGACGCTCTCAGGGTCGGACATGGGATTTGCTCCAGGTGGGCGGCTCAAGCCGCCCGGGTTGCGGGGATGATCTTGGCGACGCGGGCCGCCTCGTCGTGCTCCGGCCAACGCGGGGCGCGGTTCAGGAGGGCGCAGAGATCGTGCCCGCTCAGCCGGGCGATCGCGGCGCGGACCGTCTCGACGAAGGCAGCGCTCTCGGTGCGGCGGCAATGCACGTAGCCGATGCCGCTGTGGACGGCCTCGGCGTGGGGATGGGGCTTCGGGATCACGTAGCCCTCGACGGAGCCGGCCGAGCCCTCGGTGCCGCCGCTGTAGCCGGTGACGATCTCGCCCGACGGCAGCAGCCAGGACGTCTTCGAGTAAGACATGTCGATCATGCCGTCGAAGCCGCGCGAGGAGTAGGCGGACGTGACCGCCTCGACCTGCGCGAGGGTCGGGCCATCGGTCCAGGCGATGTCGGTGGAGGAGCCGCCGGAGTAGCTCGAACCGCGAACGGTGAACTTCGTGCCGGGGAAGGCGCGCTTCAGGTGCGCGCGGAGGATCTTGTTCGTCTCGGCGAGGCCGATGTAGCGGGTCGGCTCGGACTTGGGGGCGACCGGCTTAACGGGGAAGGCAACGAGGGTCATTGGGGAAGCTCCATCACCGGGCAACATCGCCCTTGCGATGGGTTTGTTATAGGGCCAATGGCCCTAAGACGTCAACCCTTAAAAGGGCCATTGGCCCTCTTTTTCTAGCTTTCGTCCGCCGTCAGCCGGTGCCGCGCGTTGACCCGATCCCGCACCCGAGCGTCCCGTCCAGCCAGGCTCAACGCATGCTCGTTCATGTGCGGCGCGTAGCGGCTCTCTTCGCCTCCCCAGGCATGCCCGTGCCCGGCCGGCACCACCCGCCCGCGCTCGTCGGTCTCCTCGCCGGTGCTCTCTGTGCGAAAGAAGCGATCAACGACGGTGGCGACGCCCTCGGCGGCAAAGTCAGCGTCGAGGTATTCAAGCAGGATGCGGAAATGCTCCGCGACGCAGGCGGTGCCGCGGTCGCCCGCCTTGCCGCGGGCTTCGGCGAATTGGCCGAAGGTCTGCCGGCCCGTCAGAACCTCGCCGACGAATCGGGCGCCCGGCACTCCGACAGCGCGAATGATCTTGCCCTTGAGCTTGGCGACGAGGCGGGCGTCCTCGATGGCGTAGATGACGGACAGTTCGTGGGCGACGACCTGGTCGCGTGAGCCGGAGGCGTTCCACATGCCGCCGCCAGAGCGGGCGCCGGAAGCACGTTCGAGGATTGCCTGCACTTGGCGCCCGACCTCGTACTGCGAGACCGTGATGCGCCCGTGGCCGCGCTCCATTTCCAGTACGTCCACCCGACGGTTGATGGTGGCCTGCAGGCGCTTGCCCGGCTCCAACGGATCATCGACGGCGCCGACCGTGGTGTCAGCGGATTGACGCCGAGCCGGACGGCCGAGACCGGCGCCATGCTGATAGGCGCCCACTCGATTGTAGCGGTCGCCGCGCGGGTCGCGCTCGCGCGCCGAACCGGCATAGCGCGTGCGCTGGGCGGAGATCGCAGGAAGAGAAGACGAAGCGGCGACAGACACGAGCCTGACCTCGGGTAGAGCGCAACCGTGATGGGCGCTCGGCAACTCTTGGCTCGGATGCGGTTGGTTTCAGTGTCAACGATTATTTTGCATGCGATGAGCGTCATTTAGGCTTTCGACGATGTGGTCGGTCGCCCACGAGACCCAGCGCAGCACAGTATTTCGCTTCCAGCCTCGCTCCCGGCAGAACTCTCGGAAGGAGCGCCCTTCAGCCTCAAGCATCACGGACGTGAGCAGGTACGTTCGAGCTCGGTCCGTCATTGGGTGTCCAGGCGGCAAGAACATGGAGGCCCAATCCAGAGCGCTGCGCGCGCTCGAGGTATGCCCCATGAAGGCAGGACGCCGCCCCTCGCGCCACCCACCGACCATGGACAGCCGAACGCGCTTGGCTGTCCAGACCGGGCGGGCCGGCGGATCAGGTCCTTCCGGGGGCGCGAGCATCAGGCTACGGGGGCGTCACTTACTGGGGCGCCCGCGTCACGCAGACCCACAGCAGGACCCGACCGGCGCGGCGCTGTTGCTCCGCGCGGCCGGCCGCCTCGCACACCTGCATCGTCGCGAACGACTCGGCCGCGACGGAGTGGTCGGCGGCGGGCGTGGCGCCGCTGAGGAACAGGATCAGGACGACGGACACGGGCGGGCTCAAGCCGAGGCTGGGGCGGAGTCCGTCCGCGCGCCAAGTTCGTCGGCCATGCGTCTGATTTCGATGCGAGAAAGGCCGGAAGCCGTCGCCACCTGGCCCTCCGAAAGCACCCCCTCTCGGTGAAGCTGGATCACGAGGGGCAGCAGGCCGGCGCAGCACGGGCAGGGCGCCGCCGGGCGAGTGTAGGCACCCGCGTGGCCCCTATCGCCGTACCGTTGGCGGCGGGTCTCCCACGACTTCCTACGCACCTCGGACAGGTTTGCTTGTGCGGTCACGGTCGCTCCTCACTTCCCAAACAGCCAGATCGGCACGCAATCCGGCGAGATGACCGCGGGCCGGCGATCAACGACGACCGACCCGCCGATGCGGTCGAGGTGGATCTCGCGCTCGCACAGGGCGATGCAGCGGCGCGGATAGACGGTGACCATCGTGCCGGTGCAGTCGGCGCGGGAGGCGCCGGCGGTCCGGTGGACACCGAACAGCGCTTCCGTGCTCCACCCGAAGTCGGCAGCGGCCTCGCCCCAATCGTCGAGGAAGGCGAGCATCGCCCGGCGCACCGAGCGCCAGACTCCGGAGCGTCCGGCCGGTCCTGGCTCAATCCAGATCATGCCGGGGCAGGGGATTCGATCATCCGGCAGGCTCAGCACGCCGGCCCGCCAGGAGGCGACGAGGGAGGCGGAATCGGTGAGGGCGAGGGCGGCGCTCATGGGGCGGTCCGCGGCCGGATGCGGACGACGTAGAGCGCCCGCGCCTCGCCGAAGCGGGCCCGCCCATCGCGACCCATCTCGGCGCCGCGTCCGTCAGCGTGCCAGATGCCGTCGGTAAGTGGCGCACGCTGCCGGCTCGGGTAGACGTTCACCCACCAGACGCGGATGCCGGCGACGATCGCGGCCATGGACGAGGAGGCCATCAGGCAACCCGCTCCTTCTGCGCCGACGCCTTGGCATCGAGCCGCGCGGCGAGCTGCGCGAGGGACCCGCCGGAAGCGACCTCGCGGAACTTGGCGCCGGCCTCGTGCAGCACGTCCTCACGAGCGGCGGCGACCGCCTCAGGCGACGGGCGAGGGCGCCCAGGCTCGGCCTCGCCTCCCCGGTTCAGCCAGGACGCCGCGATCTCGGCGACCTTCGCCCGGTCCTCGTCGGTCGGCGGCTCGTAGACCTCCGCCTCGAGGATTTGCCGGATGTGGACGAGCTTCGCCCGCAGCGGGATCAGCCCCTCGCGAACCTCGGCAGCGAACTCGGCCGGCGACGGCCGCCAGCGGCGCGACCAGGGCAAAAGGGTCATGCCGTTCCGGAAGCGCTCGGACGCCCTCTGGATACCGGCGAGCGGGAGATCCTTCAGCGCCGAGATGTATTCCGAGACGAGCACTTCCTCCTCGTCGGCACCGCGCCCGCGCCCTTGCTCGAATCCGAGCAGAACCCGGCTCACCAAGGCGTCCACGAGTTCGCGCCGCTGGCTGGGCGCGAGTTCAGCCTTCAGCCGCTCGGCGACGTCGGAGAGCGCGCGACGCTCCGCTGTCGTGGCCGCCAAAGCCCGCGGCACGCAGAAGCGGGTCGGCTGGCCGTCCACCGGAGCCAGCTTGCCATGCAAGGCCGAGATCTTCGCCTCGACCTGGTTCAGCGTCGGGAGAGTTCGCGTCGACGGCAGGCGGTTCGACATCGTAGGGCCCTTGCAGGGATTGCGAGTAGAGGCGGACCACGCGGCCAGCGAAGCCGGTGGGAGCGGGGGCGAAACCGCCGCCGCGTGGCCCGCTTGGTGGCAGGCGGTCGAGATCGGCCCGCCGCCGCCGAAGGCGGGATTCGACCCAGGTCGAGAAGTCGGCGAGTTCCCGCCCGTCGGCGTCCTCGATCACCTCGAGCACGACGGCAGCCTCGTCCCGAGCGATGCCGAGCCAGTGACCGATCAGGGCGCGAGCCGAGCGACGGGACCGGCCGGTGTTGGCGCTGATCAGGTCCACGCCGATCGTCAGCAGGGCTTGGCGGTTCGACCGAGCCAGTTCCGCGGCCTCGCCGCCCGCCTGCCCGGCATCGCCGGCCGAGCCGTCAGGCTCGGAACCGGGGTTGGCGGGGGGGTTAAGGGGGGGTGGAGGGGGTGCAGGGGGAGGCGGGGGGCCATCCGGGGGGGAGGCAGGGGGTAATGCGTTACCGCCGTTACCAGCGTTACTTGCGTTACGGTGCGTTTCACGGTGGCGCCGGACCCGCGCCGCAGTCTGCGCCCGGCGCTTCTCTGTCTTGGCGTCGACCTCATCGGCCTCGGCCTTCTCTTCCGCGGCGACGGCTGCCACCAGCATCTCGGCAGTGGCGCCGGCCGCGAGCATGGCTCTGAGAACTTCGGATCGAATGGCCATGGCTCTACTCCGCTGCCATCGGCAGGGATTGGGGTTCGGGCTCGACGTCGACGAAGTCCTCCCAGGAGAGGCGCCCCAGCGTGGTCGGCCCCCGGTGGGAGCGGTCCCAGACGAACCAAGCGAAGGCGGTCATGCTGGTGGCCTTGGGGCCCTCCCAGCCGTCGCGGTGCATCATCGGCAGCCGCTTCCGGAAGACGTGGACGCGGGCCAGCGTGCCGGTGTCGAGCAGAGAGCCGCGCGTGATCCCCTCGTAGAAGGCGAGCCGCAGCAGCATCATCACGCGCGGACAAAGCTCGACGGCTTTCTCGGCGAAGGCGCGGGCGTGCTTGTAGGGGGGATTCGTGACGATGCAGTCGACCCCGAACGGAGCGCCGTGCAGCTTCAGGAAGTCCATCTCCGCGACCTGCCCGGGGCAGCCGTAGGAGACGAGATCGGTCGGCACCACTTCGTGGCCGGCCGCGCACAGCTCACGCACGATGGCGCCGGGCCCGCAGGCCGGTTCCCAGATCCGCTGCGGCAGCCACTCGGTTGCAAGCAGTGCCCGCACCGCGACGCCGGGCGTCTCGTACAGGTCGTTTCCGCGCTCAGCGTGCGGGTGAGCCTTGTTCTCGCGGTAGCTCATGCCGCCTCCAGCGCGCCCGGGCGCGGCCAGATCGGAGAGATGGATTCGAGGATGACGCCCGGCGGCACGACACGCACGGTCGCCGCCAACTCGGCGTGCTCACGGTGCCAGTCGAGCACGACGCGCCGCGCCTTCCGGTCGTTGTCGATGACGCCGTGCTTCTGCAGGAGATCGCTCGTCGCCTTCGACAGGTTGTCGAGGTCGGCCTTCGTCTCCGCCTCGGGGACGGCGAGCAGCAGGATGTAGGCGCCCGGCACCCGGCCGGGCCGCTGTGCCTGGAGCCGCCAGCCTGCAGCGACGATCCAGGCCTTGTAGGCGTCGGAGCGCATCGGCCGGCCGCTGCCATGACTGTGCAGGTCGTTGGCCGAGGGCGGGACCGGGAGCAGGACGGTCAGCTCGTCGACCACGCGGCGGGGCGCGGGGGCGAACAGGGGACCGTGCGTCGGAGGCGGGCGGCGGGCCATGGATCAGCCCTCACGCGTCGGCGGCCACGCCTCAGGAGCGAACGTCCGCGCGAGCGAAGGATCGGCCCAGAGTGGGGGCGGCTCATAATCGGGATGCGGCCGGGCGTGCTCGATGACGATGCGCAGCACCGCAGCCGGATCATCAACGGGCAACTTCAGCCGCTCGCCGAGCACCAGCGTGCGCTTGATCCCCTCCATAGTCTGGCGGAGGAGGGACGGCGCCGCGCCGCGGGTGATCTCCGCGAGCCCATCGATCGTGTCGTCGTCGAAGGCGAACGGGAGCCCGTACCGCTTCAGGATCGCCCACCGCTCGTCATCACCGGGGAGCGCCACATCGATTTGGAGACCGAAGCGCCGCCACAGCGCCTTGTCGAGCTTGTCGTGTCGGTTGGTCGCCGCGATCAGCCGTCCGCCGAACGCCTCGATCTTCTGGAGCAGCGTCGTCAGCGCCGCGTTCATCTCCCGCGCGCAAGCCTGATCGTCGTTGCTGCGCTCGGAGCCGATCGCGTCGATTTCGTCCATCAGCACGACGCACGGAACGGCGACCTTGGCCAAGCCGTCGAACAGCTCGGCGACCTTCCTGCCTGTGCCACCGAGCTTCGCCTCGACGAGCTGATCCGCCTGGACGATGACCAGCGGCACACCGAGTCGGGCGGCGAGATGATGCGCGAGCGTCGTCTTTCCGCAGCCGGGCGGCCCGTACAGCAGGGCAGTGCTGCGCGGCTTCACGCCGACCGCCGCGAGGTCGTCGGCGGCATGGATCTCGGCCAGCCACCCAAGGATCGCGGCGCGGACGCGGACGCCGAGGATCGGCTCCTCCGCATCTCTCGACTCGCGCACGTCAGCCAGGGGTCCGAGTTCCGTGCGTAGGCGCTGCGCGGCGCTGGCCTCCTCCGCCGCAGCCTTTCCGCGCTGGGCGCGGCCCGGAGCCATCTCGCGGACGGGCCTCATGCCGAGGCTCCATCGCCCGCGTCATCCGCCGCCGGCTTCTTCTTCCGGCGGAAGGCGTCCGGGATCTCCATTCCGTCAGAGCCCTTGCGGACACACCAGCCCTCGTCCCAGGCGGCGCGGCGCGGATCACCGGCGACGTAGGGATTCGCGAACACGCGCTCGCCCGCTTCGGCCGCGGCGGAGCCTTCCTCGCGCGCCGCTGCGATGGTCTCTTCGCTCATCGCTCCCGACGGCGGAGACGCCTCTTCAGAGGCCGCCCCATCTGAGGCGTCTTCGTCACGATCCGCGTCTTCGTCCTGCGCAGGAGTGTGGTCGACAGGATCGTCAATCGGATCGAAGCGGCGGCGCGCAGCATCGCCGAGCGGGGTCCCGTCGAGCATGCCGAGGCTCGCGAGATAGACGTCGGCGAGGGCGGCTGTTTCCTGCCGCGCCGCGCGATCGGACTCGTCCTCCATCATCCGAGCGACGACGAGCATCAGGGCCTTCTTGTCGTAGCCCTGCGCGCCGGCCTCGTTTCGGATGTCCTTGATGTCCGCTTGGAAAGCTTTGATCTCTTCTTTCAGTCGAACAATCCGCTCCGCATAGGAGCGAAGCATCTCAGCAGCGGACGAGTTGGCTTGCGCGCGTCGGCGACTTGTGTTTCCCATGACCATCTCCAAAGGAAGACTTCAGACCGCCCGGCACCCGCTCCCCAGCAGGCCGGGCGGTTCGCGTTTCAGGGGTGGTAGCGACCTGGGGGCAGGCGCTCGCCGTTGACCGGGCGCATGGGATCGCCGCCGATGGGCGGACGGCGCGGCACGCGGGGCTCGTCGATCACAGGCAGGTCGGCCGCCGGCAGCGGCGTCGAGGGACCGGCCCGCAGCCGCTCCTCAGCCTGGGCGAGGGCGACCAGTGCGTAGCGGCGGCCCTGGACGAGGCTTCTCGCCGACGCCGAAGCCGCATCCCGCAGCAGTTCGTTCCGGCGCACGATCTCGGTGCGCACGGTGTCGATCAGGTCGGCGAGGCCGGCATCGGACAGGTCGGCGAGGGCGCTCATCGTCAGGCGACCCGGCCGAGATCGTCGTGGGCGCGGTCGGCCGTCGGCATCTCGCGCTGCACGACGCACCAATCTTCGGCGAGCATGTCGGACTGCGAAGCCAGCCATGGGACGAACGCACCCTGCGCAGTCCACATGTCGATGTGCGGCAGGTAATCGAACCGCGTTCCGACCGGCACGCCAGCCTTCGCCAGTGGGCGGCCCTCATCGACCGTGAGTCCCTGCGAGCCCGGCACGAGCAGCAGGAACATGCCCTTGCCGTTCCAGCCATCGCGAGCGACGGCATCGCCGTCCTTCATCTGCTCAAGTGCCTGCCCGAAGGTGAGCCCGCGCCCACCGCCCTCGTAGGATTTGCGGTGCTGAGCGGGGATCAGCGCCGCATAGCCCGCCTCGAACACATCGCGCGGCGAGTGGGAGAGGTAGCCGTCGGGCTCGCTCTCCGTCGGCGCGTAGCGCACGAGCATGTCGCCCTCGCTCACAGCGCCAGGGCGGCGCAGGAAGCCGGGCGGGACCGGGACGACGATGTAGCCGTGCTCTGGATGGTTCACGCCGACCTTGCCCGAGCCGTCGGCCTGGAACTCGGCCGCCGCGATCGGATAGGCCTCCACCTGCTTGTGGCTGACGTGGGTCGGGTTGAAGGGGAACATGCTCGGCTCCTGCGGGAAGCCGGGCGGCATCAGCGCCGCCCGGAAAGGGCGGCGTCAGCCGATGCGGCGCTCGATACGGGCGAGCGCGTTGCGGATGCGGACGATCGGGTCGCGAACGGACTCGGCACGGTCGTTGAGGGCATCCGTCAGGCTGTCGACATCCCGACGCCCCTTAGTCGTGTTGTCCGTTGCGGGAACGACGCCCGCGAGATGGTTCGCGATACGCTCGGCATACTCGGCAGTCCCGTTCGCCAGTTCGCCGACATCGGTCAGCGTCGCCAGCGCGCCGCCGAGTGTTGGCGCGGTAACCGCAGGCGAAGCGCCCTGTGAAGCTTGGTTGAGACCACGAACACTGATGTCCGTCGCGTACTGTTCCATCGTGCTTTCCTCTCGCTCAGCGGCTACGGCCGCGGCTCCATCGCCCCGAACAGGGGCAGCTCGCTCAAAGCACCCGAGGCCTTCTTGCGGAGGCGAGGCGCCGGAGATGGCGCCATGACAGGTGCCGGTGCGGTCGCGACTCGCTGACCGATCGCAGCCGCTTCCGCAGCCGACGGCGCTCCGCCCACGCGCGCAGACGCCGGGCGATCTCCTCGAAGAGCCGCATCCAGTTCCCTCCGGAGTTTTTGGTTTTCGGCCTCGATGGCGTCGGTGCCGTCGGCGATGTGCTTGCAGAGCCGCTCGTAGGCGGCGCGGATGTTGAGTGCGTCGTGCAGCCCGACCGTCACGTCCGGGGCCCGTCCGAGCACCTTCCGGATCCAGGTCGGCGAGCGTCCGAGCTTCGTGCCGAGGGACTCGTAGGCGCGCATCCGCGAGCCCAGCGTTCGCTCTTTCACGGCGATGATCGAAGCGAGATCCGGGCGGATCTGCTCCAGCGCTTGGTCGGCCGTCATCATGGCGCGGCCACTCCCCGACTTTGACCGCATTCGGTCAGCCCTCCGTGCTTCAAGAAGATCGAAGCAAAGGGGTGCGTCGGATGCGGGAGGTAAGAGGAAGACGCAGGTACGCAGACAGGTGCGCGACGGCCGACAGCTTGCAGGCGCAGGCAGACGCGCGAGTAGGAACGGCCCGAGGAAAGGACCGCCCCCGCGGGAACGGGAGCGGCCAAGTCCTTGGGAGGAACGCCCACGAGGGGCGTGTCAGTCGCGGGGCGACGGACCACGAGCGCGCCGAAGGAACGGCGCGAATGGGGACGCCCGGCGCTGTCGTCCAAAACAGTGACCTTGGGGGAAAAGGTCGGCCGGGCGATCACGCGGTTCATTCCGCGCGATGGGGAAAGGGGGAGGGGGCGGCTCATGCGAGCAGCCTCGATGCGAGCCAGCACAGCGCGGCGGCCGCACCGTCGACCACGTCGACGGCGAGTGAGAACTGGCAGCCGACGGCGGCCGCGCGGGCCAAGCCGACGAGCGCGACGACGCCGAACACGGTGGCGGCGGTTCCGGCGATGGCAGGAAGCGCGATCATGTCAGGCGGCCCTCGCGAGCGAGGGGCAAGCACGGACGGGACGCCGAGCCCGACGCTCGACAGCCCCGTCCGGCCCGCTACCATCGGAAGTGCTGGGACCGATGGAGCTTGCGATGACCGATGTGACGCCCGAGAGGGCGGAATTGCTGAGCCTGCGCGCCCGTCTCGCGGTGACGGAGCGGGTGGCCTGGATCGGCGCCGAGATGGCGGCGATCATGCGCCCCGAGGAGGCGCTGGCCTTCGTCGAAGCGCAGAGGAATGCGCTGGCCAGGGCGTATGCCGCGCCATCCGAGGAGACGGCCGCGCTGCCGGCGCACGAGCGGGAGTTCGTCGCGGCCGAGGTCGAGCGGCGCTTCGCCGAACTGGTGGTGACGTTGAGGGAGGCGGCGCGCATCTAGGACCCCATCCAGCCGGGGGTGCGGTCGGCGACGGCGGTCGCGGCGCGGATATCGGCAGCGGCCTCCTCGGCGAGCCGTTCGTGTCCAGGCAGACGTGCAGCGATAGTGGTCGCGCTCTCGGCTTCACGGACGAGCCGGTAGCCCTCTGCGAGCGGATCGGCGGAGTGCGCCGCGATCCGCGCGTCGATGCGCCGGTCCAGCCAGCGCGCCAGCCAGGAGAAGGGGGCGAGGGCGCGCATCAGGCGGCGCTCCGGGGCTCGTTGGGCGCAGGGCCGGACGCGGCCTCGACCGGACCGTCGAGAAAGTCGTTCGGCGTGACCTGGCCGTCTGTCTCGGCGCGGATGCGCTCGAGCACGTCCCACTCGGGCCGGCGGTCGCCGGACATGTATCGCCAGAGGGTCTGGCGCGTGACGCCGAGCCGTTCCGCGAAGGCGGAAGGCTTGATCTCGGCTTGGTGCAGGTAGTCGGCGAGCCTCATGCAGGAAGCATGTCACCAACATGGAGACAGCGCAAGAGGCTGTTACCAAGTTGGCGCGTGGCGTCGTCGCCGAAGAGGCGACATGATCACCGCCGTGGATGGGAAGTACCCAAACGGCCTTCAGAAGGCCCTGGAAGATGCCGGCGTCAGCGGGTCCGAGCTCGCGCGCCTCATTGGCACGTCGCGGCAAAATGTTTCGCGATGGGTGTCCGGCAGCCGAGAGCTTCTGCCCCCAGTCGCAGAGCAGATTGCTCCGCACCTCAACACGACATCCGCAGCGCTGTTGCTTCTGAAATCAACGGAGGTTTTTCGCGTGCCGTTGGGGGGAAGGATCGTAGGCGGAGGCGCGATTGACGTCTCGACGGCACAGCACGAGCCGGGGCTTGAGTACGAGATCGAACTTTCGGTGCGAGTGCCAGACGCGACCATCGCCTACCAGGTGGTGGGTGAGTCGATGATGCCGGTCTACCGGCCAGATACTGTCATCATCTGCCGCGCCCATACGCAGGACATCGAGCCATTGGTCGGGAAGGAGTTGGCGGTCGCAACCGTCGATCACGGCCGCATGCTGAAGACCGTGCACCGTGGGTCGAAGCCCGGCCACTACGATCTTGAGAGCTTCAACGCTTCGACGATGCGCGACGTGCGCCTCGAGTGGGTCGCCCGCATCGCCGCGATCATCCCGGCCGATGAGTGGAAGATCCTCGAGCGCCGCGCACAGGTGCAGGAGTACCTGAAAAAGCCGTCGCAGAGACGGCGGCCGCGTGGGGCATGATCTGACATGCCCGTTTACTTTTCGGCGCGATCCGCAAACGAGCGCGACTGGCGGCTTCTGAACGGGCTGCAAGCTGTCATGGACGGACATGGCGCGCTGTTCGACGCTCAGGACTCGGCGGTTCATCTGACCGCCCGAACGGGTGCTGATTGGTCAGGCGGTGCGGTGAAGGTCGAGATCACGCTCGACCGCTTTCGCGACCTAGCCCAGGCGATGATGGACGCCGACCCGCAGAAGGCGATGGACGCCTTCGGCGCCGCGCTGATCCTTGGGCCGCGCCGGCCGGTCTACGACGAAGACGGGCGGGAGCTTGGGTGAATGACCGAGCCGAGAAACCTACGTGTGACTTGGAAGGGGCCTACACTCGACGGCACGACAACCAACCGCGCCTCAATGGCGGAAGGGAAGCTCAACCGGATCGGCGTTTGCTTTACTCTGAACGGTGTACGGCATGACATGACCGTTGAGATTGAGCCGCCGGCCAATCGCTCCCTTCTCGACCATGAACTGCTCGATCTCGTGCGCCCGCAGGTAGATGCCAAAGCGCGCGACCTGACCTAGCCGCCGGCCTCCGGCCACTCCCGCATCAGACCACCCGCTCCCTCGTGGACCAGCGGTGGATGCGGAGTTGCCTGTGCTGCCGCAATGAGCGCGGCGTCGTCGCGCAGGTGGACCCAACCGTTTAAGCCGACGAACCAGACCTGCCGATCGCCTTCCGGCTCGTGAACCGTCGCGCGAAGCACCCGCATTCCGGCCCGTTCCAGCGCGCGCGCTGCATCCGCCACCGTCTCGATTGCCATCAAGCCTCCTCGCCCCGCCTCGCGCGGGGCTTTTCGTTTCTGGCATCAGGCTACTCCATCCACAGGGCCGTGACACCACCTTGGCGCGGAAAATGTCGCCTACTTGGAAACACTCGCTTGACGTGTTTCCAATCTGGTGACAGCATAAGCCATCGCCGCTCACCGAGCCGATGGAGACCACAGTGTCCGCCACCCCTCCCGCCGAACGCCCGCCGATCGAGTTCTCGGCGCGCCTTCCTACCGATGCCGACCGCGCGATCGGCACTCGCATCGCAGCCTGCCGCAAGGCTGCTGGCATCAGCCAGAACGCGCTCGCTCAGGCGCTCGGCGTCTCCTACCCGCAGCTGCAGAAATACGAGACCGGCGCGAACCGTGTCTCCGCCGGGCGGCTGCACAAGATCGCTCAGCAACTCGGCACCACCATCGGCGCACTTGTCGGGGAAGAGGGCGCAAGCCCGGTCGATGGCGAGACCCTCGCCTTGCTCGCGGAGCCCGGCGCCGTCGAGCACCTCCGCGCCTTCGTCGCCCTGAAGGACGAGCACCGGTCGCTCGTTGCGTGGTTGGCCCGCGACCTCCGCGGCGCCCAGGCCGAGGCCGCCTGACATGGCCGCCCCTGACCTCCGCCCCGTCCGCAACAGCGACGGCACCTGGGCCATCCACGACGCGCTCGGCGAACTGCCGGGCTATGGCTCCTGCGACTGCTACGCCGACGCGCTCGGCCATATCGCCGAATTGATCGCCGACGCCCGCGACGACCGCGCCGCCCTCGACGACTTCGAGGCCCAGCACTTCGCCGAGGCCGCGTGAGATGATCGCGTTCCTCGAAACCCTCCCGCCGCTCCAGGCCCTCGCGACACTCGGCGTCGGCGTCCCCGTCACCGTGCTGGGCCTCGCCTTCTTCATCTACGACGCGGGCCGTCTGGTCCGCCTCGCGATCACGGGGCGGCTGTGATGGTGGCCCCGACCCATCCCGATCCCTGCGGCGCCCGCTGCGAGACGGCCGACGCACTGCGCACCCTGCGCAACCTGCTCGAGGCCGCGATGAACGAGGCCGCCCGCATTCGTGCTGGCGCCGCCCTCGGCAACGCCGACCGCTTCCAGGTCAACGAGGCGGTCGATCTCGGCCGCGAGGCCCTGGCGCTCGCCGGCATCCTCGGCGCCGTGCCCGCCGCGGCGACCGACGCCGACGCCTCCCTCACCACCGAACACCGAGATGCGGCCTAGCCGCGAACCCGAGGGCGCGCCCCTCACCACGAAAGGCACAACCATGAGCGATCTGTTGCGGATGCTGGCGGCAAGCGCTGTCGCGGACGATCTGGGACGGAGGCGCAGCAGCCCGCCCGACGTGCTCTGCACGACGCTGCGCGAAGAGTTGGCCCGGTATCAGCAGCCGTGCCCCTTCAAAGCCGGCGATCTCGTTACGCCTCGCGCAACGGCTCCGTTCAAAGGGCGGGGCGAGCCTCACATGGTGGTCGAGGTCCGCGCCGATGCTGAGCCCGATTTCAACGAGGCGAAGACGGGCAACGACTATGGCTGCCGCAACGACATCCGCGTGATGTCGGAAGTGGGCGAGGTCCTGCCGCTCCACTGGGTCGAGAGCTTCTACTTCGAACCCTACACCGGCCCCGGCTCCAAGCCGGAGCAGAAGGCCGCCTGACCCGTCCGCCGGGTCGGTCTCCGGCCCGGCGCCCGCCCTCCTGCACGAGAGCGCGCCCCATGAGCGCACAGCACACCCAAAGCGCGGCCGCCTCTGTCGAGGAGCAGGTTCGCACCATCATCGCCGCCGTCTTTGGTGTCGAGACAGAGCGCGTCAGCGACGACGCATACCTCGGCGTCGATCTGGGCGCCGACGCGCTCGATCAGGTCGAGCTCGAATGCGAGCTGGAAGACGCGTTCAGCATCTTCTTCGAAGAGGGCGAGTTCGAGTTCGGCCGCCAGACGCGCGTCCGCGATATCGCGGCCCAGGTTCGCGGCAAGCTGGATGCGAAGGTCGCGAAGGACGCCGCTCTCGCCGAAGCCGAGAGCCGGTCATGATGGCCGCCCTCCAATACCTGCCCGGCGCCCTCGTCCTCGCCGGCATCGCCGCCCTGATCGCGTGGCCGGTCGTCTCTGGGATCCACGACGGCAACCTCCAGCAGGCGGCCGACGACGGGGAGGGCCGCGACCGTGGCTGAGGACACGCCCCTCAACCTGTTCGTCGAGCGCACCGATGCCGGCCCGCGCCTCGTCGCGATCCGAGCGGACGGCGAGCGCGTCGCCGAGTTCGATCTCGACCGCGTCGGCGCTCGCACCATCGCCCGCGAGCTGCTGGCCGCGACCGGCGACGCCTTCGAGCGCACCTTCACCACGGAGTCCGCCCGTGGCTGACGCCTCCCATCAGTGCCCGCACTGCGATCGCGCTTTCGGCGACCCCAACGGCCTCTACTGCCACGTCAAGACGAAGCACGGGCGGAAGAAGGCTCAAGCGGTGCGACCGGCGCCGACGGCCGAGCCCAGCATGGCCGAGCTTCACGTCGCCGCCCTTGAGGCCCGCGCCTGCGGCGAACCCGTCGATCCCGTCATTGCCGAGATGTTCGATGTCTGACCGTACCCCCGACCAGCAGGCGCTCGCCGACGTGTTCCTGTCCCTCGGCATCCGCCTCCCCATCCGCGCGGGCGGGATGCACGGTCGCGGCCTCTCGGAGGCCGACGGAACGCCTCTCTTCATGGGAGCGCCGACCGGCAGCCTGTCCACCGACCGTGCCCGTGCGCTCGCCTCCGCCGCTGCGATCAACAAGGCCACCGGCACGCCCGACCACAAGGCTGCACCACTCCCGGTCCTGCGCCCTCTCACGGCCGACGTGATCCGGGCCGCGTCCGACCCCTTCGACCCCGAGCACCTGATCGCTGTCGCGCAGGCTGCCCGGATGACCCCTCGCGCCGACGCTGCGGAGTGACCCCCATGGAGATGATCGAGAAAGGCGGCACGCGCCCCACGGTGCGCATCCACCGCGACCTTTACCAGGGCACCGAGCAGTGGCTCGCCGCCCGCTGCGGTATGCTCACCGCGAGCGAAATGGGGCTCATCATCACCCCGACGTTCAAGGTTGCCAAGAACGAGAAGGAGAAGGCGCACCTCTACGAACTGCTCGCCCAGCGCATCAGCGGCTACGTCGAGCCGCACTTCGTCAGCAACGACATGCTGCGCGGGCAAGAGGACGAGATCGAGGCCCTCACCCTCTACGCTCGGCACTTCGCCCCGACCGAGGCCGTCGGCTTCATCACCAACGACAAGTGGGGCTTCACGCTGGGCTACTCGCCCGACGCCCTCGTCGGCGCCGACGGCTTGGTCGAGACCAAGTCCCGCCGGCAGAAGTATCAGGTCGAGACCTTCGTCGTTCACGTCCTCGAAGAGACCATCCCGAGCGACTTCCTGATCCAGGTTCAGACCGGGCTCTTGGTCAGCGAGCGGTCGTGGTGCGACCTGATCTCGTACTCTGGCGGCCTGCCGCTGGCCCGCATCCGCGCTTACCCCGATGCGAAGATCCAGGCCGCGATCGTCGAGGCGGCCGCCGGCTTCGAGGAGCGGCTGGCCGCAGCACACGCCCTGTACCGGAAGGCCATCGCGAAGGCGGGCAACATCCCGACCGTGCGCCGCGTCGAGGGGGAGATCCTCGCGTGACCGACCTGTCGCAGACCATCGCCCCCAAGAGCGACCAACTGAACGCCGACGATTTGATCGCCGGCCCGCTCACCATCAGGGTCACGCGCGTCTCGCCGATGCGCGAGCCCGACCAGCCGATCGCGATCTTCTTCGAGGGCGACGGCGGCAAGCCCTACAAGCCCGGCAAATCCATGCGCCGCGTGCTCGTGCGCGTCTGGGGCAAGGACGGGTTCGCCTACGCCGGACGCCGGATGACGCTCTATCGCGACGATTCCGTAATGTTCGGCGGCGTGGCGGTCGGTGGCATCCGCATCAGCCACATGTCGGACATCAGCGAGAGCGTGACGCTCCCGCTCACGGTGACCCGTGCGAGCCGCAAGCTGTTCACGGTCCGCCCGCTGCCGCCCGAGCGAGGCCCGAGCGGCGGCAAGCCGACCGGCGAGGACACGCGGACCAAGCTCCTCCGCATCGCTCGCGAGAAAGCCGCCCTCGGCAGCGCCGATCTCGATGACTGGATCGGCAAGCTGAAGCCTGATCACCGCGCCGTCGTCGACGAGATCGAGGCCGAGCTTCGCGACATCGCGGCCGAGGCCGACGACCGCCTGCCGCCGGATGACGACGGCTTCCCCGGATTTGCTCCCGCCGACGAGGAGGCCGCCTGACATGGCCGCTCGCCCCACCCCGAGCGAGGCCGACATCATGCGCCTCGTCTATGCCGGCCTGACCTACATGGAGATCGGCCTGCGCCTGCGCATCTCGAACAAGACTGTAGCGCGCATCGCCAGCAACCACGGCTATGACGCCACGAAGCGGATCAAGCTGAAGGCGAAGAGGCGGGCCGAGATCCAGAAGCGCCAGCGCGCCCAACGTGCGTTCCAGCAGGCGCAGGCGGCCGCGGAGCGGAAGCGGCAGCAGGGCGAGCGCGAGCCGCTCAAGCCTATCCCGCAGGTGCCGGCTTGGATCGATGCCGCTGGGCTGGCGGAGGACTATCGCGATCTCGCCCGCGAGTTCGACGAGGATCACGCCGCCCGCGAATGCCGGAAGCTGACTGCGGAAATCCGCCGTCAGAAGGCCGTCGACGCTCGCCTCGGGAGCGCCGCATGAGCGCCCCCGGCATCTACTGCGCCGATTGCGGTACCGAGTGCGAGCGCGTCACCGGTCGCGAGGCCGGCGCTCGCGACCCGGACCTGGTCGACGCCCAGGTCTGGGCCTGCCCGTTCTGCCCCGATGCGTGGGCCCCGAGCGCGGCTGACGGTTCGGCAGTCGGTCTCCCGGCTGGCGAGAAGACCCGCGAGGCCCGCGCCATGCTGCGCGAACTCCATGTCGAGCGGCTGATCGGCGAGGCCCTGCGCCACTGCCCGAACGGCCGCCCCATCGCCGAGGAGCGCGTCGCGTCTTTCCTCGCGCACGAACTGCGCTTGCCGACCGACGAGGCGGCGATCGACCGCCTCAACATCGAATGGTGCCGCCGCGCGTGGCTCGCCCTGAAGGGCGCCTCCTACGCCGACGTTGTGCGGCACGCCCAGACCTATCGCCCGAGGAAAGCCGCCTGATGCGCCCCCTGATCATCGACAGTTTCGCAGGTGGCGGCGGCGCGTCCGAGGGCATCCGAGCCGCGCTCGGACGGCTACTTCTCGGCCATCTCCCGAGCTTGCTGGGCGATGCGCTTCTTCCTGAGACGCTGCGCTTCGGTACCCGCCTCTTTGTCGGGCGTAGTCATCCCCAAGCGCTCAAGCAAATTGGTCTCGCCGCTCCGCGAAGCAACGCCCTCCAAGATCGCCCTTTCCATCTCCGGGCTCGGCTTCGGCTTCGGGTTCGACATCGCGACGGACCTCCGATCTCTCTGCAACGGGTGCTTGGCCGCTCACTATTCCGTGAAGCCAAGCTTCGCCGCAACCCTTCGATCTTGCGGAGGGCAGCATGACCTCCCCTCCCACCGCGTCCCTCGTCTCCGCAGTCGAGGGGAAGAGCGACCTGTTCTACATCGTGGACCTGCGCCCGAAGTGGAACCGGAACCCCTACATCAGCTTCTGGCGTCCTGACGACGCCGGCTACTGCTTCCCGCTCTCGTGGGCCGGCAAGTACACGGCGGAGCGGATCGCTGAGGGCGGCAGCTACTACACCTACAAGGAGTGGACGAGCGAGAAGGGGCCGGGCCGCCTCTTCACTCGGTTTCCCGTCCGCTGCTCCGATATCGAGGCGCTTGTCGCGGAATTGGGCGGCCCTCCCGACACCGAAGGCCGCGGCCGGGTGGACGGTAACGCCGGCCCGGTCCTGCGGATGTCCGGCGCGATGCGCAACAGGCTCCGTCGCCTGCGCTACCGCCCCGCCTCCCACACCCCCGTTTCATCCGACGCCCCGAACGCTGAGGGGGAGCGCGCGTGATGGCGGGACGTCGCATCTTCTGCTCCTTCAGCGGCGGCGAAAGCTCCGCGGAGATGACCCTGCGCGTGAAGGCTGCGCTGCGGCCCGGCGACGAGCTGTTGGTGATGTTCGCCAACACCGGCCAAGAGGACGAGCGCACGCTGGCCTTCGTGGACCGCTGCGACCGCGAGTTCGGCCTCGGCGTCGTCTGGGTCGAGGCGGTGATCAACCCGGAGCACCGGCAGGTCACCACGCACCGGGTCGTCAGCTTCGAGACCGCTACGCGGGACAAGAGCCTCTTCGAGGCGATGATCCGCAAGTATGGCATCCCGAACCAGAACTATCCCCACTGTACGCGGGAGCTGAAGCTGCGGCCGATGGCGAGCTATCTCGCAACGATCGGTTGGGCGTTCGGCACCTACACGACAGCAATCGGGATCCGGGCCGACGAGTTGGACCGGATTGACGGCGAGGCCAAGGCGAAGGGCTTCAGCTATCCGCTCGCACAACTCGGCATGCGGAAGCGGGATATTCACGAGATCTGGGACGCACGCCCGTTCCGGCTCGGCATTCCTGAACACCACGGCAATTGCACTTGGTGCCATAAGAAAAGCCCGCGCAAGCATCTCACGCTCATCAAAGAGCGTCCGGAAATCTACGACGTCCCGCGGTACTTCGAGCAGACCTATCCGCATGCCGGGTCAGGTGACGGCCCGCGCTGCTTCTTCCGCGGCGGCAAGTCCACAGACGACCTGTTCGCCCGAGCGGCGCAGCCCTTCGAGCCCTTCGTCGACATGCGCGGCAAGGGGCAGATGGAGTTCGGCTTCGCCGTTCCTGCCTTCGATGCAGAACTCGATCTCGGCGGGTCGTGCGGGGAGTCCTGCGAGCCCTACGGCGACGAGCGGTCGCCCACCCTCGAAGCAGCGGAGTGACGCCCATGGACCGTCCGATCATCTTCAGCGCGCCCATGGTGCGGGCGCTTCTCGCCGGCAGGAAGACGCAGACGCGGCGCATCCTGAAGCCGCAGCCGCCAACACCGGAGCAGTTTCGGGGGAGCACCTTCAGCCTGGACCGCGCGGTCGCCGACGGCGTGAAGGTCTACAGCCTCAACGACCTCGACCGCCTGCCGAAGCATCCGACGAAGTGGGACCTGTGCGGCTCCGTCGGCGTCGCCCGGAACGCAGGTTTCCCCACAACCTACCGCGTGCCGTTCACCGTCGGCGACCGCCTGTGGGTTCGTGAGAACCACCAGTTCCGGGGAGCATCCTACAACGACGGCACCGAGAGCGAACCAAACTGGAGCAATGAGGAGTGGTTTCGGTGCTGGGGCAGTGGCGGCGCGGGGGATTGCTGGGACCCTGATTTCCCGGACGGCTGGAGTCCCAGCCGCCACATGGGCGTGCACGATCTCACCGGACCAGAGCACGACGAGGGCGAGGCTGTGCGGGGCCTCGCGACCAAGATACTGCCCTCCATCCACATGCCGCGGTGGGCCTCGCGCCTGACGCTTCTCGTGACCGAGGTTCGGGTCGAGCGACTCAACGCCATCAGCGAGGCTGACGCGATCGCCGAGGGCATGCCGGATTTCGGCTCATTCTGTGAAAGCCTCGACCCGGGCACGCTCAACGCGGCTGGCGAGACAGCATCGGAAACTGCCAGCCGCCTCCGGTGGCCGCAGCGGTGGTTCGCCTCCCTCTGGAACAGCATCAACGGCGCCGATGCATGGAGCGCGAACCCGTGGGTCGTGGCGGTCAGCTTCCAGCCCTTCGAGACTAACATCGACCGCATGCCCGAGCGGCAGGCGCCCGTCGCCATTCCCGCCGCCGCAGCCGAGTGACCGCCATGGCCGAGCACAGCACCATCACGCACGAGACCGTCATCGCCGGCCGCCTGCGCGACGCCGGACACCTGAACTACGGCAAGCGCGGCGGCGGCACGATCTGGCAGCACACCACGATCCCGCGCCTGTCCGCGATCGACCGGCCGACGCTCAACGACGAGGAGACGAAGCGCCTCGGCGTGTCGCGGCTCCGCGAGTGGAGCGTGGACGGCGGGAAGGCCGGCAGCCTGGAGGACGCGATTGCGGCGCTGAACGTGCCGCCGGTCTTCACCGACGAGGAGCGCGAGGTTCTGGAGCGCGTGCCGGCCGAGTGGGTCGAGTTGCACGAGTTCCGGACCCGCCTCTCCGAGGAGCTCGGTCGGCAGGTCGGGCTCACGATCATGACGCTTCGGCAGAAGGGGGCCGTCGAGAACGAACTGCGCCCCGGCCCGGACCGTCGGCAACCCTGGATCCGGCGAGCGCCGGACGCCCTCACTCAGCAGGAGGCCGCCGGTGGCTGACCTCTTCAACCTCGAACGCGCCCTGACGCCGAGCGAGCGCCGACATCTGCGCGGCGGCACTCAGGCGAAGGGTTACGCCGCGATGCCCGGCACCGGGCCGAAGGGCGAGACCTGCGGCTCGTGCGACCACCTGGTGCGGAAGCGTCTCGCCAAGGTCTATCGGAAGTGCGGGCTGATGGAGCGGCACTGGACCGGCGGGAAGGGCACCGACGTGCTCACGACCGCGCCGGCCTGCCGAAACTGGAAGGCCCCCGCGAGCCGGAAAGATCTTTCCGGACAAAACGTGTCCCTTGCAAAAATCCGACAGTGCAGCGGGAACGCCGTAGCAACGGACGCTGAACGGCTTACCCCGTCCGAGATCGAAGGAGGGCGGCCTTGAGCCCCTTCCGCACGACTTGGACGCCGCCGGCCGTCCTGATGCGCACGGGCGAATGCCTCGTGCCGACCGAGCTTTCCTGGCGCCGCGCCGATCGGCTCGTGAAGGCCGGCTTCGCGACCATCAACCCGCATCACCAGCGCTGGCTCGGCAAGCTGACGCTCACCCCGGCCGGCCGCGCACGTGCCGGGCTGCCCGCCACCACCCTCCAAGCCGCGGAATCCTGAGATGAACGACACGACATATGCCGCGCGCGAGGCGGGGCAGAGCGATCAGCTGACCCTGCGCGCTGTCGTCGAGGTGCGTCGCGAACGCACCGACACGCGCCTGTCTTTCGGCGAGGGCGTGAAGCACGAGGACGGCACCGAGGCGGTCAAGCAGGCCATCGCGGCCTTGCAGGCCGAGTTCGACGGCAGGCACGGTTGCCCCGCAGCGCGTGGACAGAGCGCCGGGCAGTGTCCGGAAGATCTCCACGGGCGCGCATGGGTCGCCGCAGAGTACCGCGTCGCCGGCAGTCCGCACGAGTGGACCGATGAAGATAGCCTTGCCATGGCGCGGTTCATCCTCGCTGGCCCGCGCCCCGGCGCTTCCGACAGTACCTGCACGGGGAAGGTGGAGACGGGGGAGCTTCGGAGCCTCATCAGCGAAGCCGCCGATGCTGTATTCGCCATCGGCCGGGCCACACCGTCCGAGCAGCAGGTTGACCGCGCATACACCGCAGCAGAACGGCTCTTGGACTATCGCGACAGGAACCTGTCCGAAGCAGCCCTCGCCGCTCGCTCGGCAGACCCGGAGGCGCAAGGGGCGTGGGTCCAGACCACGGAACGGTTCGTCATCGCCGTGAGGGAGTTCCTAGCCGATTGGCGCAAGGGCGACTTCCTCCTGCCGACACTCGCGGCGTTGGACGCGGAGTCTATCGAAGCGGCGCTTGAGGACTGGGCGGGTCGTCTGCCCGCTCCCCCGTCCTCCGGTCAGGAGGAGACGCTTTGAGCGCCGAGCACGATCCCGTCCCCCTGCGCGAGCGCATCCGCGACCGCCGCACGGGTCGCGACCACGAGGTGCTCGCGCGAGAGGCCGAACTCGCCTCGGCCGCCGTCCTGCGCCAGGGCGAGAAAGTCGTCGTCGTCCGCGAGATGCTGAACGCCCGCGTGCGCGTGTTCGTCGTCGACGAGATCGCCGCGCGCTTCGTCCCGGTGGACCCGGACGAGCCCGTGCAGACGGCGCGGTTGCGGGCGGTGCCGAAGCCGGAGGATGATCTGTGACCCAGGCCTACCCGCTCCAGTGGCCGCAGGGCCGGCAGCGCAAGGCGCCAAGCGCGCGGAAGGATGCCAGCTTCGGCAAGGTCGTTGGCACCGGCCACGAGCGCCGGCTGAAAAGCCTAAGCCTCGCCGATGCGCGCGGGCGGCTGCAGGACGAAGTTGATCGTCTCTGCGGCAAGTCTGCGGTCCTCAGCACCAATGTTGCCCTTCGCCTCGACGGGTTGCCGCGGTCAGGTCAGGGAGAGCCGGACGATCCTGGCGTTGCCCTCTACTTCGATCTCGGCGGCAAGCCCCACGTTCTCGCGTGCGACACCTATACCCGCGTCGCCGACAACATCGCGGCCCTGGCGGCTCACATCGAGGCCACGCGGAAGATCGAGCGGCTGGGCGTCGCCACGGCCGCCGAGATGTTCGCGGGCTTCCAAGCGCTCCCGGCGCCGGGCTCCACGCCGTGGTGGTCGGTGCTGCAGGTCGAGGCGAGCGCGACGCCCGAGCAGATCGAGGCCGCGTTCAAGCGCCTCGCGCGCGAGCGCCACCCCGACAGGCCGGGCGGCTCGCACGACATGATGGCGGACCTTAACCGGGCCCGCGAGCAGGGGCTGAAGGAGCGCTCGCATGGTTGATCCGATGAACCTCGCCGCAGAAGCGCTCGCCCGCCGCCTCCACGCCGGACAGGTCGATAAGGGCGGCGCGCCCTACACCGGACATCTCGGGCGCGTCGCAGCTCGCGCCCGCGCGCACGCCGAGGCGATGGGACTGCCGCGCCAGCACGCCGAATGGTGCCAGCAGGTCGGCTGGCTGCACGACACGATCGAGGACGTTGGAGCGACGGCCGACGACCTTCTCGATACCGGGTTCGACCCCGCCGTCGTGCAGGCTGTCGAGTTGCTCACCCGGCCCGAAGGGAAGCCCTACCTCGAATGCGTCGCGGCCATCATCGCCAGCGGCGACCGGCTCGCGATGATCGTGAAGCTCAGCGACAACGAGGACAACCTCGACCCAGCGCGGGCCCTGCCGACGGCCTCGCCCGCGCTCAACGAGCGATACCAGCGATCAGCGGAAATGCTGCGCGCTGCGCTCGCTCTGCCTCCATCCACCACCACCGCACGAGGCCGAGATGCGTAGCGCCAGCACCGACCGCCGCGTGCGCGAACCCTCTTCATCCAGCAGGAGCAATGCAATGCCGCAGACCGATCCGTCGCGGTTCGTGGTCCCGTTCCAAGACGCAGCCCGCGAGGTAGGACTAAGCGCGGCGACGCTTCGCCGGATGTGCAACGACGGGAAGGGGCCGACCCTCCTCCGTCTCAGCGAGCGCAGGCTCGGGGTCCGTCGCGGCGACCTCGACGCGTGGCTTAAGTCCCGTGAGATAGGCGGCAAGCAGGTCTAACGCTTCTCGCTTCTCGGTCGCGTAGAGCGCCCGGTTATAGATGCCGGCCACACCCGCCTTGTGGCCGGAGATGTGGTTCAGCACCGCCTCGACGACGTGCGGCAACACCTTGAGGCGGTCGGCCATGACGGTGGCAGCCGTGCGGCGCAAGTCGTGGAGCCGCCAGCCCGTCACGCCGGACCGTTTGTCGAGCGACGCCTTCGCCCGCGAGAACCCCTGGAATCCGCCCTCGCCCTGGCCGAACACGAGCGTCCGCCCTTCGATCCGCTCGATAGACGAAAGCACCTGCAGGGCCGGCTTCGACAGCGGCACGTCATGGCCCTGCCCATTCTTTACCCGAGGGTCCGGCAGCGACCACACCGCGCCGGCAAGATCCAATTCCGACCAGGCCATGTCGGCGACTTCGTCGCGGCGCTGGCCGGTCAGCAGCAGCAGCCGGACGATCCGGCCGAAATCGTCGTCCCGGCAGGCCTTCAGCACCCGCGCAATCTCATCCTCGGTGAGCACCCGCGCGCGCCGAACCTCAGGTGCCGGCTTCGGCACGCCTATGACCGGGTTGACCTCGGTCGCCCCTGTCCCGACGAGCCACGCGAAATGCGCCGACAGGGCCGCGCGGGCACCGTTGGCCGCATGCGGTCCGGTCTCGCGGCGGATCCTGGCGAGATGCTCGGTGATCTCTTGCCGCCCAACCGTGTGCAGCGGGAGCTTGTGCAGCGGCTTCCAGACGGTGCGCAGGTATCGTCGCGCCTCCGAGAGGTAGGCCGGGCGGAGATGCGGCGCGACCGCATCGAGGTAGGGCTCGACGACGGCGCCGAAGGTGACCGCGGCCCGCGCCTTCGCCTTGACCTTCTCGGCGTGCGGATCCTCGCCGAGCTTGGCCCGTGCCAGCCGCTCTCCGGCCGCGCGTCGGGCGTCGGTCGCCGACAAGAGCCCGACCTTACCCAACGATTCCCGCTTCGATTGGCCGAGCGCGTTCCGGTACTGGACGACCCACATCCGCGAGCCGCCCTTGCTCACGCTCACCCCGAAGCCGGGCAGGTCATCATCGAACACGACGATCCTGTCGCGCCCGGCCGGGATCTGAAGGGCGGCGGCGGTCTGGTTCGTGAGGCGCATCGCCGTCCCGGTAAGCACATGGTAAGCGAACGGACGGTGACCCACGAGAGTCCCGCCCGCATGATAAGAGGGTACATGTGCGCAAGCCCCTCACAGCCCTGCGCTTCTGCGGTCCGGTAAGCAGTCCTGTCAACTGATGTGCTGTATAACCCCTGTTTCGTAATGAGGGGGTCGGGGGTTCGAATCCCTCTTGCGGCACCACTCCCATACACCGTCCTTCGCCGCTGAGCTCCAAGCTCTTGTTCCGTGCAAGCGTGACGGCATCTCGCTCCGTGAGCGAACGCAGCATCACTCCGCGGCTCCGGATAGTCTGCCGTACCGCGGGATGCAGATCCGCACTCTATCGCTCAGCGTGTGTTCCTTCGTGTCGCCGATATGGGCGGCCTCTTCCAGGCAGCGCATGAAGTGGCCGCTGTCGAGACCACGAGAGCGTGCTCATCGACTTGCCGAGGCGGTGGGTGAAGTCGGTCTTCTCACCCGCTCCCGCGCGGGGCCATAAAGATGCCCTGTCACCCATCTTCAGCCGGCCTGATCCAGCGGGCCCAAGGCGAAGCGTCCTCCGACGGTGCGCCTGTGGTAAAACTTAAGGCTCCGCATAGACTTATTCGCAATGGGCGCAGGCGATCGCCGGCTTCGGCGAAGGCCGCCGCGCCGCGGCCGGATATTCCGGGCGGTGAGCCGACCTCCGCTTGGCAGCGCCGATCCTAGCGGGAGCTGCCGCCGTTTCCGCCGCCCGCGCTGCCCTGCGGGATGGCGCGCTCCGGCTGACCAGCATTGCCGCCCGCCGCGGAGTTGGTGGTGATGGTATCGGCACCCGTGGCGCCAGGGGCGATGATGTAGTCGACGGTGTTGCCGGTCGTGTTGGTCTGGCGCTGGATGATCGTGCCCGGCGGGAACGGGCCACCCGGTAAACCCGGAGGCTGGACCTGGGCCATGGCCGCGCCCGAACCGAGACAGCTCAGGGCGGCGAGGGTGAGGGAGATGCGGCGCATGAAGACACTCCTGAACGAAGGACCCCTCGGAAACGCCTGCAAGGCGTTCGAGGGGCCGCTCTCCGCAACCAATTCCTTCGGCGGCTGCGCGGTTTCCTGGCGACCCTGCGGCGTGGTGACGGCTCGCGCCGCCGATCTTGCCGCGCGGCCGCTTGGACGATGGGTGCGCCTACCATGCGACGGTATAGGCGACCTCCAGCGAGCGTGGGCGGCCGAGCAGCCAAGCGGTGCCGACGCCGTTCACGGCGCTGCCATCGGCGGCGTAGATCTTGTCGAACAGGTTGAACACCCGCAGCGACAGGCGGGAGCCGGCCGTGACCTGATGGTCGAGGCCGAGATTGACCAGCGTGTAGCCCGGGCGCCGGACTGTGTTGCCGAAATCGGAAAAAACCTCGCCGACGTGCTGGAGGCCAATGCGCCCCTCCCAGTCGCGGGCGAAGGCCCAATTGACCCAGAGATTGGCCACCTGCTCCGGCACGTTGATCGGCTGATTGCCGGCATAGGAGACGGCGACCCCGCCGACGTTCTGGGTGAAATCGTCGTACTGGGCGTGAAGCAGCGCCAGGTTGGCATCGATCCGCCAGCCGGGGGCAGGCAGCCAAGAGAGCGCGGCCTCCGCGCCGAGAGAGGATTGCTGGCCGACCTGAGTCGAGACCGTAGGCTGACCCGGCACCGCCGAGATCAGGTTGTCCTTGACGATGCGGTAGCCGGCCAGCGTCCACTCGACGGCGCCGCCGAAGGCTAGACCCTTGGCGCCGACCTCGACCTGACGGCCGGTCGAGAGTTCGAACCCGGCCAGCGATTGCGAGAGGGTAATCAGGCTGTTCACCGGATCGGTCGCGGTGGCGTATTGCGCGTAGAGCGACGTGTCCGGCGTCGGCTCGAAGAGCAGGGCGAAGCGGTACCCAAGGGCGCGGAACGAGCGCTCGAAGGTGGCGCCGCTGCGCAGATCCTCCCGATGGAGCCGCGGTGCGTCGAAACGCACGCCCGTGAGGAATGACAGGCGGTCGATCAGGAACAACCGATCCTCGGCGAAGACCGAGGCTTGGTTCGTGCGCGTTGCATAGGCCGGGCTCGCCCGGCCGCCAGGCGGGAAGAAGCCGGGATCGTAGTCGTACAGGGGTACGCTCGTGGGCGTCTCGGAAAAGGTGAAGTTGTTGGTGTGGCGGAAGCTGACGTGGTTTACGTCGAAGCCGGCAGAGAACGTGTTGGAGAAGCCGAACAGCGAATGGCGGAAGGTTGCGTCGAGCCGATTCCCGATCTGTTCTTGGCTGTGATAGATTTCGAGATAGTCGGAGCGGTCGACCAATCCGGTTGCGGGATTGAAGCGGTACTGTTCGACGTCGCGCCAGTGCCGGCGGCTCTGGAGACGGTAGGCGGTGTTCCGCACCGTCACGTCGGCCGACGGGGTCCACTCGGTCCGAAACTGGGTCCAATTGTCGGTCCAGGCGATCTTCGAATCGCGGACGTTGTAGTTGTTGAAGCGAATGGAATCGGGGACGCGCCCGTTCACCAGCGGCGTCCCCCAATAGCGGGTCGGCTCCTGGTAGCCGAGATCGTGGCTGAGCGTGAAGGCGAGATCCGGATTTGCTTGGAGCGTCAGCGCGCCCGAGACGGCAAGGTTGCGGAAGTCACCCTCCGGCGTGATCCAGCCGTCGGCGCGGTTGCCGCTGACATTGAGGCGATAGGCCAGCGATTCGCCGATCGGCCCGGTCGAATCGACCGCGGCGCGGACGATGCCGTCCTCCCCGAGGCCGAAGCGGGCGACGTTGAGCGGCGTGAACATCGGCTTCTTCGACACGACGTTGACAATGCCGCCGATGGCGCCGTCGCCGTAGAGGACGGAGGCCGGCCCGCGCAGCACCTCGATCCGTTCCACGTTCCATGTATCGAACGGGAAGGTAACGGTGTTGGCACCGACATAGAGCCGTGTGCCGTCGAACAGGGTCTGGATCGAATTTTGCCCGGCAAAGCCGCGGGCGGTGAAGAAGCCGAGTCCCGAGCCCGGCGAGCCGAAGGCGGTGATGCCGGTGCCGTTCTGAGAGACCGCCTCGAGGACGCTGTTCTGCCCGCGCAGACGAATGGTCTCGCCTGAGATGATGTCGAGGCTTGCAGGCGTTTCGAGCGGCGTGAGCCCGAGACGGCTCGCTGAGCGCGACGGCGTACGCAGGTTGAGCCCGACCGGCGAGGACTGTGTCAGGCCTGGAATCCGCAAGGCGGCAGCGGCTTCTGCGCCGACAGCATCGGCGGGCGCGTTGGGGGGCAGACCGATTCCGGCACCCCCCTGCACGGCGATTTCATCGAGATGTGTGAGCGGTTCCTGAGCCCGAACCGGGCTGGACATCGTGAGGGGGAGGGCGGCCGCAACGGACAAGAGAGACCGGCCGCGGGCGCGACGGTGGGACGACGACATGACGGAGACGAGGCCTCGGCACAGACGGTGGCACGTCACCGCGATCGAGGCCGGTCCGCGTCGGCCATAGGCCTTCAGCGTCTCGACACCTGCTGGGACACCCCGCCCGGCATGGCTCGCGTGTGACCACGAATGACGGCAGGTCTCCTGGCTTGCGGGTCGTCGTCCTCCATCGTCTTCCCAGGCGAGGCATGCCCAGTGACGTGGTGATGGAGGTCTCTCCGCTCACAGTTGCGGGGACAGCCGCGGAATCGGGCTCGGAAGAACCCTTCACCGCATTCCCTTTTGATCCCTTGCGGGAACCGTCAAAGGCCAAGCTACGGCTTCGGGAGCGTTGAGGTCAATGCGTCCGGCATCGATCGCTGTGACCACGTGACTGGGATCCACCGTCACAAACCACGCCACCCACAAATTTGGATGCGGCCGAAATAAAAAAGGCCGTCCCGAAGGACGGCCCGAAGTCTAGGGAGGAAACGCCCAAGAAGGGCTGCAGGACCGCGACGCCATCGCGATCCGGCATGCCCACTATTTCTCACGTTGCACTGCACCATGCAATTGGCGGCGCGTCGGAACGGCTATGCGCCCATCGCATATGTCGGCGTTGCTCGATCCAGCGGAGCCAAACGCCCGCCCACGAGTTCCGGTCCTCCCGACGTCGCTTTTGGATGCCTGAGATGCCTCGCTGGATGTATGCCTTCCCTGTCGTGCTGTTGGTGATGGCAGCGCTCATCGTATTTGCCTTCACGCGCACCGGCCCGACCGACAACCAGAACACCCATACGCCGCAGAGCGGCCAAGCGCGCTGAGGCCGATACAAACGGTTCGTTCTCACAGTTCGCGTGTCTCCCCTGATCCTCTCCGGCCTGCAAATTGCAAAGCCGACTGGCAGGATCGATCGAAGGAGGGCTGTCATGCGGATCGGATGCGCAGTTTTGCTGACCGGATTGCTGATCCCATCCGCATCGAGGGCTGTGGAGGCGCAGGCGGACGTCGTCTCCTTCGTCGGGACAGCGCGGCACCATATCGGCGAGCGCGTAACGCTTGATCACTGCCACCTCGTCTACGCGACTGAGGAGGAGATCACTTGCGTCGGCCTGTTGCCGAGGGATGCCGCAGGCGATGTTCGCATGGCAGGCAAGCTCCTGATCCGCGTCGGTGCAGCGGAGGCATCGGGCCATAGACGCGCCCTCGCCCACTGCGCCGGAGGAGCCCTCAACGGCAGCTGCGAGGTGAGCGTTTCCGGCGAGGTATTCGATGCCTCCCGATCCTTCGGACTGGACGAGGCGCGCCTGATCGGTCTGCGCGAGGCGGCGATCCGCTGGCCTGACTGATGGATCGGTCCGCTGCCCTGCGTGGAAGGCGCGAAAGTGTGCTTTGCGAGTCGGCCTGGGAGGGAGCGGCGACGTGAACCGTCGAAGGCCTACGGCGTTGGAACTCCAAGGGAGTTTACCGATGATCGCACGTCTCATTTCCGCGGTGGCCCTCACGGCCGCCCTCGCTGTTCCCGCCGTCGCCCAGAGACCGGCTCAGACCGGCACCGGGGGCGATCCAGGCTCGACCATCTACGCGCCCAACACGTCCCCCGTCGGCCGGACCATGCCGCCCGCTGCGGGCGGAGGGGCTCGGCGCGATTCGGTCAATCCCGACCGCGAAACCGCCATGGAGCGGAAGAACGACAAGATCGATACCGGGATCTGCATCGGCTGCGACAAGTAGGTTCGGCCGCTCGCGATAGGCTGCTGACGACGCCCTTTTCCGCGAGCGGCGCTCGGATCACTCCGACCAGCGCAGGGCAGCCGCCGCGGCCAGCGTGCCGACCACCGCCGCGATCAGGCTCAGAGCGGCCAGCACGGTGAGCGGGGTCGCGAACGGCACCGTGCCGCCGAGCGCGGCCTCCGCGGCCGAGACGCCGAAGATCAGGGTCGGGATCATCAGCGGCAGCACGACGATCGCCAGGATCAGTCCGCCTCGGCGGATGGTCGCCGTCAAGGCTGCGCCGACGGCACCGATGAAGGCCAGGGCCGGTGTGCCCAGCGCGAGCGTCAGCGCCGTTGCGGCCATGGCCGTCGGTGAGAGTGCCACCAGTAATCCGAACAGCGGCGAGGCGAGCGCCAGGGGCAGGCCGGTCGTGAGCCACGAGGCGAGCACCTTCGCCAGCACCACCAGTTCCAACGGCACGGCCGCGCCGGTCATCAGATCGAGAGAGCCGTCTTCCTCGTCCGATTGAAACAACCGGTCCAGGCCGATCAGCGTGGCGAGCACGGCCGAGAGCCACAGGATCGCCGGGCCGATCCGCGAGAGCAGGTTCAGGTCCGGCCCGAGGGCGAAGGGCACCAGCACCACGATCATCAGGAAGAAGACGAGCGACAGGGCCCCCGAGCCGCCGACCCGGGCGGCAAGCTTCAGATCGCGCGCAAGCAGGGCGGAGAACGCGCGGATCATAGCCAATTCTCCCCCTCGAACGCTTCCTCGGGCACGGAAGGGGACAAGACGGGCTCGATGCGCAGCTCGCGAGCATCCTCCAAGCCGAGGGCTTGGTGCGTTGCAGCAATCACGAGCCCGCCCTCGGTCCGGTGGTGTCTCATCAGGTCGGCGAGCACCCCTTGCGAGGCGAGATCGAGAGCGGCGGTCGGCTCGTCGAGGAGCCAGAGTGGACGGCGGCAGACGAGGAGCCGCGCCAGGGCCACCCGGCGCCGCTGCCCCGCCGACAGGTAGCCGACCGGCAGCCGCGCCACGTGCGGCAGGCCCATCGCTTCGAGAGCCTGCGCCGGAGAGGCGGCGGGATTGCCGAGAAGGTCGCGGGCGAATTCGAGATTCTCCGCAGCCGTCAGCGCCGATTTCAGTCCATCCCGGTGTCCGACTACGTGAAGGCATTCCGGCAGGGTCGCCTCGCCGATGCCTTCGGCGCGGATCGCGCCGGCATCGGGCTTGAGGCGCCCCGCAAGCATCGTCAGCAGGCTCGACTTGCCCGCACCGTTGCGCCCGGTGACCATCAGTCCTTCGCCGGGGCCGACGGCGAAGGAGAGGCCAGAGAAGATCCGGCGTCCCGAGCGGCGGCAGGCGAGATTCTCGACGATCAACCGCACGGATCGGCCTTGGATGAGGGGAATGTCCGCACTTTCCGTCTACGTCCCGAAGGAAGCTGATTGGCCTCCCTCGGCGCGGAGGCGGCTCGATTCCGGATCTCGCCTGCGAGCCGGTCGTTGGCGGCCTATAGCCGATCGTCCTGCGCCGCGTGAACCGCCTGAGTCTCCGGCGCATTGATTCTGCAACGCCCACAGGCGTTTTCGCACGATGGGCCATCATGGCTCCTGAGCCGCCTCCAAGGGCTCCTCCGTGCGTGACCGAGGAAGAAGCGGCCCGCGATCCCGCAGCGATGGCCGGATACGTGGAACTGGAACCCGTCTCGCACGTCTGACGCCGGAGCAACACGACGCGTTCCGGGCGGCGCTGCGTCGCTACTACAACTCGGACCGGAAGGGCTGACCCTAGGAGTTTTGCACCGCGTTCAGAGGGGGGATGTCAGTCGCGCGCCTGTGTCATTGGGCCAGTAGCGGCCAATTTCGAAACGTTCTATAGACCGGCCCAGGCTGCGCCGCGCGATCATTCAAGGGCGTCCAAACCGCCCCTCGCGCACCATCCTGAGTGTCATTCGCGGGCCTCCCGGCGCCGGGAGTTTCCCGAGGGCACTCGCTACCCGGGCACCCCCGGGGCGGCGCGCGCTCCTTGGAGCGCATCCGGCCGAACACCTCTCGTGGCGCAGGTTATGCCTGCTCCGTGTTCGCTAACGCCAGCTCAGGACGCGACTCGCCGTGGCATCGCTCGACAGTTTCAAGGCCCGCCAGACGCTTGAGGCAGGGGGCAAGACCTACACCTATTACTCGATTCTCGAGGCACAGAAGAACGGCTTGGCCAACGCGGCCGCGCTACCGTTCTCGATGAAGGTGATCCTCGAGAATCTTCTGCGCTTCGAGGACGATCGCTCGGTCCGTAAGGGCGACATCGAGGCCGCCGTCGCGTGGCTCGGCAACAAGGGCACGGCCGAGACCGAGATCGCCTTCCGCCCCTCCCGCGTACTGATGCAGGACTTCACCGGTGTTCCCGCCGTGGTCGACCTCGCGGCGATGCGTGACGCCATGGCCTCGCTCGGCGGCGACCCCCAGAAGATCAACCCGCTGGTGCCGGTCGATCTCGTCATCGACCACTCGGTGATCGTGGACGAGTTCGGGACCCCGAAAGCGCTCGGCGATAACGTCGCCCTCGAATACGCCCGCAACGGCGAACGCTACACCTTCCTGAAATGGGGTCAGTCGGCGTTCCGTAACTTCTCCGTCGTGCCCCCGGGCACCGGCATCTGCCATCAGGTGAACTTGGAATACCTGTCGCAGACGGTCTGGACCCGGACCGAGGACGGCACCGAGATCGCTTATCCGGACAGCCTCGTCGGCACCGATTCGCACACCACCATGGTCAATGGCCTTGCCGTGCTCGGTTGGGGCGTCGGCGGCATCGAGGCCGAGGCGGCCATGCTCGGTCAGCCGCTGTCGATGCTGATTCCGGAAGTCATCGGCTTCAGGCTATCGGGCAAGCTGCCCGAGGGCACCACCGCGACCGACCTCGTGCTCACCGTCACGCAGATGCTGCGCAAGAAGGGTGTGGTCGGCAAGTTCGTGGAGTTCTACGGCCCCGGCCTCGACGACATGCCGGTGGCCGACCGCGCGACCATCTCCAACATGGCGCCGGAATACGGCGCGACCTGCGGCTTCTTCCCGATCGACCAGAAGACTATCGACTTCCTGAAGGTCACCGGCCGGCAGGACGAGCGCATCGCCCTCGTTGAGGCCTACGCCAAGGCGCAGGGCATGTGGCGCGATGCGAAGACCCCCGATCCGGTCTTCACCGACACGCTCGAACTCGACATGGGCACCGTGCGCCCGTCGCTCGCCGGCCCGAAGCGTCCGCAGGACCGCGTGCTTCTCGACGCCGCCAAGCCCGGCTTTGCCGACGCCATGGAGAAGGAGTTCAAGAAGGCGGCCGACATCGCCAGCCGCTACCCGGTCGAAGGCACGAACTTCGACATCGGCCACGGCGACGTGGTGATCGCCGCGATCACGTCCTGCACCAACACCTCGAATCCGAGCGTGATGATCGGCGCCGGGCTGCTGGCCCGCAACGCGGTCGCAAAGGGACTCTCTTCGAAGCCGTGGGTGAAGACCTCGCTTGCCCCCGGATCTCAGGTCGTCGGCGAGTATCTCGAGAAGTCCGGTCTGCAGACGAGCCTCGACGCACTCGGCTTCAACCTCGTCGGCTTCGGCTGCACCACCTGCATCGGCAATTCCGGTCCACTTCCGGCTCCGATCTCAAAGGCGATCAACGACAACGATGTCGTCGCGGCGGCCGTCCTCTCGGGCAACCGCAACTTCGAGGGCCGCGTAAATCCGGATGTGCGGGCGAACTACCTCGCCTCGCCGCCGCTGGTCGTGGCCTACGCGCTGGCCGGATCGCTCCAGATCGACATCACCAGGGAGCCGCTCGGACAGGGCTCGGACGGCAAGCCGGTCTACCTGAAGGACATCTGGCCGTCGTCGGAGGAGGTGAACCGCTTCATCGAGGAGAACATCACCTCGGAGCTGTTCAAGAGCCGCTACGCCGACGTGTTCGGCGGCGACGAGAACTGGAAGGGGGTCGAAGTCACCGAGGCCGAGACCTTCGCCTGGGATGCCGGCTCCACCTATGTGCAGAATCCGCCCTATTTCGAGGGCATGACCAAGACGCCCGACCCGATCACCGATATCGAGGGGGCGCGCATCCTCGGCCTGTTCCTCGATTCAATCACGACCGACCACATCTCGCCGGCCGGCAACATCCGCGCGGCCTCGCCCGCCGGTGCGTACCTGCAGGAGCATCAGGTGCGGGTGCAGGACTTCAACCAGTACGGCACGCGCCGCGGCAACCACGAGGTGATGATGCGGGGCACCTTCGCCAACATCCGCATCAAGAACCAAATGGTGAGGGACGAGAGCGGCAATGTCGTCGAGGGCGGCTGGACCTTGCACCAGCCCGACGGCGAACGGATGTACATCTACGACGCTGCGCAGAAATACGCGGAGGAGGGTACGCCGCTGGTCGTCTTCGCCGGCAAGGAGTACGGCACCGGCTCGTCCCGAGACTGGGCGGCCAAGGGCACAAAACTACTCGGAGTGCGCGCCGTGATCGCAGAGAGCTTCGAGCGTATCCACCGCTCGAACCTCGTCGGCATGGGCGTGGTCCCGCTCGTCTTCCAGGGTGACACGTCCTGGCAGTCCCTCGGGCTGAAGGGCGACGAGACCGTGACGATCAAGGGCTTGGCCGGCGAGTTGAAGCCGCGCCAGACGCTGATAGCCGAAATCACTTCTGCGGACGGCTCGAAAAAGGAGGTCCCGCTGACCTGCCGGATCGATACGCTCGACGAGTTGGAATACTTCCGCAACGGCGGCATCCTGCCCTACGTGCTGC
The DNA here is from genome assembly GCF_014191355.1 of Methylobacterium sp. R2-1. Lineage (GTDB taxonomy): Bacteria > Pseudomonadota > Alphaproteobacteria > Rhizobiales > Beijerinckiaceae > Methylobacterium. The sequence goes on from NZ_JACHWM010000001.1 coordinate 256,021, forward strand.
GGTCGCTGGCGGCGTAAACCCTGCCTCGGCTTGCACGATCTGAAAGCCTCTCCCGTAGGGAGGGGCTTTTTTGTTGATCGGCCGGCTGGGCTTGGAGCGAGGATGGGACGGCGGACGAAACGCATCCTCGTTGGCGTCGCAGCCGCGTTGCTGGTCGCGCTGACGCTTGTCGGCGTCTTCTGGCTCACGGCATGGTGGGCCTTGAAGCCGTCGCCTGCTTGGCGTCCGCCACTCGCCGCAGGGTTGCCTTCGGAATTTCGGGAGGCGGACCGCGTCTTCTCGGACCGCGTTCTGGGCACCTTTCCGGTCGGCTCGCCGGAAGCCGTCCTCGCCCGCGTGCTGGAAGCGCAGGGCTTCGAACGGCGCGATCACGAGGGCCGCCGCCGATCCAATTTCGTGCAGCAGAGCTTTCCCTGCCAGCTTGCCTGGAGCGTCGAATGGGACGCCGATGGTGACGGCAGGATCGCCCATATCGAGGCGCACTATCATGGCGTGTGCCTCTGAGACGCTGACGGATCGACCGCCCCGGCGTGCTTCGAGGCCGAGCTTGCACGGCGCCTCATGATGAGGAGCGAAGAGCCTTCCAAAGCAATCGGGGTTAACAGGCCATAAAGCGACCGCCGTCGCTCGACGCTTCATCGGCGCATCCGCTATTCCCTCTCCTTCGAACGCTCCGCCCGAGCGACGCGGCGGGCCGGCTGGAAAGTGATGCTCTATGATCCTGGAAATCGCGCAGGTCGACGTGAAGCCCGGCACGGAGGCGGAGTTCGAAGCCGGCATCGCCCGGGCTGCCGAGATCTTCCGTGCCGCCGCCGGGTGCCGTAGCTTCGTGGTGCGCCGCTCCATCGAGAAGCCGCAGCGCTACCGCCTGCTGATCGAGTGGGATACGCTGGAGGCGCACACCAAGGACTTCACCGGCTCCCAGGCCTGGAAGGACTACCGGGCGATGGTGTCTCCGTATTTCGAGGCTCCGCCTCACGTGGAGCACACCGAACTGACGCTGCAGGCGTTCTGAGCCCCAGCCGGAGCCCGGACAAAGAGGGAGAGACGGCCTCGTGAAGATGTACGGCAACTGGCGCTCGGCGGCGGCCTTCCGCGTGCGCATCGCCCTCAACCTCAAGGGCCTGGCCTATGAGGAAGTCTTCCTCGATCTCGACGCCGGCGATCAGTTCAAGGCCGACTTCCTCGCGATCAATCCGCAGGGGGCGGTGCCTGCCCTCTTCGACGGCGACGGGCCGCCGCTGACCCAGTCGCTGGCGATCCTCGATTATCTCGACGAGACCCATCCGCAGGTGCCACTGCTGCCCACCGACGCGCGGGCGCGGGCGCGGGCCCGCTCGCTGGCCCAGGTCGTCGCCTGCGACACCCATCCGCTCTACGTGCCGCGGGTGCGCACCTTCCTGATGGAGAATTACGGTCTGCCGCGTGAGCGGATGCTGGAGTTCCTCCGCAACGCCTTCACCACCGGTCTGAAGACGTTGGAGACGCGGCTCTCGAACGAGGTGGGGACCGGCCGCTTCTGCCAAGGTGATGCGGTGAGCCACGCCGATCTGTGCCTGATCAGCCTGTGGGTCGGGACCGGGATCTTCGGGATCGATACCGCTGCCTACCCGACGGTCAAGCGCATCGCCGACGAACTCCTCTCTCTCGACGCCGTCGCCCGAGCCCATCCGCTCCGTCAGCCCGGTGCCCCCGCGTCGTAAGGCAAAAAATTTTTACGACATAGCTGGGTTAGTGATGCTGGATTTGCGTCCCAGGCACGATGCGAACGTGTGGGCGCTTGCACGGTTGCTGATGTAAGATCATTCCAAACTGAAGCGCCGCCGTACGAGGCGGGCTGCGAGGCGAGTGGGGCGAGGATGGTTCTGAGCGAATCGGTCACGGATCTGCACAAGATTGTCGTGGTAGGGGGAGGGGCGGCCGGACTGGAACTGGTAACCAAGCTCGGCAACAAGTACGGCAAGCGCGGCAAGGCCCACGTCACCCTGGTGGATCGAGCGCGCACCCACATCTGGAAGCCTCTGCTGCACGAGGTCGCTGCCGGCTCCCTCGATGTCGGCCACCACGCGGTCGACTACCTGCACCACGCTCACGCCAACCACTTTCGCTACCGTATCGGCGAAATGACCGGCCTCGACCGTGAGAAGCGGGTGATTCATCTCGCTGCCAGTCGCGACAGCGAGGGGCGTGAGGTCACGCCCGTGCGTGCCATTGCCTATGACACGCTGATCATGGCTGTTGGCTCGACCACTAACGATTTCGGAACGCCGGGCGTGGCCGAGCACGCCATCGCCCTCGACACCAAGGAGCAGGCGCTGCGCTTCCACCAGCGCCTCGTCAACGGCATGCTGCGGGCCCACACCCAGGAGGGGCCGGTGCGCCCCGGCCAGCTCCATGTGACGGTGATCGGCGCGGGCGCGACCGGGACGGAGCTGGCGGCGGAGCTGCACCGGACCACCCGTGAAGTCGCCCGGACCGGCCTCGACCGGATCGATCCGGCCAAGGATCTCAAGATCACCCTCGTGGAGGCGGCCGACCGCATTCTGCCGGCGGTGCCACAGCGGTTGGCGGTCGAGGTGATGGGACAGCTCGCCAAGATCGGCGTCGAGGTGCGGGTGCAGGCCCGGGTCACCGAGGTGCGTGCCGACGGCGTCCAGCTCGCGGACGGCGGCTTCATCCCATCTGAACTCGTCGTCTGGGCCGCGGGCGTGAAGGGGCCGGCTTTCCTGAAGGATCTCGGTGGTCTGGAGAGCACCCGCAACAACCAGCTCGTCGTCACACCGACGCTGCAGACCTCCCGCGATCCGGACATCTTCGCCATCGGCGACTGCGCCTACCTCGTGGAGGAGGGCTCGCAGACGCCGATCCCGCCGCGAGCCCAGGCCGCTCACCAGCAGGCTTCACACCTCTACGGGCAGATGGCCAACCGCCTCGCGGGCCGGCCGCTCAAGCCGTTCAAGTACCGCGACTTCGGCTCACTCGTCTCGCTCGGCGAGTACACGGCCGTCGGTAACCTGATGGGCTTCATCCAGGGGAAGAACATGTTCATCGCCGGTCTTTTCGCCCGGCTGATGTACCGCTCGCTCTACAAGATGCACGAGACGGCCGTGAACGGCTGGTGGAAGACGAGCCTCGATGCCCTGGCCCGGGCGCTCACCCGGCGCACCGAGCCGCGGGTAAAGCTACACTGACGGAAGACCCGGCTTGAACCGGGGCGCAGGTGCGTCATGTTCCCCTTCCGCCGGCCCGGAGATGAGGCCGGCGGAAGGAGACGCCATGATCCTCGTCAGCGTGATGTATCCGAGCGGCGCCGGCACCCGGTTCGACATGGACTACTATCTTAAGAAGCACATGCCGCTGGTCAGCGAGCGCTGGACCTCCAAGGGCTTGCATGACTACACGGTCGTGAAGGGGATCGGCACGCCGGATGGTGGTACGCCGCCCTATCAGGTCGTGGCGCTGCTGCGCTTCGAATCCGCCGACGCGTTCAAGTCGGCAGCAGCCGCGGACGGTCCGGAGATCTTCGGCGATATCCCGAACTTCACCGACACTCAGCCGGCAGTTCAGCTCAGCGACTTTGCGGCGTCGGAAGTGAAAGGCTGATGATCGACATCATCAAGCAGATCCAGGAAGCCAATCCGGCGCTCGGCACGACGATCATCGTGCTGCGCTCCGATTCGCGGGCGCTCGCCGATCCGGCGACGCTGACGCCGGAGGCGAAGGCGTGGCTCGATGCGAACGCGCCCGGGGCGCGTCTGTCGCAGGAGACCGTGATGCTCGCACCTTATCCCGGCGGTGCCCCGACGGAACGCACCGTCACGGTGCTCGCCTTCTCCGACGCACGTCACCTGGCCGCCTTCGCCACGACGTGGACTGGCGACCCGACGCTTGATGACGACGAGGCCGCCTGATCGCGGCCGGGGCCGCGCCTGCCCAATCGGCAGGGGCGGCCTCATCGGTGCGGCCTCATCGGTTTGGTTTGAACAAGGGCCTCTGGCTCAAGCCGCCTCGATGATCTCGGCGGCGGCCTTGGCCATGTCCTTCATCGCCGTGTTCGCGGCCTGATAGGCCGGCGTTCCGACATCCCAGTTGTTCTGGGTGATCGCCTTGACCATGCGCTCGGCCTCGTCATGGGCGGTGGCCTCGGCCTTCAGGAACGTTTCCGCCGCGTGCCGGCGTGTCGGATCGGCGGTGAGAGCCTGCACAGCCTGCCGGGCTGCGCGGTTGCGAAGCACCGCGGCGGCCGGATCGGCCGGCGCGGCGCCGAGCAGAATGGTCGCGAGGCCCCGCTTCCACAGGCCGAGATCGGCGGGCAGACGCACCAGCTCGTAGAGGTCGAGCCCACTCGCATCGGCCAGTGACGTCTGCGCCAGGGTTTCGGCCTTCACGAGGCGCTTCGTGATGCTGTCGATCTCGGTGCGGGTCTTGGCCGCCTTTGCGGCGATGTTCTGAACGCTGCTCGAAATCTCTGCCGTCGCACTGCTCTGCTGGGTGATGGCCGCGGCCAGCGCCGCATTCATCTCGCTCGTCCGTGCGATCCGCTCGGCCGCTCCTTCGACGCGGCTGCCGAGGCTGTCGACCACGGAGCTGCCGGTCGAGACGGCCGATCGGCTCTCCTCGACGGCGCGGGCAATCTGGCTCATCTCGCCCTGAAGCGTATGAAGCCAGGTGCGGATCTGCTCGGTCGAACGGGCCGTCTGCCCGGAAAGCGATTTCACCTCGGCCGCGACGACCGAAAAGCCGCGACCTGCCTCGCCGGCACGAGCGGCTTCGATAGTGGCGTTGAGTGCGAGAAGATTGGTTTGGCTGGAGATCGTGGCGATGGTGCCCGCCATAGTACCGATCTCGGCGATGGCATTTTGGAGAAGCTGAAGGCGCTCGTCGATCTGGTGCGTGCGGTCACGAATCGCATTCATGGCCGAGCGGGCATTGCTCACGTCGGACATGCAGGCGGCCATGGCGTCACGCGCCTCGGCGGCACTTGAGCCAGCCGCCTCGGAGGTTTCCGCGACCTCGGCGATGGAGGCGCCCATCTCTTCGATGGCGCTCGCGATGGTCTGCGTCGCCTGCGCGACCTCGCCGACGTCGTAGGTCGTCCAGCCGATATTGATCGCCCCTTCGGAGGCTTCCTTTGCGATAGCGGCGATGTTCGCCCGCTCCGTGCGCAGATCCTTGCGCTGCGCCTGCTCGAGCTTGCTGAGGGCAGCACCCACGGCGCTTCCCGGCACCGCGGCGGCGTCGAGGCCGGCGCGATCCGTCAAGCGCTTGAGCGCGTCGATCAGGCGCACCTCGTCGGATGGTCCGGCGCTCGACGCATCGGACACAGCAGGCATGGACGGTCCGGCAGCGCGGCCGAGCTTGAGAGACAGCATGGCGTTTAGGGCCCCCAATTCTTTTTTCCCGCTTATGGTCAAGAGGCCTGCCCAGGACAGTCTCGCTTGACGGCAGTCGCTTTGCCTTCCGTCAACTTGCGGTTGGACAAGAAACTCTTCGTGGCGGTGTCGCAGATAATGATCTGAGGCGAGTTAACAGCGGATTGAGACGCTCGTTGAGGTGTTCTTTGAGCGTCGGTGCATACAGCCAAGTGATAGCGTCGGATCGACGGCTACATTTCGCGCTTTGGCTCCTGTGCGCATCGGCATCATGAGACGCCGTTGTGCGGTTGCAGCAAGAGATTTGCGTCGCAAAAACGTTATGCTCAGTCTCAGCATATCTGGACAAGGCGCGGCACGCCGCCTAAGTTAGACGGCACAATGCTCATTTTGAGCATAAAGGAGACCGCGATGTCCGAGGCAGGATCCGCCCTTCGCGACCCGGCCGGACGGGCCTTCCCACTGCCCGACCTCTACGATCGCGTGAGCCGTCACGTGCCTGCCATCGAGTGGCCGGCCCTCGCGCCCGACATCGAGGCGATCCTGCGCCTGAAACGCGAGCGGAACGCGGTGGTTCTGGCCCATAACTATCAGGCGCCCGAAATCTTCCACACGGTGGCGGACATCGTCGGCGACAGCCTCGCGCTGGCCCGCGAGGCAGCGCGCGTCGACGCGGACGTGATCGTGCTGGCCGGCGTCCACTTCATGGCCGAGACCGCAAAGCTCCTGAACCCCGGCAAGACCGTGCTGATGCCGGATATGGCCGCCGGCTGCTCGCTCGCCGATTCGATCACCGCCGCCGACGTGCGGGCCTTGCGCGCGAGATATCCGGGCGTGCCGGTTGTGACCTACGTCAATACCTCCGCCGCCGTGAAGGCCGAATCGGACGTGTGCTGCACCTCGGGCAACGCCGCCGATGTCGTGCGCGCGCTCGGGGTGCCACGGGTTCTGATGATTCCGGACGAGTTCCTGGCCCGCAACGTCCAGCAACAGGTTCCCGAGGTCGAGATGCTGACCTGGGCCGGCCACTGCGAGGTGCACGAACGCTTCACCCCGGCCGACATCGCCGACGTGCGCGAAAGCTATCCCGGCATCACCGTCATCGCCCACCCGGAATGCCCGCCAGAGGTGGTCGAGGCCTCGGACTTTTCGGGATCGACGGCGATGATGATGAACTACGTAACCGAGAAGCGGCCCTCCCAGGTCGTGCTCGTGACCGAGTGCTCGATGGCCGACAACATCGCGGTGGCCAATCCCGACATCGAGTTCATCAAGCCCTGCAATCTCTGCCCGCACATGAAGCGGATCTCCTTACGCAATATCCGCCAGTCGCTGGAGACGATGACGCACGAGATCACCGTCGAGGAAGGGCTGGCCGAGCGGGCTCGTCGTGCCGTCGAGCGGATGCTCGCGGTCAAGCCGACCCAGACCGTCTCACCGAGACAGGCCGCCTGATGAGCATCTTTGCTCGGAGTCCCGCCGACCGGGTGATCGTGGTCGGCGCCGGGGTGGCGGGGCTTGCCACCGCGCTGCGGCTCGCGCCGCGGCCGGTCACCCTCATCACCGCCGCGCCCCTCGGGGCCGGCACCGCCACGGGTTGGGCGCAGGGCGGCATCGCCGCCGCGATGGCCGCCGACGATGCGCCGTCGCTGCACGCGGACGACACGCTCGCCGCGGGCGCCGGACTCACCGAACCGGACGTGGCGCTCCGCGTCGCGGAGGCAGGGCCGGGCGTGATCGACTGGCTCGTCACTCTTGGTACCGGTTTCGACCGGGAGGCGGACGGAGCGCTGGCGCTCGGATTGGAGGCGGCCCACAGTCGCCGCCGCATCGTGCGGGCACGGGGCGACTCGACCGGCCGCGCCGTGCTCGACGCCCTGGTGCGCGCGTCTCAGGCGACGCCTTCGATCGAGATCCTCGTCGCCGGGCTCCACGGCCTGATGCAGGATGCCGATGGTCGCGTGTGCGGCGTCGTGTGTGAGCGCGACGGTGTCGCGTTCCGCCTGCCGGCCCGCGCTGTGGTGTTGGCGACCGGCGGCGTCGGCGCGCTCTACGCCTCCACCACCAATCCGCGCGGTGCCCTCGGGCGCGGCCTGCTCGCCGCCGCGCGGGCCGGCGCTGCGCTGCGCGACCTCGAATTCGTGCAGTTCCACCCGACCGCCATCGCCGCCGGCCGCGATCCGATGCCGCTCGCGACCGAGGCGCTTCGGGGCGAGGGCGCAAGGCTGATCGACGAGTTCGGCGCTCCCGTGATGGCCGGAATCGAGGGCGGCGACCTCGCCCCGCGCGACGTAGTGGCCCGCGGCATCTTCCAGGCGCTCGGGCGCGGCCGCACCGTCTCTCTCGATACCCGCGGCCGACTCGGCGCGCGCATGTCTCAGCGCTTCCCCACGGTCGCCGCGCTCTGCGCCGAGGCCGGGATCGATCCGGCGGTGCAGGCGATCCCGGTTCGCCCGGCGGCGCACTATCACATGGGCGGCATCCTCGTGGACGAGGTCGGTCGCAGCACCGTCCCGGGCCTCTGGGCTTGCGGCGAGGTTTCATCGACCGGATTGCACGGCGCGAACCGCCTTGCCAGCAATTCGCTCCTCGAAGCCTTGGCCTTCGCGCCCCGCATCGCCGAGTCGATCGGTGACGCGCCGACCCTTGCGAGCATGGATCGCCCGGTGCCTCTGCCCGAGATCCGGCCGGAAGACGCGGCGGTGCTTTCCGACATTCGTGGCATCATGGAACGGGATGTCGGCGTGGTGCGCGATGAGGCGGGCCTGTTGCAGGCCGTCGCTCACCTCACCGATCTGTCGGAGCGTGGCAGCGATGCGGCCGCCACCGGCCTGATGATCGCCCGGGCCGCGCTGGACCGGCGCGAGAGCCGCGGCGCTCACTGGCGCAGCGACTATCCGGGCCAGCTTCCGGCCCGGCATTCCGTGGTCACGCCCGCCGCGGCTTCCGCGCTTCAGGAACTCACCGATGCCTGACGATGTCCTGCTGCCGCTGCCGCGCCTCCTCGTGGAGCCGGTGGTGCGGGCGGCCCTTCTCGAAGATCTCGGCCGGGCCGGCGACATCACCACGGATGCCATCGTCCCGGCGGGTGAGCGCATGGAAGCGGTCATCGCCTCGCGTCAGGACGGCGTGATCGCCGGGACCGACGCCGCTGCCATCGCCTTCGAGCTGATCGACCCGAGCCTCTCCGTTTCGGTCGAGCGGCCCGATGGAACCCGCGTCGCGCCGGGCGATACGGTGATCCGCCTCTCCGGCCCGGCCCGCGCCGTGCTGACCGCCGAGCGGGTCGCCCTCAACCTGCTCTGCCGCCTGAGCGGCGTCGCCACGGCGACGGCTTCCCTGGTCGAGGCGGCGCGCCCGCACGGGAAGGCGCGGATCGTCTGCACCCGCAAGACGACGCCGGGTCTGCGAGCGCTGGAGAAACACGCGGTGCGGGCCGGTGGCGGCTCGAATCACCGCTTCGGCCTCGACGACGCGGTGCTGATCAAGGACAATCACGTCGCGGTCGCGGGCGGCATCATTCCGGCCATCGAGCGGGCACGGGCGAGGACCGGTCACCTCGTCAAGATCGAGGTCGAAGTCGATACCCTGGCCCAACTTGAGGAGGCGCTCTCGGTCGGCGCCGACGCGGTACTCCTCGACAATATGAGTCCGGACACCCTGCGGCGGGCCGTGGCCATGGTCGATGGACGCGCCGTCACCGAAGCCTCGGGCCGGATCAACCGGGAGACGGTCGGGGCGGTCGCCGCGTCAGGCGTCGACCTGATCTCCGTCGGCTGGATTACCCACAGCTCGGCGATCATCGATCTGGGACTCGACGCGGCGTAGCGGCCGTCAGGGCTAGAAGCCATCCTTCCGCATCCGGTAGCGGCGGAATGACTGCCCGTTCCGCTTCACCGTTTCCTCAACGACAACGCGAAAGCCGGCCGCTTCGAAGAACGGCCGGGCGGTCAGGCTCGCTTCGGTTTGTAGGGTGCTGACACCGTGGGCCGTGGCGGTCGCCTCGACGGCCTGGATCAGCGCCCGCGCGACGCCCTGGCGTCCATGCGCCGGACGCACGTAGAGCATATCGAGATGGCCGCAGGGTTCGAGATCCGCGAACCCGGCGGCCTCCCCATCGATCCACGCGACCCAGCAACATCCCGCTTGTCGTCCGGCCGCCCAGGTGACTCGATCGACCTGCGACCACGCTTCGATCTGCGCCGGCATGTAATCGGCCGCGGCGGTCTCGCGGATGGCGGAATGGTAGATTCCGATCACAGCATCCAAGTCGGCCGGGCTATAGGGGCGGACGGCCACCCGGCCCGCGAGCGGCACCTCTCGCTCGGTTCCGTCCATCGACGATAATCCTTGCTCGTAAGGCCAAGCTGCCACAGTGTGGCCACGCGGTCACGAGGGCGGCGGAAGCGTTACCGCACTGCAGTTCAAGCTTGGCTTTAGACGGCGAGCGTTTACGCCTTGGCGAGGGTCCGCACGGCATCGTGCGGCGGTTCATTCACCGCGTCCCCTATTCTTCGCCTGCCCCGAGAGGCCCTGATGCGCCGTTTCGTCGTTGCCCTGGGCGGGCTTGCCTGCGCGGCGGTCGCGCTTGCAAGCCCCGCTGCTGCCTATGAGATCGACCCGCTCACCCGTCAGCCGCTGACCGAAGTCCTAACGGTGCGCGTGCGCCCGCAGAACGCGGCCCTGCCGGCCGATATCCCGGGCTCTCCGGGCTCGGCCGCCGACCCGCTCGCTTCGACCGTGCCGCAGATGACGGCGATCCCGCGCGAAACCGTCCCCTATACCGGACCGTACGCGCCCGGCACCATCGTCGTCTCGACTGCGGAGCGCCGCCTCTACTTCATCCAGCCCGGCGGCGAGGCCCTGCGCTACGGCGTCGGCGTCGGCCGGCCCGGCTTCACCTGGGGCGGCTCCCAGACCGTGACGATGAAGCGCGAATGGCCCGATTGGCGCCCGCCGTCCGAGATGCTGCGCCGGCGCCCCGATCTGCCGCGCTACATGAAGGGTGGCATCGAGAACCCGCTCGGCGCCCGCGCCATGTATCTCGGCAACACGATCTACCGCATCCACGGCTCCAACGAGCCGGAGACGATCGGCACCGCCGTCTCCTCGGGTTGCATCCGCATGACCAACGAGGATGTGACGGACCTCTACAGCCGCGTGAAAGTCGGCGCCCGGGTCGTCGTCCAGCGCTGATCGCCCATCTACTGCGCAACGAGAAAAGGCCGGCAGCAATGCCGGCCTTTTTTCTTTTGCTCGGCTCGAAGCAGCCCTGCGTCAGCCGATCAGGAGCAGGCTGAGCACGACGGCAGCGGCGCCGCCGGCGATGGCAAGACCGAGAATGACGACGCTGCTGAGTTGATCGACGGTGTTCACATCCTGACCGATGCGGTGCTGACTGTCAGTGGCCGCCATGCGCTGCTTCCTGTTAATGCGGTTGATCTCGCACGCCAACGGCGACGCAAGCGGATGGTTCAATTCCAGGCCGTCGCAGCCCCGCGTCCGACTCAGGACGCCCCGATCGAGCGGAACCTGCATCCGCCGAGCCGGTTGGCCCCGCTCAACAGGGAGGACAGCGATGGTCGATGCAAGCCAGATCCGTGAGCACGCCACCGTCGTCGGTTCGGACGGCGGCCATGTCGGTACGGTCGATCACGTCGCGAAGGGCGAGATCAAGCTGACGAAGAACGATTCCGAAGCGGGCGGGCTTCATCACTATATCCCCCTCGACTTCGTCATCGCCGTCGAGGGCGATCAAGTCCGGCTCAACCGGAGCGCGGACGAGGTGAAGAAGGAATGGAGCACGTCGGGCGCCGCGTGACCTGCGCGAGACGTTGATTCCCGCCGTCTCCCGAATGGTTCGGCGGAGACTTCATCCCGATCCCGATAGGCCCCCGGCGACGCCGTGCTGCGGCGGGCGATCCATGTATGGAGATTGATGTGACGGCACAGAGTGATCGGCCCCAATCGGAGACCGAGCCGAAGCCGGTCGGCGATCCGCCGCCCGCACCCCGGCCGCCGGCCGGAGATCCTCCGGCACCTCGGCCGGACGCGATTCCCGACGAGGATCTCGACGAGGTTGAGGAACAGCCGAGCTGACATATCCTGCGGGTCGTCCCGGAGGCGACCCGCACCGGTCTGAGAAACTCAGTGGCAGCCGCAGCTTCCGCTTCCGCAGCCACCGCCGCTCGCCTTCGCCGGAGCGCTGGCGACGCGGTCTCGCGAGAGGCCACGCTCCTCCAATTCACGCAGATAGGTCGACCAGCGGTTCCGGTACTCGCGGCCGAGGTCGAACAGGTAATCCCAACCGTAGATGCCAGTGTCGTGCATGTCGTCGAAGAACAGCTTCACGGCATAGTTGCCGACCGGCTCGACCGACAGGATCGCGACGTCGCGTTTGCCGCCCAGCACCTTGCGCTCCGCCGGAGAATGGCCTTGAACCTCCGCGGAAGGACTCGACACGCGCAAGTACTCGGCGGGCAGTTCGAAGCGGCCGCCCCCGTCGAAAGCGACGGTAAGAATACGCTTGTCGCCGGACAGGCGAATTTCCGTGGGCCAGCGCTCACTCATGATGGTCCGTTCCACGCTCTCATGCCGGCGTTGCGCTCGTGCGCTTGCCGGAAAATGCCACCGCCCTCATATGGATGGCGATGTTGGATCTGTCAGCCGACAAAACCGCCAGTCACCGGAACGAGTCGAGTTCAGAGGCGCGCATGTGGGGTCCCGCCGAAGACGCGCCTGCGCTTGTGCGCCCTGCGCCCCTGATCGACCCGTTCCAGCGGGCCATCACCTATCTGCGCATCTCGGTCACGGATCGCTGCGATTTCCGCTGTGCCTATTGCATGGCGGAGGACATGCAGTTCTTGCCCAAGCGCGATCTGCTGACGCTTGAAGAACTCGACCGACTCTGCGGCGTCTTCATCGACCGCGGTGTGCGCAAGTTGCGGATCACCGGCGGCGAGCCGCTGGTTCGCCGCGACATCATGCACCTGTTCCGCCGGCTCTCGCGTCACCTGACGAGCGGCGTACTCGACGAGCTGACGCTGACAACCAACGGCTCGCAGCTTGCCCGCTTCGCACCCGAACTCGCCGATCTCGGCGTGCGCCGGATCAATGTTTCGCTCGATACGCTCGACCCCCAAAAATTCCGGGAGATCACCCGACGCGGCGACCTGTCGGTGGTGCTGGCCGGCATCGAGGCGGCTCGGGCTGCCGGCATCAAGGTCAAGATCAACGCGGTGGCGCTCAAGGGCGTCAACGAGGACGAGATCGCCGACATGATCGTCTGGGCCCACGGCCTCGGCATGGACATGACGCTGATCGAGGTGATGCCGCTCGGCGAGATCGAGGGCGATCGCACCGACCAGTTCCTGCCTCTCTCGGTCGCCCGTGAACGTCTGGAGCAGCGCTTCACCCTGACCCCGCTGCCTGACCGCACCGGCGGCCCTGCCCGCTACGTGCGGATCGAGGAGACCGGCGGACGGCTCGGCTTCATCACGCCGCTGACGCATAATTTCTGCGAGAGCTGCAACCGGGTGCGCCTGACCTGCACCGGCAAGCTCTACATGTGCCTCGGCCAGGAGGACGCGGCGGATCTGCGGGCGGCGCTACGCGCCTCGCCCGACGACGCGCTGGTAACGCAGGCGGTGGTGGAAGCGATCTCCCGCAAGCCCAAGGGCCACGACTTCGTCATCGAGCGCGCCCGCCCGGCGGCCGTGCCGCGGCACATGAGCGTGACCGGCGGCTGACCCGCCTCAGCCGGCGACCGGGATCAGGGTGTCGCGGATCTCCGGCGTCGCGAGCCAGCTCTGGACGCGGTCGCAGTGTCCGGCGATCTTCGGCGTGTGCGCGTAGATCGCCAGCGATCCTTCCACCATCGCCCGCAGCTCAAGGCAGCGGGCGGCATCCACCAGGAAGTTCAGTCCGCCGAGCGGCGGCTTGAAGGTGCTGCTGCCGGTGACGCCCAGCCGTGCCGCGATCTCCGGATAGACCGGCCAGACGCTCCCGCTCAGCGGGTCGGGCAGGTAATCCTCGCAGGCCGCCGTCCGGGCCGGGATCTCGGCGCGGTGGAGCGCGTCGCGGGCGAGATCCGCGAGCACGAACAGCTTTGGATGGTTGATCGTGTGCATGAAGCAGCCGCGGCGCATCCATCCGGCGAACAGCCGGTCGAGGTTGCAGCCGTGCGCGTGGCTCATCGCCAGCAGCGCGTCGCGATTGGCAAACCAGCCGTCGAGATAGCCGACGCGAGAACACCTCGGCCCGAAACAGCGAGACGATCTCGTCGCCGGAGAAGCCGCGGGCGAAGCCGTAGACGATCAGCGCCGAGTGGTAGTCGCCCATCGGCGAACCGAACAGACCGCCCTTGTGGCCGATATAGACGATGTCCGGGTGGAAGGCCGGGAAGACGATTGTCGGGACGGGCACGACGAACCGGGCGGCCTCAAAGATCCGCGCATGTGTCACGTCGCCGAACGGTCCCGCCTCGAAGGGGAAGCATACGGTCAGCTCGGCGTCCGTCACGGCCTCGAGCAGCCGCCGAGGGCTTGAGTCGAACTGCGAGAAGGTCGCCGGCTCTACCGACGCGACCTCAGCATCCGGCGCAAGGAACCCCAGGCACCCCGCAAGGACGGCGACTTGGCAATTGTTGCCGACGACGACGATTCGCCTAGCCACGGCCGCGTGCCTCCCGCCGCCAGCAATTCCTCGTCGCAGACCACCGCCGCCTGTCGAGCGAACTCGCGGCGCGCCTCGTGCAGGCTGCGGCTGGAGGCGGGGAGGGCATCGTGGTCCCCGCCCTCAGTGAGATGGCGGAAGAAGACCCGCATGACATGATCGACACCGTCCTTGCTGACGGACCTGAGATCGCTCTCGAGATAGCGGAAGGCACCCTCGGGCGAGGTGATGATCTCGTAGGAGGGGAAGTACAGGGTGTCGCCGCGGGTATCGGCAAGGCGCTGGGCCGCGACCCGCAGCACTGCCTTGCTGTGTACGGTCGATTGCAGCACGTGGCGCCCCTCGTAGGTCGCGACCAGCGGCACGGGCGAGACCGTCAGGATCAGGCGTGCCCGCCGGTTGACCGCTTTCAGGGCGTCGGCGAAGGCGGAAAGGTCCGCGATCACCTCTTCGACCGGCTGGTTTCGGAAGGCGTAGACCTCCGGATCGAAAGTGCCGGCGGCGACCCCCGGACAGAGCGGAAAGGCCGCGCCGTCAGCCTTTGCCTGCCAGCCCTCCGTGAGGCCGAGGGTGAAGACGAAGACGTCGAGGTCCTCGAACAGCCGCCGCACATGGGTGAAGTGCTCTTGCCGCTCCGCCTCGACGGCTTTCGGGCTGGCGAAGCCCGCAGGCTCGATGCGCGGCCGGAACGGGTCGGCGAAGCGCCCATCGGGTCGCTCCCAGACCGTATCGGCGGGGGTGAAGCGGCCGTAGGCGCGCTCGATGAGCTGCAGGAGCTGGCGCGCGGTGTAGACGTTGCCGTAGCGCGCCGAGAACAGGCGGTAGCCGCGGGCACGGGCCTCATCCGGTACCACGCCCTCGGGTGCGTCTTCCGTGACCAGGTAATGGTAGCCGCTCGCCTGGAGCCTGTCGGCGATGTGCTGTGCAAAGCAGCTTCCCGCCGTCGCAATCCGAGTCGCCCGAGTCAGGCGAAAGCCCTCACGGACCGGCGGACCGGCCATCGGGTCGAGGGCGAACAGGGGCAGCGAGCCGACGGAGCGATCCCAGAAGGCGTGGTCGGCAAGACCGGAATAAGGATTTCGGGTGCGGTCCTGCATCGGCGGGCGGACCCTAGCCGACCGGATAACCTGCGGCAACGGCCATCCCCAGGGCTGAGCTGCGTGGCATTTTGAATGTCGTGCGCTCGGGGCTAGAGCACAGGATCAGACGATCCGATACCGGAGACACCAATCCCATGGCGAAAGTCGCGTTCCTGGGCCTCGGCGTGATGGGCTCGCCGATGGCGGGGCACCTCGCGAAGAAGGGCCACGACGTTACCGTCTTCAACCGCACCGGCGCCAAGGCCGAGGCTTGGGTGGCCGCCCATGGCGGCAGAGCCGCCGCGACGCCGCGCGAGGCGGCGGCCGGATGCGCCATCGTCTTTGCCTGCGTCGGTAACGACGACGACCTGCGCTCGGTGGTGCTCGGCGAGGACGGCGCCTTCGCCGGCATGGAGAAGGGCGCGGTCTTCGTCGATCACACCACCGCCTCCGCCGAGGTTGCACGCGAACTCTCCGCCGCTGCCGACGTGGCCGGGCTCCGCTTCATCGATGCGCCGGTCTCCGGCGGTCAGGCGGGCGCGGAGAACGGGGTGCTCACCGTCATGTGCGGCGGCGAGGAGGCGACCTATGCCGAGGTCGAGCCCGTCATCATGGCCTATGCCAAGTCGTGCCGCCTGCTCGGGCCTTCGGGCTCCGGCCAGCTCACCAAGATGGTCAACCAGATCGCCATTGCCGGGCTGGTCCAGGGACTGTCCGAGGCGATCCACTTCGGCAAGCGCGCTGGACTCGATGTGGAGGCGGTGCTCGACGTGATCTCGAAGGGCGCGGCCGGCTCCTGGCAGATGGAGAATCGCGGCCGGACCATGAACGCGGATAAATTCGACTTCGGCTTCGCCGTCGAGTGGATGCGAAAGGATCTCGGCATCCTGCTCGCCGAGTCCCGCCGCAACGGCGCCCGGCTTCCGGTGACGGCCCTGGTCGATCAGTTCTACGCCGAGGTCGAGGCCATGGGCGGCAAGCGCTGGGACACCTCGTCCCTCATCGCCCGGCTGGAGCGCTGAGCCGTCGTTCCACCAAGGACCACGCCGCCTCCGGCGTGGTCCAGTGCCAGTCCCCGCCCATCTGGTGGCGGAACCACGTGAACTGGCGCTTGGCGTAGCGGCGGGTGTCGCCCTGGCCGCGCTGGATCGCCCCGTCACGGGAGATGGTCCCGTCGAGATAGGCGATCAGCCCCGGCACGCCGTGGGCGCGCATCACCGGGAGCAGGGGGTCGAGGCGCCGCTCCCGCAGCGCGGCGACCTCATTGAGGGCGCCGTGCTCCATCATTGTCACGAAGCGCGTGTCGATGCGGTGGCGCAGGGACTCGCGCTCGGCGGCGAGGAAGATCTTCAGGAGCGGCTTTCCCGCAAGCGGACCCGGCTCGCGGGATTCGTGGAAAGAGCCGATGGAACGGCCGGTCGCCTCGAACATTTCGAGGGCCCGCATGACCCGCATCCGGTCCGACGGCCGCAGGCGCCGCGCGCTCTCGGGGTCGCGCAACGCGAGCGCAGCGTGGAGCGTCTCGGTCGGCTGTCCCTCCGCCTCCGCCCGGATTTTCGCCCGGACGCCCTCCGGCACCGTGGGCAGGTCCGAGATGCCCTCATCGAGGGAGCGGAAATACAGGCCGGTGCCGCCGACGAAGATCGGCAGGGTTCCCGTTCCGAGTTCCGAGAGGATCGCTGCGGCCTGCCGCTGGAAGTGACCGACGGAAAAATTCACCGTGCCGTCCACGCTGCCGTAGAGACGATGGGGCGCGAGCGCCTCTTCCTCCGGGGTCGGCCGGGCCGAGAGCACGCGCAGGTCGGCATAGACCTGCATCGAATCGGTATTGATCACCGTGCCGTCGAAGGCGCGTGCGATCCGTAGTCCGAGCGCCGACTTGCCCGAGGCGGTGGGCCCTGCAATGAGGATGGCGGCCGGGCGCCCCGTTTCCTGCCCGTCCGAACTCCGCACGGCTACTCTCCATGACTCTCGTCGCGACGCTGATAGCAAACCCGGCCCGGCCCGCCATCACTGACGCGGTGCTCGCCGAGGCGCGCCGGGTGATGCGGACGGAGCATCAGCCGCGGATTCTCCACGGCGAGGTCGCGGCCGAACTCTTGGTTCCGGGTACACCGGACGAGGTTCCGACGCTTACGCAAGCCCTGCGCGGAGCGCTCGGCTCCGAGCCGATCGACGTGGCCGTGCTCCCCCACGATCAGCACCGCCGAAAGCGGCTGTTCCTGGCCGACATGGACTCGACCATGATCGAGCAGGAATGCATCGACGAACTCGCCGACGTCATCGGCATCAAGGATCGGGTGGCGGCGATCACCGAACGGGCCATGCGCGGCGAGATCGCGTTCGAGCCGGCCCTGCGGGAGCGGGTCGGCTTGCTGAAGGGCCTAACCGCCAGCATCATCGACGGTGTGATCCGCGACGCGATCCGCTTGACGCCGGGCGGCGCCACCCTCGTCGCGACGATGCGGTCGCATGGCGCCTTCACCTGCCTCGTTTCCGGCGGCTTCACCTTGTTCACCGGTCCCATCGGTGCCCGCCTCGGCTTCGACGAGACGCGCGCCAACCGCCTCGACGTGGCGGACGGGCACCTGACAGGCCAAGTCGTCGAACCCATCGTCGGGGCAGAGACCAAGCGGGCGAGCCTCATCGAACTGCGCGAGCGGCTGGGCCTGAGCGCTGCGGACACGATCGCCGTGGGCGATGGCGCGAACGATCTGCCGATGCTCGCCGAGGCCGGACTCGGCGTCGCCTTCCGCGCCAAACCGAAGGTGGCGCAGGCCGCGCGGGTGCGCATCGAGCACGGCGACCTGACGGCGCTGCTCTACCTGCAGGGTTTCTCCGCGGCGGAGTTCGCCGCCTAAGTCGCCGATACGCTGGCGCGCTGTTCCTGCTACGAAAGCAGCTGGCGTAGCCCGCCCTTCGCCCCGGAGCAGCGGGGAGAAGGGCGAGCGTGGGCTCTATGGCCTCGGACGCGCTGGCTTACTCCAGACCGATCGCCACGAAGCGCACGTCGCCACTGGCGCTCGCTACGAGCAGCAGTACCGACTTGCGACCTTCTTTCTTGAGCGCCTCGATCCGTTTCGTCACGTCGGCCGGGTTCGACACGGCCTCCTGGCCGACCTCGACGATGACCTCGCCCGGCTGAATGCGCTTGTCCGCGGCGGTCGAGTCCGGATCGACCTTGGTGACGACCACGCCGTTCTTGACGCTCTCCTTGATGCCGTAGCGGCGGCGGGCCTCGTCGTTGAGACCGGACAGGTTGAGGCCGAGGATCTGGCGATTGACCGATTCCGCCTCCGGCTGCTTGAGGTTGGCGACCTGGGCCTTCTCGCCGTCCTCAAGGCGACCGAGCAGGACTGACTTCGTCTGCTCCTCGCCCTTGCGCACGATCTGGACATCCACGGTCTTGCCGACCGGCGTCGTGGCGACGATGCGGGGCAGCTCGCTCGACGACTTCACCGGCACACCGTTGAACTTGACGATGACGTCGCCGACTTCGAGACCCGCAGTCTTCGCAGGGCCCTTCTCATCGACGCCGGCCACCAGCGCGCCCTTGGCACCGCCCTTCAGGCCGAGCGCCTCGGCGGTGGCCTCATCGACGTTCTGGATGCGCACGCCGAGCCAGCCGCGGCGCACCTCGCCGAACTGCCGCAACTGATCGACGACTTGGCTTGCCGTTGCCGAGGGCACCGCAAAGCCGATGCCGACCGAGCCGCCCGAAGGCGAGAGGATTGCGGTGTTGATGCCGATCACCTCGCCGTCCATGTTGAACAGCGGACCGCCCGAGTTGCCCTTGTTGATGGCCGCATCGGTCTGAATGTAGTTATCGTAGGGGCCCGACTCGATGTTGCGACCTCGGGCCGAGACGATACCGGCAGAGACGGAGCCGCCAAGTCCGAACGGGTTGCCGATCGCCATCACCCAATCGCCCGGACGCATCTTGTCGGAATCGCCGAACGGCACGGCCTTGAGCGGACGGTCGGCCGTGGGCTTCACCCGGAGCAGGGCGAGATCGATCTTCGAATCCTTGCCGATGATCTCCGCCTTCAGCTTGGTGCCGTCGTGCAGGATGACCTGAATGTCGTTGGCGTCGCCGATGACGTGGTTGTTCGTCACCACGATGCCCGATGCATC
Organism: Methylobacterium sp. R2-1; assembly: GCF_014191355.1. Classification (GTDB taxonomy): domain Bacteria; phylum Pseudomonadota; class Alphaproteobacteria; order Rhizobiales; family Beijerinckiaceae; genus Methylobacterium. Next base: position 275,279 of record NZ_JACHWM010000001.1, read on the forward strand.
GATGATGAAGCCGGAGCCGAGCGAGTTCGACTTGCGCGTGGGCGAGCGCGGGCCGTCCTCGTCACCCTTCGGAGCGCCCTGGCCGCGCCGCTTGAAGAATTCCTCGAAGAGATCCTCGAACGGCGTTCCTTGCGGCAATTGCGGCATGGTCCGGCCGCCGCGGTTGCTCGCCTCGACCGTCGTCGAGGCCGAGATGTTCACCACCGCATCCGTCACCTTTTCGGCGAGGTCGGCGAGCGATTCCGGGCCGCGGGCGAAGGCAGGGAGCGGCAGGATGGTGACCGTGACACTCACGCTCAGCACCGCGGCGGCGAGGGCCGACGAGGCGCGCCGGGCAAGAGACGGCGTTCGGCCCCGTACGGCATTCGCGGCGAGTCTCATGGACGTTTCCTCAAGCTCCGAGAGTGCCTGGTTCAGGCCAGCTCATAAATTTCGCGGCCGGCACCCCGATCAAGGGCGCCGGCCGGATTGGTCACATCGGTCGCAGGTCGCTCAGCGCGCGGCGCCGGTGGTCGCATCGCTGCTGGTGCCGCCGCCTGAAGCCGACGGCCCGGCAGCGCTGTTGCGTGCACCCTGCGGGCGGCGCCCCTGCGGATCGTTGAAGTAGCGGAAGAAGTCCGAGTTCGGGCTCACCACGAGCCGCGTGTCCTGACCCTTGAGCGCCTGCTCGTAGGCTTGCATCGAGCGGTAGAACGCGAAGAAGTCCGCGTCCTGCCCGAAGGCCTCGGCGAGGATGCGGTTCTTGTCCGCGTCGCCCTGGCCGCGCAGCTCTTCCTGCTTCTGGTTGGCCTCGGCCAGGATCACGACGACGTCGCGGTCGGCCCTGGCGCGGATCAAGGTCGCCGCCTGATCGCCGTTGGCGCGGATATCGGTCGCCTCCTTCTTCCGCTCGGAGGTCATGCGGTCATAGACCGCCTGACTGTTCTTCGAGGGCAGGTCGACGCGGGTCATGCGCAGATCGACGATCTCGATGCCGAGACCCTTGGCCTGCCGGTTCACATCTTCCTGAATCGTGTTCATCAACTCGGAGCGCTCGGTCCGGACGATGGCATCACGGCTGGTCCGGGCCAGCACGTTACGGAGTGCCGAGTTGGTGAAGCTCGCCAGGCGCTGGTTCGCCAGCGCGATCGTCCCGACCGACTGGTAGAACTTGAGCGGGTCGACGATGCGGTAGCGGGCGAACGCGTCCACTTCGAGGTTCTGCCGGTCGGCGGTGAGCAGGGGCTGCACCGGCAGATCGAGATCGAGCACCCGCTTGTCGAACAGCACGACGCTGTCAGTGAAGGGCACCTTGAAGTAGAGGCCGGGCTTGTTCTGGCCGACCGGGTTCAGTACGTCGCGCACGCGGCCAAGCTGGAGCACCAGAGCCTGCTGCATCTGCCCCACGGTGAAGACCGAGGCGTAGAGCCCGATCGCCACGACGGCGGCGACGAGGATCAGGCCGGTCCGGATTGCTGGATTGTTCATCGGCTGATCGCTCCGTTCGCCTGCGTCCGGCCGCTGTCGAGCAGAGGCAGTACGGGGAGCACGCCCGCGGCGCTGGCACCGCCGGCGACGCCACCGTTCTGATCGATGATGACCTTGTTCACGGAGCCGAGCACTCTCTCCATCGTTTCCAGGAAGATCCGCTCGCGGATCACCTCGGGCGCAACCTTGTAGGAATCGTAGACCTGGCGGAAGCGGGACGCCTGACCGGTCGCCTCGGCCGTCGCCTGCGACCGATAGGCCTCGGCTCCCTGGATGACCTTGCTCGCATTGCCTCGGGCATCGGGCACCACGCGGCTGGCGTAGGTCTCGGCCTCGTTACGCACCTGTTGGGCGTATTGCTGCGCCGCGTTCACATCGATGAAGGCGGGCCGCACTTCCGGGGGAGGCGTGACGCTGGTGAGCTGAACGACCTCGATGCGGACGCCCGCGCCGTACTCGTCGAGGGCACTCTGAACGATCTCCTTGACCTCCTGAGCAATGCTCGATTGCTCGTTGGTCAAGATCGCCTGGATGTTGCGACGGCCGATCACTTCGCGCATCGCGCTCTCGGAAATCGCCTTGATGGTCCCCTCCGGATTGGCGAGGTTGAAGACGTAGTCCTCCGCCTTGAGCGGATTGACGCGCCACTGCACCTCGAAATCGATGTCGACGATGTTCTCGTCACCGGTGAGCATCAGGCTCTCTTCCGGCACGTCGCGCTGACGCGTGGTGCTGCCGGTGCTGATGTAGCCGATCGGAATCGAGTTCACGATGCCGACGTTGGGCTTCTGCACGGAGCCGATCGGGTAGGGGAAGTTGTAGCGCAGGCCCTCGCCGGACTGGCCGGTATAGCGCCCGAAGATCGTGTTGATGCCGACCTCGTTGGGCTTCACGATGTAGAAGCCGGTCAGCAGCCACGCGCCGAGCACGAGGCCAGCCGCCACGAGGATTCCCTTGCCGCCGCCGAAGCCTCCGCCCGGCATCACGCCGCGGAGCCGATCCTGGCCGCGCCGGAGCAGATCCTCGAGATCGGGGGGCGTCTTGCCGCCGCCCCCGCCACCCCAGGGACCGCCGCCATTGCCGCCGCCGGGACGGCCCCAGGGGCCACCTCCGCCGCCGCTCTGATTGCTCCAAGGCATTCTCGACGTGAACTCCTGCTGAAGCCGGCCCCCGCGGATGCGGTGACCTTGCCCTAAAACTCGATCCGCTGCCTTGCCGTCGCCCTGCCATGGGCAGGAAGGGCCGGTTTCCCTAAGCGCCAGAACGCGTTTGCGGTGCCGCAAGGACGCCGCGCACCTGAGTGGCGCGACGCGGTCCTGTCAAGGCTGGCAGGTGGGCCTGCACCGCGTCAACCGCAACGGCACTCCGAGATACGAAACTCCTCCGGCCCTGCGGCCAAAGCGCCAACTCACCGGTCAACGATCGGCGACCCGCTCCAAATCCACGAAGCGAAAGGCGAATTCGTCGCGCTCACCGGCCTCGTGCGCCTCTCGGAGGGTTTCACGGAAGGCGCTTCGGTCGAAGGGCGGAAAGTACGCATCACCTTCCGGTGCGGCATCGACCTCGGTGAGATGCAGCCGGTCGGCATGAGGCAGGGCGAGCCTGTAGATCTCTGCGCCGCCCACCACCATCAGCTCGTCGTTCTCGGCAGCGGCCAGCGCCGCGTCCCAGTCGTGCACGACGGTCGCGCCGGGGATGGCGAGGCTGCGGTCGCGAGTCAGGACGAGGCTGCGCCGGCCAGGCAGGGGGCGGCCGATCGAGTCCCAGGTCTTGCGGCCCATCAGAATCGGCTTGCCCATGGTCAGGGCCTTGAAGCGCTTGAGGTCGCTGGAAATCCGCCACGCGAGATCGTTGTCGCGGCCGATCACGCCGTTGCGGGCGATGGCGACGACGAGGGAGATGCGCGGTTTCTCCATCAGACAGCCACCGGCGCCTTGATGGCGGGATGCGGTTCGTAACCCTCGATCACGATATCCTCGAAGCGGAAGTCGAACAGCGAGCGCACCGCCGGGTTCAGGCGCAGCCGCGGCAGGGGCCGCGGCTCGCGCGCGAGTTGGAGGCGGGTCTGCTCCAGGTGATTGGCGTAGAGATGCGCGTCGCCGAAGGTGTGAACGAAGTCGCCGGCCCGCAGCCCCGTCACCTGCGCCATCATCGCGGTCAGCAGGGCGTAGCTCGCGATGTTGAAGGGCACCCCGAGGAAGGCGTCGGCCGAGCGCTGGTAGAGCTGGCAGGAGAGTCGGCCCTCCGCCACGTAGAATTGGAACAGGCAGTGGCAGGGTGCGAGCGCCATCCGGTCGAGGTCGGCCGGGTTCCAGGCCGAGACGATCAGGCGGCGCGAATCCGGGTTGCGGGCGATCTCGTCGAGAACCCAGGCGATCTGATCGACGGTGCCACCGTCGGGCTTGGCCCAACTGCGCCACTGCTTGCCGTAGACGGGGCCGAGATCACCCTTGGCGTCGGCCCACTCGTCCCAGATCGTGACGCCGTTCTCCTTCAGGTAGGCGATGTTGGTGTCGCCCTTCAGGAACCACAGCAGCTCGTGGATGATCGAGCGCAGGTGGAGCTGCTTGGTCGTGACCAGGGGAAAGCCATCGGCCAGATCGAACCGCATCTGGTGGCCGAACACGGACAGCGTGCCGGTGCCAGTGCGGTCCTCCTTGCGGACGCCCTCGGAGAGGATGCGGGTGAGCAGATCGTGATAGGCGCGCATGGCTCCTCAGATCTGGCGGTCGCCTGGGCCGATGTCGAGTCGGGCTATCTCGCCGTCCCGCCTTTCCCGCCGTTTTGGTTACGCAGGACCGGCTAGCGGAGAAGGCTCGGCCCGAGCTGGTAGGCGACGAGACAGAAGTTGCTCCAGCCGTGGAGCAGGATGCAGGGCCAGAGCCGGCCCGTGCGCCAGCGCAGCCAACCGAGCGTGAGCGCGAGCGGCAGCAGCGTCAACGGCCGCGCGAGCGCGCTCTTCGCGCCAGGGTCGAGTGAGACGTGGGCGAGGCAGAAGAGCAGCGCGGTCGCCACGATCGTCCCCGCCGGCCCGAGGAAAGCGCTCGCCCGGGCGAAGGTCTCGCCCCGTAGCAGCAACTCCTCCGCGACCGGTGCCAGCACCACGACGAAGGCGAACCATAGGCCGAGCATCGCTGGGCTCAGGAAGGGCGACAGGCGAACCCCGTTGCCGAAATTCATGTGGAGCGCCGCCGCGCTGGTCGTCACCCAGGTGATATGGATCAGCGGCCAGAGCGGCAGCAGCAGCCAGAGCCGCCGCATCGGGATGCGCGCCTCTACGGGGCGGGCCAGTCCGAGCCGCCGGCGCCACGCACCGCCTCCGGCCCAAGCAGCAAGCGCGATGACGAGAAGAGCCATCAAGACTTGCCGCAGGGCGTCCATCGCGACGGCACGGCCGGCAACTTCAGAGAGCGGCAAGCGCGGGCGTACGGCGTTGTCGGACAGCGGATCGATGCCCAGCCGCAGATCGCCGCCGATCCGGACGATGGCGATGGCGAGCCCGCTCGCGAGAAGCAGGATGAAGAGCGGTGTGGCGATGAGCAGGAGCACCTGGCCGAGCCACAACAACCCGGCTGTGATAGGGGCGAGTAGCGGCTTCGACGGGCGCGCGTCGGCGGCAGCAGGCGGCATATCGGCCACGCTCGCAACGCGGAGCGGGTCTGAGCGCAGATCGCTCTTCAAAACCGCCGTCGGCCTCTCTATATTCACCTTGCCGGTCGCAAGGCCGGCTATGGCGATAAACGTTCTTCGAAATAAACCTATCGGACCCGGGGGCGGTACCCGGCGCCTCCACCCGAACCCAGGACCGATGGCCGCACGGCCTCAGCGTGTTGGGTTCCGGCGGGGGCGAAATAGGATCGACGAGGGCGTAAAGGTAGAGCTTTCGCTCGGCATGGTTCCGCCGTTATCGGGCCTTTGCAATAGTTGCCAACGACAACTTTGCTCCGGTGGCTGTCGCCGCGTAAGCGGTGCCAAAAACCGACCTAAAGTCCTAGCGGGTAGCACCGCATAGGCGGGGTTCGGAGGTACCTGGCAACAGAAACCTCCACTCAATTTCCACGACCCGGCGCAGCCCAATCCCGGCCGTGACCGGTCAAGCGAGCGCCGATGGCCGAAGATCTGATCCGTTACGATCTCCTGGTTCAGGACGCCCTGCGCGGCGTCGTGCGCAAGGTGCTGACCGATGCCGCCCGCGAAGGGCTCTCCGGCGAGCACCACTTCTACATCTCGTTCCGCACCGAGGCGCCGGGCGTGCGCATGTCGCAGCGGCTGCGCGAGAAATACCCGCAGGATATGACGATCGTCCTGCAGCATCAGTTCTGGGATCTCGGCGTCACCGAGCACAGCTTTGAGGTTGGCCTGTCCTTCTCCGGGGTGCCGGAGCGACTGCTGATTCCGTTCGATGCGCTGTCGGGCTTCTTCGATCCGTCCGTGCAGTTCGGCCTGAAGTTCGACCTCAACGAGGGTGCCGAAGGCGAGCAGCCGGAGGAGTCGCAACCGAGCGCGCCCGCCAAGGCCGGTCCCCGCGGCGCGGCCTCCGAGCCTGCCGAGATCAAGCCGAAGGGCACGGGCCTAGCCACGGTGCAGGGCGGCCCGAAGATCGTCCCGGCCCTTCCCGTCGGGGGCAAGGCCAAGGCCGACGGCAAGTCGGACAACAAGTCCGAGGACGGTGCCGAGGCCAAGCCCGAGGCGGGCGAGAAGACCGATCGCGACAGCACCGCCGAGGTCGTGAGCCTGGACGCCTTCCGCAAGAAAAACTGATTCTTTTTCCCGCGCGACCCGTTCCTCGTGCAGAGGAGCGGTCCAGGCGTCAAACGCGGCGTTGCGCCATCATCCGTAGACCCTCCTTGGGCCGCAGCGTCACGCGGTGCAGCGGCGTGACCGGCGGATGGTCCGCGGGAAGAGTGAGCCGCACCGCCCGCGCCACCTGCGCGAGCACCAGCGTTGCCTCCTGTACGGAAAAACTCTGGCCGATGCAGACCCGCGGACCCGCTCCGAACGGCAAGTAGGCGAAGCGCTCGATGCCGTCGCGCCGCTCTCCGAGGAAGCGCTCGGGAATGAAGGCGTCCGGCTCGTCCCAAAGCTTCCGATGCCGGTGCATCACCCAGGGCGCGATGATGACGGTCGAGTTGCGGGGGATTTTCACCCGCCCGATCCGATCCTCGCGGAGCGCTTGGCGGCTGAGGAACGGCACCGGCGGGAAGAGCCGCATCGTCTCCTCCATCACCGCCTTGGTGAAGGGCAGCCGGTCGAGCTGCAGCGCGCCGTCCGGTCCCGCGGCGCCATCGGCCTCCGCCTCGACGCGGGCGCGCGCCGCCTCGTCCTGCGAGAGGCAGTAGAGCGCCCAGGTCAGTGCGTTGGCCGTGGTCTCGTGACCGGCGGCGATGAAGGTGACGATGTTGGCCTTCACCTCGATGTCGGAGAGGCCGCGACCCGTCTCCGGATCCTGGGCAGCCAGCAGCAGAGTCATCAGGTCGTGAGGCGCCTCGCCGCGGGCGAGGGCTGCCTTGCGCTGATCGAGAAGCGTGTCCACCACCTCTGCGAAGAAGCGGAGCGCCGGCCGCGCCCGCAAGCGGCCGATCCGCGGTACGAAGGCCGGGAAGCCGAACACGTCGAGAGGGTCGATCGGCCCGATCGATTCGAGGAGGCGGGTGATGGCGCGCCCGAGGGCATCGGGATCGCCGGGCAGACCTTGCGTGAAGATCGTCCGCTCCAGCACGTCGAGGGTGGCGCGGGTCATCTCCAGGGCGACATCGACGGTGGCACCGTCGCGCCGCGCCAGCCGCCGACCCAGGCGCGCCCCGGCGGCATCCATCTGTGCGACGAAGCCGGCAACGTGGCGCGCCGAGAAGATCGGCGCCAGCGTGCGCCGCTGCAGCCGCCACGCGTCGCCCTCCGCCGTGAGCAGCCCGTCGCCGAGGCCCGGGGCCAGCACCCGCTTCTGGAGGTCGTCCTTGCGGTAGTTTGCGGCCCGCTCAACGAGAAGGTAGCGCACCAAAGCCGGATCGCTGACGACGGTGACGCGCCCCATCGCCGTCTCGCCCGCGACGACGAACTCTTCGAAATGCGCATCCATCCAGGTCGCGATCGGGTTCTCGCGCACCTTTTTCAGGAAGGCGAACAGGCCGAGCGGCTGCGTGAGCGGCGCCGGCACCTTCGGGCGGAACGGCCCGGCATCCGTGATGCGGACCGGACGGGACGGCATATCCAGCATGAAGACGGGAGAACCTTGGCGGTGACGGAGTGCGCGATGCGTCATGTCCCGTTTCGGGCCGGCATCGCGCTTGGCATCGTGCTTCGTTAAGTAGGGCCGCATCCGAGCCAACGAAGAGGCCACGATGTCGCCGCACGAGAACCCTGCCGTCGAGACGCGCACCGAGTCCGACACCTTCGGCCCAATCGAGGTGCCCGCCCACCGCTACTGGGGTGCGCAGACGCAGCGCTCGATCCAGAACTTCAAGATCGGCACCGAGCGCCAGCCGGCGCCCCTCGTCCACGCGCTCGGCATCGTGAAACAGGCTGCTGCCCTTGTGAACAAGGATCTCGGCGGTCTCGACCCGAAGATCGCCGACGCCATCGCCGCGTCCGCCGCCGAGGTCGTCGCCGGCCAGCACGACGACGAGTTCCCGCTGGTGGTGTGGCAGACGGGTTCCGGCACGCAGTCCAACATGAACGCGAACGAGGTGATCGCGAGCCTCGCCAACGAGCGGCTCGGGGGCAAGCGCGGCGGCAAGTCGCCCGTCCACCCGAACGACCACTGCAACCGCGGCCAGTCTTCCAACGACACCTTCCCCACCGCCATGCACATTGCGGTCGCGCGCGAAGTGCAGGAGCGGCTGCTGCCCGCACTCTCCCACCTGCACGCCGCGCTCGACGCCAAGGCGAAGGAGTTCGAGAGCATCGTCAAGATCGGCCGCACCCACCTGCAGGATGCGACTCCGGTCTCGCTTGGTCAGGAATTCTCCGGTTACGCCGCGCAGGTCGCGCTCGGCGGCGCCCGCGTCGCCGCGACGCTGCCCGGCGTTCTGGCGCTGGCCCAGGGCGGCACGGCGGTCGGCACCGGCCTCAACGCGCATCCGGAATTCGCCGAACGGTTCGCGGCCAAGGTCGCGGAGCTGACCGGCCTGCCCTTCACCTCCGCCGAGAACAAGTTCGAGGCGCTCGCCACCCACGACGCCCTCGTCTTCCTTCAGGGCGCACTCACGGCCCTCGCCTCGGGCCTGTTCAAGATCGCCAACGACATCCGCCTGCTCGGTTCGGGCCCGCGCTCGGGTCTGGGCGAGCTGTCGCTACCGGAGAACGAGCCCGGCTCCTCGATCATGCCGGGCAAGGTCAACCCGACCCAGTGCGAGGCGCTGACGATGGTCTGCGCGCAGGTCGTCGGCAACGGCACCACGGTGAGTTTCGCCGGCTCACAGGGTCATTTCGAGCTCAACGTGTTCAAGCCGGTGATCGCCAACGCGGTGCTGCAATCGGTGCGGCTCCTGGCCGACGCTTCTGTCAGCTTCACCGACAACTGCGTCGTCGGCATCAAGGCCAACACTGACCGGATCAGCGATCTGATGAGCCGCTCACTCATGTTGGTGACCGCGCTCGCCCCCTCGATCGGCTACGACAAGGCCGCCGAGATCGCCAAGACCGCGCACAAGAACGGCACCACCTTGAAGGAGGAGGCGCTGCGGCTCGGCTACGTCACGGACGAGGAGTTCGAGCGGGTGGTGCGGCCCGAAACCATGCTGGCGCCGAGCGCGGAATAGGCGCTAGACTCGCTTCCCGGCGCGGACCCTCCGCGCCGGGTCGTCGGAAGGGCTGACGCGATGGCCGAGATCATCAACCTGCGCCAGGTGCGCAAGGACCGTGAGAAGGCGGCGAAAGAGGCCAAGGCCGCGGAGAACCGCATCCTGTTCGGCCGGCCGAAAAAGGCGAAGACGCTCGCCGAGACGCGCAAGGCGGTCGATCAGGCTCGCCACGAGGGCCACCGCCTCACTGACCCCGACAAGGAATGACGCGGGCGCCGTCGCGTGAGAACGCGAAACGATCGGTGATGATCGCGGGCCACCGCACGAGCGTCTCGCTGGAGGCGGAATTCTGGAGTGCGCTCCAGGAAATCGCGCGAGAGCGCGAACAATCGGTTCAGGCGCTGATCGGCGCGATCGATTCCGAGCGCGGCGAGCGCAACCTGTCCTCGGCACTTCGGATCTTCGTGCTGAACGCCTTTCGCGGCGCCCACGAGCCGTCAGAGCGCCCCCTCTCGGATCGCGCCGGGATCGGCCAGGGCGTGCAGGAGCCCGGCGGCGGAATGGGCGAAGCGTAGAGTCACCGCCTTGCGCCGGGCCGGGCTCAGCGCATGGTCCGGCGGCTCGCGCAGGATGGCGGCGCCGAAGGAATCGGCGACGATCAGGCCGCATTCCTCCGGGATCAGCGTTTCCGGCACCGTCTCGGGGATCGCGAAGAAGAAGCGGTCGCAATAGTCGCGGTAATCCGGCCATTTCCGGTCGGCGCGGAAGTCGGCGACGCTCGACTTGATCTCGACGATGGTGAGCCGGCCGGCCCCGCACAGGGCGATCACGTCGGCCCGGCGTCCGTTGGCGAGCGAAAATTCCGGAAGGCTCACGCAGCCCATCTCGGCGAGCAGGCGCCGCACCCCGCGCTGAATGTTCAGTGCGGTCGGCGACTGGCGGCGGTCGGGTGGCAGGACGATGTTGGCGAGAGCTGTGGACATGCCGGGCTGGTGGCTTGCGGATGCGGCCGAATCGAGTCGGCGCATCCTGCCAGCGGGATGGCGTCGGTGTCACCGGCCGCTTTGTCACATCGCCAGCGCCGCCCGGATCGCCGCGAACCCGTCCGTCAGGGCCGCCGGACCCGGCTGAAGGATCAGCGGCGACTTGATCTCGTGGATGCGCCCGGCCGCCACGGCCGGAATGCTCTCCCAGCCCGGCCGGGCGCGGATGCGCTCGACGTTGACGCGCTTGCCGCACCAGGAGGCGAGGATCACGTCGGGCGCCGCCGCGATGACCTGCTCCGCGGTGACGATCCGGTCCTTCGCGGCCTGCTCACGGCTCAAGGCCGGAAAAGCGTCCTGCCCGCCGGCATAGCCGATCAGGTCGGAGATCCAGCCGATGCCGGAAATCATCGGCTCGTCCCACTCCTCGAAGTAAACCTTGAGCCGCGGCCGTCCCACGCTTTCGGCCGCGGCCTCGGCGAGATGTGCTTCATAGGAGCGGGCGAGCGCCTCGGACCGCTCCACGGCGCCGACGAGGGCGCCGACGGTGCGGATCATAGCAAGGCAGCCGGCGACATCGCGCTGGTTGAACAGGTGAACCGCCACGCCCGCTCGGGCGAGGCTGGCGACGATCTCCGCCTGGAGGTCGGAGAAGGCGAGGACGAGATCCGGTTCGAGAGCGAGAATTTTCGGGAGGTCGGCGCTGGTGAAGGCCGAGACCCGTGGTTTTTCCCGGCGCACCTGCGGCGGGCGCACGGCGTAGCCCGAGACCCCGACGATGCGTCGATCCTCGCCCAGCAGGTAGAGCGTCTCGACGGTCTCCTCCGTGAGGCAGACGATGCGTTCGGGCGGAAAGCGGCGCATGGCGTCTCAGTGATGCAGCCAGGCCAGCAACCCTGCGCCGGGGGCGAGCAGCACGAAGGCCCAAACGAAGGCCGAACTCCAGTTCGCGAGTTGGAACGGGATTCGTCGGAGGCCGAAACTGCCGGCTACCAGCGGCACTACCGCCCGTGCCGGACCGATGAAGCGGCCGATGACGATGGCGCCCGCACCCCATCGCCGAAGGAAGGCTTCAGCCTTGGACGTCATCTCCGGATGGCGGCTCATCGGCCAGAGGCGCTTCACGCCGTCCTTGTAGTAGAATCCGACCTCGTAGGAGACCCAATCGCCCAGGGCCGCACCGATTCCGGCCCCGATCACCATCGGCCAGAAGGGCAGGCCGCTGCTGCCGATCAGCGCGCCGATGCCGAGAAGGATCGCGGTCGCCGGCACCAGCAGCGACAGCACCGCGAGCGATTCGCAGAAGGCGATCACCCCCGTCACGACCGGCGCCCAGGCCCTGTAGGTCTCGATGAAGGTGAGGATGGACTGGCGTGCGGCGTCGAAATCCATACTCACTCCGGAGGGCGGGTCGTGTCGGGCTGAGCCGTAACGCGTCTTCGCATCGATCGGATGCGCGGGGCCGTCGGCCGCGCTATCACGGCGCGGAAGCGGATACCGGAGCACCATGAAGGTTCTGTCGATCCAATCGCATGTCGCCTACGGCCATGTCGGGAATTCCTCCGCCGTCTTCCCGATGCAGCGCCTCGGCGTCGAGGTCTGGCCGGTGCATACGGTGCAGTTCTCGAACCATACCGGCTATGGACAGTGGCGCGGGCGCGTCTTCGACGGGCCGGCGGTGGAGGAGGTGGTGCAGGGCGTGGCCGAGCGTGGCGCTCTCAAGGAGTGCGACGCGGTACTCTCCGGCTATATGGGCTCGGCGGATATCGGCACCGCCATCCTGCGCACGGTCGCTGCGGTGCGCGCGGCCAACCGCGAGGCGCTCTATTGCTGCGACCCGGTGATCGGCGACAGCTATTCCGGCGTCTACGTCCGCCCCGGCATCGCCGATTTCATGCGGGCGCAGGCCGTGCCCGCGGCCGACATCCTCACGCCCAATCAGTTCGAGCTCGACCTGGTCTCGGATGCCCCAAGCGATACGCTGGAGGCGGCCAAGCGCGCGGCAGCCTCGGTGATGGCGCTCGGGCCGCGGGTCCTGCTCGTCACCTCGCTCACGACGGCCGAGACGCCGCCCGACGCGATCGACATGATGGCGGCTGAGGGGGGCTCGTTCTGGCGCGTGCGCACACCCCGGCTCGACCTGAAAGCCGTCTCGGGGGCGGGCGATGCGGTCGCCGCGCTCTATCTCGTGCATTACCTGCGCACGCGCTCGGCGGCTCTGGCGCTCGGCATGGCGGCGGCCTCGATCCACGGCCTGCTGCGGCGGACCGCCGAGGCCGGCTCCGAGGAGTTGCTGACCGTGGCGGCGCAAGAGGAATTCGTCGCGCCGAGCGCAGCCTTCCCGGTCGAGACCGTCTGAATCCTCTGAAGGAGCCATGATGTTGGAACGCCGCTTCGCCACCCTCGACGTGTTCACCGACACGCCGCTCGCCGGGAACCCGCTGGCGGTGGTGCTCGACGCCGACGGACTCAGCGGTGAGGCGATGCAGGCGATCGCCCGCGAGTTCAACCTGTCGGAGACCGTCTTCGTCCTGCCCCCGGAGGAGCCACGCCACCGGGCGCGCCTGCGCATCTTCACGCCCGCCCGCGAATTGCCCTTCGCGGGGCATCCGACCATCGGCACCGCGGTGCTGCTCGCCCTGCACGATCGCGCCGAGCGGCAGGCGGTGGCTCTGGCCGATGCCGCGGCCTTCGGGCTTGAGGAGGGGATCGGCACTCTCTCCTGTGCCGTCGAGGCGGCCGAGGATGGCCGCAGCGCCCGCGCCCGATTCAAGCTGCCTGTTCTGCCGGCCTTTCTCGGTGAAGCTGCGGCGAAGGACGCCCTGGCCGCGGCCCTGAGGCTGAAGCCCAGCGAGATCGGCTTCAATCGCCATCAGCCGAGCCGGCACGGCGCCGGCCCCCTCTTCACCTTCGTGCCGCTCGCCTCCGGCGAGGCGCTGACGCGCGCGCGGCTCGATGTCGGCCGGTTCGAGCGGCTGTTTCCGCAGGCGCAGGCCGATGCGCTCTACCTCTACGCTCTCGATGCGGAGGGTCTCGGGCAGCGCTACCAGGCGCGGATGTTTGCGCCCCATCTCGGCGTGGCGGAAGACCCGGCAACGGGCAGCGCCGCTGCGGCCTTCGCCGGCGTGCTGATGCAGTTCGAGCCGCTGGGCGAGGGCACCCACGACGTGGTGATCCGTCAGGGCGTCGCGATGGGGCGGCCGAGCATGATCGACCTTCAGCTCGTCATCGCCGAGGGCGCGCTCCGCTCCGTCGAGATCGGCGGACAGGCGGTGGTGGTGAGCGAGGGCGTGCTGCGTGTCGGTTGAGATCGTGGCGGAAGCGGCCCCTGGATTCAGCCTCACGCCGCTCAGACAGGTCTCTGCCCGGCGCATCGATCACGACTGGGCCTGGGCGCGGGACAATGCCGAGGCGATCGACCGCAACTGGGAGCGGCGCAAGGCGAAGACGCCGGGCCTGTTCGACGGGCCGGTCTATCTCGCCAGCGGCTGCACCATCGCCGACGGCGCTTGTGAGGCGAGCCTGTTCGAGGTGCGCTACTCGCGCTTCATCGCCTTTCGCGATGCGGGCGTGCCCGATGCGCTGGTGGCGAACGCCTTCGCGGCGATCGTTCCGCATAGCAGCGACGGCGCGGTGCTGCTCGGCGTGATGGGCACGCACACCGCCAATGCCGGACAGATCTACTTCCCCTGCGGCACGCCCGATCCCGGCGACCTGCGCGCGGACGGCACGGTCGACCTCGCAGGCAGCGCGGCGCGGGAGTTTTTGGAGGAGACCGGCCTGACGCTCCCCGAGGGATCGGAGGAGGAATGGATGCTCCTGCGCGGCGATGGCCAGCTCGCCTTCCTGCGCCCGGTCCGCTTCGACAGCGACGCCGAGACGCTGAAGGCGCGCATCGAAGCGCATCGCGGCCGGGAGGACGAGCCGGAACTCGCCCACAGCGTCATCGCCCGCTCGCGCACCGACATCGACGCCGCCCGGATGCCGGGCTTCGTGCAGGCGTATCTGGCGAGCGTCTTCCCGACCTGAAGACCGGACGTTCGGCTATCACCGATAGCCGTAGCGCGCCTTGGCCGCCGCGAGCAGGCTCATCGCCTCGCCCTCGCGGCCGGCGGTGCAGGCGCCTGCTGCCTTGTCGAGGTCGGCGCTGAAGCGTGTGCCGACGGCGGCGGACAGGTCGCCGGTCTTCACGTCGCCCGCGACGATGGCTTGCGTCCGTGCGATGGTTGGTCCGCATCCGCTACCGGTCGGCAGGGCGCTAACAGTGGGTGCCGTGGCCACGGTCGCGACCGGTGGGGGCGCGCTCGACTGGCATGCGCTCAAGGCGCAGCCGAGGAGAGCAAGGAAGACGGCACGGGGAAGCGGCGCGGGCACGACGGGTCTCTCCGATTGCGAGAGGAGGTTCGCTGCAGCCAAGCTTGGCCGGCGGGTTGTGCCTCCCGCGAGTGGGCCGGTCAATCGTGGCGGTGACGCGGCACAGCCATGTGCTTGTCACGATCCCCGCCAATCGGTACATACCGCCTCCCTGGTCGCATGACGGTCCGATGGCGGTCCGCTGGCGTGTCAGCCTCTGAGGAGAATCGAGCGTGGCCCCTGGCCGCTCCGTGCAGACGAACGACGGCGCCGCTTTCGCGGCCGTGTCGTCCTGCGCGCTCATTCTCGTAGGCCTGCTTCTTAGCCGCCCCTGAGGGCCGTCCGGGCGCGACCGCCTGGGCTCTCAGGGGATGCTGCTCGTCAACCGGAAGACAGGTTTTCCGGCGCCGCTCCCGAGGAGTCGAGCGCGCTGGCTACGAGGAACGAAAACCCATGGCGAACACTACTCAGAGCGCGAAGGACCGCGTCGTCATCTTCGACACGACGCTGCGCGACGGCGAGCAATGCCCCGGCGCAACCATGACCCTCGACGAGAAGCTGGCGGTCGCCGAACTGCTTGACACGATGGGCGTCGACATCATCGAGGCAGGCTTCCCGATCGCCTCGAACGGCGATTTCGAGGCCGTCTCCGAGATCGCCCGACGCACCAAGCACGCCACCGTGGCAGGTCTCGCCCGCGCCATCCCCGCCGATATCGCCCGCGCAGGCGAGGCGGTGCGCCACGCCCAGCGGGGCCGCATCCATACCTTCGTCTCGACCTCGGCCATCCACCTCGCCCACCAGATGCGCAAGACGCAGGACGAGGTGATCGAGATCATCCTGAAGACCGTGGCCCAGGCCCGCGACCTCGTCGAGGACGTGGAATGGTCGGCCATGGACGCGACCCGCACCGACATCGACTATCTCTGCCGCTGCGTCGAAGCCGCGATCCGCTCGGGCGCCACCACGATCAACCTGCCCGACACGGTGGGCTACGCCACGCCGCAGGAATACGGCGCGATGTTCCGAGCTGTGCGTGAGCGCGTACCGAACGCCGACAAGGCGATCTTCTCGGTGCATTGCCACAACGATCTGGGGCTGGCGGTGGCGAACTCGCTCGCCGGCCTGGAGGGCGGCGCCCGGCAGATCGAGTGTACGGTCAACGGCATCGGCGAGCGGGCCGGCAATGCGGCGCTCGAAGAGATCGTCATGGCGCTGCGCACCCGCGCCGACGTGATGCCCTACGACACCGGCATCGACACGACGATGCTGACCCGCGCCTCGAAGCTCGTCAGCCACGCGGCGAACTTCCCGGTCCAGTACAACAAGGCCATCGTCGGCCGGAACGCCTTCGCCCACGAGAGCGGCATCCACCAGGACGGGATGCTCAAGCATTCGGAGACCTACGAGATCATGACCCCGGCCTCCGTCGGGCTCGCCAAGACCTCACTGGTGATGGGCAAGCATTCGGGCCGGGCCGCGTTCAAGTCGAAGCTGGCGGAGCTCGGCATTTCGTTGTCCGACAACCAGTTCCAGGACGTGTTCGAGCGCTTCAAGGATCTGGCCGACCGCAAGAAGCACGTCTACGACGAGGATATCGAGGCGCTGGTGGACGAGAAGCTGGCGACCGCCCATGACCGCATCAAGCTGATGTCGCTCTCGGTGATCGCCGGCACGCGGGGCCCGCAGCGCGCCACGATGAAGATCGAGATGGACGGCCGCACCTTCACCGAGGAGGCCGACGGCAACGGTCCGGTGGACGCGGTGTTCAACGCCATCCACGCGATCGTGCCCCACGACGCGATGCTGGAGCTCTATCAGGTCCACGCCGTGACCGAGGGGACCGACGCCCAGGCCGAAGTCTCGGTCCGGCTCAAGGCCGGCGAGCGGTCGGTGACGGCACGCGGCGCTGATCCGGACACGCTGGTGGCCTCGGCCAAGGCGTATCTGTCGGCCTTGAACAAGCTCTCGGCGGCCTCCGTGCGGCTGCACGCCCAGCACGCCGCGGTGGTGTGACGGCCCACACCGTCCTTGCGAGGCGAAGCCGAAGCAATCCAGGGCGCGGCCTCTCCGGAAAGGCCGCGCCGCCTGGATTGCTTCGCTGACGCTCGCAAGGACGGGAAAGCGCCCCGCACGCACAGCTCGCATTCTCGAAGAAGCGACAGAAGAAAAATGCCCGCCTATCGCTCCCGCACCACCACCCACGGCCGCAACATGGCCGGCGCCCGCGGCCTCTGGCGCGCCACCGGCATGAAGGATTCCGATTTCGGCAAGCCGATCATCGCGGTGGTGAACTCGTTCACGCAGTTCGTGCCCGGTCACGTCCACCTGAAGGACCTCGGCCAGCTGGTCGCCCGGGAAATCGAGCAGGCGGGCGGTGTCGCGAAGGAGTTCAACACCATCGCGGTCGATGACGGCATCGCCATGGGCCATGACGGGATGCTCTACTCGCTGCCGTCGCGCGAGCTGATCGCGGATTCGGTCGAGTACATGGTCAACGCGCACTGCGCCGACGCCATGGTGTGCATCTCGAACTGCGACAAGATCACCCCCGGCATGCTGATGGCTGCTTTGCGCCTCAACATCCCGGCGGTGTTCGTCTCCGGCGGGCCGATGGAGGCCGGCAAGGTCGTGATGAACGGCGTCACCCGCAAGTTCGACCTCGTCGATGCCATGGTGGCGGCCGCCGACGATCGGGTCTCGGACGAGGATGTCGCGGTTATCGAGCGCTCGGTCTGCCCGACCTGTGGCTCGTGCTCCGGCATGTTCACCGCCAATTCGATGAACTGCCTCACCGAGGCGCTCGGCCTGTCGCTGCCCGGCAACGGCTCGACGCTCGCGACGCATGCCGACCGCAAGCGCCTCTTCGTCGAGGCCGGACACCTCATCGTCGATCTCGCCCGCCGCCACTACGAGCAGGATGATTCCAGCGTGCTGCCCCGCTCCATCGCGTCGATGGCCGCCTTCGAGAATGCGATGACGCTCGACATCGCCATGGGTGGCTCGACCAACACGGTGCTGCACCTGCTTGCCGCCGCGCATGAGGGCGAGGTGCCCTTCACCATGGCCGACATCGACCGCCTCTCGCGCCGGGTGCCAGTGCTGTGCAAGGTAGCGCCTGCGGTGGCCGACATCCACATGGAGGACGTGCATCGGGCCGGCGGCATCATGGGCATCCTCGGCGAGCTCGACCGCGCCGGTCTGATTGACCGCTCGGTCGGAAATGTCGGCTCGGGCACGCTGGGCGAGGCTTTGAATCGTTGGGACGTGAAGCGGACCCAGAGCCCCTCGGTGCAGGAATTCTTCCGGGCCGCGCCGGGCGGCGTTCCGACCCAGGTCGCCTTCAGCCAGGCCTCGCGCTGGGACGAACTCGACCTCGACCGGGAGGCGGGTGTTATCCGCGACGCCGAGCACGCCTATTCCAAGGACGGCGGCCTCGCGGTGCTCTACGGCAACCTCGCCGAAGACGGCTGTATCGTGAAGACGGCGGGCGTCGATGCCTCGATCCTCACCTTCACCGGCACGGCCCACGTCTTCGAGAGCCAGGATGCAGCGGTCGACGGCATCCTCAACGGCCGGGTCAAGGCCGGCGAGGTGGTGCTGATCCGCTACGAGGGCCCCCGTGGCGGCCCCGGCATGCAGGAGATGCTCTACCCCACGAGCTACCTGAAATCGAAGGGTCTCGGCAAAGCCTGCGCACTGGTCACCGATGGTCGCTTCTCCGGCGGCTCCTCAGGTCTCTCCATCGGTCACGTCTCGCCGGAGGCCGCCGAGGGCGGGCTGATCGGCCTCGTCGAGCAGGGAGATCGAATCGAGATCGACATCCCGAACCGCCGCATCCACCTCGCCGTGGACGAGGCCGTGCTTGCCGAGCGTCGCGCCGTTCGCGACGCGGAAGGCTGGCGCCCGGCCAGCCCTCGCAAGCGCAAGGTCAGCACGGCGCTTCGCGCCTACGCCATGCTCGCCACCAGCGCCGCCAAGGGGGCGGTGAGAAAGATCGAGGAATAGGCCGGATACGGTTCTCGATCACGCCACGCTCCTCATGCCGAGGCGCCCGCGAAAGCTCGGCCCGTCAGCATGAGGAAGGAGGTGCCGTTTCAGGAATGCGGCGGCTCTTTCTCGCGCATCGGGCACAGATCGCGCATAGACACGTTCTCAGGCGGAGCTTCGCTCCGGACGGGACTATCGCCGATGCAGATCGCCACCCCTTACCTGATGTTTCTCGGCGACGTGCCGGATCAGCTCGCCGCCAAGACCGCCTACGGCATCAACGACTGGCGCCCGGAATGGTGCGTCGGCCAACTCCGGATGGAGGGCTGCGCCGCCGATCTCAGCATTCCCGACCTGACGCTGGAGCAGGCGGTCGCCAAGGGCTGCAAGACCATGGTCGTCGGCGTCGTCAATGCCGGCGGTGTGCTGCCCGAACATTGGGTCGAGGAGATCGTCGCCGCCCTCGATGCGGGGCTCGATGTGGCGAGCGGGCTGCATGTGCGTCTCGGCTCGATTGCCCGAATCGCCGAAGCCGCGGAGCGCAATGGCCGTGCTCTCCACGACGTCCGACACACCACGGAGACCTTCCCCACCGGTAAGGGCACGAAGCGTCCGGGGCTGCGCCTGCTCACCGTCGGCACCGATTGCTCCGTCGGCAAGAAGTACACCGCGCTCGCCCTCGAACGCGGCATGCGCGAGCGCGGCTTCGACGCCGATTTCCGCGCCACGGGCCAGACCGGCGTGTTCATCTCCGGCCGGGGTGTGGCCATCGATGCGGTGGTGGCCGATTTCATCTCCGGCGCCGTCGAGTGGGTCGCGCCCGCCGCCGAGCCGAATCACTGGGATCTGATCGAGGGGCAGGGATCGCTGTTCCATCCCTCCTTCGCCGGTGTCAGCCTCGGCCTGCTGCACGGGGCGCAGGCCGATGCCTTCGTCGTCTGCCACGAGCCGACCCGCACGCGGATGCGCGGCGTCGAGGCCAGCCTGCCGACGATCCAAGAGGTCATCGACCTGACCATCCGCTGCGGTTCGCTCACCAATCCCGGCATTCGCCCCGTCGGCATCGCCGTGAACACGCAGGCGCTTGCCGAGCCGCAGGCGCGCGCCCTGCTGAGCGAGGCGGAAGCCGTCCATGGCCTGCCCGCCACCGATCCCGTGCGCTTCGGCGTCGAGGGGATCGTGGATCGGATCGCCGCCGAGTTTCCGGTCTGAGGGAGAGCTGCCGATGCCGCGTCTGACCGTTGCCGTCGAGCGCTTCCCCATCGCCGGATCGTTCACGATCTCCCGCGGCAGCCGCACCGAGGCGGTCGTCGTCGTCGCGACCGTTGAGGACGGTGCCTTTCGGGGCCGCGGTGAGTGCGTCCCCTATGCCCGATACGGTGAGACGGTCGAAAGCGTCGCCGCCGCTCTCGAAACGCAGGCTGCGTGGATCGCCGATGGGGGAGGGCGCTTCGATCTGGTCGGGCGGATGAAACCGGGTGCCGCCCGCAATGCCCTCGACTGCGCTCTGTGGGATCTTGAGGCGAAGCGCACCGGCACGCCCGCCTACGAACTCGCCGGCGTCGCTGCGCCGGTGCCGGTCACCACCGCCTACACGCTGAGCCTCGGTGATCCCGAGGCGATGGAGGAAGCGGCCCGCGCGGCGGCGCACCGGCCGCTGTTGAAGGTAAAGCTCGGCGGCGAGGGTGATCCCGAGCGGATCGCCGCGGTGCGTCGCGGTGCGCCCGAATCCCGTCTCATCGTCGATGCCAACGAGGCGTGGCGGCCTGAGACGATGCGGGACAACCTCATGGCCTGTGCCGCGGCGGGCGTCGGCCTGATCGAGCAGCCGTTGCCGGCGGGCGAGGACGGGCTTCTGGCCGAGATCGACCGCACGATCCCGATCTGCGCCGATGAAAGCCTGCACGACCGTGCCGGGCTCGATGCTCTGGCCCGGCGCTACGACGCAATCAACATCAAGCTCGACAAGGCCGGCGGTCTTACTGAAGCGCTGAAGCTCGCACACGAGGCGCGGGCGCGCGGCTTTGAGATCATGGTCGGCTGCATGGTCGGCTCATCGCTCGCCATGGCGCCGGCGATGCTGATCGCCCACCACGCGGCCTACGTCGATCTCGACGGGCCGCTGCTGCTCGCCCAGGACCGGCAGCCGGCCCTGCGTTACGAAGGCAGCACGGTCCATCCGCCACTGCCCGAATTGTGGGGCTAGCATCGTCCCGAACGGTGGCCGCCGGCTTTCGAATAAAGACGATGCTCTACATCCCCGTGGCGCTTACTGCACCGAGTGGAGTGCGAGCGACGGCGCCACGGCTTCGTTCAGCCGCAGGCGGGCATCGAGGATCGGTGCCGCCGGCTCGTCGGCCTGCTGCTGCGCGAGGTCGGCGATGGCCTGATACTGGCTCAGGCGCCGATCGATCATGCCGTCGAGCTTCTCGTGGACTTCCGCCACGGTCAGGCTGCGGCGCTTGGCCCCTTCCTTCGCGGTGAAAATGGCGCGGTTGGCGCGCGCTGCGCGGCCGAAGGCGGCCGTGGCGACCTTGTCCGGATCCTCGGCGCTGAGCGAGAGAAACTTGCCGGCGCTTGCGGTGCCGAGGAAATGCGCGAGGTAGAGTTCGGTGGTCTTTAGTTCCCGGCCGATCCGGGCCTCGATCCGGCTGCGGTCGCGCTTGATCAGCTCGCCCGCCATCAGGCCGGAGACGTAGGGGTCGTTACGCAGCTCGAGCACACGCTTGCGCGTCGCCGCATCGGCGATGGTGATGCCGGCTCCACGCCCCTTCACGGCAGCAGCCTCATCGGCGAGCCCATGCTTGGCGCCGTACTGGCGGATCATCTCCAGCCACGTGCCGGTGACGAACTGGAACAGACCCTGCGCCGAAGAGGCGGAGGACTTCACGTTCGTGTCAAAGCTCGATTCCTTGTCGGCGAGCGCCATCATGTAGACCGGATCGACGCCGGTCACCTCGGAGGCCTTCAGGATCGTCTCCACGAGGGGACGCGGCACGCTCATGTCGCCGAAGCGCAGGATCTCGTCGTCGGTGTCCGAGCGCGGATTCGTGAGCGACGCCTGCAGGCGCTCGATCGGGGCAGTCAGTCCGCCATCCTGGCCGAGCAGCGCAGTGCCGCCCCACTCCGCTTCCGCACCGGCCGGGCGGAGGTCGGCACGCACCATCATCGGGATCGATACCGAAGCACCTGCGTTCTCATAGGCCGACACGGTCTGCGGCGCAGCCATCAGCAGGGTGACACTGGCGGTCACGGCGGCGAGGCTGCGCACGAGCGGCGAACGACCGCGCGACGGGCGCGGGGTGGCCTCGTGGCTGGCGTTGGACCCGCAAGGCACGAATCGGCTCACGTCGTCGGCGCAGGGCGCCGGCTCCGGGTAAACCCCCATCGGTCTTCCTTGTTGATGCCTCGGCGTTCTTGGGTGCCGGGCTTTGTTTTGACCGGCGGAGGTTTCGCCGCCGGGTGTGACCACAATGGGACCACCTCGTGATCCAAACGTGATCCCGTTAATGCTGCGTTAAGCCATTGTGTTTACGATATTTTAACCAATCGATGCAGGTCAGGCCGAAGCCTGCCTGCGGCAATGATGGCAAGGTCGGCACTGGAACGCTCTAGGTCGGTCACAGTTGTCATGGGCCGCGCGGCGGCCAGTTAGGGCTCATCCTGAGACGTCAGCGCCACCACAGCAGAAAGATCGAGTTCCCATGGGCATTCAGACCGGTCGACGCGTCGGAGTGGCGTTCGTTGGCATGGGCGGTGCAGTCGCAACGACGGCCATCGCCGGCATCGAAACCATCAAATCGGGTTCGAACCGTCTGGATGGTCTGCCGCTGGCGGGTGTGCCCGTCGCCGGTATGGCCGATTATAAGGATCTCGTCTTCGGCGGCTGGGACCTGAATGGCGACGATCTCGCCTCCGCCGCCACCGGTCACGGCGTGCTCACCCGCGAGGACATCGAGAACGGCGCCCAGGCCCTCAAGGGCATCACGCCCTGGCCGGCAGTGGGCTCGGCCAAGTTCTGCAAGAACATCGATGGCGGCAACCGCATCGTTGCCAAGGACCATCGCGAGACCGTCTCGGTGATCGCCAACGACCTCAACCGTTTCCGCAGGGAGAGCAATCTCGACGAGGTCGTCGTCGTCAATCTCGCTTCAACGGAGCGCTGGCCCGATCTCTCCGTCCCGGTCCTCAACTCGGCCGAAGCCTTCGAGAAGGGGCTGGATTCGAGCGACGAGTCGATCTCGCCCGCGATGCTCTACGCCTACGCCGCCATCAAGAGCGGCGTGCCGTACGCGAACTTCACCCCCTCTATCGCCGCCGACGTGCCGGCGCTGATGGAACTCGCCCGTGAACTCAACGTGCCGGTGGCTGGCAAGGATGGCAAGACCGGCCAGACCATGATGAAGACGGTGCTGGCCCCCGCCCTGAAGGCGCGCCAGCTACACGTGGACGGCTGGTTCTCGACCAACATCCTCGGCAACCGCGACGGCCTCGCGCTCAACGATCCGAGCTCGCTCCAATCGAAGCTCAACACCAAGGGCACGGTGCTCGATTCGATCCTCGGCTACCCGGTCGAGGATCACTTGGTCCACATCCACTATTACCGCCCGCGCGGCGACGACAAGGAAGCCTGGGACAATATCGACGTCACGGGTTTCATGGGTCAGCGCATGCAGATCAAGGTGAACTTCCTTTGTAAGGACTCGATCCTGGCCGCGCCGCTCGTCATCGAGATCGCCCGCGTCCTCGATCTCGCCAAGACCCGCGGCGACGGCGGCGTGCAGGAGCAGCTCTCGACCTTCTTCAAGGCGCCGATGGTGAAGAACGGCCACGGGCCGGAGCACGATTTCGGCAAGCAGCAGCGCATGCTGTTCGATTGGCTGGGCGTGCAGCAGTAAGGTCTTGCGCCCGTGACGGGTTTTTCCGAAGCCGGGCCGGCAGCTCCCGTCGCGATGCGGGAACTGCTGGTCGAACTCGGCGATCTCAAGCGCATCCGCTCGGCGGGACGCACCGGCTCGATCGCCGAGCGTCTGTTCGCGCAAGGATGGTCGGCACTCACCGGTGGCGCCGCGCCGGAGACCGTCGCCCTCGACATCACCGCCAAGGCGCTCGCCGCGGCACGGCTCTGCGACCTGGACGCAGCCTTCCTCTCGGCCGCCGGACTCGATGCGGCACAGTCGTCCGACGTACTGGCCGCAGGGCTCGATGCCGTGTCAGGGCCGGTCGATGCCGGGCTTCGCGATCGGCTGCGGGCCTGCCTGCGCGAGCCCACCAGCCTGCCGGCCGGGCCGGTGCCCGGCTTCGTCACGGCCCTGGCGCAGCAGCCGCGGGCCGGGGTGACCTGCCCCGGCAAACCGCGCATCTTGCTGGAGCCGCCGGAGAACCATGCCGAGCACTGCCTCGTCGTGGCAGTCTACGGCGTGCTGCTCAGCCCGTTCTACAGGGCCGATCCGGCCACGGTCTTCCTCGCGGCGATGGCGCACCACTTCCACAATGCGGCGATGCCGGATGCCGGCTTCACCGGCGAGATGCTGCTCGGCGACCATCTCTGGCCGATCGTCGGGCGCTGCTCGGAATGGGCGTTGGAGGAACTGGAGCCGCCGCTGCGCGAAACCGTCCGTGCCGCCCGCCTCGTCCTCCCGGATGACGCGACGGCAGAGGGACGCGCCTTCCACGCCGCCGACTCCATCGACCGCGTCCTGCAGATCGCCCAGCACCTGCGGGCGGCCTCGCTGACCATGGATACGGTGCTCGGCGAGATGGAACTGGTCCATGCCGGACCGGTCAAGGCTTTCCAGGATCGCGTTCTGACCGATATGCGCATCCCGTGACGTTTCGTGCTGTCCGGCAGATTCCAGGATCATGATCCCCTTCGATCTCCTCTCGCCGGAGACCGGCCACCGGCTCAAGGCCGACGGCGCGCATGCCCTGCGCGACGTCGAGACCGGGGCGCGCTGGCCGGTCATCGACGGCATCCCCTATCTCCGTACCGGCCGCGACAGCCTCGTCGCGGCCACGCTCGACCATCTCGATCATAACCGGGAGCAGGACGCCCTCGTCCTCCTGCTCGCCGACCAAGACGATTGGTGGACCGGTCCGCCGGCCGATTCCGACGCCCTGCGCCGGCTCGTCCGCGAGCGCGAGAGCGCCTCCCTACGGCAAGCCGTGGATTGGCTCGGCTGGGGCCGCGTCGGCGATTACTTCGTCAACCGCTGGACCGATCCCACCTTCCTGGCGGGTCTGAGCCTGCTGGAGGCCCACTGGAACAGGCCAGTCTGTGCCTTCGAGCTCGCCTGCGGCATCGGCCATTACCTGCGCGAGCTGAAACGCCGCGGCGTCAAGGTCGCGGGCGCGGACGTGGTCTTCGCCAAATTGTGGGTCGCCCGGCACTGGGTGGTGGGCGAGAAGGCGCAGCTCGTCTGCTTCGACGCGTCATCTGCGCACTGGCCGATCCCCGAGGCGCCGGTCGATCTCGTGATCTGCAACGACGCCTTCTACTTCCTCGACGACAAGCCCGGTATTCTGTCCTGCCTGCGCCAGACCGCCGGAGAGGAGGGCTGGCTCGCCCTCAGCCACATCCATAACAGCGGCCGTCCGGGCTTCTCGGCCGGCAGAGCGATCTCCTCGGCCGAGATCGAGGAGCTGTTTCCCGACGGGCTCGTCTACGACGACGCCGAGTTGACCCGTGCCCTGGTCGAGGCCCGCGCGCCGCAGCCGCGCGAACCGCGTGATTTGCAGACCTGCGAAGCCTTCTCCGTCGTGGCCGGCCCCGGCATGCGCCCCGCGCCCCGCGCCCTCGTCGACGGCATCACGCTGCCGCCGCCCGGCGCGGCCCTGCATCTCAATCCGCTCTATGCACCCGACGACGGGGGATTTGCCATTCACTGGCCGTCGGAGCGCTACGAGGCGGAATACGCGCCGCACGCGACCTACCCCCTGCACTCGGACGGCCCGGAGGCCATTACCTGGGATGGCAAACCGGATGCGCCCGAGGCGGCGCGGGTGCGCCGTCGCGAATACGTCGATCTGCCGGAGCGCTGGTGATGGGAGCGAGCGTCGGCTGGGGCATCGTCGGCTACGGCTGGGTTGCCCGCGACTACATGGCGCCCGGCATCCGCGCCGCCGGGCACCGTCTCGTCGCCGTGGCCGATCCGGGCGAAGCTTCACGTAAAGCGGCACAAGCCGAGGGTGCGCGGGCCCATGCCGAGCTCGCCGGCCTCATCGCCGAGCCGGAGGTCGAGGCGGTCTACGTCGCCACGCCGAACCACCTGCATCGCGGCGCGGTCGAGGCGCTCTGCGCCGCCGGCAAGGCGGTTCTCTGCGAGAAGCCGATGGCGGCGTCCCTCGTCGATGCGGAGGCGATGGCGGCGGCAGTGCGCAGGTCCGGCGCCTTCTACGGCACCGCCTTCGACCAGCGCCATCACCCCGGCCACCGTGCCATGCGCAGCCTGATCCGCGAGGGCCGGCTCGGCACCGTGACGGCTGTGCGCATCGTCTATGCTTGCTGGCTCGACCGGGCCTGGACCTCGTTTCGGGGCCAGGACAACTGGCGCATCGATCCGGCCCAGGCTGGCGGCGGCGCGCTGATGGACCTCGCGCCCCACGGCATCGACCTCGTCGATTTCCTCCTCGGCGAGCCGATCACCGAGATCGCAGCCATGACCCAGGCGCGTGCGCAGGACTACGCCGTCGATGACGGCGCTCTGCTGATCGGCCGCACCGAGTCGGGCGTGCTCGCTCAGCTCAACGTCGCCTACAATTGCCCCGATGCGCTGCCCCGGCGCCGGCTGGAAGTGGTCGGCACGAAGGGCTTGCTCACCGCCACCGACACGATGGGACAGACCGCGGGTGGCCGCGTCACCTTCACCGACGGAGCCGACGGCCGGGCCGAGGATATCGCCTTCGATCGCACTGCCTCGCCCTTCCTCGAACAAGTGCGCGCCTTCGGCCGTGCGCTACGCGATCCCGAGGCGCGAACCGCCTGGGATGCCGAGCGCGACCTTCACACCATGCGCCTGATCGCCCGCGCCTATGCGGCGGCCGGCACACCGGTTGGCCGCGACGCGGCCTGACGACGAACGTGGAGGAGACCGGGCGACAAGTTCGGTCCGCCGCTGCTGATGGGACGGAAATGACAGCGACCGACGCCCTCGACCGGGACGACCGCGCCCACCACCCGAGCCTCGCGGCGCCACGCCCCTATCGCCGCGGCGCGGCGCGCCGGATCGAGGGGCTGCCAGAGCGGCTGCCCGAGGCGGTGCGCGCCTATCTCGACGTCCTGCCGGAGGGTCGCGTCGTCGGCTTCAACCTCGCGGGCCTCGACCGCACCGGCATTCCGGTCTGGTTCGTGGCGCTCTTCCTCGATGACCCGTTCTATGTCGGCGCCATGCCCTCGGGGATCGGCTACGGCGCCACCGACGACGAGGCGCTGATCGGCGCAGTGGCCGAGATCGCCGAGAACCTGATGCCCTCGGTCGCCTTGCTGCCGCGGAAAGGCGACAATCAGGCGGCCATCTCCTACAACGACCTCGTGCGCGTCTACGGCGCGTCCTCCGTCGCCGACCCGCTGACGCTGTGCCTGCCGGCAGGCTCCCCCGTCGGCCGCGACACGCCGCTCGATTGGACCAAGGCGGTCCGGGTGCGGACCGGTGAACCCGTCTGGATGCCGCTCGACATCGCCGCAACCGACTATTTCGAGTTGCGCCGGGGCTATCAGCCCTTCACCAACCTCATCACCAACGGTCTCGGCGCCGGGCCGGACGTGGAGTTCGCCCTCGGCCACGGCCTGCTCGAGCTGCTCCAGCGCGACGGCAACGGATTGCTGTTCCGGGCCCTGGACCAGGGCGTGATGCTCGATCTCGGCGGGATCGGCCCCGAGACACGCGGGATGCTCGACCGGCTGGAGAGCCTCGGCATCCGTGCCCTGCCGAAATTCGCCACCGACCAGTTCGGCCTCACCAATCTCTACGTCGTCGGCTACGATGTCGATCCGGCCCGCACCCCCGCGCCGATCGCGCTCTCGGCCTGCGGCGAGGCCTGCGACCCGGATCGGGAGCGGGCCCTGCGCAAGGCGCTCCTCGAGTTCCAGGCGGCCCGAGTCCGGAAAACCTTCGGGCACGGTCCCCTAGCCCTGGCCGATACGGTGGCCCCGCCCGGCTATGTCGAGGCCTTCATCCAGAAGGCGCTGCCGAGCCTCGACCTCGAGGAGAGCCGCGCCCTCCAGGCCATGCTCGCCTGGATCGACATGCCGGCTGCCGAACTGCGCGACGTCCTGAGTCGGACGGTCTATTCCGAGAAGAGCACCAAGGCTTTTTCGGAACTGCCGACGACGCCGGCACCGGACGGTCACGCGCGCGGAAAAATCGCCCGCGAGCGGTTGGAGGAGGCGGGATTCGACGTGCTCTACGTCGATTGCGCGCCGCCCGGCGGCGAGATCGGCGTGGTCAAGGCGATCGTGCCGGGGCTCGAAGTCGAGACCATGAGCTACTACCGCATCGGCGAGCGCAACACGCAGAAGCTCATCGAGCGCGACCATCCGCTGATCCGCTTCGGCACACCGACCGACACGCTCCTGCCCGTTCGCCTGACGCCCGAGGCGATCGAGCGCTTCGGCGGCCAGCCGCTCTTCGATACGGCGCTGGCGGAACAGATCGTCGGATCGCACTACCCGCTGTACCGCGAGCCGGAATCGCACCACGCGCCGTTCCGCTACGAGCGCCAGGGCCGCCGGGCCGAGCGGAGGTCGGTATGAGCCTGCGCTTCGCCTACAACACCAACGGCACCGCCCATCACCGCATCGAAGACGCGATCCGTCTCATCAAGGATGCGGGCTATGACGGCGTGGCGCTGACCCTCGACATCCACCACCTCGATCCCTTTGCCGACAACTGGGTGATCGAGGCCGACTGCATCGCCAGTATCCTCAACCGGCTCGGACTCGGCTCGGTGATCGAGACCGGCGCGCGCTTCCTGCTCGACCCAACCGCCAAGCACGAGCCGACGCTCGTGACCGCCGACGCGGCCGGACGTGCCCGGCGGGTCGATTTCCTCAAGCGGTCCATCGAGATCGGTAGGATCCTGAACTCCGAGGCCGTCTCGTTCTGGGCCGGCGTGCCAAAGTCCGGCGTTCACCGTGACGAGGCACGCGGCTGGCTCGCCGAGGGTCTGCGCGAGGTCGCCGACTTCGCCGCCGAGAAGGGCATTGTCGCGGCACTCGAACCCGAACCCGGCATGCTGATCGAGACGCTCGACGATTTCGCCGGCCTCGACGTGCCGGGCCTTTCGCTCGCCCTCGATACCGGCCACTGCCTCGTCACGCAGGAGCGCGACCCGGCCGCGGCCGTGCGCGAATTCGCGCCCCGCCTCGGCACGGTGGCAATCGAGGACATGAAGCGGGGCGAGCACATCCACCTGCCCTTCGGCGAGGGCGACATGGATGTGCCCGCCGTGCTTGATGCACTCGACGCGGTCGCCTTCCCAAAACTCGTCTGCGTCGAGCTGTCGCGCGATTCGCACCGGGCTGACGTGATGGTAGGCCAAGCCCTCGAATACCTGCGCACCTGCCGCCGTCCCGGTGCCGGCCTGCCGCCGCCGGAAACCCCGGCGCGCGAAACCGCGATCCCGGGGCTACCCCATCCATGAGACTCTGCTTCGTCAGCCGCCGCTACTTCCCGGCGATCTCCGGCATGAGCGTCTACGCCCAGAACCTCCTGCGCGAGGTGGCGGGGGCCGGCCACGACGTGACGATGATCTCGCAGTATCGCGGCGACGAATTCGGCACGCGGGTCTATGGCGGCGGCCCGCCGCCGGCGGTGCCGGGCGTGCACGTCATCGGCCTGGAACAGAAGGGCGAACAGGAGAACGGCGACTTCGAGCGCGATATCGACGAGATCGTCGAGACGATTCTCGCAGAGCACGCCAGACAACCGTTCGATCTGCTGCACGCGCAGTACGGCTACCCGACCGGCTGGGCGGTCCTTCTTGCGGGCAAGCGCCTCGGCGTGCCGACCGTCGTCTCGATCCAGGGCGGTGACGGCCACTGGGTCGGCTCCTGCTGCGAGACCCATCGCCGCGCGATGGTCGAGGTGCTGGCCCATGCCAACGCCCTGCTGATCGGCGGCCAGTCCTTCGTCAAGGAAGTCTGCGACCGGCTCGGCTCCGACCCCGCCCGCTTCACCATCGTCCCGGGCGCCGTCGATACCGCCCGCTTCACCCCCGGTGAGCGCTTCCAGGCCGAGCTTGAGGACGAGGAGCCGGTGCGGCTGCTCTATCACGGCCGGGTCGATCGCCGAAAAGGCGTGCTCGATTTCCTCGATGCCCTGGAGCGGCTGTGGGAGGCCGGCGTGCCGTTCGATGCGGCGATCTCCGGGATCGGGCCGGATGTCGAGGCTGCCCGCGCGAAGGCCGACGCCATCGGCTTCACCTCGGCCCAGGTCCGCTTTACCGGCTACGCCGATTACGACACGGTGCCCGACCTCTACCGCGATGCGGACG
Organism: Methylobacterium sp. R2-1; assembly: GCF_014191355.1. Classification (GTDB taxonomy): domain Bacteria; phylum Pseudomonadota; class Alphaproteobacteria; order Rhizobiales; family Beijerinckiaceae; genus Methylobacterium. The sequence goes on from NZ_JACHWM010000001.1 coordinate 305,304, forward strand.
TGTTCGTCTCACCGACCTATGCGGAGGGTTTCTCGAACACGATCCTGGAGGCGATGGCCGCCGGGCTCGCCGTGGTCTCGACCCACTCGGTCGGCGTCTCGGACTGCCTGCGCGACGGCGAGAACGGCCTCCTGGTCACTCCCGGCGACGTGCGCGGTCTCACCCAGGCGCTGCGGCGGGTGATCGAGGACGAGGATCTGCGCCGGAGCCTCGCCGAGAGCGGGCTCGAGGAATGCCGCCGGGTCTATTCATGGAAAGCCGTCGGCCGGCAGATCGTGGGGGTCTATGAGCGGGTCGCCCGCGAGCGGCCGCAGACCGATTTCCCCGATACACTGCCCATCGATCCGGACTGCCGCTTCCGCAAGGAGCCGCACCTGCTGTGACGCGCACCGCACTCGCCATCTCGCCGCACCTCGACGACGCGGTCTTCTCGGCCGGCGGCACCCTGGCGCGGCTCGCGGCGCAGGGCTGGCAGGTCGTGATGGCGACGGTCTTCACCGCCTCGGTCGCCAACCCGCGCGGCTTCGCCCTTGCCTGCCAACTCGACAAGGGTCTGGCGCCGGAGGTCGATTACATGGCCCTGCGCCGTGACGAGGATCGTGACGCAGCCCGTGCGCTCGGCATCGACGCGCCGGTCCACTTGCCGTTCCGGGAGGCGCCGCATCGCGGCTACGCTTCGGCGCCGGAACTCTTCGCCGAGCTCCGCCCTGACGACCGGATCGGAGCGAATCTCGCGGACGCTTTCGAGCGGCTGGTGGCCGATACCGGGCCCGACCTGATCCTGGCGCCGCAGGCGGTGGGGGGGCATGTAGACCACGTGCAGGTGGTGCGCGCCTTTCGCGGCGCGCAGCCGCCACTGCCGGTGCTGTGGTGGCGCGATTTTCCCTACACTGTCCGCACCACCGAGCCGAAGGAGCCACTGCGGGCGATCTTCGCGCATCTTCCCGTACAGGTCGTGCGGCTCGATGCGGAGGCCGAGCGGTGCAAGGCGGAGGCCTGCGCGGCTTACGCCTCCCAGATCGGCTTCCAGTTCGGCGGCCCGGACGAGCTGCAGGCCCGTCTGGCGGCAGAGGACGGTGTCGAACGCTTCCGCCTCCAGGGGCGCCTCCCCCCTAATCTCCGCGATGCCGGATTCCTCTGACGCGCCGAAGAGCCTGCGCGACCCCGCTGTCCTCGATGCGCGCCGGGCGATGGCCGATGCGCCGCACGTCCGGCCCCTGCGCGCCTTCGCGCGATCGATCGCCGCCGAGCGCGGCGCCGAAGTGCCCGATCCCGATCCTCTCGACGGCGGCGTGGAGGCGCGCCTGCTCCTTCTTCTGGAAACCCCAGGTCCTTCGATCGGCCGCACCGGCTTTGTCTCCCGCGATAACGCGACCGGCACCGCCGCCAACCTGTTCCGCTTCCTCAACGAGGCCGGCATCGCGCGGCGGGACACGCTGATCTGGAATGCCCTGCCTTGGGTGATCCACGCGCCCGGCGCCCTCAACCGCGCCCCACGCCGCACGGAGGCGGCAGCTGCCGTGCCCTACTTCGCGCCGCTGCTCGCACTCCTGCCGCGGCTCGCCGTGGTCGTTCCGGCAGGACGCTTCGCGCGGGAGGCGGTCGCGCCGCTCTCCGCCCGGCGGCCGGATCTGCCGGTGGTGCCGATCCCGCATCCGAGCCCGACCTATGTCTGCACGTCGCCCAGCGTGCGAGAGCGCATCCGGGTGGGACTGGCGCAGGCGGCCGCTTATCTCGCGGCGGCGCCTTAACGGCCAGGCTACCGTGATTTCAGCCGCATTCCCGGTGCAGGGTAGGTCGGTAGCCGTCGTCCTTCGCTGGCCTTTGGCGATCGAAGCACCTAAATGCCCGTGGGCGGTTCGGGACCGACGCCGCCCGGGACGACCCGCGCCAAGTGCATCCTGCGGTCGACCAGCGGAGGCGGACGCCGTTCTCATATGAAACCTGCCGGGAAGCACAGAACGGTCGCGGAGGCCGAGCCGGCCGATGCGAGCCGCGAGGCTGAGGCCGGATCGAAGCCGACTTCGAAGCGCGGGCGTTATGCCTGGATCGGCACGGCGGCGAGCCTCGTGCTCATCCTCGCCTCGCTCGGCGTCCTTTGGAAGCTCTCGAGCGAGATCAGCTGGGCCGAGCTGCGAACGGCCTTCACCGCCGTTGCCGCGGGTCGGCTCGGAGAAGCCTTCCTGTTCGTGGCGGTCAGCTATCTGTTCCTAACCTGTTACGACGCGCTTGCCCTGCGCCAGCTCCGGCTCAAGATGCCCTACCGCATCACGGCGCTCGCCTCGTTCACGAGCTACGCCGTGAGCTTCACCCTCGGCTTCCCGCTCATCACCGCGGCGACGATCCGATACTGGATCTACTCGAAGCGCGGGCTGTCCGCGGCCAAGATCGCCGCGCTGACGGTGATCGCCGGCTTCACCTTCTGGCTCGGAATGGGGGTGGTGCTGGGCTTCAGCCTCATCATCGAGGCGGGCCAACTCGCGAGCCTCACCTTCCAGAGCATTGGCGTCAACACGACCGCGCGGCTCAACCAGGTTCTCGGTTTCGGCACGCTCGGCCTCGTGCTCGGCTACTTCGCCTGGGTCTCGGTGAAGCGTCGCTACATCAAGGTCCGCCACTGGCAGCTTGAACTGCCGGGGGCCACGGTCTCGTTCAGCCAGATGGTGGTCGGCATCGGCGATGTCTGCGCGGCGGCGGCCGTGCTCTACATGCTGATGCCGGAGGGGATGAACCTCGCCTTCACGACGTTCCTGGCGATCTACGTGCTCGCCGCCATGCTCGGCATCGCCTCCAACGCGCCGGGCGGCATCGGCGTGTTCGAGGCCACCATCCTGCTCGCCCTGTCCTACCTGCCCCGCGAAGCGGTATTGGGATCGCTGCTGCTGTTCCGGGTCTGCTACTATCTCGTTCCCTTCGTCCTCGCCCTGCTGATGCTCGGCGTCTACGAGGGGGCTCAGCGGCTGCGCCGGCGCCGGGCGGCGAACGATCCGTGACCCGGCCAGTCTCCTAGAGCGGCATGTCCACGAATCCGGCCCGCCCGATGTGGCTCGGCGTGACCATCGCCGTGGCCGTGATCGTTTTCGCGGAGGCAGTCGGCGGCACCGTCGATGCCGCCTTGATGATATCGGCCAGCCTCGCGCTCCTCATCGGCGGATTGCTCGGGCGCGGTGGGCAGGTTGCGATCGTCCCACCTTCCCAAATCGATGTGCCTCGGCGCCACGCCATTGCCGAGGCGTTGCTCGCCAACATCCCCGACCCCGTCATCCTGGTCGATCGCCGCGTGGTGGTGATTGAGGCCAATCCGGCCGCACGGCGGCTCCTGCCGGGTCTGAAGCTGCGCCACCCGCTTTCCTTTTCGCTGCGCGCGCCCGACGTCCTCGACGGCATCGAGGAGGTCCTGCGCACGGGCGCACCCGTAAGGACCGAGTACGCCACCCGTGTGCCGACCGAACGCGCCTTCGAGGTGCAGATCGGCGCGCTTCCGCTTCCCGACATGCCCAGCGGCGGCGAGGCCAACGTCGTGCTGTTCCTGCGCGACCTCACCGAGGCGCGTCGGCTGGAGGCGATGCGGGTCGATTTCGTCGCCAATGCGAGCCACGAACTGCGCACGCCGCTCGCGGCCCTCCTTGGCTTCATCGAGACCCTTCAGGGGCCGGCCAGGGACGATCTCCGCGCGCGCGAACAGTTCCTCGGCATCATGCGCACCCAGGCCCAGCGCATGACCGGCCTCATCGACGACCTGCTCTCGCTTTCGCGCATCGAACTGCACGAGCACGTCGTGCCGACCCGCATCGTCGATCTCGGCCGCATCGCCCGGCAGATGGTCGATATGCAGGCGCCGCTCGCCCAGGAGCGCGGCGTCACGTTGAGCGTCGAGCGACCCGAAGGGCCGCTTCCCGTGCTCGGTGACCGGGACGAACTGCTGCGAGTTGTCGAGAATCTCGTCGAGAACGCGGTGAAGTATGGCGGCAGCGGCGGCGTGGTGGTCGTCTCGCTCCATCGCGTCGAGGTGGCCAACGGGCGCGGGGCGCGGATCGAGCTTCGGGTGCGCGACGAGGGGCCGGGGATTGCCGCCGAGCATATCCCGCGGCTCACCGAGCGCTTCTACCGGGTCGATACGGCGTCGAGCCGCCAGCAAGGCGGGACGGGCCTCGGGCTCGCCATCGTCAAGCACACTCTTAACCGCCACCGCGGCAAGCTCGTGATCGAAAGCGAGCCGGGACGTGGAACCCTGGTGCGGGTCAGCCTGCCGGAGCATCGGCCGGACGCGGCCGACCAGGCGTCGCTGGAGCCTCCGGCAGGGGAATAAGGCTGCCCGCTCTAGGTGGACCAGGGAACGGCACCTTCCCGGACCGGTTGCATGAAGGCCCACCCTGCGGACCCGTCGTCCCGGTCGTCGACAGCATCGCTCATGAACGGCGCTTCGCCCGCGATCTGCGCGAACTTTACCAGCTCCTGCGAGGAGGAGTGCTGCAAAAGAGCGCTGTAATGAGGCCAAGCTCTTGACCTTCCCACGATGGGAAGGCCCATCTGAGGCGGCATGGAACCTCTGCTCAAACGCCCGACCATGCCGCTCGCCTCCGCTGATTCCGCGGCGCGGATCCGTCTAACCCTACCCGTGGAGGGCATGAGCTGTGCCTCCTGCGTCGGTCGTGTCGAGCGGGCGCTCGCCGCTTTGCCCGGTGTGACCGATGTCTCCGTCAACCTCGTCACCGGCCGCGCCAGCTTCGAATTGCCTGAGGACATTCCGCCATCGCGGGCGGTCGAGGCGATCCGTGATGCGGGCTACGACGTTCCGGAATCCGTCACCGCCGTCACCGTCGAGGGAATGACCTGTGCGTCATGCGTCGGGCGCGTCGAGCGCGCCCTTCTGGCGCTGCCCGGTGCGACGTCGGCGAGCGTCAATCTCGCCACCGGCCGGGCCGAGCTGCGCCACGCCGCCGGTGCCGTCTCGGTGAGCGATGTCGAGGCGGCTGTGCGCCGGGCCGGCTACGAGCCGCATCGGCTCGACGCGGCCCAAGTTGCCTCTCCCGACGACAGGCAGGAGCGGGAGGCGGGCGGTCTCCGCCGCGACCTGATTCTCGCGGCCGTGCTGTCGAGCCCTGTCGTCGTGCTCGATATGGGTGGCCACTTGCTGCCGCGCTTCCACCATGCCGTGACGGGCGTGCTCGGCGGCGCCGGTTATGCCTGGCTGCAGGCGGTGCTCGCGACATTGGTGCTGGCCGGGCCCGGCCGCCGCTTCTTCCGGATCGGTGTGCCGAACCTGCTGCGCGGTCATCCCGACATGAACGCGCTCGTCGCCCTCGGCGCCGGTGCGGCCTACCTCTTCTCGCTCGTCTCGACCGCCGTCCCGTGGTGGCTGCCGGACGGGTCCGCGCATCTCTACTTCGAGGCGAGCGTTCTCATCGTAACGCTGATCCTGCTCGGGCGCACCCTGGAGGCCCGCGCCAGGGGACGGGCCGGAGCGGCGATCGCCCGGCTGATCGACCTCTCGCCCAAGACGGCACGGCTGGTCGAGGGCTCGAACGAGCGCGAGGTGCCGGCCTCGGACCTCCGGATCGGAGACCGGGTGCGGGTGCGCCCCGGCGAGCGCGTGCCGGCGGATGGCACGGTCGCATCCGGTGCCTCCTTCATCGACGAGAGCATGATCACCGGCGAGCCGGTGCCGGTGGAGAAGGGGAGGGGCAGCCGCGTCGTCGGCGGTACCCTCAACACCACCGGTAGCTTCGACCTCACCGTGGACCGTACCGGCGCCGACACCGCGCTGGCGCGGATCGTGCGGATGGTCGAGGAGGCGCAGGGGGGCAAGCTGCCGATCCAGGCGCTGGTGGATCGGGTGACGCTGCGGTTCGTGCCCGCCGTGATCGCCATCGCCGTGCTGACCTTCCTCGCATGGCTCGTCCTCGGGCCCGCGCCGGCCCTCGGCCACGCCCTGGTCGCGGCGATCTCGGTGCTCATCATCGCCTGCCCCTGCGCCATGGGGCTGGCGACGCCGGTCTCGATCATGGTCGGCACCGGCCGGGCGGCGGAGCGGGGCGTTCTGTTCCGCCAGGGTGGCGCGCTCCAATCCCTGCGGGATGCCCGTGTCATCGCCCTCGACAAGACCGGCACCCTCACGGAGGGCCACCCCCGCCTGACCGATCTCGTCACCGCGCCCGGCTTCGCCGAGGAGAGTGTGCTGGCCCTGGCGGGCGCTGTCGAGGCGCGCTCGGAGCATCCGGTGGCTCGCGCCATTGCCGCGGCGGCGCGGGAAGCCGGAGCGCTGCCCGAGGCCGAAGCCTTCGAGGCGGTGCCAGGCCACGGCGCCTCGGCCCGAATTGAGGGGCGGGCGGTGGCGCTCGGCAACCGGCGGTACATGGAACGGCTCGGGATCACCACCGGTGCACTCGAGAGCGAGGCGGCTCGGCTGGCTCAAGAGGGGAAGAGCCCGATCTTCGCTGCCATCGACGGCCGTTTGGCGGCCCTCGTCGCGGTGGCCGATCCGATCAAGCCGGAGGCTCGGACGTCGCTGGAAGCCCTGCGTGCCCGCGGTCTTACCGTGGCGATGCTGACGGGCGACGCCCGCGCCACGGCCGAGGCCGTCGCCCGCACGCTCGGCATCACCGAGGTCGAGGCCGAGGTTCTGCCCGAGGGCAAGGTGGCCGCGCTGCGCCGCCTGCGCGAGGCTCACGGACCGGTCGCCTTCGTCGGCGACGGGATCAACGACGCGCCCGCTCTGGCCGAGGCCGATATCGGCATCGCCATCGGCACGGGCACCGACATCGCCGTGGAAAGTGCCGACGTGGTGCTGATGTCCGGTGCGCTCGGTGGGTTGGTCGAGGCTGTGGTCCTGTCGCGGGCGACGCTCGCGAACATCCGCCAGAACCTGTTCTGGGCGTTTGCCTACAATGCGGCGCTGATTCCGGTCGCGGCCGGTGTGCTCGCGGCCTTCGGTGGGCCGCAACTCTCGCCGGTGCTCGCAGCCGGGGCGATGGCGCTTTCCAGTGTCTTCGTCGTCGGCAACGCGTTGCGCCTCAGGTGGGCAGGAGCCGTCACGTGAGCGCACCGTCCGTCACCATCGGCGAGGCATCCCGAGCCACCGGCGTCTCGGCCAAGATGATCCGTTATTACGAGGAGACGGGTCTGCTCGGCCCAGCGGAACGGACCGCTTCCGGCTACCGCGTCTACAGCGAGGGCGACCTGCACGCCCTGCGCTTCGTGCGCCGCGCCCGCGATCTGGGCTTCTCGATGCGGGAGATCGCCGATCTGCTGGCTCTCTGGCATGATCGATCCCGCGCCAGCGCGGCAGTCAAGGCGGTGGCGCTCGACCATGTGGCCGATCTGCGCCGCCGCATCGGCGAGTTGGAGGCGATGGCCCGCAGCCTCGAACATCTGGCCGAGCGCTGCTGCGGTGACGACCGTCCGGACTGTCCGATCCTCGACGATCTGGCGGGAGGAGCGGAAATCCGGTGAGGCTTGGCCCGAGAGCGGCCGCTCGAAGCGGCGAGAGCAGCTTCGCGGAGCGAAAGCCTGAGCCCGCGGAGATGGGCGCCGGCGACTGGGGCGAGGAAGAATGCAAGGGCGGTCGCTTTCGAGCGATCGCCCTGAGGCTTGGCCGTTGACCCACGGTTGGCCTTCTGCTTGCTGGAGCCCTCCGGAAAGGTTGGATCCATGCCTGTCATCGACCGCATCGCCGATCTCTCGGAGGAGATCACCGCTTGGCGGCACGATCTTCATGCCCATCCCGAGCTTCAGTACGACGTCCATCGCACCGCCGGTTTCGTGGCGGACAAGCTGCGCGCCTTCGGCTGCGACGAGGTCGTCACCGGCATCGGCCGCACCGGAGTCGTCGGGGTGATCCGCGGGCGGGCGCATGGCTCGAACCGGGCGATCGGACTGCGCGCGGACATGGACGCCCTGCCGATTCAGGAGATCCGCGACCTTCCCTACCGCTCGACCGTGCCGGGCAAGATGCACGCCTGCGGCCATGACGGGCATACCGCCATGCTGCTCGGCGCCGCCAAGTACCTCGCCGAGACCCGTGACTTCGACGGGCGCGCCGTGCTGATCTTCCAGCCGGCGGAAGAGGGCGGCGGCGGCGGCGAGGCGATGGTTCAGGACGGGATGATGGAGCGATTCGGCGTCGAGGCTGTCTACGGCCTGCACAACATTCCGGGTCAACCACTCGGCACCTTCGCGATCCGTCCCGGCCCGATCATGGCCTGCACCGACCGCTTCACGATCCTGATCGAGGGGAGGGGCGGGCACGCGGCCCTGCCGCAGGCGGCGGTCGATACGGTGCTGGTCGCGAGCCATATCGTCGTCGCCCTGCAATCCATCGTCGCCCGCAACATCGATCCGCTCGATCCCGCGGTCGTTTCCGTCTGCGCGGTCGAGGCAGGCGAGGCGTTCAACGTGCTGCCACAGACGGCGGAGTTGCGCGGCACCATGCGGGCGCTCACTCCCGCCGTCCGCGACCTGATGCGCACGCGTCTCGCCGCGATCGCAGAGAACGTCGCCGCGGCCTTCGGCGCGCGGGCGAGCGTCGATTTCGCGAGCGGCTACCCGGCGACCGAGAACCACCCGGCCGAGACTGATTTCATGGCTGGCATCGCCGCGCAGGTCGTCGGTGAGGAACATGTGGAGCGGGACGTGGCACCAATGATGGCGGCCGAGGACTTTTCCTACATGCTCGCCCACCGGCCGGGCGCCTACATCTTCATGGGCAACGGTCCCACCGCCGGCCTCCACCACCCGGAATACGACTTCAACGACGCCGCCATTCCGTACGGCGCCTCCCTCTGGGCACGGATCATCGAGACGGCGTTGCCGGCGCGGGAGTGATCCAACGCTGCAAGCAGACGCGCATAGAAAAAGGCCCGCCGCTCCTTTCGGGCGACGGGCTTCGATCAAGCTTCAGTCACGTCGGCTCTGCCTTTCCGAAGACCATCAGCGCCTCCGGCCGAGCCTTCGTTCAGTTTCTCTGCGGCGCCGTCCCACCGAGATGGAACACGCGGTGCGGCACCAGTTCGCCGCGCTCCACGTCGCCGACGGCCACGAGCACGCCGCCGCAGGTCGCGTAGGCCTTGCCACCCACCGGTGCGTCGTGCCCGCGCAGGATCACCGGCTGACCCCGCATGAGCCGAAGCCCCATGTCGCGGCTGACCGCAACCGAGGGGATTTCTTCCAGAGCCGTCTCGACCGGGTGGAGGTGCATCTCCGTGCTCTCTTCCAGGGCAGCAACGCTGCAGGCGGCCGCCTCCTCGAACGGGCCGACGCGCGTGCGGCGCAAGGCCGAGACGTGGCCGAAGCAGCCGAGCATCCGCCCGAGATCGCGGGCGAGCGCGCGAACGTAGGTACCCTTGCCGCACTCGGCGGCGATGACGGTGCGATCCCCGTGATGCTCAATGACGGAAAGGTGGTCGATGCGCACCGCGCGGGCCACCAATTCGACCACCTCACCGTCGCGGGCGAGGTCGTAGGCGCGCTCGCCCTGGATCTTGATGGCGGAGAAGCGCGGCGGTACCTGCTCGATCTCGCCGACGAACGACGGAAGTGCGGCCTCGATCGCCTCACGGGTCGGCCGATTCTCGGACGTCTCGACCGGGCGTCCCTCGGCGTCGTCGGTGTCGGTCTCGACGCCCCAGGTTACCTCGAAGCGGTAGGCCTTGCGGCCGTCCATCACGAACGGGACCGTCTTCGTCGCTTCGCCCAACGCGATCGGCAGGATGCCCGAGGCCAGCGGATCGAGCGTGCCGGCATGGCCCGCCTTCTTGGCATTGAACAGGCGCTTCACCACCGCCACAGCCTGGGTCGAGGTGATGCCGACGCCCTTGTCGAGCACCACCCAGCCGCTCACGTCGTTCTTCTTCGGGCGGTCATGCCGCGGCCGGCCACGCTGGGGACGGCGCCCGCCCCGCGGCGGCCCGTCCCGGCGCATGTCGCCGCGCGGTCCCTGCGGCGCATCGCTCGCGCGTTCGGAAGAAATCTCGTCCTGCATCCTGTCCTCAATCGACGGGTTTTTTGAGGGACTTGTCCCGTCATGGGGCCACCAAGCGGCCCGATGGGCTAAGGGCGACACCATTGTGGCCGCCCGGATGAACATCAATCGCGCGAGGGCGAATCCGGTTCGGCCTCGCCGTCCTCGCCAGGGGCACTTTCCAGATCCCGCTGGACCTTCTCGCTCCTCAGGAGCTGGTCGATGCGGGCCGCCTCGTCGAAGGTCTCGTCGCGGCGGAAGCGCAGTTCGGGCGCGTATTTCAGGTTCACCCGCCGGGCCACTTCCTGGCGGAGGACCTTCTTGTGCCGGTCAAGCGCGGCGATCACCGGCGCCTCGTCCTGGCCACCGAGCGGCATGACGTAAGCGGTGGCGAGCTTGAGGTCCGGCGACATGCGTACCTCGGGCACGGTGATGACGTGCGAGCCGAGCACCGGATCCTGAATGTCACCACGCTGCAGCACTTCGGCCAGAGCGTGGCGAATGAGTTCGGCCACGCGCTGCTGGCGCTGCGAGGGACCGGAGGGAGTCTGCTTTTGGGCCATCGGCTGATCGACGTCGCTGAACCGTCAGGCTGGTGCCTGGAAACAAAGGGGGCCGCAGCTTTCGCCGCGGCCCCGCTTAGGAAGAGCGGTAGGGGGAGGGCCGCTCAGAGCGTGCGCTTGATTTCCTCGACGTTGAAGCACTCGATGAAATCGCCCACTCGCATGTCTTGGTAGTTCTGGAAGGACATGCCGCACTCGTAGCCGGCAGTCACTTCCTTGGCGTCGTCCTTGAGGCGCTTGAGCTGGGACAGCTTGCCCTCGTGGATCACCACATCGTTGCGCAGCAGGCGGACATGGGCGCCGCGCTGGACCACGCCCTCCATGACGCGGCAACCGGCGATCTTGCCGACCTTCGACACGTCGAAGATCTGCAGGATCTGTGCCTCGCCGAGACGCTCCTCGCGCAGCGTCGGCGGCAGCATGCCCGACAGCGTGGCTTTGATGTCGTCCACGAGGTCGTAGATGATGCTGTAGTAGCGGATCTCGGTACCGTCCCGCTCGGCCGCGTTGCGGGCTTCCTTGTGGGCGCGCACGTTGAAGCCGATCACCACCGCCTTCGAGGCGTTGGCGAGGGTGATGTCCGACTCGGTGATGCCGCCAACGCCCGAGAGCAGGATGCGGACGCCCACCTCGTCGTTGCCGAGCGCGGTGAGTGCGCCGACGATGGCCTCGACCGAACCCTGCACGTCGCCCTTGATGACGACCGGCAGCTCCTTGCGGCCGGCGCCTTCCTTGGCCTCGCGCATCATGTCGACGAGCGAGCGGTTGGCACCGCCGGTGCGGGCATTCAGACGCTCGCGCTTGATGCGGGCACGATACTCGGTGACCTCGCGGGCACGGGCCTCGTTCGGTACCACGATCACGCGGTCGCCAGCGTCCGGCGTGCCGTTGAAGCCGAGCACCTCCACCGGCACCGACGGGCCGGCATAGGGAATGTGCTTGCCGGTGTCGTCGATGAGGGCGCGAATGCGGCCCCACTCGGCGCCGGCGACGATGATGTCGCCGGTGAACAGCGTGCCGCGCTGAACGAGCACCGTCGCAACCGGGCCGCGGCCGCGGTCGAGCTGGGCCTCGATGACTGTGCCCTCGCCGTCGCGCTTCTCGTTGGCGCGCAGGTTCATGATCTCGGCCTGGAGCTGCAGGCCCTCGAGAAGCTCCGGCAGACCGTCGCCGGTCTTCGCCGACACCTCGAATTCGAGGGTTTCGCCGCCCATCGATTCGACCTGGATGTCGTGTTGGAGCAGCTCTGTGCGCACCCGCTGCGGATTCGCATCCGGCTTGTCGATCTTGTTGATGGCAATGATCATCGGGACGCCCGCCGCCTTGGCGTGCTGAATCGCCTCGACGGTCTGGGGCATCACGCCGTCATCGGCCGCCACCACGATCACGACGATGTCCGTCACCTTGGCGCCGCGGGCGCGCATGGAGGTGAAGGCCGCGTGGCCGGGGGTGTCGATGAAGGTGATGAGGTCGCCCGACGGCGATGCCACCTGGTAGGCGCCGATGTGCTGAGTGATGCCACCCGCCTCGCCTTCGACCACGTTGGCCGCGCGGATCGCGTCGAGCAGCGAGGTCTTGCCGTGGTCGACGTGACCCATGATCGTCACGACCGGGGGACGCGGCTCCAGATCCTCCTCCAGATCCGGCTCGTCGGAGGTCAGGCCCTCTTCGACGTCCGACTCGGCGACGCGGCGGACCGTATGGCCGAGTTCCTCTGCGATCAGCTGCGCCGTATCCGAGTCGATCACATCGGTGATCTTGTGGATCTGGCCCTGCTTCATCAGCAAGCGGATGACGTCCACCGCTCGCTCCGACATGCGGTTGGCGAGTTCCTGGATCGTGATGGTCTCTGGAATAATCACGTCGCGGGCGATCTTCTCCTTGGCTTCCTCGTGCCGGTGGCCGCTCATCCGCTGCTGGCGGCGGCGGAAGGAGGCAACGGAGCGCGTGCGCTCGTCTTCACCGGACGTCGCGTTGGCGATGGTGAGACGGCCACGGTTACGGTCGCCGCCCGGCGACTTCGGCGTCTTGGGCGGCGTGATGATCTTCAGCGGCATGCCGGGACGGCGGATCACCCGCTTGGTGTCCGACTCCTCCTCGGCCGCAGCAGCGCCTGGTCGAGCGGCGGGACGGGCCGCGGCGCCCGCAGGGCGGGCCGCGGTCGTCGGGCTCGGTGCCTTCTCCGGTTCCGGAGCGGGCGCCGGACGGGCCATGAAGTTGAGGTCGCGTGGCTTCTTCACGTCCGCGGTGATGGTGCGGCGCGGTTCGGCGAGCGGTTGAGGAGCCGGCGGGCGGGCGGCCGTCGACGCGGGGCGCGCTCCGGTCACTCCCGGACGCGCACCGGATGCGGCCGGACGCTGCGGCGCGGCGCTCGGGCGAGCCGCAGCCGGCGTCGGACGGGCAACCGGGGCAGGCGCCGGCGCGGCGGTCGGTGCAGCGTCCGAAGCCTGAGCCGGCGCAGCGGACACTTCCGCCGGTGCTTCGGGTGCCGGTGCGGTCGCGGCGCGAGCAGCTTCCTCCTCGGCGGCGCGACGACGCGAGTCCTCGGCAGCCTTGCGGCGGAGTTCGTCCTCCTGACGGCGACGCTCCTCTTCCTCGCGGCGGCGCGCCTCGGCGGCCTCGCGCTCGCGGCGTTCGGCTTCTTCGCGGTCGCGGCGGGCCTTCACCTCAGCCTCGGCACGGGCGCGAGCCTCGGCTTCGCGGCGCTGGGCATCGGCCAGGGCGGCAGCGCGGGCATCGCGCTCCTGCTCGCTCAGAGTCCGCAGCACGACGCCGGATGCACTGCGGCCGGCCGGGCGGGCTGGCGCAGCCGGTGCAGGTGCTACGGATGCAGGGCGCGGTGGAGGCGCGGCAGCAGGCTCACGGGGCGCGACCGTTCCGGGGGCGGCGCCGATCGTGCGCCGCTTCACCGTCTCGACCACGACGGACTTCGACCGCCCGTGGGAGAAGCTCTGACGGACCGTCCCCTGCTCGACCGGACGCTTCAGCGTCAACGGCTTCGAGGGGGCTCTGGTCTGCGTCTTGTCACCCGGATTATTCGTATCGCTCATTCAGTCTGAACCCTGAGGGCTTCCATCGTCCCATCGGCCGGCGGCGGGCATGCCCGGCCGATCGTCATTTCATGTCGTCGTCGTGCGAATCGACGGTGGTCGCGCCAGCTGAGAGCGGGGCGTCCTCCTCGGACGCCGACGCCATACCCTCGAAGGTGCGGAACCGACGCCAACGCGCGAGATAGCCGGTTGTGCCGGCTCCCGCGATGAGGGCAGCGTGTATCACATGATCCCGGCCCAATGCCATGTCCAATTCGATGTTGGATAGGTCATCGACAACGGGAATAGCCGATATGGCATCGCCATAGCGGCGCCGCAAGGCAGCGGCGAGCTTGCGCCGGCCGTCCGGGGCGGCATCGCTGGCGTGAATCAGCGCCGCGACCCCCTCGGCGCCGAGGATCGCCGACTCGACTTTGCCGAAGCCGGTAACGACGCAACCCGCCTTTTTGGCCAGCGCCAGTGCCTGGCGCAGATCCGTGCGCAGACCCTCCGCCACTTGATCGGCGAGGTCGGGTGCGGCTTTCACCTCACCGGTCTTGAAGGCACGGTGGAAGGCACGGCGCTTCACGGCCGCCTCGACCGTGGCGCGCGTAGCCGTGACCCAGGCGCCGCGGCCCGGTAGACGGGCGCGCAGGTCCGGTACCACCGCGCCATCCGGTCCCAGCACGAAGCGGATCATCGCCGCGGGCGATTGCGCGGTCCGGGTGACGATGCAGGTGCGCACGGGCTCCCGGCCACGGCCGGGGCCGCGGTCGAGCTCCGGGTCTGTCCCGGCTGCCTCACCCTGCGCAATCATATCCTGCACCGTCCCGTACGCTCCTGGCTCAGGCCTGCTGCGGCTCGGCCGCGACGCTCTCAGTCGGCTCGTCTTCAGCCGCTTCGCCGTCAGCCGTCTCATCCTCGGCTGCCTCACCCTCGGGCTCTGGCAGCGAGTCGATCCAGCCGGCCTTCAGGCGGGCCGCCATGATCAGGGCCTCGGCCTCGGCCCGCGACAGCTCGAAGCCGTCGAGATAGCCGGCGTGGCGCACGGCCTCCGGGCCGCGGCCTTCGGTGTAGCCGACGAGATCGTCGGTCGCGCAGCCGGCGAGGTCTTCGACCGTCTTCACCTCGTTCTCGCCGAGCGCCACCATGATCGCGGTGGTGATGCCGTCGATCTCGCGCAGTTCGTCCTCGACACCGAGTTCGCGGCGGCGGTCGTCCTGCTCCTGCTCGATGCGGGCGAGATAATCCTGAGCGCGGGCCTGGATCTCGGCGCCGGTCTCCTCGTCGAGGCCCTGGATGTTGGAGAGTTCGGTCACATCGACGAAGGCGATCTCCTCGACGTTGCGGAAGCCTTCGGCGGCCAGCAACTGGCCGACGGTCTCGTCCACGTCGAGGGCTTCCATGAAGACCTGGGTACGCTCGGCGAACTCCTTCTGGCGCCGCTCCGATTCCTCGGCCTCGGTCAGGATGTCGATGTCCCAACCGGTGAGCTGAGAGGCCAGCCGCACGTTCTGGCCGCGGCGGCCGATCGCTAGAGAGAGCTGGTCGTCGGGCACGACCACCTCGATGCGGTCGGCCTCCTCGTCGAGCACCACCTTCACCACTTCGGCCGGCTGCAGCGCGTTGACGATGAAGGTCGCCTGATCTTCCGACCACGGAATGATGTCGATCTTCTCGCCCTGAAGCTCGCCGACCACCGCCTGGACGCGGGAACCGCGCATACCGACGCAGGCACCGACCGGGTCGATCGAGGAATCGCGCGAGATCACGGCGATCTTGGCGCGCGAGCCCGGATCGCGGGCGACCGCCTTCACCTCGACGATGCCGTCGTAGATCTCCGGCACTTCCTGACCGAACAGCTTCGCCATGAACTGCGGGTGCGAACGCGACAGGAAGATCTGCGGGCCGCGCACCTCGGAGCGCACGTCGAACAGGTAGGCGCGAATGCGGTCGCCGGGGCGGAAGGTCTCGCGCGGGATCATCTCGTCGCGGCGGACGATGCCCTCGCCGCGGCCGAGATCGACGATGACGTTGCCGTACTCGACGCGCTTGACCACGCCGTTGAGGATCTCGCCGATGCGGTCCTTGTACTCGTCGTATTGGCGGGCGCGCTCGGCGTCGCGCACCTTCTGCACGATGACCTGCTTGGCCGACTGCGCGGCGACGCGGCCGAAATCGAAGGGCGGCAAGGTGTCGGAGATCACGTCGCCGACCAGCGCGCCCGGGTTGTAGCGGCGGGCCTGATCGAGGGTGATCTCGCGGGCATCGTTCTCGACCTGATCGACCACGAGCAGGTGGCGCGACAGGCGCAGCGCTCCGCTCTTCGGGTCGATCTCGGCGTGAACGTCGGTCTCGGCGCCGTAGCGGGAGCGGGCGGCCTTTGCGATCGCCTCTTCCATCGCCTCGATGACGATCTGGCGGTCGATCACCTTCTCGCGGGCCACCGCGTCGGCGATCTGCAGGAGTTCGAGCCGGTTGGCGCTGACGACGGCCATGGGGTCTGGTCCTTCCTTCGGTCGTGTCTTCCGCTGCGGGAGCGGGCTTTCTCTCAGGGGCGTCTGCATCGCGACGGGGCCGGAAGCGGTCGTCTGACGCGATGCTGCGGGATCAGTGAAGTGTGTCGCGATTCTTGAGGCGGGCGGCCTTGGTGACGATGCCGCCGCCGGGCTTGGGCTTCTTCGCCTTCACCGGCTTGTCGGTCTTCTTGTCCGCCTTGGGCTTGGGCCGTTTCGGCTGCGGGATGAAGCGAACCTGCGGAACCTCGTCCTCGGCATCCTCGCTCTCTTCCTCCTCGACCCCGTCGCCGTCCTGCGGCGGGGCGCCGCCGCGGCGCAGCGACTCGCGAATCAGGTCGTCGGTGAGAACCAGATGCGCCTCCCCGAGATCGCGCAGAGGCAGGTCGATGCGGCTCGGTAGTTCCGGCTTCACGTCGGGCAAGTCGATCGGCACCGTGGCGCCGTCCGCGCTCGGTACGCCGAGGATGCCGCGGAAGCGCTTGCGCCCGTCGAGCGGCACGGCGAGTTCCACCTTCGCCTCATAGCCGACCCAGCGCTCGAAGTCGGAGACGCGCACCAGCGGACGGTCGATGCCGGGCGAAGAGACTTCGAGGTAGTAGGCGCCGCCGACCGGATCCTCCAGGTCGAGGATCGGCGAGATCGCACGACTCACCGTCTCGCACTCGTCGACGCCCATCGTGCCGTCGGGCCGCTCGGCCATGATCTGCACGGTGCAGCCGTTGGTGTTCGAGATCTTCACCCGAACCAGGCGGAAGCCGAGGCCCTCGATCGGTCCCTCGACGATCTGGGCGACGCGCGCGGCGACGCCGGTCTCGCTGACAAGACGCTTCTCGGTGGGCTCCGCCATGCTGTCGTTTTCCGAAAGTCTCGATCGGGGGTTAAGCTTGGCAAATCCGGTTCAGGAGGCGCTTGCGGAAATAAAAAAGAGCGGACCCCGGGGGGCCCACTCCCGCAAGCAGCCTATCGACTGCACCAGAAATGTTGAGCCGTGACTTAACCCCGGCGCGCGGCGAATTCAAGCGCCTCGACGCGCCGTCCCCGGCCGCCGGCGACGCGATCCGGCCATCTCGGGGTGCAACCACCGGCTCGACGGCCTCTCGACCTATCCGTTCTCGATCTTCGGTGGTGATTGGATCGGCCGCTTCGCGGATGAACTGAGTTTTCCGTACCAGGGCGATACCACGATCTGCAACGACGTCCGGCTCGGGTTCCGCAGCACCATCATGCCGGGCGTCACCGTCGGCGACGGGGCCGTCGCGGCCGATGTCCCACCCTACGCGATCGTGGCCGGCAATCCGGCCCGGGTGGTGCGCCGCCGATTCTCGGAGAACAATGCGGCCCGCCTTCAGCGGATCGCCTGGTGAGACTGGCCGGTGGAGCGCATCACTGCTCACCTGCCGCTGATCGGTGGCGGCGACAGCCTTCCGTTCAAATAGAAACGCCGCCCCGGAGTGGGGCGGCGCCTTAGAGAGTTTGGCGGTGGCGGGCGTTAGGCCGCCTTCTTGGCCTTGCTCAAGAGCTTGCGGTTCACCAGCACCTCGGCGATCTGCACCGCGTTGAGCGCCGCGCCCTTGCGCAGGTTGTCCGAGACGCACCAGAAATTCAGGCCGTTCTCGACAGTCGCGTCCTCGCGGATGCGGGAGATGTAGGTGGCATCCTCGCCCGCCGCCTCGTGCGGGGTCATGTAGCCGCCGTTCTCGCGCTTATCGATCACCAGAACGCCCGGCGCCGAGCGAAGGATCTCGGTTGCCTGCTCCGGCGAGAGCGGGCGCTCGAACTCAACATTGACCGCCTCGGCATGGCCGATGAAGACCGGCACGCGCACCGCGGTCGCCGTGAGCTTGATCTTGGGATCGAGCATCTTCTTGGTCTCGGCGACCATCTTCCACTCTTCCTTCGTGTAGCCGTCCTCCATGAACACATCGATGTGCGGGATGACGTTGAAGGCGATGCGCTTGGTGAACTTCTTCGTGACCACCTCGCCGGCGGTGAAGACGGCGCGGGTCTGGCTGAACAGCTCGTCCATGGCGTCCTTACCGGCGCCGGACACGGACTGATAGGTCGAGACAACGACGCGCTTGATGGTGGCCGCCTCGTGAAGCGGTTTGAGCGCGACGACGAGCTGCGCGGTCGAGCAGTTCGGGTTGGCGATGATGTTGCGCTTGGTGAAGCCCACCACCGCGTCGGCATTCACCTCCGGCACGATCAGCGGCACGTCGGCGTCGTAGCGGAATGCGGACGAGTTATCGATCACCACGCAGCCCTGCTGGCCGATGCGCGGGCTCCACTCCTTGGATGCCTCGCCGCCCGCCGACATCAGGCAGATGTCGGTGTCGGAGAAATCGTAGGTGTCGAGCGTTTTGACCTTCAGAATCTTGTCGCCGAAGGAGACTTCCTGGCCCAGGCTACGGCTGGAGGCCAGAGCCACGACCTCGTCGGCCGGAAAGGCGCGCTCGGCCAGAATGTCGAGCATCTCGCGGCCCACATTGCCCGTGGCTCCGACGACGGCGACCTTATAACCCATCTCACCAAACTCCGCTGTGCGGGCGGGATGCAAGCCGGCCCGCCTCTTCCCGTGGCCGGCGGACGCACCGCGCGAGCCCTTCGTTCGGGAAGATCCCATAGGCTGAAGAACCCGCCCCGATTCGGTCTCGAGGTGGGCTCGTCAGGCGCCGGGAGCAAGATGCCCGCCGCGCCCACCTGTCAAGAGGTGCTTGCAGGCCGGGAGGCCGCCGGTGGGACGGCGTGAGGCCATCGACGGCCGATTCACCATAGGGTGAGAATTCCGAGGATGGGCAGCGTCCGCGCAACCGGCTGGTGGCGGGCGGCAGGGCAGAGGTCGACGAACGGCGAGGGCTTTTGAAGCCCCGCGGACCCGACGAAGGCCTGCGCATGCTCCCCCAACCGGACGACGCCCTCGACAAACTCGACGATCTTCACACTCTGCCGTCCCACCGGCCTCACCGCCGCACCGGGCTGGCGGCCAAGCTCGCACTGAGTGCTGCCCTGATCGCCGGCCTTTCCCTCGCCGCCCGCGATCGGGCCGCCGCTCCCGAGCCGCAGCGTGCCTGGAGCGAGCCGCCGCGGCCTGCCGAGAGCGCGCGGCGGGCCGTCGCCGCGACGGAGCCACTTCTGACCCTGCGCGAGGACGCGGCCGAGCTCGCGCCGCAGATCGAGCCGACCCGCTGGAATTCCGGCAACGGACAGCGCGAGGACAGTGTGAGCCGAGGCGCATTCGACCTCATTGAGGCACCCTATTTCCTTGTGACCGCCACCGATGCGGGCGGCCGGATCGAGCCCGGCTCCAGCCTCTTCGTCACCCTAGTGCGGCGGGCAGCGGATGGGCGCGGCCTGGCGGTCCTCCGAACCGGTGAGCGCGGCGTCGTGGCGACCCGTCTCGGCGGCTTCGAGACCGTCGAGACGACACTCTCGGCCATGGGAAAGCGGAGCTGCCTTGGCTTCCGCAGCCTCGACCTCAAGGCCGTGGCCATCGATGGATGGCTGTGCGGCATCCTTGGGCAGACGCCTGAGCCGCGGGCCGTGGCCTGCGCCATCGACCGGATCACGTTGGCGGGACGCGTGACGGCGACGCTCGGAACCGACCTTCCGGACGGAGCGAGCGCTTGCCGGACGGAGGAGGCCGCTGCGGCGGGACCGAGTGACAGCACCGGTTCGATCTCAGTCGCCGAGGAAACGCAGCCGCCGAGAAACAATGCGGCAAAATCACGGCGAAAATAACGAAGCGCGGCCATATTTCGGGAACAACAGCCACGCCAGAACGTCTACTCTGCAACAAGCGGGATTCTTAACGAACGGCCCGTACCACAGGCTCTCACTCCACAAGGTACGCCATGCGCTTTTCCAAGCTTGCCCTGCTGGGCGCCATGACCCTCACCGCGATCGGCTTCGGAACCACTGCCGAGGCGCAGGGCCCGTATGGCAATCCCGGTTACGTGCGCGTGAGCCAGCCGCTGCCGATCCGCATCCGCCCGCGCTCCTGGCTCGATGCCGGCAACGTGGTCGAGCCAGGCAATGGCTCGGTGTCGAACCCGGCCACCAACCCGGCCTTCATCGCCGCCTCGAACGCGCTCCTGCCGCCCTACGGCCCCACCGACCGTTACGGTCGCGGTGTGCTGCCCGATCCGATCACCAACGGCCCGTTCATCGGCGCGCGCTCGACGGCGATCCGCAACGTCGACTTCTCGGCCGTCGACGCGATCGATCCGACCTCCTACGTCGCCCGCTACGGCAACCCGTACCGGTAAGATCTCTCGCCCATCGGCGGATGGAAATGGGCCCTTCGGGGCCCGTTTTCGTGTGTGCGTGAGCCGTTCAGGTCTTGAGCACCGGCTCGGCCACATCCCCCGCGCCCCGCTCGGCGAGGTAGTGAGGCTGGAACAGGCACATGCGCACCGCGTCGCGGTAGCGGCCGTTGACGAAGAACTCGTCTCTTAAAATGCCTTCGGGACGGAAGCCGCAGCTCTCGTAGATGCCGGCCGCGCGTTTGTTGTCCTTGTCCACGTGCAGATAGAGCTTGTGGATGTTGAGCACCTTGAAGGCATAATCGATGGCGATGCGGGTCGCGCGCTTGGCGTAGCCCTTCCCCTGATGGTCGGGATGGATCGCGATCTGAAACTCGCAGCGACGATGCAGGTGGTTGATCTCCACCAACTCCACCATGCCCGCCGGCTCACCGCGCTCCGTGGCAATGATGAAACGTCGCTCGGTCTGGTTGTGGATGTTGCGCTCGTAGAGCTGCGCCAGCTCGGCGAAGGACTCGTACGCCTCCTCGAACCAGTAGCGCATGATGCTGTCGTTGTTGTTGAGCTGATGCACGAAGAGGAGGTCTTCGCGCTCCAGCGGTCGCAATTTGATGCTCATGTCCGCACTCGGGCCAGGGCTGATTGAGGTTGGCCCCAGGGCCTACTCCCACACCGACCAAGACGGAATGATGAAAGCCGGCTTCAAACCAGGCGGAGCCGGATCTCCTCCTCCGCCAGGGCATGGGCAGCCGCCTCGTCGAGACCGTCGAGCGGACCGCGGAAGCGCAGGGCCCGGGTCGGCTCGTCGATCCGCATCACCAGCACGACGGTTTCGACGTCCGGACAGCCTGGATCGGTGCAGGCGATCTCGTTGACGGAAAGTGCGTCCGCGTCACTCAGTTTCAGCGCCGGTCGCAGCACGGCCTTCGCCCGCGCCGCCGCCTCCGCCAAGCCGGCTGAGCGGGCACGCCAATCCTTCAGGCTGATGAACCCCATCGGGATCAGGCTGCCGCCCGGCGCCAGACCGGGAAGGGATCGGGCAGGTCGCGATAGGCGTCCGGATCGAAGCGCCGGACCCCGGCCGGGCCGACGAGGCAGGCATCGAGCGCGGCGGTAATGGCGCCGCGGTCCATGCCGCGGCCGATGAAGACGAGTTCCTGGCGCCGGTCGCCCCAGACTTCGCTCCAGACCGTGTGAAGGCGCTCGCGAAACACCTCTTCCTCCGGCCAGCGCTGGCGCGGCACCGCCGCCCACCAGAACCCCATCGCCCCGATATGCGCGACGGCACCGGCCAGCGAGAATTCACCGACCCATTCGGGGCGTGTCGCGAGCCAGAAATGGCCCTTCGCCCGGATCAGGCCCGGCCATGTCGTGTTGGCGAAGGCCTGGAACTTCTGCGGGTCGAACGGCCGGCGCGCCCTGTAGACGAAGGAGCCGATGCCGTATTCCTCGGTCTCCGGCACGTGCTCGTGCGCGCCGTAGAGCTCTTTGAACCACAGCGGGTGCTCCTGCGCCTTCTCCTCGTCGAACAGACCGGTATCGAAGATCGCCTCCGACGGCACCCGGCCGTGCGAGGCTTCAATGATGCGCGCATCCGCGTTCAGCCCGCGCACCACCGAGCGGACGAGGTCGAGTGTTTCCGCGGATACGTCACGGGCCTTGTTGATCACCACGACGTCGGCGAATTCGATCTGCTCCACCAGGAGATCGACCAGGGTGCGGGTGTCCTTTGCGCCCGCCGTCTCACCGCGCTGGCGCAGGAAATCGTTCGAGCCGTAATCCTTCAGGAGGTTCATCGCATCGACCACGGTCACCATCGTGTCGAGCCGGGCGACGTCGCTGAGCGCCGCGCCAGCCTCGTCGCGGAAGGAAAAGGTGCTCGCCACCGGAAGCGGCTCGGCGATGCCGGTGCCTTCGATCAGCAGGTAGTCGAAGCGTCGCTCGGCAGCGAGGCGGCGGACCTCGGCGAGCAGGTCGTCGCGCAGAGTGCAGCAGATGCAGCCGTTGGTCATCTCGACCAGCCGCTCGTCCGTGCGCGATAGACCCGCGCCGCCATCGCGGATGAGAGCGGCGTCGATGTTCACCTCGCTCATATCGTTGACGATCACCGCGACGCGCCGGCCCTCACGGTTGTTGAGGACATGGTTGAGCAGCGTCGTCTTACCCGCGCCGAGGAAGCCGGACAGCACGGTGACGGGGAGGCGGGCGTCGGCGTGAGGCATGGTGTCCAGAGGCTTGCACTGAATATGTTACTATATAACGTTTCATTTTTGCGGCGAGGTCAAGCCTCGGCGGCGGAAAAGACGGTCGACTCGTTGACCGACTCGAAGGAAAAGGCCGAGGCAGGTTCAGGCTGATCGAACGGCGCTCGCGGCGCGTGACCGATGTGATTCTCCATCGGTTACAAGCACGCGATCGGGTATCGGGGAGGAGTGACGGGTGCGACCCTGGCGCGAGGGACCGGGAGACCGGCGCAGCTACCATCACGGCAACCTCAAGGAGGCCTTGATCGAGGCCGCACGCCGCTTCATCGCCGAGCGCGGCATCGGCGGCTTCACCCTGGTCGATGCGGCCCGGCTGGTTGGCGTCACGCCTGCGGCGCTCTACCGCCATTTCCGCGGTCGGGAGGCGTTGCTGGAGGAGGTCGCGGGCCGCGGATTCGCTGATCTCGCCGACCGGTTGGCGCGGGCGCTGACAGGACGCGGCACGCCGTTGGAGCGCTTCACCCGTATGGGGGAGGCTTATCTCGCCTTCGCCGAGGAGGAGCCCGGTTATTACGCGGCGATCTTCGAGGTGCGTGGTCAGGCAGTGCCCGCTCCGGCCTCCGGCCGGCCAAATCCTTTCGACCTGCTGGTCGAGGCGCTGCGCTCGACCTTTCCCGACGGCTTCGACGGCGTCGATCCGCGCTTCCTCGCGCTGGAGGTCTGGGCCCTTTCGCACGGCATCGCCACGCTCTCGGCGGCCGGCCAATTGCCGAAGCCCGGCCCCGACAAGTACGAATTGCTGCGAGCGGGCGTTCTGGCGCTCGTTCACGGAGCCGGCGGACGGCCACGGGAAAAGCCGTGAACCTCAGCCCTTGAAACAGCCGAGGCGGCCCCGCATGTGAATGTTGTTCACATTCACACCCCGGAGCCCTCAGCCGTGAACACGTCCTCCACCTCTCCCTGGTCCTGCGGCACGTCTCGCCGGAGCGGCCCTTTTCCCAAGCGTTCGCTTGAAATCGGCGCGATCGTCGTCGCTTTCGTTTATTGGTGGCCGGTGGCCGTCGCCTACGTCGCCTGGAAGATCGCGGGCTATCCTGCGCTCGGCCAGATGAAGGAGTTCGCCAACAGCGGTAGCTTCAGCTTCGCCGGCGGCGATGGCCGGTCGCGCTTCGCCCGCGCTTTCGAGGCGGCCAAGGGATATTCCGGCACCGGCGCCGCCTCCGGCAACTGGGCCTTCGAAGAGTATCGCCGGGCCGAACTGGAGCGCCTGGAGGCACGCCGCCGCGCCCTTCAGGAAGAGAGTCAGGCTTTCGCCGAGTTCGTCGAGGAGCTGAAGCGGGCCAAGGACCGCGAGCAGTTCGATGCCTTCATGGCCAAGCGCCGCTCGGAAGGTGGTGGCCCGACCATCGAGGCCTGATCCACGCACTCCCAACGAAAACCTAGATCTCAGGAAGGGCTCCTCACCGGTACCGGTGAGGAGCCCTTCGCGTATCGTCCGGGTGTTAGGTGTGCAGTGCAGCGATTCCGTCACACCAAGCGGTTGCCGCGCGCCGCTGACGCCTTAACTGCCGCCTCCGGGAACAAGCGGGCGCCGGGCGCCTTGTGAGACACAGAAGCGGCCGCCCACCCTGAGCGACGAGCGATTCTTATTCCAGTGGAGACCGGTGGCCTGATGCGGCGCGCCCATGCGATGCGGTTCGGCAGCGAGTTTGCCGAGGACGGTGTGCGGTTTGCCCTGTGGGCGCCCACTGCCAAGGACGTGACCCTCGTCGTGGATGGGGCCGACCACCCGATTCCCGATGTCGGCGAGGGCTGGCGCCGGACCACGCTTCCCGACGTCAAGGCCGGTGCGCGCTACGGTTTCCGCATCGACGGCGATCACGTGGTGCCGGACCCGGCCTCCCGCTTCCAGCCCGACGACGTGTCGGCGCCGTCCGAAGTGATCGACCCGAACGCCTATGCGTGGTCGGACGGCGACTGGACGGGGCGGCCCTGGGAAGAGGCTATCGTCTACGAGCTGCATGTCGGAACCGCGACGCCAGAGGGCACTTATGCGGGCCTGGAAAAACGGCTCGACGATCTGGTCGATCTCGGGGTGACGGCGATCGAGCTGCTGCCGCTCGCCGACTTCAAGGGCTCGCGCAACTGGGGCTACGACGGTGTGCTGCCCTACGCTCCGGATTCAGCCTATGGCCGCCCGGACGACCTCAAACGCCTGATCGACACCGCCCACGCCAAGGGCTTGATGGTGCTGATCGATTGCGTCTACAATCACTTCGGCCCGGCCGGGAACTACCTGCATTCCTACGCGAAGACCTTCTTCACCGAGCGTCACCAAACTCCGTGGGGCGCGGGCATCAATTTCGACGGCACGGAATCGGGACCGGTCGTACGCGACTACTTTATCGAGAACGCGCTCTACTGGCTGAAGGAATACCATTTCGACGGCATCCGCTTCGACGCGGTGCACGCGATACTCGATGATTCCGAAAAACACTTCCTTGCCGAACTTGGCGAGACGATCCGCACGACATTCCCGGATCGCCATGTCCACCTGATCCTGGAGAATGAGGCCAATCAGGCCCGCTGGCTGGAGCGCGACGATAAGGGCCAGCCGATCCTTCATAGCGCGCAATGGGCGGACGATTTGCACCATTGCTGGCACGTGCTGCTGACCGGTGAGGAGGCCGGCTACTACGCGAGCTTCGCCGATAGGCCGGTCGAGCATCTGGCCCGCTGCCTCGCGGAGGGTTTCGCCTACCAGGGCGAGCCGTTCCCGACCCTCGACAATCATCCCCGCGGCGAGCCCTCGGGCCACCTGCCGCCCTCGGCCTTCGTCACCTTCCTCCAGAACCACGATCAGGTCGGCAATCGCGCGCTCGGCGAGCGACTGAGCCATCTCGCCGATCCGAAGAAATTGGCACTCGCCCGCGCCGGGCTGCTGCTCGCGCCGCAGATCCCGATGCTGTGGATGGGAGAGGAATGGTCGGCCTCGGCGCCGTTCCTGTTCTTCGTCGATTTCGCGCCGGACGACGAGCTGAACAAGGCCGTACGCGAAGGACGCCGCCGCGAGTTCAAGAGCTTCGCGGCGTTTGCCGACGACACCTCCGTCATCCCCGATCCGACCGAGGCCAAGACTTTCGAGGATTCGAAGATCGATTGGGACGAGGCCGAGACCGAGCCGCACCGCGCCGTCTGGGCCGACACCCGCAACCTTCTCCAGATCCGCCGGCAGAACGTCGTGCCGCTCACCAAGAGCCGCTTCCTCGGTGCCAAGGCCGAAATCCCGGCGCCGGGCGTGGTGGACTGCACGTGGCGCTACGAGAACGGCTGGCTGCGCTTCGTCGCCAATGTCGGCGATGACGAGTTCGCGGCGAACGCCGATGGCGGTCAGGTGATCTGGTCGAACGGAGCTTCGCAACAGGCCATGCAGCTTCCGTCCTGGACCGGCGTGTTCCTGATTGGGGGCGCCAAGTGAGTAGTTCGGACGTGAGTGTTTCGGACGTGAGTGCCCTTGAACGCCTCGCCGACCTCGTCGGCATCGCCGACGGTTTCACCGATGCCTTCGGTCAGCGGGTCGATACGCCGCTCGAAGTTCGCCGCGGCATGCTCGACGCTCTCGGCTTTTCCGCCGGCGACGACGATGCCGTGCGCTGCAGCCTCGCCGCTGTCGAGGCCGTGCGGGCCAACGTGGTTCCTTCTCTGCTGGCCGCCGAGGCGCGGCGCGGCCTACGCGTGCCCGTGCGGATGGGGGTGACCTCGGGGGCCGTCGCATGGCGGCTCGTCGATGAGCACGACCGCTCCCGCGAGGGACGCGCCACACTCACCGCCTCGGAGGACGGCGCGGGGTTCGATCTGACGCCGCTGACCCCGGGCTACCACCAACTCACGGTGACTGTCGGCGACCGCCGGGCGCAGGCCTGGATCGTCGCTGCACCGCAGCGCTGCTGGCGACCGCGCGCCTACGCCGAGGATGGAGCCCGCGACTGGGGCCTCGCCGCCCAGCTCTACGGTCTGCGCTCGCCGAGCAATCTCGGCATCGGCACCTACGCGGATGCGGGTCGCGCCGCCCGCGACGCGGCGCTGCGCGGTGCGTCTTTCCTGGGTTTGAGCCCAGCTCATGCCCTTTTTCCAACCGACCGGGCCAAGATCTCCCCCTATTCGCCATCCTCGCGGCTGTTCCTCGAAACCCTCTACATCGAGCCGGGCGCGCTGCCGGGCTTTTCCGGCAGCCGCGCGGCCGAGCTACTTGAGAGTCACCGCGCCCGCATCGAGACGCTGCGCGACACGTCCCTCGTCGATCATGCCGGCGTGTGGGAGGTGCTGTCTCCCATCCTCGAAGCCTACTGGGAGAGCTCGGATGCAAAGGCCGGCAAGGATGCCGGCTTCACGGCCTTCCGCGAGGAAGGTGGCGAGAACCTCGCATCGCACGCCACCTTCGACGCGCTTTCCGAGCACTTCCGGGCGACGGGTGCACACTGGCTCGGCGACTGGCCGGAAGAATACCGTTGCGCCGGCACCGATGCCGTCCGGGCCTTCGCCCAGGAGAATGCCGACCGCATCGGGTATCACGTCTTCCTGCAGTACCTCGCCGACAGCCAGCTCAAGGCTTCGTCCGAGATGGCGCTCAAGGCCGGCATGCGGCTCGGCCTCTATCGCGATCTCGCGGTCGGGGCTGACCGGGGTGGATCCGAGATCTGGTCTCACCCGGAGCGCTTCGCCAACGGCGTTTCCATCGGCGCCCCGCCGGACCTGCTCGCGCCCAAGGGCCAGGATTGGGGCCTGCCGGCCTTCGATCCGCTGGAGATGGAGCGCGACGGCCTCAAGGCGTTCCGCGCGTTGGTGAAGGCGAACATGCGCCATGCCGGTGCGATCCGCATCGACCATGCGTTTCAGCTCGCTCGCCTGTTCCTGATCCCGCTCGGGCGTTCCGCCCGTGAGGGCGCCTACGTGGCGATGCCGTTCGAGCCGATGCTGGCGGTGCTGCGGCTGGAGAGCCATCGTTCCAAATGCCTCGTCATCGCCGAGGATCTCGGTACCGCGCCAGAAGGGTTTTCCGACGCGCTGATGCAATCGGGCATCCTGAGCTACCGCATTCTCGCCTTCGAGCGGGAACAGGGCGGCGCCTTCAAAGCGCCCGAGGCCTATCCGAAGGACGCGCTCACCGCGATCACCACCCACGATCTGCCCACTTTCGTCGGCTGGTGGCGCGGCGTCGATACGGACACCCGGCAATCGCTCGGTCTCTACGATGCCGATCGGGCCGAGACCGAGCGCACGGAGCGCGTCGCTGAGCGCTGGCGCCTGTCGGAGGCGCTGGCCTCCCAGCAACTCCTGCCGAGTTCCGAGCCGCCGGAACACGCGCCGTTCGAGGCCGCTGCCCGCTACCTCGCCCGCGCGCCCTCGATCCTGACCGCCGTTCAGTACGAGGATGTGGTCGGCGAACTCAGCCAAGCCAATGTGCCGGGCTCGACCGAGGGCTATCCGAACTGGCGGCGCAAGCTCGATCGGAATCTGGAGGCCATCGCCGCGCCGGGCGGTCCGCTCGCCAAGCTTGCCGCCGCCCTTTCGGCGGAGGAGCGCGGGCCGCGCTCGGGCGCCGCGCGCCTCGCCTCGGCCCCGCCGCGGGCGACCTACCGCCTGCAGTTCCACGAGGGCTTCACCTTCGCGGACGCGGAGACAATCGTCCCTTACCTCGCCAAGCTCGGCATCAGCCACGTCTATGCCTCGCCGCTTCAGCGGGCGCGGCCAGGCTCCACCCATGGCTACGACATCGTCGATCACTCGCAGATCAACCCGGAGATCGGTGGCGAGGAGGGCTTCCGCAGCTTCACCGACGCACTCCGCGCGCACGGACTGAAGCTCCTGCTCGATATCGTGCCCAACCACATGGGTGTCGGCGGCGCCGACAATCCCTGGTGGATCTCGGTACTCGAATGGGGCGGCCTCTCGCCCGCAGCCAACGCCTTCGACATCGATTGGGAGCGGCTAGGCGCCAACGGCAAGCTCGTCATCCCCTTCCTCGGCGAGCGCTACGGCGAAGCGCTGGAGAAGGGCACCCTGGAGCTGAAGTTCGATGAAGCGGCTGGCGCCTTCAGCGTCTGGCACTACGAGCACCAATTCCCGATCTGCCCGCTGCAATATCCGACGATCCTCAATCGGGCCCTCGCGGCGCTCGGCGAGATCGGCGACGACATGTCCGCGGAGGTGCTCTCGATCACCGAACGCCTGCGTGCCATGGGTGAGGAGACCAACTTCGAGCGCCGTCGGGCCATGCCGGAGGCCGCCGAGGAGCTGAAGCGCCAACTCGCCGGCGCCGTGCGCGCCTCGCCGCAGATCGCCGCCTCGATCTACCGGGCGCTGCATCTCCTCAACGGAAACCGCGACTATCCTGATAGCTTCGGCCCGCTGCACCGGCTGCTCGAACAGCAATCCTATCGGCTCGCCCATTGGCGCATCGCGTCGAGCGACATCAACTACCGCCGCTTCTTCGACGTGAACTCGCTTGCGGGCTTGCGCGTCGAGCTGTCGGATGTGTTCGTTCGGTCGCACGACCTGCTGTTCCGCCTGATCGGCGAGGGGCGGATCGACGGTCTGCGCATCGACCATATCGACGGTTTGGCCGATCCGCTCGGCTATGCCCGCGCGCTTCAGGCTGCCGTCGGGCCGGGCTTCTACATCGTGGTCGAGAAGATCCTTGAGCCGGGCGAGAAGCTGCGCGACTGGCCGGTCGCCGGCACCACCGGCTACGACGTCCTGAACCAGCTCGACGGCATTCTGGTCGACCAGGCACTGAAGCCGCGCATCGAAAAATTCTATCGGTGGGCCACCGATATGGATGAGCCTTACGGCTTCCAGTTCCGGGCGGCCAAGGCGGAGATCCTCGAGATCAGCTTCGCCTCCGAACTCGAAGTGATGACCGGCGACCTCAAGCAGATCGCCGATTCAGACCGACGCACTCGCGACTTCTCCACCAACGCGATCCGCCGGGCGCTCATCGAGATCGTGGCGCGCTTTCCCGTCTACCGTTCCTACCTGCCGGGCGATCTCGATGAGACCGAGATCGAGGCCGAGGACGTCCGGTTGATCGAGGGGGCCGTGCGCAAGGCCAAACGCTGGAGTGCCTTGCCGGATCGCTCGGTGCACGATTTCGCGGCCGACGCCCTGCTCGGCCGCATCGATGTCGGTGGTGCCGGTCATCCGGACCAGCAGGTCGTCCTGCGCTTCCGCCGCCGCTTCCAGCAGCTCACTGGCCCGGTGATGGCCAAGAGCCTGGAAGACACGCTGTTCTACCGTTTCGTGGAACTTCTCGCCCTCAACGAGGTCGGCGGCGATCCCGGCGAGTACGGCATCGACGCGGAGCATTTCCACGCGCTCCAGGCAGCGCGTGCCCGCGACTGGCCGAACGCGATGATCACCACGGCTACCCACGACACCAAGCGCGGCGAGGATGCCCGCTCGCGTCAGCTCGCCCTCTCCGAACTGCCGGAGGAGTGGGCTCGCGCCTGGGATACGTGGCGC
Source organism: Methylobacterium sp. R2-1 (assembly GCF_014191355.1). GTDB lineage: Bacteria > Pseudomonadota > Alphaproteobacteria > Rhizobiales > Beijerinckiaceae > Methylobacterium. The sequence goes on from NZ_JACHWM010000001.1 coordinate 335,360, forward strand.
CGCGCGTCGGAGCCGCACATCAAGCCCGTCGAAGGGGAGCCCGCCCCGGACGCCAACGATCAGTGGATGTTCCTCCAAGCGATCCTCGGCGCGTGGCCGCTGGAGCTTCTGGAGCGTGACGACGCGGGCGCGATCGAGGATTTCCGCAAGCGCCTCGATGCCTATGCCGAGAAGGCGCTGCGAGAGGGCAAGCGCCGGTCGAGTTGGGTGAATGTCGACGAAGGCTACGAGGGTGCTGTCCACGCGCTCTTCGCTGCTCTCGTCGTTCCCGGTTCGGACTGCCTCAACCGGCTGCGGCCCCTGGTGCGGCGGCTCGCCTTCCTCGGCATGATCGCCGGGCTCGGCCGCACGGTGCTCAAATGTACCCTGCCGGGCATTCCCGATACCTACCAGGGCACCGAGTTCTGGGACTTCTCGTTCGTCGATCCCGACAACCGCAGGCCGGTCGACTACGAGGAGCGGGCGCGGGCCCTGGAGGCCGGCGGCGCGCCGGCCGATCTGATCGGCGCGTGGCCTGACGGTCGCGTGAAACAGGCGACGTTGGCGCGTCTGCTCGCCGACCGGGCGGCGCGCCCAGCTTTCTACGCCGATGCCGATTACCGGCCGCTCGCTGCGGACGGCAAACGCGCCGATCACATCATCGCCTTCACCCGCTCGGCGGCGACCTCCGGCGCGGATGATTTGCTGGTGGCGGTACCCCGCCTCGTCGCACGGCTGACGCCCGAATCAGGTTGGTCGGGCGAGGCGTTCGTCGGAACGGTCCTGCCGGTGCCGGACGGCAGCCGGTGGGTGGATGTGATCGGCGGCAGCGAGGTCGGCGCCGAGAATGGCCGGCTCGATCTCGGTCAACTCTTCGCAACACTGCCCTATGTGGTGCTGCGACGCGCCGCTTGAGAGCGGCGCAAGACTCTTCCGGTCATCGGCCCTGACGCTGTGACCGAACCGGGGCCGCGGGCGTTTCCGGACAGCCACTCTGCGGCCTTTGAACCATCAGAACGCGCGAAGGCGTGAAGCGACAAGACGGAGGCGATCGATGAACGCACCGAACACCGCGATGGCGCCCGCGACCCGGACTGGGGCGGAGACGGTGGCCCTGCCCGCTGCCTTCGCACCCCGCGCCGAGGGCCCGCGCATCTACAACCTGTTTCCGCTCCTCGTCGGCACGGTCTCGGCCTGGACGGCGGAACTGCCGCGCATTGCAGGCCTCGGCTTCGACTGGGTCTATCTCAATCCGTTCCACCAGACCGGCGGCTCGCGCAGCCTCTACGCCGTGGCCGATCTCGACGCGCTCGACGAGCGCTTCCGCGACCCGGACGGTACGCCCGACGATGAGCAGATCACCCGGTTCTGCCGGGCGGCCGAGTCGCACGGCGTCTCGGTGATGAGCGACCTCGTCATCAACCACACCGCCGACAATGCCCGTCTGTTCCACGAGCGGCCGGACCTGTTCGTGCGCGACGCCGAGGGCAAGCCGGTCAGCCCGGCGGCGATCGATCCGGATGACCCGTCCAAGCGCACGGTCTGGGGTGACCTGATCGAACTCGATTACCATTCCGACCATGCGCGGGGCGAGTTGATCCGCATCTTCGACGGCTACATCGGCAGGCTCCAACGCCTCGGCGTGCGCGGCTTCCGGTGTGATGCAGCCTACAAGGTGCCGCCGGATGTCTGGCGCGCGCTGATCCAGGCGGCCAAGCAGCGCGAGCCCGAGACGCTGTTCGCGGCGGAAACGCTCGGCTGCACCTTCGAGGAGGCGCAGGCGACGGCCGGCGCCGGCTTCGACTACCTGTTCAACTCCTTCGCGTGGTGGAATCTCAAGGCGCCCTGGGCCCTGGAGCAGTACGAGCGGCTGCGGGTGGTCGCGCCCTCCATCGCCTTCCCCGAGAACCATGACATGAGCCGGCTCGCCGCCGACATTCCCGGCGGGGCGGAGGCGGTCGCCCGCCGGCTGAAGACGCGCTACGCGCTTGCGGCCTTCTTCTCGGCCGGGGTGCTGATGCCGATCGGCTACGAGTGGGGCTATCGCCGCGCGCTGCACGTGGTCGAGACGACGCCCGGCTCGCGCGAGCACGACACCGGCATCGACATCTCGGGCTACGTGACGGCAATCAACGCGCTCAAAGCCGAGATCCCGGCCGCCAATGTCGAGGGCGCGCAGATGCGGCTCTCGGCGCCGGACGCGCCCTTCACCGCCCTGTTCCGCACCGACACCGGCCACCCTGCCTCGGCGCATTCGGCGACGCTCGTGCTGTTCAATCCGGGCGAGACGCCGGCGCCCGTCGATGCCGGCCGCCTCATCGAGCGGACCGGCGGCCAGCTCGGCACCTTCGTCGATCGCACGCCCGAGGCCGAGCCGATCGCCTTCCACCCGGGTGCCAGCATCGATTTGCTGCCGGGCGAGTTGCGCATTTTCGTGGCCGAGCGCGCCAAGGTCGCAGCCCCGCCGCCCGCGACGATCCCGGAGGGCAAGGGCCGCGTCGTCATCGAGGCGGTGACGCCGGAGATCGATGGCGGGCGCTCAGCGGTGAAGCGCGTCGTCGGCGAGCAGGTGCGCGTCGAGGCCGACATCTTCTCCGACGGCCACGAGATCATCAACGCGGCGATCCTCTCCCGCGTGGTCGGCGAGGAGACGTGGCGGCGCGACCCAATGGTGTTCGTGAACAACGACCGCTGGGCCGGTCACTTCCCGCTGGAGCGCAATGCCCGCTACGAATTCACGATCGAGGCGTGGCGTGACGGCTTCTCCTCCTGGGTCCGCGACACCCTGAAGAAGCGCGATGCCGGCGTGGACGTGCGGCTGGAGACGATCGAGGGCGTCGAGCTGATCCAGATCGCCGAGGATCTGGCGAGCGGCGCCGACAAGCAGCGGCTCGACGCGCTGATCCGCTCGCTCGCCGCCGAGCCGGAAGGCTCGCCCGTGATCCTCGAAAAGATTCTGGCACCGGAATCGACGGCACTGATCCGGCGCAACGCCGAGCGGGTGAACCTCTCGCGCTATCCCGTGAACATCCCCGTCATCGCCGACCGGCTCGCGGCACGGTTCTCGGCTTGGTACGAGATCTTCCCGCGCTCGCAATCCGGCGATCCGAACCGCCACGGCACCTTCAAGGACGTGATCCGGCGCCTGCCCGAGATCCGCGAACTCGGCTTCGACGTGCTCTACTTCACGCCGATCCATCCGATCGGGAAGACCAACCGCAAGGGCAAGAACAACACCCTGAAGGCGCAGCCCGGCGATGTCGGCTCGGTCTACGCGGTGGGCTCGGAGGAGGGCGGCCACGAGGCCGTGCATCCCGAGCTCGGCACGCTTGAGGATTTCCGCCAGCTCGTCGCGGCCTCACACGCGCATGGCATGGAGGTCGCCATCGACTTCGCGATCCAGTGCTCGCCCGACCATCCCTGGATCAAGAAGCATCCCGAATGGTTCGAGTGGCGCCCGGACGGCACGCTGAAATTCGCCGAGAATCCGCCGAAGAAGTATGAGGACATTTCCAACGTCCACTTCTACGGCGGGGCGCTGCCCTCGCTCTGGATCGAGCTGCGCGACATCGTCCTCGGCTGGTGCGCCCACGGCGCCCGCATCTTCCGGGTCGACAACCCGCACACCAAGCCGATTCCGTTCTGGGAGTGGATGCTGCGCGAGGTGAACGATCAGTACCCTGACGCGATCTTCCTCGCCGAGGCCTTCACCCGGCCGAAGATGATGAAGAAGCTCGCCAAGGCCGGTTACCAGCAGAGCTACACCTACTTCACGTGGCGCAACACGAAGCAGGAGCTGACCGAGTACGCCCTCGAACTCGCCGGCGAGATGGGCGAATATTACCGGCCGAACTTCTTCGCCAACACGCCCGATATCAATCCGTACTATCTCCAGACCAGCGGTCGGCCCGGTTTCATCGTGCGCGCAACGCTCGCGGCGACGCTGTCCTCGATCTACGGCATCTATAACGGCTTCGAGCTCTGCGAGGCCGCGCCCTATCCGGGCAAGGAAGAGTATCTCGATTCAGAAAAGTACGAGCTGAAGGCGTGGGACTATCACCGTCCCGGCAACATCCGCGACCACATCATCAAACTGAATCAGATCCGGCGCGACAACCCTGCCCTGTGGGACTTCCGGAACATCCACTTCACGGGTGCCTGGAACGACAACATCATCGCCTACGCGAAGGTGACGCCGGAGCGCGACAATTGCGTGTTCGTGATGGTCAATCTCGACCCCAAGAACCGTCAGGAATGCACCTACGAGGTGCCGCTCCATCTGCTTGGCTTGCGCGACGATGCGGCGGTCGAGGTCGAGGATCTGCTGCTCGGCTACAAATTCGAGCTGTACGGCAAGAACCACCGGATCGCCCTCGACCCGGCCGACCGCTCGGCGATCGTCTGGCGAATTCGGCCCCGACGCGCCTGACGACCCGTGCCCCCATCGGACCCGCCTCCACTTTCGGTGCGGGGCGCTCTAGATCGGGCGGAATACGGCGCTCACCGTCGTGTTCTCGCCAAGAAGCGAGCCGAGGAAGCTCGCACTCCGGAGCCGCAGGGCCCGGTTCCGCTCTCGAAAGTGACGTGAGGCAGCGACGGGATGATCGATCGCAGCGATCCGCAATGGTACCGTGACGCCATCATCTACCAGATCCACGTCAAGTCGTTCTTCGACTCGTCGAACGATGGGATCGGGGACTTCGAGGGGCTGACGCAGAAACTCGACTATGTCCGCGACCTCGGGGTCACGGCGATCTGGCTGATGCCGTTCTACCCCTCGCCGCTGCGCGACGACGGCTACGACATCGCCGACTACCGCGACATCAACCCGTCCTACGGGACGATGGAGGATTTCCGCGGCTTCGTGGAAGCTGCCCACGAGCGCGGCCTGCGCGTCATCACCGAGCTGGTCATCAACCACACCTCGGACCAGCACCCCTGGTTCCAGCGCGCCCGTGAGGCGCCGGCGGGCTCGCCTGAGCGCGATTTCTACGTGTGGTCGGACACCGACGATAAATACTCCGACACGCGCATCATCTTCCTCGACACCGAGGTTTCGAACTGGACCTGGGATCCGGTCGCCAAGCAGTATTTCTGGCACCGCTTCTACAGCCACCAGCCCGACCTGAACTTCGACAATCCGGCCGTGCTGGAGGCCGTGATCGAGGTCATGCGCTACTGGCTCGACATGGGCGTCGATGGGCTGCGGCTCGACGCGATCCCCTACTTGATCGAGCGAGACGGCACGAACTGCGAGAACCTTTCCGAGACCCACGACGTCATCAAGGCGATCCGTGCGGCTCTCGACGCCGAGTATCCCGACCGGATGCTGCTGGCTGAAGCCAACCAGTGGCCGGAGGAGACCGCGCAGTATTTCGGCGAAGGCGACGAATGCCACATGGCGTTTCACTTCCCGCTGATGCCGCGGATGTACATGGCGATCGCCCGGGAAGACCGGCATCCGATCACCGACATCATGCGCCAGACCCCGGAGATCCCCGAAGGGTGCCAATGGGCCATCTTTCTGCGCAACCATGACGAGCTGACGCTCGAAATGGTGACGGCGGAAGAGCGTGATTATCTCTGGTCGTTCTACGCCGCCGAGCGGCGCGCCCGCATCAATCTCGGCATCCGCCGCCGCCTCGCGCCGCTGCTGGAGAACGACCGGCGCAAGATCGAGCTGATGAAGTCGCTCGTCCTGTCGATGCCCGGCACGCCGGTGCTCTATTACGGCGACGAGATCGGCATGGGCGACAACATCTATCTCGGCGACCGCGACGGCGTGCGCACGCCGATGCAGTGGTCGCCCGACCGCAATGGCGGCTTCTCGCGGGCCAACCCGCAGAAGCTGTTCCTGCCCGCGATTCAGGACCCGATCTACGGCTACGACGCGATCAACGTCGAGGCGCAGATCCAGGCGCAGACGTCGCTGCTGAACTGGACGCGGCGCATGATCGCGATCCGCAACAATTCGGTGGCGCTCGGTCGCGGTGCGATCCAGTTCCTCTATCCGACGAACCGCAAGGTGCTCGCCTGGATCCGCGAGCACGAGAACGAGCGCATCCTCTGCGTCGCCAATCTCTCGCGGGCGCCGCAGGCGGTGCAGCTCGATCTCTCAGACCTGCGCGGGGCGATCCCGATCGAGCTGACCGGCGGCACCGCCTTCCCGGCGATCGGCGAACTGCCTTATCTGCTGACGCTCCCGGCCTACGGTTTCTACTGGTTCTCGCTCTCCGTCGCGAATACCGGCGAGATCGGCCCGCAGCCGCAGAGCCCTGAGCTCTTCACCCTGGTTCTGACCGGCGGCGTCGAAACCCTGATCAAGGGTCGCGAGCGCACCGCCTTCGAGCGCACCGTGGCTCCGCCCTTCATCGGCTCGCGCCGCTGGTTCGGCGCCAAGGGCTCGCGCATCAAGTCGGTGCAGGTCGATGACAGCGCGATAGTCAAGGACGCGTTGGGCGAGGGCAAGTTCCTGCTGCCGCGGGTGGCGGTGACGCTCGCGAACGGCGAGCGTCAGGACTACTTCGTGCCGCTGGCCGTCGAGGAAGGACGCGAGGACGAGACGCTGATGGACCATGCGGTCGCCCGCGTGCGTCGCGGTCCCCGCACCGGCCTGCTCTACGAGGCCGCCGCAGCCGCGCCCTTCACGGTCGCCCTGATCGAGGCGATGCGCGGCGGCGTGACGATCCCGTCCGAGCGCGGCAGCATCGTCTTCTCCACGACCTCGGCTTACGACCCTGAGGTGCCGTTCGAGGTCGCCGACGTGCGCCGCCTCTCGGCCGAGCAGAGCAACACCTCGATCGCCATCGGCGCGCGGATGATGCTCAAGCTCCTGCGCCGCCTCCAGCCGGGCACGCATCCGGAGATCGAGATCGGCCGCTTCCTCACCGAGGAGGCGCATTTCCCGAATACGCCCGCACTTCTCGGCGTCGTGGAACACGTGGCCGAGGACGGCACCCGCACGGCGCTGGCGCTGCTCCAGAAGTTCGTCCTCAATCAGGGCGACGCCTGGACCTTGATGCTGGAAGGTCTGCGGCGCGACTTCGAGACCGTGGTGCTGGCACCCGAGAGCGAGGCGCCGACGCCGGAAGACGCCTTCAATGCGCACCTGCGCTGGGCGGAGTTGCTGGGTCAGCGCACGGCCGAACTGCATCGCGCCTTCGCCATCGACACCGACAACCCGGCCTTTAAGGTCGAAGCGTTCGGCGAGGATGATCTCGCGGCGCTGGCGGACGACGCCCGCCATCAGGCCGCGCGCGCTTTCAAGGGGCTCGACGCGATCACCGCGTGGTCGCCCGGTTCGGCGAGCGAGGCGCTGGCCACCCGCCGCGACGAGGTCGAGGCGCTCATCAACGAGCTGGCCTCCGGCCCGCTGCGGGGCGCTACCAAGACCCGCATACACGGGGACTACCATCTCGGTCAGGTTCTCGCCTCCGAGGGCGATCTCATCATCGTCGATTTCGAGGGCGAGCCCTCGCGTCCGGTCGAGCAGCGCCGGGCGAAGTCCACGCCGCTGCGTGACGTGGCCGGCATGCTGCGCTCGTTCGCCTACGGCGCCGAGACGGTGGTGCGCGAGATCGCGGCCCGCTTCGGCGATAGCGAGGAGCGGGCCCGCAACGCGGCGATCGCGTGGCGCGGCATGATCGATGCCGCGTTCCTCGACGGCTACGGACAGGCCGTGGCCGGCAGCCGGGCTGCGGTCGAGGATGCGGACACGCATCGCGGCCTGCTGCGCCTGAGCCTGCTCACGAAGGCGCTCTACGAGGTCGATTACGAGGTCAACAACCGCCCCGACTGGATCGAAATCCCAGCACGGGGTGTTCTCAACATATTGGATGAAGCCAAGCGCGACCGCGCTTCGGTGTGACCTGCGCGCTCCCGCGCCTCATCCTGCATCGGCCCGGGAGTGCTTCCGAGAGAGGTGACTGAATGACGTCTCTGGACGACAAGGCCGCGGCTCGCAACGAGGGGCCGTCTGCCACAAACGTCCCGAACAGGTCAGGCTCGGCCGAGGCGCCTCGCGCGCCCCGGTCGGCGGATGCGCTCGGCGGTGACGGGGGGGCGCCCCGCGTGGGCCGTCCCGCATCTCAGCCGCGCGATACGCACCTCCACCCCGATGCCATCGCCGCCATGATGGCGGCGGATCACGGCGATGCCTTCGGTATACTCGGCCCGCACGAGGTCGGGCCTGGGGCCTGGGAGATCCGCGCCATCCTGCCCGAGGCAAAGGCAGCCCGCCTGATCACGGGCGGACAGAGCATCCCGTTCGAGCGTCTCCATCCCGACGGGTTCTATGTCGCGACCGTGAAGGGCGAGGGCCGTCCCCTCTACGAGATCGAAGTCGAGACCTGGGATGGTAGCAGTGCCCGCCGGCATGATCCCTACGGCTTCGGCCCCTCGCTCGAACAGAGTGAGATCGACGGTCTGCGCCAGATCGGCAGCAACCTTGTCTATCGCGTGCTCGGCGCCCATGCCGGTGAGCTCGACGGCATCTCCGGCTTCCGCTTCGCGGTCTGGGCACCGAACGCCCGCCGTGTCAGCGTGGTCGGCGACTTCAACGATTGGGACGGCCGGCGCCACCCGATGCGGCTGTGGCTGAACGGTGGCGTGTGGGAGCTGTTCGTGCCGGGTCTTAAGGCCGGGCAGAATTACAAGTTCGAGATCCGCGGCCCCGACGGGTCACTGCTGCCGCTCAAGGCCGACCCGGTCGCCTTCCGCGCCCAGCACCCGCCGCAGACAGCGTCCGTGCTGCAGGGCCTGAACGAGCCGCAATGGCACGACAGCGCCTGGATGGACACACGCGGTGAGAAAGACCCGCGTCACGCCGCCATGTCGGTCTACGAGGTGCATCTCGGCTCCTGGGCGCGGGTGCCCGGCGAGGGCAACCGATACCTGACCTATAAGGAGCTGTCCGAGCGCCTGATCCCCTACGTCAAGGAACTCGGCTTCACGCATATCGAGCTGCTGCCGATCACTGAATACCCGTTCGACGGTTCATGGGGCTATCAGCCGGTCTCGCTGTTCGCGCCGACCAGCCGCTTCGGCACGCCCGACGACTTCGTCGCCTTCGTCAACGCAACGCACGAGGCCGGTATCGGCATCCTGCTCGACTGGGTACCGGGCCACTTCCCCCTCGACGCCCACGGGCTCGGTCTATTCGACGGCACGCATCTCTACGAGCACGCCGACCCGCGTCAGGGCTTCCACCAGGATTGGGGCACCTACATCTACAATTTCGGCCGCACGGAGGTCTCCGCCTTCCTCACGGCCAATGCCCGGTTCTGGCTGGAGCATTACCATCTCGACGGCCTGCGCGTGGATGCCGTGGCCTCGATGCTCTACCTCGACTACTCGCGGCGGGCGGGCGAGTGGATTCCGAATCAGTACGGCGGCAACGAGAACCTCGACGCCATCAACTTCATGCGCAAGACCAACGAGGCGACCTACAGCCACGCCCCCGGCACCATCACCGTGGCCGAGGAATCGACCTCATGGCCCGGCGTCTCGCACCCGACCTACACGGGCGGCCTCGGCTTCGGATTCAAGTGGAACATGGGGTGGATGCACGACACCCTGAAATACATGTCCGAGGATCCGATCCATCGGCGCTACCACCACCACAACCTGACCTTCGGCCTGCTCTACGCCTTCTCGGAAAACTTCGTGCTGCCGCTGTCTCACGACGAGGTGGTGCATGGAAAGGGCTCGCTGCTCGGCAAGATGCCGGGTGACCGTTGGCAGAAGTTTGCCAACCTGCGCGCCTATTTCGGCTTCATGTGGGGCCATCCCGGCAAGAAGCTGCTCTTCATGGGCGGTGAGTTCGGTCAGGAGCGTGAATGGAACCACAACCAGTCGCTCGACTGGCATCTGCTCGACGATCCGCTGCATGGCGGCGTCAAGGATCTGATTCGCGACCTCAACCACGTCTACACCTCGACGCCGGCCCTCTACGCCCGCGACGTCGAGCCGGGCGGCTTCCAGTGGCTGGTGGCGGACGATTCCGACAACTCGGTCATCGCCTGGGCCCGCAAGGGCAAGGCGGAGGGCGAAGTCGCCATCGTGGTCTCGAACTTCACGCCGGTGCCGCGTGAGGGCTACCGCGTCGGCGTGCCGGCCGCTGGCTACTACCGCGAGGCGATCAACTCGGACGCCGAGCGCTACGGGGGCTCGAATGTCGGCAACATGGGTGGCGTGCAGAGCCAAGCCGAGCAGAGCCATGGCCAGCCGCACTCGCTGAGCCTGACCCTGCCGCCGCTCTCGACCCTGATCCTGATCCGCGAAGGCTGACCCTTTCTTCTCCCGGAGCGGCTCAGCCGCTCCGGGGGCCAAACAGGATCACGGCCATGCCGGCGAGGCAGATCGCTCCGCCTGCCAGATCCCACCGGTCGGGCCGGTGACCCTCGATGCCCCAGAGCCAGAGGATCGAGGCGACGATGTAGACGCCGCCATAGGCGGCATAGGCTCGGCCCGCCGCCTCGCTCTCGACCAGGGTGAGGAGCCACGCGAACAATGCTAGCGAGACGAGCCCCGGCGCGATCCACCAAGCGGATCGCCCGAGCCGCAACCACGCCCAGAACGCGAAGCACCCGGCGATCTCCGCCAGGGCGGCCCCTGAATAGGCGAGAAGGGTTCTGCTCATCGGCTACGCTTGGCGCGGTTCACCCCTGGTGCCAAGTCATGTCGGCCGCTCGAAGGACCGGATGTCGGTGGCCGGATCGGTGGTGCGGCCCGCTACGCATCGTCCTCCGGTGCGAACACTTCACCTTTCTCAGCAAGCCGAACGTTGTTGCGATCGGCGGGCAGATCCCGCAGGTCGCGGTAGTCCCTGAGCAGCCGATGCAGATCGAGCCGGGCCGGATCGGACGGCTCGGGCGCTCCGGGATCGAAGCCCTCCACCGCGGTTTCCACGCGCCGATCCAAGACGGCTCGATCCTGCGGGTCGAGTCCCTCGATGCGCGCCAGAAGGTCGGCGATCGCCGCGCGCTTCGTCTCCAGTTCGGTCATGTCCACCCCGCAGTTTCCTCGCGCGGAAACAGCGTTTGAGCCTATCCTCGGTTCCGAAGCGACGCACCCTCGGACCCTCGACAGATGGCGCGGGTTGGTGCGGCATGACTCTGCTCCTGACCGAGGAAACGCACACTCGACAGACGGATCGCCGGCGTCCTACCCGGCTCTGGCATCCGCGCCGCGTGCTGGTGACGCCGGAAGCCCTCGATCACGCGCATGGACGACAGATCGTGGCGCGAGCGGAAGCCCTCGGGCTTCCGATCGAGCGGCTGAAGAACAACCGGCTCACCGGTCTGCGCGACGAGAATCCGCGGCGGGCCTATGCTCAGGCCAAGGCGACGCTCGCCGTCGTCACGGCCCCGCCGACGAAGCTGAAACTCCAGCCGATTCCGCCGAGCGCCGACTGGCGCTTCGATCTCGCCGAGGGCTGCCCGGCGCATTGCCAGTACTGCTATCTCGCCGGCTCGCTGTCAGGGCCGCCGGTCACCCGCGTCTACGCCAACCTCGACGCGATCCTCGGCAATCTCGAAAGCTATCTCGGCCAAGGCGGGGTCACCAGCGCCTCAGAGGCGCGCGCGGCGGAAGGCACCACCTTCGAGGCGTCCTGCTATACCGATCCGCTCGGAATCGAGCATCTCACCGGATCGCTCTCGGCGGCAATCCGCCATTTCGGTGCCTGGGAGGCACCGGTGCAACTCCGCTTCACGACCAAGTTTGCCGCGGTCGAGCCGCTTCTGGACCTGCCGCATCGCGGCCGCACCCGGATCCGCTTCTCGGTCAACGCTGCCGCAGCCGCACATTACGAGGGCGGCACCGCGCCGCTCGCCGACCGGCTCTCTGCCATGGGCGCGCTCGCCCGCGCCGGCTACCCCGTCGGCCTGACCATCGCGCCGATCCTGCCGGTCCAGGATTGGCCGGACGCCTATGACGTCCTGTTGCGCGCCGCGGCCGCTACGCTGGCCGAGGTGAAGGAGCCCGACTTGACGGTCGAACTCATCACCCACCGCTTTACACCGGGCTCGAAGACGGTGTTGGAGAGCTGGTATCCCGGCTCCGATCTGCCGATGCGGGAGGCAGAGCGGACGCGAAAGCTCACCAAGTTCGGCTCGGTGAAGTACGTGTTTCCCAATGAGCTGATGAAGGCGATACGGGCGCATCTCACGGAGCGGGTCGCAGTCCGTCTGCCCTTCGCGCGCATCCTCTATTGGACTTAAGGCCGCTCGGTCGCGGTCACCCCCCGTGCTTGGCCCGTCGGGCAGATGTCGAGCAGCACGCAGCGCCCGCAGGCCGGCGAGCGGTGGAAGCAGACGCGCTGCCCGTGCATCATCAGCACTTCGTGATTGTCGTAGAGCGTCTGCGCCGACCAATTGTCGGGTAGTTGTGCCCGCAGCACCGCGTGGCTCGGGCCGACATCGAGTTTAGGGCCGATCAGCCCGGTGCGCTGCGCGACGCGATGGTGGTGGCTGTCCACCGGCAGGGCCGGCATGCGCAGCGTCGAGAAGGACAAAGCGGCCGCACTCGTCTTCGGCCCGATGCCGGGGATGGCTTCGAGCCAGCCGCGCGCCTCATCGACGCTCATCGCCTGCAGGAAATCGAGGGAAAGCGTACCTACCCGCTCCCGCACGGCGCTCAGAACCGCCTTGATGCGCGGCGCTTTCAATTCCGGCCATGTGACGCCACGGATCGTCTCCTCGATCTCCGCCACGCCAGCCTTCTCGACCGCCGCCCAATCGGGCCAGCGCGTCCGCAGCGCCTTGAAGGCGCGGCCGGACTCGGCGTTCCGCGTCCGGTGCGAGAGCAGCGAGGAGATCAGCTCCGAGAGCGGATCGAGACTGTGGAAGTATGGGATCGGACAATCGTAGACGCCGCAGAGACGGCGATGAATTTCAAGCGCCTTGTCCTTAAGGGTCTCGGATGCCGCAGCCGGGGCTTGGCGGCGTTGGCGACGGGGCGCGGCTGGGAGGGCGGTATCGGGAAACAGCGGCATGAACGCCGAATCCGTGTGGGGATTCGGCGGTTCCGGGCCCGCGACAAGGCGCCTCCTTCGATCCGATCTCGGTACTACTTGGCTAGCGCGTAGATGTTGATGTCGAGCCGGTCGTCGGCTCCCTCGCCGAGATCGGTCACGTATTCTTCGAGGAAGCGGTCCTGAACCGGGATCTCCTTCGCATCGAGGTAGGCGATCAACGTCTCGTACGTGCCGTCGATCTCCTCATAGGTGCCGCTATGCTTGTATCGCAGCGCCTTTCCGCTCGGGCTTGAACCGAATTTCACCTCGCTACCTTCCGCGCCCGGCGCGGGTGCGGCCTCGATCGGGATCATCGCCTCGTACTGGAAGCCGTCATCCTCGGTCTTGGTGAACAGAGCGATCGGCCGGCCCGATGGCTTGAGGTTCAGCTTGGCCAGCGCCTCGCCGATGGTCTTGAACGATTTTCGCAGGTTCGCCCGCGCTTCGTCCCACTTGGTCGAGCCGGCGAGGATCGCCACAGGCTTGGCCGGCAGTGTCACCTCGTCAACGTCGTTCGGCTCGCCGGGCGTCGTCACGAGCGTCGGCAGCGTCGAGGGTGGCGGCGTGACCGTCTGCGCCGCGCCGGACTGCGCCGGCCGGGGGATCGGCACCTGCTGGGGCGCGGGTGCTGCCGGATCGGGTCCGGATTTCGAGGTGTCCGGCACGGTCGTCGTCGGCAGCGGGTTCGTCTCGGCGGGGGAGGGGGCGGTGCTGGGTGGTGGTGCGTTCTGGGCGACCGTCACGGAGGTCAGGGCGGGGACGAGAGCGAGGAGGCCCGCGGCGAGGGTGACGAGACGGGTCAAGGCGGTGAGGCTCCGATTGGCCGATCGCGACAGGGTAGGGCCGAAACGCGCCCCGCGCGAGACCGTTGCGGCGCGACGTTGCAGCCGCCCGCTTCCGACTCGCGGCCGGCCGGCTTTTGCCATATACGCCGCGCCAACCCCCACATGTCCGCAGACAAGGTCGTCAGAGGTCCGATGAGCCCTCTCGCAGATCGCCGCTTCCTGAAGATGCACGGCGCCGGCAACGCCATCGTCGTGCTCGACCTACGCGGCACTTCGATTCGCGTTACCCCGGCCGAGGCTCGCGCCATCGCCGCCGACGTGCATTCGCATTTCGACCAGCTCATGGTCGTGCATGATCCCGTCACGCCGGGCACCGATGCCTTCATGCGCATCTACAACACCGACGGCTCGGAATCGGGTGCCTGCGGCAACGGTACCCGCTGCGTCGGCTACGCACTGCTCGATGATCCGGCCATGGCGCGGCCCGCCGAGAACGGCGCCCTCACGCTGGAGACGATGGCGGGGCTGGTTGCGGTGAAGCGCATCACCGACCGCTCGTTCACCGTCGATATGGGCCAGCCGCGCCTGCGTTGGGACGAGATTCCGCTGGCCGAGCCCTTCCCCGACACGCGCCGCATCGAGCTGCAGGTCGGGCCGATCGACGATCCGATCCTGCATTCACCCGCTGCTGTGAGCATGGGCAACCCGCACGCGATCTTCTTCGTCGAGCGCGATCCGGACAGCTACGACCTCGGCCGCATCGGACCGCTGCTCGAAGCGCACCCGATCTTTCCGGAGCGGGCCAACATCTCCATCGCCCAGGTGACCGGCCGCGACACGATCAAGCTGCGGGTGTGGGAGCGCGGCGCCGGCTTGACGCTCGCCTGCGGCACCGCGGCCTGCGCCACGGTGGTGGCGGCCTCCCGCCTGCGCATGATCGGCCGCGCCGCCCGTGTGGCGCTGCCCGGCGGGGAACTCTCGATCGAGTGGCGCGCCGACGACCACGTGCTGATGACTGGCCCGGTCTTCCTCGAAGGCGAGGGCACCTTCGCGCCCGAGCTGTTTGCCGGGCTCGACGGGTGAGCGTCGAGACGCTCACCTTCGGCTGCCGGCTCAACACCGTCGAGTCGGAGGTGCTGCGCGGCCATGCCGAGGTCGGCGCCGAGGGCCGCGACCTCGTCGTTGTCAACACCTGCGCGGTCACCGCCGAGGCCGGGCGGCAGGCCCGCAAGGCGATCCGCCGGCTTGCCCGCGAGCGGCCGGGCGCCGAGATCGTCGTGACCGGCTGCGGCGCCGAGGTCGAGCGCGCGCACTACGCCGAGATGCCGGAGGTGGCGCGCCTCGTCGGCAATGCCGCGAAGCTCAGGCCCGAGAGCTGGCGCGACGGTGCCGTGCCCGCGTCAGAGGACATCATGGCGGTGCGCAGGGCGGAGCCGACACGCATCGCTGCCATGAGCGGGCACACCCGCGCCTTCGTGCCGGTTCAGAACGGCTGCGACCACCGCTGCACCTTCTGCGTCATTCCGTTCGGGCGCGGCAATTCCCGCTCGGTGCCGGTCGCCGAGGCGGTGGCTCAGGTCCGCCACATCGTCGAGCATGGCGGTTGCGAGGTGGTGCTGACCGGGGTCGATCTCACCGCCTACGGCCGCGACCTCGATCCGGACCTGAGTCTCGGGCGCCTCGTCCGCACGATTCTCGCCGAAGTGCCGGGTCTCGCCCGCCTGCGCCTCTCATCGATCGATTCGGTGGAGGCCGATGCCGCGTTGATCGCCGCCTTCGCCGAGGAATCGCGGCTGATGCCGCACGTCCATCTCTCCCTCCAGGCGGGTGACGACCTGATCCTCAAGCGGATGAAGCGGCGCCACTCCCGGGCCGACGCGATCCGGCTCTGCGAAACCCTGCGGGACCTTCGTCCCGGCCTCGTCTTCGGCGCCGATCTGATCGCCGGGTTTCCCACGGAGACCGAGGCGCAGTTCGCCCGCTCGCTCGACCTCGTTGAGGAATGCGGGCTGACGCATCTGCACGTCTTCCCCTACTCGCCGCGCCCCGGAACGCCCGCCGCACGGATGCTGGCCCTGCCCGGCGACGTAATCCGTGCGCGGGCCGCGCGGCTGCGCGCGGCCGGCGCGGCGGCGCTCGCCCGACACCTCGACGGCGAGGTCGGCGCCCGCCACCGGGTGCTGACCGAACGGGGCGGGACCGGCCGGACGGAGGCGTTCACGCCGGTGCGCTTCGCTGAGGTGGTGCCGGCTGGGGAGATCCACGACATCACCGTCGCCGGGCATGACGGACAGGTTCTGCTCGCGGCTTGAACAGAGCCGCGCACCTCGCATCCGGGTGAGCCTTCAAGAGGCAGCAGCAAGGCCGCAGGCCTCCAGATCAGCCCGCATGTGCGTCGGTGCGGGCGCTTCCACAGCGATCGCCTCACGCTTCGGATAGAGGGGTAGTCTCAGACCTCGCGCATGGAGCTGAAGCCCCGGCCCGTCCCGCCCGGCGTTTCCGTAGATCGCGTCGCCGCGGATCGGCCAGCCCATCGCCGCGCAGTGGACGCGGAGCTGGTGGGTGCGCCCCGTCACCGGTTTCAATTCAAGCCACGACAGTCCGTGCGCCCGCCCGAGCACGCGGTACAGCGTCAGCGACGGGAGCCCGGTCGGATCCGCTTTCATCCACCAGCTGCGCGGGTCGTCCGAGCGCTTGGCGAGAGGAAGATCGATGCGCCCTTCCATTTCTTCCGGGCCGCCCTCGACCAGTGCCCAGTAAGTCTTGTCGACCTTGCCGTCGGCGAACAGACGGTTCAAACGCGCGAGCGCCTTGGCGTGGCGGCCGAGTACGAGGCAGCCGGAGGTGTCGCGGTCGAGCCGGTGTGCGGCCTCCGGCCGGCGTGGCAGGCCGAAGCGCAGGCCGTCGAGATGGTCGGTCAGCGTCGGCCCGCCCTTCGGACCCGGATGCACCGGCAAACCGGCCGGCTTGTCGATGACGAGCATCAGGGCATCGCGGTAGAGCAGGGAAAGACCTATTTCCGGTCCCACGGTGTGATCCGGCACTGAAACACGGGCGTTCATGCCTCACGGGCTAGAATGCCGGATCGTCGCGGGCAAGGCTGGGTCAGGCAAGTTTCGAGCAAGGAACTGGGATGAGCGACGACGAGAAGCCCGGCTGGTTCGGACGCCTGTTCGGGCGAAAGGGCACGCCCGAGGTGAGGCCTGCCGAACAGGGGCCCGCCGAGGACAAGCCGGCCGAGGATGGGCCGACTGGGGAGCCGGTCACGCCGGACCCACTGTCGCCGGCCTCCGAATCCGAAGGTCAGCCCGACTTTGCCACTGCTGCGGACGACGTGTCTCACGTGCCGCCGCCGGTCAGTGAGCCGGCTCCGGACGATCCCGACAAGAATCGCATCCCCGACGAGTTGGAGGGCGCAGACCTCCAGCCGGAGCCTCAGCCGCCTTCGGAAGAGGTGCCGCAACCGGATGAGGCGACGGCAGAGGCGGACGTCCCGACCGCCGCGACCGATCCGGCGGAGAAGCGGAACTGGTGGTCGCGCCTGACCGGCGGCGAGCCGGAGGAGGCCGTGCCGACCGAGGCACAGCCTCCCGCCGAGGCCGACATCCAGCCCGTCGATACGGCTGCGGCGCTCGCAAGTGATGCGGTCTCCGGCGCCGCCGAAGGCACGGAAAAGCAGGGCTGGTGGTCGCGGCTCACGGCCGGAATGCGGCGCACCTCGTCCGCCCTGTCCGACCGGGTGACGGGCCTGTTCACCAAGCGCAAGCTCGACGCCACTACCCTCGAGGATCTGGAGGACGCGCTGATCCAGGCCGATTTCGGCGTGGAGACGGCGATGCGCATGTCGGAGGCGGTCGGCAAGGGCCGCTACGAGAAGGGCATCTCGCCCGATGAGGTACGCGCCATCCTGGCCACCGAGATCGAGCGGGCGCTGGAGCCGGTGGCGACACCGATCGCCATCGACTCTTCGAAGAAGCCCTACGTGATCCTGACGGTCGGCGTGAACGGCGCCGGCAAGACGACGACGATCGGAAAGCTCTCACTCAAGTTCAAGGCGGAAGGCCGCAGCGTCATGCTGGCGGCGGGCGACACCTTTCGCGCGGCGGCGATCGAGCAGCTTCGCGTCTGGGGCGAGCGCACCAACACCCCCGTCATCAGCCGCGCGCAGGGGTCGGACGCGGCGGGGCTCGCCTTCGACGCCTTCAAGGAGGCGCGGGAGAACGGCACCGATGTACTGCTGATCGACACCGCCGGGCGCCTGCAGAACAAGGCGGGGCTGATGGCGGAGCTGGAAAAGATCGTCCGCGTCATCCGAAAGATCGACCCGGAGGCACCTCACGCCACTCTGCTGGTGCTCGACGCGACCGTCGGCCAGAACGCGCTGAGCCAGGTCGAGCTGTTCTCGCAGGCCGCACCCGTGTCCGGCCTCGTGATGACGAAGCTCGACGGAACCGCGCGGGGCGGTATTCTGGTGGCACTCGCCGCGAAGTTCGGCCTGCCCGTGCATTTCATTGGGGTCGGCGAGGGCGTGGAGGACCTGGAGCCGTTCGCCGCGCGGGATTTCGCCAGGGCGATCACCGGTCTTCCCAAGGAGTAACCGATTGCCCGCTGCCCCCTCCGAGTCTTGTGAGAATTTCAGCATGAAGGTCGAGAGCGTTCCGCCGCGCCGGCATCTGCCGCCGCTCCTCAAGCTGGCGCTGGAGGTGGGCCCGCTCGCGGTGTTCTTCTTCAGCAACGCCTATGCCGAGCGCTTCGGCGTGGGCGCGGAGAGCAAGCTGTTCGTGGCGACCGGTGTGTTCATCGTCGCCACGACCATCGCGCTCGGCGTGCACTTCGCCCTGTTACGGCGGCTGCCGATCATGCCGCTCGTGTCCGGCGTCGTGGTCCTCGTGTTCGGCGGCCTGACGCTGGCGCTTCAGGACAAGACCTTCATCATGATGAAGCCGACCATCGTGAACACGCTGTTCGGCCTCGTGCTGCTCGGCGGCCTTGCCTTCAACAAGTCGCTGCTCTCGGTCGTGCTCGACAGCATGTTCGCGCTCACCGATGAGGGCTGGCGCAAGCTTACCTTCCGCTGGGGCCTGTTCTTCCTCGCGCTGGCCGTCATCAACGAGGTCGTCTGGCGGACGCAGACGGAGGATTTCTGGGTGAGCTTCAAGGTGTTCGGCATCATGCCGCTCACCATCGCCTTTGCGCTCGCGCAGACGCCGCTGCTGCTGCGCCATGAGCGCAAGGACGAGGCCGGCGCGAAGGTCGGCTGATCGGCTTCAGCCGATCCGCCGCGGCATCCGGAACGGCAGCATCAGCCGCACCAATGGGTTGCGAAAGCGCTTGAGCGAGAGGCTCTCGTGCACCGGCTGCACCGCCTCGCCGTCGAGGGTCGAGGCGAGCAGCGAGCGGGCGTAGAACGGCGTGTCCTCGAAGGTGCGGATCACCTGCGCGCGCGCGTCGTCGCTGCGGGTCGCACGCGGCATCCGCCAGAGGGTGGTGGACGGCAGGGCGGCCGCGAGCGGCGGGCGCATCTCGCGGCGGGTGCCGTCGGCGTCAAAACGCAGCGTCAGGTTCTGGCCGCTGCCATCGCTCCGGCGCACGTCGTAGAGGATGGCCGAGCCGCGCTTGAGCGGCGCACGGCACCAGGTCCAGTCGGTGAACGCCTCCTCCAGAGCACCGTCGCCGTCGTTGGTGTCGTGGTAGCCGCTGCCGCGCCAGGAGAGGGCGGGCGCCGAAAACTCCGCCTCGACCTCGCAATCGGGCGCCATCGGCCACCAGCGGTGCAGGCCGTGCGCGTCGAGGGTGAAGGGCTGCGCGGTCAGCGCCTTCGGCCGTACCCGCACCGTGCCGCGCACGGCGCGCGGGATCGGCGCGGAAAGCTCGTCGAGGCGAATCGTCAGCACGCTGCCGTCCCATTCGAGCGAGGACGGCCCGAGGCTGAAGCTCGCGGCGTCGCGTGACAGGGCGGCGGCGTTGCGCTCGGTCATGGCGAAGCGATTCGCCCGCTCGCCGTAGAGCACGACGTTGACGGCGCAGTGGGCGAACGGGTCGCGCTTCGCGTCCCACCGGTAATACGGCGAGAACACGCTGCCGATGAACGCGATGACGGTGAGCCCCTGGCGCCCGTCCGCGCTCACTGCATCGACGTACCACCAGACGTAGCCGCCTTGCGCGACCGCGCCGTCGAATCGAGGTCCGCGCGCAGTGCCGCCGCCGCGAGCCGGCCCGATTGCGCCGCCATCGGCACGCCCGGTCCCGGATGTATGCTCCCCCCCGCGAGGTAGAGCCCCGGCACCCGCGTCCGCGCCCCCGGCCGCTTGAAGGTCGCCGTCCAGCCGTGCGAGGCCCGGCCGTAAAGGGCGCCCCCCGTCCCCGGAAACAGCCCCGCGAAGTCGCGCGGTGTCGTGACCGTCGCCGGTCCCGTCGGCTCCAGGATGAGGCCGCAGTCCGAGAGCTTGCGAAGGATGTTCGTCTCGCATGCAGCGATCTCCCGAGGAGCGAGGGGGCGTTCCCCGCCATCGGCCGGGGCGTTGACGAGGAGGAGCAGGCGTTCCGGACCGTCCGGTGCCGAATCGCCGTCGCCGTCCCGGTCCTGGGCACAGACGTAGACGGTCGGGTCCGGCGGCAGGCGGCGTCCGCGCAGGATCGTGTCGAACTCCGCCCGGTAATCGGCGGAGAAGAATACGGTGTGGTGGGCGAGGCCGAAGCCCGTCGCCCGCGCCGTCAGGCAAGAGGTCACGGCCGAGAGCGAGCGTTCGCGGGGCGGGACCCGGTCGCCGGCAGGGGTCGCATCGGGGCCGAGCAGGCCCACGCCGAGGGCCGCCACGTCCGCATTGGCGATCACCGCGTCGGCAGCGATGCGCTCGCCATCGGCCAGTTCCACCCCCGTGATGCGGCCACTCGTGGTCACGATTCGCGCCACGTTCGCGCCGGTGCGGATCCTGCCGCCCTGCCGCTCCACCAAGTCGGCGACGACGCCCGCGAGGCGGCTCAATCCGCCCTCGACGGTCCAGACGCCGGTCTGTTCGACATGGGCGACCAGCATCAGCGTGGCCGGCGCCTCGAACGGTGAGGCACCGCAATAGGTGGCGTAGCGACCGAAGAGCTGACGCAGGCGCTGATCGCGAAAGTACTCGCCGAGCGCCGACCACAGGGTCGCGAAGGGCTGGATGCGCCAGAGGCTGCCGATCCCGGACAGGCCGACGCGCTGGGCAAGATCGACCGGGCTCGGCCGGTCGGCGCGGATGAACGGCCCCTCCAGCGTGTGGTAGACCTCGGCCGCGCGGGCGCAGAAGCGGCGATAGCCCTCCGCCTCCCGTGTGCCCGCGAAGGCGCCGATGGCGTCGGCGGAAGCGGCGACATCGGCGAACAGGTCGAGTCGCTCGCGCTCGTTCCAGGCGTGCCGGGCGAGCAGCGAGGCCGGCCTCAGCCCGATCTCCGCCTCGAGGTGCGTGCCGGCCTCAGTAAAGAGCTCGTCGAAGACCCAGCGCATGGTGAAGACGGTCGGCCCCGCCTCGACCCGCACCCCTCCGACAGGCACGGAGCGCATCTTGCCGCCGACCGCGGCAGCGCGTTCCAGCACCGTCACGTCGAGACCGGCTGCGGCCAGACTCAGCGCGGCGGCGAGCCCCCCGATGCCGGCGCCGATCACGATGACGCGCTTCTCCGCCACGACCCGCTCACTTTTCCCTCGGCATCGACGTTGATCCGAGCCGCCAACAGTGTCAATCATAGTTGACACATGAGCAAGACAACATGAATTGACGCGGGAGGGCGCCATGGATGTCGGAAGGCGGATCGAGACAGGGCTGGACGTGGCAGTCTCGCACGCGGAGGCACCGGGCGCGCCGCCACGGCTCGCCGAGGCCATCCGTTACGCCGTTTTCCCCGGCGGTCACCGAATCCGTCCGCGCCTCTGCATCGCCGTGGCACGGGCCTGCGGCGACGATGACCCCGCCACGTCCGATGCTGCGGCGGCGGCGATCGAGCTGCTGCACTGCGCCTCCCTCGTTCACGACGACCTGCCCTGCTTCGACGACGCGCCGATGCGTCGCCAGAAGCCGTCAGTCCACGCCGCCTTCGGTGTCCCGCTCGCGGTTCTCACCGGCGACGCGCTGATCGTCGCCGCCTTCGAGACGCTGGCGCGGGGCGCTGCCCGCTCACCGGCTCGACTCGCCTCTCTCGTCGGGCTCGTCGCCCGCGCCGTCGGCTCGCCGTCGGGCATCGTCGCCGGACAAGCCTGGGAATCCGAGCCGCATGTCGATCTGGTCGAGTACCAGCAGGCCAAGACCGGGGCGCTGTTCGCCGCCGCGACCGTCACGGGCGCCGCGGCGGCGGGCGCCGCGCCCTTGCCCTGGCGCCTGCTCGGCGAATGCCTCGGCGAGGCCTACCAAGTCGCCGACGACCTTCGCGACGTGGCCTGCCGCCAGGAGGAGATCGGCAAGCCTGCCGGTCGCGACGCGACCCTCGGGCGCCCGAACGCCGCCGCCCTGCTGGGGATGGGCGGCGCCCTGGAGCGGCTCAGGCGGCTGACACGGGAGGCGATCGAGGTGATTCCGGCCTGCCCTGGGCAAGCCGCGATGCGTGCCGAGATCGAGGCGCAGACGCGCCTGTTCCTGCCCGCCTCGCTGCGCGAAGCGGCCTGAGCTCACCGTGCCGCCCGGTGCGATGACGGAGACCGGACCGGCGTCGCGGCATCCCGGCTGGCGCGAGCGCTGGCTCGCCCTGCGCAACCGACTGGTGGCCTCGCCTGGCTTCCAGCGCTGGGCCGCCGGCTTTCCGCTTACCCGCCGGATCGCGCGCCGCAACACGCGGGCCCTGTTCGATCTCTGCGCCGGCTTCGTCTACGCGCAGGTGCTGTTCGCCTGCGTTCGGCTCGACCTGTTCGGATTGCTGCGGGACGGCCCGCTCACCCCGGACACCATCGCCCGCCGGATCGGCCTGTCTCCGGAGCGAAGCCTGACCCTGCTGAGAGCCGCGGCCTCGCTCGGCCTGATCGCGCGGCTGCCCGACGGCCGTTTCGCGCTCGCCGATCTCGGCGCGGCGCTGATCGGCAATCCCTCGATCGCCCTGATGATCGAGCATCACGCGATGCTCTACGCGGATCTGGCCGACCCCGTCGCCCTGCTGCGCGATGAGGCGGGTCCCACCCGGCTCGCCGGCTACTGGCCCTATGCCGATACCGGGAACGCCACGCCGGTCGGCCCCGAATCGGTCGCCGCCTATAGCGGGCTGATGGCGGCTTCGCAGGCGCTGATCGCGGGCGATGTTCTCGATGCGCTGCCGCTCGGCGGCCGGACCTGCCTGATGGATGTCGGGGGTGGGGAGGGCGTCTTCCTGGCCCACGCCGCCCGCCGTCACCCGAATCTGGCGCTGCGCCTGCTCGACCTGCCCCTGGTCGCCGAACGGGCTGAGGCGCGGCTCGCGGCCGAGGGACTCGGCGGCCGTGTCGCCTGCTTCGGCCAAACCTTCCTCGACGCTCCACTGCCGCGGGGCGCCGACGCCATCACTCTGGTGCGGGTGGTCCACGACCACGACGACGCCAGGGCCATGGCGCTCCTGCGCGCGGTTCACGCGGCGCTGCCGCCCGGCGGTCTCCTCGCGATCGCGGAACCGCTCGCCGGTACGGCCGGGGCCGAGCCCGTCGGCGACGCCTATTTCGGATTCTACCTCCTCGCGATGGGCAGCGGGCGGCCGCGCCGGCTGGAGGAACTGTCCGACATGCTCGCGCAGGCCGGATTTTCACGCATTCGCGAGGAAGCGACCCGGCGCCCCCTCCTGGCGCGCCTTCTCACTGCCATCCGATGAACAAATCGTAATCATCGCTTGACGTAGAAAAGTGTCTATCTAGGATGACACATCGCGAACCTGCAGCCCGCGGGTTCGCAAACAGCACGGGGCGGAGACAGGACATGGAGGCATTGGCCGTCGTCCTTGCACGACCGGAGCACTTGGCGCTGAACCGCCTCGCGCTCACCCCTGCTGAAGAGGGCGACGCGGTTGTTGCCGTTTCCTGGAGCGGGATCAGCACGGGGACCGAGCGACTGCTCTGGTCCGGCCGGATGCCGCCCTTTCCCGGTATGGGTTATCCGCTGGTGCCGGGCTACGAGTCGGTCGGCACGGTGATCGAGACGGAGGCCGGAAGCGGCCTGCGCGTCGGCCAGACCGTGTTCGTGCCCGGCGCCCGCTGCTTCGGCGAGGTCAACGGCCTGTTCGGCGGAGCCGCCTCGCACCTGATCGCTCCGGCCTCCCGCCTCGTCCCGGTCGATGCCGCGCTCGGCGACCGTGCCTGCCTCATCGCTCTGGCGGCGACCGCCTACCATGCCCTGTCCGGTATCGTGCCCGGCGGGCGGAATCTGATCGTCGGCCACGGCGTGCTCGGCCGGCTGCTCGCGCGGCTGACGGTGCTGGCGGGCGGCGAGCCGGTGGTGTGGGAGCGCGAGCCGCTCCGGGCCGCGGGCACCTTCGGCTATGCCGTGCTCGCGCCCGAGGAAGATCCGGCGCGCGACTATTCGGTCATCACCGATGTCAGCGGCGATTCGAGCCTGCTCGATACGCTGATCGGCCGCCTCGCGGCCGGAGGCGAGATCGTTCTCGCCGGCTTCTACGAGGCGCCGCTCGCCTTTGCCTTCCCGCCCGCCTTCATGCGCGAGGCCCGCATCCGGGTTTCGGCGGAGTGGCGGCCGGCCGACCTCTCGGCGGTCCGGGCCCTGATCGAGGCCGGAAGCCTGTCGCTCGACGGGCTGATCACCCACCGGGCACCCGCCACGGAAGCGGGGGAGGCCTACCGCACGGCCTTCGCCGATCCGGCCTGCCTGAAGATGATCCTCGATTGGAGGACCTGCTCATGAACCTTCAGCTCAACAAGGCGGCACTCGCCGCCGCTGCGACGCTGCGGGACGAGGCCGCCATCGAGCCCGATCCGGTCGCGACCGGCGAGGTGAAGCGCGAGACGCAGATCATCGCGATCTACGGCAAGGGCGGCATCGGCAAGTCATTCACCCTGGCCAATCTCAGCTACATGATGGCCCAGCAGGGCAAGAAGGTGCTGCTGATCGGCTGCGACCCGAAGAGCGACACGACCTCGCTCCTGTTCGGCGGGCGCGCCTGCCCGACCATCATCGAGACCTCGACCAGGAAGAAGCTCGCGGGCGAGGCGGTCGCCATCGGCGACGTCTGCTTCAAGCGTGACGGCGTCTACGCGATGGAGCTCGGCGGGCCGGAGGTCGGCCGCGGCTGCGGCGGGCGCGGCATCATCCACGGCTTCGAGCTCTTGGAGAAGCTCGGCTTCCACGATTGGGGCTTCGACTACGTCCTGCTCGACTTCCTCGGCGACGTGGTCTGCGGCGGCTTCGGCCTGCCGATCGCCCGCGACATGTGCCAGAAGGTCATCGTCGTCGGCTCCAACGATCTGCAATCGCTCTACGTCGCCAACAACGTCTGCTCGGCGGTCGAATACTTCCGCAAGATGGGCGGCAATGTCGGCGTCGGCGGCCTCGTCATCAACAAGGACGACGGGACCGGCGAAGCCCAGGCCTTCGCCGATGCGGCGGGCATTCCGGTGCTGGCCTCGATCCCGGCCGACGACGACATCCGCCGCAAGAGCGCGAATTACGAGATCATCGGCAAGCCCGACGGGCGCTGGGGCACGCTCTTCGCCGACCTCTCGCAGAACGTGGCGGAGGCCGCGCCGCACCAGCCGACGCCGCTGAGCCAGGACGCTCTGCTCGGCCTGTTCTCCAGCGAAGCCACCGGGCGCGACGTGGTGCTGGAGCCCGCCACCATCGAGGACATGTGCGGGCGAACCAGCCTCGCCAAGCCGTCCCTCGAAGTCGTCTACGACGAGGTCTGAACCATGCCGGTCAGCCTCGACATCGCCGCGCTCCGCGCCCGCCGCCCCGAAGGCATCGATCTCGCCGCGACACAGGGCGACGGGCTCGGCTGTCATGCCGGCAAGAATGCGATGCGCGCGGCCGCCGAGGTCGCCGGCCTGTCCGGAACGCTGGAGCAGTACCGGCGGGACTACCCGGCCGGGCCGCACGATCAGCCGCAGAGCATGTGCCCGGCCTTCGGCTCCTTGCGCGTCGGCCTGCGCATGCGGCGCACGATGACGATCCTGTCGGGAAGCGCCTGCTGCGTCTACGGGCTCACCTTCACCTCGCACTTCTACGGTGCGCGCCGCAGCGTCGGTTACGTGCCGTTCAACTCCGAGACGCTTGTTACCGGCAAGCTGTTCGAGGACATCCGCGAAGCGGTCCACGCCTCGGCCAAACCGCAAGACTACGACGCGATCGTCGTCATCAACCTCTGCGTTCCGACCGCATCGGGCGTGCCGCTGCGCCTTCTGCCGAAGCAGATCGACGGGGTGCGTGTCATCGGCATCGACGTGCCGGGCTTCGGCGTGCCGACCCATGCCGAGGCCAAGGACGTGCTGGCCGGCGCGATGCTGAAGTTCGCCCGCAGCGAGGCCGAGAACGGCCCGGTCCAGGCCCCGCGCGGCGGCCGGTCGGAGCGTCCGTCGGTCGCACTGCTCGGCGAGATGTTCCCGGTCGATCCCGTGGTGATCGGCGCGCTCCTCGAACCGCTCGGCCTCAGCGCCGGCCCCGTCGTGCCGACGCGGGAATGGCGCGAGCTCTACGGTGCCCTCGACGCGGCGGCGGTGGCGGCGATCCACCCGTTCTACACCGCGAGCGTGCGCGAGTTCGAGGCGGCCGGCCGCCCGGTGGTGAGCTCCGCCCCCGTCGGCCATGACGGCACCGCCGACTGGCTCGCCGCCATCGGCAAAGCCTGCGACGTCCCGCAGGAAAAGATCGCGGCGGCGCAGAACCGGCTTCTGCCGGCGATCCGGGGGGCTTTGTCCGCGGCACCGATCCGCGGGCGCATCACGCTGTCGGGCTACGAGGGCTCGGAACTCCTGGTCGCGCGCCTCCTCGTCGAGAGCGGCGCCGAGGTGCCCTATGTCGGCACGGCCTGCCCGCGCACGCCTTGGTCCGAGCCCGACCGGACCTGGCTCGAGGAGCGCGGCGTCACCATCCGCTACCGCGCCTCGCTGGAAGACGATCTCGCGGCGTTCGAGGAATTCCGACCGGATCTCGCCATCGGCACGACCCCGGTGGTGCAGAAGGCGAAGGAAGCCGGCACGCCGGCGCTCTACTTCACCAACCTGATCTCGGCGCGTCCGCTGATGGGCGCGGCCGGGGCCGGCTCGCTGGCCAAAGTCGTCAACGCGGCGCTGGCCAACCGGCCGCGCTTCGACGCCATGCGCGCCTTCTTCGAGGGCGTCGGCACCGGCCACGCCGCCGGCATCTGGCAGGACGTGCCGACGCGCAAGGCCGCGCCGAAGGCGGCAGCTCCCCTGAAGCCGATCGGGGAGATGGTCTGATGCTGATCATCGATCACGACCGCGCCGGCGGCTACTGGGGGGCGGTCTACGTCTTCACGGCGATCAAGGGCTTACAGGTCGTCATCGACGGCCCCGTGGGCTGCGAGAACCTGCCGGTCACCTCGGTGCTGCACTACACCGACGCCCTGCCGCCGCACGAATTGCCGATCGTCGTCACCGGGCTCGCCGAAGAGGAACTCGGCCGCCACGGCACGGAAGGGGCTATGAAGCGGGCGCACGCCACGCTCGATCCCGGCCAGCCCAGCGTCGTGGTGACGGGCTCGATCGCCGAGATGATCGGCGGCGGCGTCACCCCCGAGGGTACCGGGCTCCAGCGCTTCCTCCCGCGCACCATCGACGAGGACCAGTGGCAATCGGCCGACCGGGCGATGAGCTGGCTCTGGCAGGAATACGGCGCGAAGCGCTTCGCCAAGAAGGGTATTCCGGCCCGGCCCGAGCGCACGGCCGGGGAGCAGCCGCGGGTCAACATCATCGGCCCGGCCTACGGCACCTTCAACATGGCCTCGGACCTCGCCGAGATCCGCCGCCTCGTGGAAGGCATCGGCGCCGAGGTGAATCTCACCTTCCCGCTCGGCTCGCACCTCGCCGACGTACCCAAGCTCGTCAACGCCGATGCCAATATCTGCCTCTACCGCGAGTTCGGCCGCCTGCTCTGCGAGAGCCTGGAGCGGCCCTATCTCCAGGCGCCGATCGGGGTGCTCTCGACCACCAAGTTCCTGCGCACGCTCGGCGAGATCCTCGGGCTCGACCCCGAACCCTTCATCGAGCGCGAGCGCCACACCACGATCAAGCCGGTCTGGGACCTGTGGCGCTCGGTGACGCAGGACTTCTTCGGCACCGCGAGCTTCGGCATCGTCGCGACCGAGACCTATACGCGCGGCGTGCGCCACTTCCTCGAAGAGGAGATGGGTCTGCCCTGCCACTTCGCCTTCGCGCGTTCCGCCGGGGCCAAGCCCGACAACGCGGCGGTGCGCGAGGCGATCAAGGCCAACCCGCCGCTCGTCCTGTTCGGCTCCTTCAACGAGCGCATGTATCTCGCCGAGAGCGGCGGGCGGGCGGTCTACGTGCCCGCCTCGTTCCCCGGCGCCATCATCCGGCGGCACACCGGCACGCCGTTCATGGGCTACGCCGGCGCGACCTACCTGATTCAGGAGGTCTGCAACGCGCTGTTCGACATGCTCTTCCACATCCTGCCACTCGCCCGCGACATGGATGCGGTCGAGGCCACGCCTGCCCGGACGCACCGCGAACTGCCCTGGGACGAAGCCGCTCGCGCCTGGCTCGACACGCTGGTCGAGGCGCATCCCGTCCTCACGCGCATCTCCGCCGCCAAGCGCCTGCGCGACGCCGCCGAGCGGGCCGCCCGCCGGGATGCCGCCGAGCGCGTCGCGCCCGCCCATGTCGAGCGGGCGCGGAGCGACCTCACCGTCGGAGCCGCCGCATGAGCGCGCTCCTCCATCCCCTTCACCCTTCGGTGCCGTACGGCGCCGGAAAACCTGCGGAGCCACCTGCCATGGGAATCGTCATGCAACGATCGATGCCCGCATCGTCGCGCCTGCACAGCGAGGCGATCCAGTTCCGGATCATCCTCGCCGCGACCTACCCGTTCTTCCTCGCCGCCGCCGTGGTGCAGCGCGTCCTTCCGGGCAGCCCGCCGCGGCGCGGCCTGCCGCCGGCTCGCCGCTCGGTTTTCGGCGAGGCCAAGGCGATGGCCGTCTCGGCCATCCCCTTCGCCTTCATGGGCTAACTCGCCCCACAAACTTCCGTGCGGTGACACGGGGGACCCTGCGCCGTGATGGCATCGAGTCACGGCGACACCCGCCACGCCTGTCAACGCGCGGCATAACCAGCGGAGGTTCGATCGATGGCGAACGGTATCACTGAAAGACCGAGCAGCCTGTCCGGGCTGACGGAACCCGAAGCCAAGGAATTTCACGCGATCTTCCTGACGAGCTTCATCATCTTCACGGCGATTGCCGTGGTCGCCCACATCCTCGTCTGGCTGTGGCGGCCCTGGTTGCCTGGGCCGAAGGGCTACGCCCTGCTCGACGGCGTGACGAACGCCGCCCACGGCCTCGTGTCGATGATCGGCTGAGGAGACGCGCGATGCACAAGATCTGGCTTCTGTTCGATCCGCGGCGCACCCTCGTCGCGCTCTTCACCTTCCTGTTCGTCCTGGCGCTGCTGATCCACTTCATCCTGCTCAGCACCGACCGGTTCAACTGGCTCGAAGGCCCGAAGGACGCGAAGGCGGCCGCCGCTCACAGCCTCGTCCTCCCGACGATGCCGGGCTGACCGGCCTCGTGGCCGGTCCTGCCGCGGGCAGGCACGCCTGCCCCGGCACCTTCCATCCTCATTTCGGGGATCTCCGCCATGGCAATGCTGAGTTTCGAGCGCAAATATCGGGTCCGCGGCGGCACCCTGCTGGGCGGAGACCTGTTCGACTTCTGGGTCGGTCCGTTCTACGTCGGCTTCTTCGGCGTCACGACGATCTTCTTCTCGGTGCTCGGCACCGCGCTGATCCTCTACGGAGCGGCGATCGGCCCGACCTGGAACATCTGGCAGATCAACATCGCGCCCCCCGACTTGAAATACGGGCTGGCGCTGGCACCCCTGAAGGAAGGGGGCCTGTGGCAGATCATCACCTTCTGCGCGATCGGGGCATTCGTCTCCTGGGCGCTGCGCGAGGTCGAAATCTGCCGTAAGCTCGGCATCGGCTACCATGTGCCGTTCGCCTTCTCGGTGGCGATCTTCGCCTACGTTTCGCTCGTGGGTGATCCGCCCCTTCCTGATGGGCGCATGGGGCTACGGTTTTCCCTACGGCATCCTCAGCCACCTCGATTGGGTGTCGAACACCGGCTACCAGTACCTGCATTTCCACTACAATCCCGCGCACATGCTCGCCGTGAGCTTCTTCTTCACGACGACCTTCGCGCTGGCGCTCCACGGCTCGCTGATCCTGTCCTCGACCAACCCCGCCAAGGGCGAGACGGTGAAGACGCCCGAGCACGAGGACACCTATTTCCGCGACACGATCGGCTACTCGATCGGAACACTCGGCATTCACCGGCTCGGCCTGTTCCTGGCGCTGTCCGCGGGGTTCTGGAGCGCGGTCTGCATCGTCATCTCGGGCCCCTTCTGGACGCAAGGCTGGCCGGAATGGTGGGGCTGGTGGCTCAACCTGCCCGTGTGGCGGTGAACCGGATCGCCGTCCGGCATCCGCGCCGGCCGGCCTAGGGCGCAGGTCCGATCTTCGGGCGCGGGGACCTCCGCCGACGGCGTGAGCCTCCCTGAGCGACCGCAGGTCCATGGAGGGAGACGCCGTGGCCTACTATCAGAACATCTTCACGCAGGTGCAGGTGCGCCCGGTCGAGCCGGAGCACGGAATCCCGATCTCATCCGACTCCCGCATCGGCCGGCCCTTCAACAGCTACTTGTTCGGGCTGATCGGCAACTCTCAGGTCGGACCGATCTACGGCGGCTATCTCGGGGGCCTGTCCTTCGCCTGCGGCCTGATCGCGTTCGAGATCATCGGCCTCAACATGTGGGCCAGCGTGAACTGGGATCCGATCCAGTTCGTGCGTCAGCTTCCCTGGCTGGCGCTCGAACCACCGCTGCCCAAATACGGGCTCAAGGTTCTGCCTCCGCTCAACGAGGGCGGCTGGTGGTTGATCGCAGGCTTCTTCCTCACCGCCTCGATCCTGCTGTGGTGGGTGCGGATGTACCGCCGTGCCCGGGCACTCGGCCTGGGCACGCACGTGCCCTGGGCCTTCGCCTCCGCGATCTGGCTCTACCTCGTGCTGGGCTTCATCCGCCCGCTGCTGATGGGCTCGTGGAGCGAGGCGGTGCCGTTCGGCATCTTCCCGCACCTCGATTGGACGGCCGCGTTCTCGCTGCGCTACGGCAACCTGTTCTACAACCCGTTCCACATGCTCTCGATCGTCTTCCTGTACGGGTCGACGCTGCTGTTTGCCATGCACGGGGGCACGATCCTCGCCACGAGCCGCTACGGCGCGGAGCGTGAGATCGACCAGATCGTGGACCGCGGGACCGCCACCGAGCGGGCCGCCCTGTTCTGGCGCTGGACCATGGGCTTCAATGCCACGATGGAGTCGGTCCACCGTTGGGCCTGGTGGTTCGCCGTGCTGACGACGCTGACCGGCGGCATCGGCATCCTGCTCACCGGCACGGTGGTGGACAACTGGTACCTCTGGGCGGTGAAGCACGGCGTCGCGCCGTCCTACCCGCAGATCTACGGGCCGATCACCGATCCGCTGGCCGTGCCGGGCGGAACACCAGGGGGGACACCATGAAGACGCTGCTCGTCGTCGCGGGCGCGGTCGTCGCCCTGTTCCTCACCATCGCCCAGTTCGGCACGGCGGGCTGGACGAAGCCGCCGATCCTCGCTCAGCAGCACGGCTTTCGCGGCACGGGCATGGATCAGATCCAGACCAAGGCGGGCGCGGCGGCACTGAAGGCGGCCAACATACCGCCCACGCCCGCCGATCCGGTCGAGGCCGGCACGGAGAAGGCCGGCGCGGTCTACGAGAATGTGCAGGTCCTCAAGGATGTGAGCGTCGAGGAATTCAATCGCCTGATGACGTCGATGACGGAGTGGGTCAGCCCGGAGCAGGGCTGCACCTACTGCCACAACACCGAGAACATGGCCGATGACAGCCTCTATCAGAAGAAGGTTGCCCGCCGGATGATCCAGATGGTGCAGCACATCAACACCGCCTGGAAGGAGAACCATGTCGGCGAGGCCGGCGTGAACTGCTACACCTGCCACCGTGGCCAGCCGGTGCCGAAGCATGTCTGGTTCCAGAATCCAGGGCCGAACTACAAGACCGGCTTCATCGCCCGCAACAACGGGCAGAACATGGCCTCGCCCGCGGTCGGACTGGCCTCGCTGCCCTACGACACGCTGAGTGAGTTCTTCGGCAAGAAGGACGCCGACGAGAACCTGATCCGCGTGAACGCGACGACGGCATTGCCGGAGAGCAAGGGCAAGCCGATCCAGGCGGCCGAGCGGACCTATGGTCTGATGATCCACATGTCGTCGTCGCTCGGCGTCAATTGCACCTACTGCCACAACACCCGGGCGATCTCGAACTGGTCGCAGAGCACGCCGCAGCGCACCTTGGCCTGGCACGCGATCCGCATGGTGCGTGATCTGAATGGCAACTATATCGAGCCGCTGACCACAACCTTCCCGGCAAATCGCCTCGGCCCCACCGGCGATGCGCCGAAGCTGAACTGTGCCACCTGCCATAACGGCCAGAGCAAGCCGCTGGCGGGAGCGCACGTGATCGAGAGCTACCCTGAACTGGCCAGGGTGACTGCCGAAATGGCGGCCCAGCCTCCTGCCGCACCCGAAACGGTGCCGCAGGCACCCGCATCGCCGCCGTAGGAGCAGGCGGCGCATCATCGGCCTCGCGAGGCTCCTCGCCGAGAGCCGCCGGTTCATTGGGCCGGCGGCTTTTTTTCCGTCGTTCAGTGTCACAGCAACTTTCTTGAAAGCCGGTAATCACAAACCAGCCGATGCTCGCCGGCCGGAAAACCGGCATGGTGCGGCGTGTCCAATCGAGGTGCGTGCGAAGTCAATCTATCTTAGGAATGCGTTCAAGATATCCCTAGATCGGATGGTGTAAGTCATTATGATTAGGGTGAAACTGCTGAAATTTGGTCGCATTTCGCGCTATCACCTAACCATTCAGCAGGAGTCGCGTGGCGGCTGGATCGGCAACCCATTCGGGCGGCCGTCAACGGGGGGATGAGACGGTGAGCGACAGGCGCGACACGAACGAGATTGCCGCCGCACTCCGGCAGTGCAAGGCGGCCTTCCTGGGGGTGGCCGTGATGAGCGGCCTCGTGAACATCCTCTATCTCACCGGTTCGTTCTTCATGCTCGAAGTCTACGACCGCGTGATCCCGAGCCGCTCCGTGCCCACCCTGATCGGGCTGGCCGCGCTCGCGCTCGCGCTCTACGCGTTCCAAGGCGTACTCGAGACCATCCGCGGCCGCATCCTGGCCCGCGTCGGCGCGGCACTCGACGAGTCCCTGAGCGGGCGTGTGTTCGATCTCGTCGTGCGCGCGCCACTCAAAGGCGTGAGCCAGGGCGACGGCCTTCTGCCCCTGCGCGACCTCGATCAGATCCGCGCCTTCCTGTCCGGCTCCGGCCCGTCGGCCTTCTTCGACCTGCCGTGGATGCCGTTCTACCTCGCGATCTGCTTCCTGTTCCATCCACTGATCGGCGTCGCCGCCCTCGTCGGCATGGCCATCCTGATCGCCCTGACCTTCCTCACCGACCGGGCCAGCAAGGGCCCGACGCGGGAGGCCACCGGCCACGGAATGCGGCGCAACGGTCTCGCCGAGGCGGGTCGCCGCAATGCCGAGGTGCTGGCGGCCATGGGCATGCAGGAGCGCCTCGCCGCCCGCTGGGCCTCGGCCAACCGCGACTACATGAATGCGCATCAGGCCGTGGCGGATGCCGGGAGCGGTTTCGGCGCCGGTTCAAAGGTGTTCCGCATGGCGCTGCAATCGGGCGTGCTCGCGCTCGGCGCATGGCTCGTGATCCACAACGAGGCGAGTGCCGGCGTCATCATCGCGAGCTCGATCCTCGTGTCCCGGGCGCTCGCACCGGCGGAACTCGTGATCGCCAATTGGAAGGGATTCGTGGCCGCGCGGCAGAGCTGGTACCGCTTGTCCGAATTGCTTGCCCGGATGCCCCAGGGCGCGAGGCCGCACGCCCTGCCGGCCCCGAGCGAGACCATCACCGTCGAGGGGGTTAGCATCGCGCCGCCCGGCACGCCGCGCCTCGTCGTGCAGGATGTCAGCTTCGGCCTCCGGGCAGGGCAGGGGCTCGGCATCATCGGCCCCTCGGCTTCGGGCAAGTCCTCGCTGGTCCGGGCCCTGGTCGGCGTCTGGCCGCCCGTGCGCGGGAAAGTCCGCTTCGACGGCGCGGCCCTCGATCAGTGGTCGAGCACGGATCTGGGCGCGCATATCGGCTTCCTGCCGCAGGAGGTGGAGCTGTTCGCCGGCACGGTGGCCGAGAACATCGCCCGCTTCGAGCCGGACGCCTCGGCCGAGGCGATCGTCGCGGCAGCCAAGGCGGGCGGCGTGCACGAGCTGATCCTGCGGCTGCCCGAGGGCTACGACACCCGCATCGGCGAGGGCGGCTCGGGTCTCTCCGCCGGGCAGCGCCAGCGCGTCGGGCTCGCCCGCGCACTCTACCGCGAGCCCTTCCTCGTGGTGCTCGACGAACCCAACGCCAATCTCGACAGCGAGGGCGAGAACGCCCTGACGCAGGCGATCCTCGGTGTGCGCCAGCGCGGCGGCATCTGCGTCGTCGTCGCTCACCGGCCGAGTGCGCTGGCCGCCCTCGACCTGATCCTGATGATGGCCGACGGTCGCGCCCAGGCCTTCGGGCCGAAGGACGAGATCCTCAAGCGCGTGCTGCGTCCGGCGCCGACCCCCGTTCCGGTCGCCGCCGAGGCTCCGGCCGCCCAAGTTGCCGCGCCCACGATTCGTGAGAGTGCCTGATGTCCTCGACGCTTGCCCCCCTGAGCGGCCTCGCCCCGGCGCTGCCGCGACCCGTCGCCCATGGCTCGATCCGGCGCCACCTCGCCGTCGCAATCGGCCTCTCGGTGGCGCTTGTCTTCGGTGTTGGCGGCTGGGCCGTCTTCACCGACATCTCGGCCGCCGTGATCGCGCCGGGCCAGCTCGTGGTCGAGACCGACGTCAAGAAGGTGCAGCACCCCACCGGCGGCGTCGTCGGGCAGCTCCTCGCACGCGAGGGCCAGCGGGTTGCCGCCGGCGACGTGCTGATCCGCCTCGACGAGACCCAGACCCGCGCCAACCTCGACATCGTCCTCAAGGCCATGGACGAGCTCGCTGCGCGGCGTGCGCGCGATGAGGCGGAGCGCGACGGCTTCAAGACCATCACCTTCCCGCCCGACCTCATCGCACGCATCGACACCGACCCGACCGTCGCCCGGCTGATCGACGGCGAATCGCGCCTGTTCGCCTCCCGCGTCGCCGGCCGCGAGGGTCAGAAGGCGCAGCTGCGCGAGCGCATCGACCAGCTCCGCCAGGAGATCGCCGGGCTCACCAAGCAGGCCGAGGCCAAGGATCGCGAGATCAACCTGATCGGCCACGAACTGGGCGGCGTGCGCGACCTCTACGCCAAGAACCTCGTGCCGCTCTCGCGCGTCACCGCACTGGAGCGCGATGCCGCGCGGCTGGAGGGCGAGCGCGGGCAGCTCGTCGCCTCGACGGCCTCGGCGCGGGGCAAGGTCGCCGAGACCGAATTGCAGATCATCCAGATCGACGGCGAGATGCGCACCGAGACCGGCAAGGATCTGGCCGAGATCCGCGGCAAGTGGTCGGAGCTGCGCGAGAAGCGTGTGGCGGCAGAAGATCAGCTCAAGCGCGTCGAGCTGCGCGCGCCGCAGGACGGCTACGTGCACCAGATGAGCGTGCACACGGTCGGCGGTCTCGTCGTGCCGAGCGAGCCGGCGATGCTGATCGTGCCGGCCTCCGACCAGCTCCTGGTCGAGGTGCGGGTGCAGCCGCAGGACATCGACAACGTGCGGGTGGGCCAGAAGGCGGTGCTGCGCTTTGCGGCCTTCAACACGCGCACGACGCCGGAGATCGACGGCGAGGTGGTGCGGGTCTCGGCCGACGTGACCCAGGACGCCAAGACCGGGCAGAGCTACTACACGGCGCGCATCCGCATCCGCGAGGACCAGAAGGGGCGACTCGCGGGTCTGCGGCTGGTGCCGGGCATGCCGGTGGAGTCCTACACCCAGATCGGCGAGCGCTCGGTGCTGTCCTATCTCACCAAGCCGCTGACCGATCAGATCGCCAAAGCGTGGCGCGAGCGCTGACAATCTTGCCTCGGAGGCGGGTTGTCTGATAAGGCGACCGCCTCCCCGCGATGTCGCTGACGTCATCGCCGGAGCGTCCTCGCGGCGCTCCGTTCCTTCGAGACACCTTGAACAACAGGCGGCCGGTCTCGATCCGTGCCGATGTGAGACCGATGAAGATTCGCAACTCGCTCAAGTCGCTGCGCGCCCGTCACCGTGACAACCAGCTCGTGCGCCGTAAGGGCCGCGTCTACGTCATCAACAAGACGCAGAAGCGCTTCAAGGCTCGCCAGGGCTGATCCCGGCGGCTGATCGGTCCTGCCGCGAATCATGCGCGGCACCGAAGCGCGTTGACGGAAGCCGGGTTCGGGGTGGAAGCTCCGGACCCATGGACGTTCGCCGCACTCCTCTCCTGACCGCTCTCTGTCTCGGTCTCGCCTTCTCGAGCACCGGCCACCCGGTAGCGGCGGCTGCCGACAAGGCGCGACCTGAGAAGGAGCGCAAGGCGCACCCGCCTGTCAGCCTCGAAGATCTCTACACCCGCCTCAAGCAGGCCGAGGACGAGGCCGAGGCCAAGGCGATTGCCACCCTGATCGAGCGCCGCCTCGGCCGATCCGGCAGCGCGACTGCCGATCTCCTCTCCGACCGCGCACGGCAGGCGATGGGTGGCAACGATCTGCCGCTTGCCGTCGAGCTGATGGACCGCGCCGTCGCCCTGGAGCCGAACTGGTCCGAGGGCTGGAGCCGGCGGGCGACCCTGTTCTGGCGCCTCTCCGATTCTGCGACCGCCATCGCCGACCTGCAGCGCGCCCTCGTGCTGGAGCCACGCCACTTCGAGGCCTGGGCCGCCCTCGGAAAGCTCTACCTCGCGCAGGACGACAAGGGCCGCGCTCTCGACGCCTTCCGCCGGGCGGAGGCGCTCTACCCACAATGGGACATGCTCAAGAAGGCAATCGAGAAGCTGACGCCGGATGTAGAGGGGCGCGACCTCTGAAACGCGCGTCGTGAGCCTCGCCGGCCTCCTGCGCTTCGCCTCGGGCTTCGTCGCGGTGGCCGTCGGGCTCGTCGCGCTGCTTCTCGCCTGCGCGGCCATGGCGACGCGGGTGATCGCCTGGCGCGTCGAAGCCCGCTATCGGGGAGCCGACCGAAGCGTCGACATCGCGGGCGGCCGCATCGCCTACCTTGAGGACGGGCCTGGGGAGGAGGCACGGGCCACACTCGTCCTGCTCCACGGCGCCTCGTCGAACGCCTATGACCCGATGGAGGGCGTTGGACGTCATCTCTCGCGTGCGGGCTTCCGCGTCATCGCCTTCGACCGTCCGGGATATGGCAACAGCGACCGAATCGGCGGTGCGGACGCCGCCTCGCCCGCCTTCCAGGGCAAGGTGCTGGGGCAGGCTCTGGACCGCCTAGGGACCGGGCCGGTGATCCTTCTCGGCCACTCGTGGTCCGGTGCGCTCGCCTTGCGGATGGCCCTCGACCGTCCGGAACAGGTGGCCGGGCTCGTCCTCGTCGCGCCCGTCGCGATGCCGTTTCCCCCACAACCGCTGCCCTGGTGGGCGAAGGTCGCGCTGACACCACCCGTCACGTGGTTGCTGACCCGTACCGTCGCCGTGCCGCTCGGCCTGTCTTACCTGCCCTCGGTCGCGGTCAGCGTTTTTCGGCCGGAGCGGGCGGTCGAGAACTATATCGAGGCGAGCCGCGCGCCGCTGATCCTCCGGCCGGGTTCGGCGCTCGCCAACATTCAGGATCTCGCCGGCCTTCCCGCTGCGATCGCCGAGCAGGCACCGCGCTACCAATCGATCGGCGTCCCAAGCGTCATCGTCGCCGGGGAAGCCGACCCGATCGTCCAAACGCGCTTGCAGGCCGATCCGCTGAGCCGGGCGATGCCGCACGCCCGGCATGTCGTGCTGCCGGGCGCCGGACACATGGTCACCTACACCGCCCCCGACCGGCTGGTGCGCGAAGTCGAGACCCTGGCGGAGGCGGTGGGACGCTAGCGTATCGCCTGGCCATGAAATCCAGGGCGATACGCTAGCCTCTTGTCTTGCATCGGCTTTCTCCGAAAGCCGGCGGCCACCGTTCGGGAAGATGCTCTAGGCCCGCTCGGCGTGTTCGCGGGTAACGAAGGCGATGCGTACCATGTTCGTCGCGCCTGGAATGCCGAACGGCACGCCCGCCACGACGATCACGCGATCACCGATCTCGGCAAAGCGCTCGCGCACCGCGAACTTCGCGGCGCGGAAGGCCATGTCGTCCACGTCGCTGGCGTCTTTGGTGACGATCGGATGTACGCCCCAGGCCATGGTCAGGCGCCGCGCCGTCTCGCGCTTCGGTGTCAGGGCAATGACGCTGGCATTGGGTCGCGCACGCGCCAGCCGCAGCACCGTCGAGCCGGAATGGGTCCAGGCCATGATCGAGCGCAGGCCGAGCGCCTCGACGATCTGGTGCGCCGCCGCCGCAATGGCATCGGAGGCGGTCGGCTCGGGTTCGGAGCGCTGCGCCATCAGGATGGACCAGTAGAGCGCGTCGCGCTCCACCTGTTCGGCGATCCGGCTCATGGTGCTGATCGCCTCGACCGGAAACTGACCGGCAGCACTCTCGGCCGAAAGCATGACGGCATCCGCGCCCTCGTAGACGGCGGTGGCCACGTCCGACACCTCGGCGCGGGTCGGCACCGGCGCGGTGATCATCGATTCGAGCATCTGTGTCGCGACGACGACCGGCTTGCCCAGCCGGCGGGCGCCGCGGGTGATCCGCTTCTGAACGCCTGGCACCTGCTCGAGCGGCATCTCGACGCCGAGGTCGCCGCGGGCGACCATGATGCCATCCGAGATCTCGATGATCTCATCGAGGCGCGAGAGGGCCTGCGGCTTCTCGATCTTGGCCATCACCTGGGCACGCCCGGCGGCAACCTTCTTCACCTCGGCCACGTCCTCGGGCCGCTGTACGAAAGAGACGGCGATCCAGTCGGCGCCGGCCGCCAGTCCCGCTTCGAGATCGCCTCGATCTTTCTCGGTCATCGCCGGCAGCGGCAGCACGGTATGGGGCAGCGACACGCCCTTGCGATTCGAGATGCGTCCGCCGACCTCGACGCGAGTGACCGCACGCCCCTCGCTGACCTCGGTGACGACGAGGCGAAGCTTTCCATCGTCGATCAGAATCCCGTGATCGGGCTCCAGTGCCGACAGGATCTCCGGATGGGGCAGGAAGACGCGATCGGCATTGCCCGGCGTCGGATCCGAATCGAGCACGAAGGTCTGGCCGTTCTCCAACTCGGCTGCGTCGCCGACGAAGGTGCCCAGCCGCAGCTTCGGGCCCTGCAGGTCCACGAGGATGCCGATCGGGCGCTTGGCCTCGCGCTCGATGGTGCGGATCACCTCGATTCGCTCGGGCAGCTTTTCGCGGGCCAAGTGGCTCATGTTGATGCGGAATACGTCCGCACCGGCGTGGAATAGCTTCTCGATCATCTCCGGCGTGTCGGATGCCGGGCCGAGAGTTGCGACGATTTTGGTGCGGCGCGAGCGCTTCAATGGAGCCTCCAACACCCGCTGGACCCGCAGATCGCGGACATCGCGCGCGGGAACGGCCCGGCAGATGTGCGACACCTTGTGAGGCGGTGCCGATGGCCGGACAGGGGCTTGGGGGCCACAAGCATCGCTCCGCGCCATAGGTCAAGGCCGCACTACGGACACGTGTCAGGAATTTTCCGACAGGAGGAACCTTTTCTTTGAAACCTCGTTTTTTCGCCGCTCAACTTCGCGGTACTTGAAGGTTTAACGCTTCGTGAAGGCAACTGGAGCGGCATCCGCGCTGCGTGTTGCTGGAAAGTCATATGCAGCTTGGCCGCACCGCTGCTAGCGTCAGCGTTGAAATCAGCACTTTTCAAGAGGCGATCCTTACCGTGATCAGAGCACTCCTTCTGGGCAGCGCCGCAGCGCTCGCGACCACCGCGGCCCTTGCCGCCGACCTGCCCCGCCGCGAGGCTCCGCCGGTCGCATTCGCCCCGATTCCCGTCTTCACCTGGACCGGCTTCTATGCCGGCCTGCACACGGGCTACGCCTTCACGGACAACCCGAACATCCAGACCCGCGGCAACGATCCCTTCACCGTTGCCAACGTCTCGCTCGGCCGCCGTGCCGCCTCCATCAAGAGCGAGGTCGACGGCTTCTCCCGCATCGGTGGCGGCTTCGGCTACAACGTTCAGTTCACGCCCGGCTCCGGCTTCGTGGCGGGCATTGCCTTCGACGCCACCTGGCTCGACCTCGACAAGCGGACCGGCTTCTACGGCACGCCGAACCCGGTCGTCGGCAATGCCAGCGTCTACACGCAGGACCTCGACTTCCTCGGCACCGTCAACGGCAAGCTCGGCTACGCCTTCGACCGGTTCTTCGTCTACGGCACCGGCGGTCTCGCTTTCGGTCACGTCAGCTACGGCGCGGACTTCTACAACCCGGGTGCCACCGTCCTGCAGTACACCGGCGGCGGTCGCAAGATCTTCGAGACCGGCTACAACTACGGCGGCGGCATCGAGTACGCGATCCCGGTTGACAGCTTCCTGAACTACTTCTCCGTCGGCCGCTGGCTCGGGATCAAGTCCGACGTGACGATCAAGGCGGAGTACATCCGCTACGACCTCGGCAGCCGCAACGTGCTGATCAACCAGACCGCGCCGGTCCCGCCCGGCTCCTACACCTCGCGCTTCTCCACCGAGGGCAGCCTGATCCGCGCCGGCTTTAACTACAAGTTCGGTGGTCTCTAAGTCTTACACCGATCATTGATCGGATTCGGCGGGCGTCCCTTGAGGGCGCCCGCTTTCGTTCGTGCGGTACGATCAGAGATCACTACAGCGCGTTTTCGAGCAAGATCGTCCACAGATGGCGCGCGATCGCGCGCAACCGTGACTCAGTTTCCGCACGATTGATGTTGCTTCGCCCGCCCCTGTGACGGGCCGGATGACCGATACGGCGTTCGCTCCGTCAGCCGAGATGATCCGGCACGGCGGCGTCGATCGGCCTTCTACGGGTGGTTTCGCCACATGAGCGGTATGGCGACACCGGAGCAGCTCCGATCACGCCCGAGGACGCCCGCCTCACGGCCCACCCGCCAGCGGTTGTCCGGGATCGGAGAGCTGGATCGTCCAGTTCCGCTGCTGGCCGGTATCGACCTCGATAAAGCCGTTGCGGTCGAAGCCGCGGGCCAGACAGTCCTCAACGCCGCGGATCGTGAAGGTGGTATCGCGGGTGCACATCATCGCGCGGCCGCTCCACTCGCCGCCGCGCGTATAGTCGACGGCGTAGATGTAGTAGAACTGTGCCGCCAGCGATCCCCGAAGCAAGGTCTCGCAGTTGCGCGGTTTCAGTTCCCACCAGCCTTCCGTCACCCAACCCTGCGCATCGCGGTAACCCAGCGTCACGCCAACCTTGCTGGCGGTCTGGTTGCACAGGCGCAGGTCGGCGAGAGCGGGGAGGGGAAGGGCGGCGAGTCCCGCCGCGAGGCTCAGGCCCAGAAGAGCCCGGTGCCGAGCGCGGCGGACTTTCGATCGGGTTTCAGCCCACAAGGATGACGCGGCAATCGTTGACATTGGTTCGGGTGGGACCCGGCTGAACAAGATCACCGATTGTCGCGAAGAATCGCGTCGAATCGTTGTCCGTCAGCATGGCCTGCGGATCTAGGCCGGCGGCCCGCGCCCGCGCCAGGGTCGTCTCGTCGACGAGACCGCCGGCCGGATCGGTCGCCGCGCCGCGCCCGCCATCGGTGCCGTCGGTGTCGGCGGCGATGCCGGCAATGCCCTCGGCGCCGTCGAGCGCGAGAGCGAGCGCCAACGCGTATTCCTGGTTCGGCCCACCGTCACCCTCACCGCGGATGGTGACGGTGAGTTCGCCGCCCGAGATCAGCGCCACGCGTCGTCCTGCCTGCTTCGCATCCAGCGCGAGCCGGGCATGCTCGGCAGCCACCTCGCGGGCCTCGCCCTCAAGGTCGGAGCCCAGCATCACCGGCTCGTAGCCGGCGCGGCGCGCTGCCTCGGCCGCGGCCTCGAGGGCGTCGATCGGACGGGCGATGATGCGGTACTCGGCGCGGGCGAAGGCCGGATCGCCCGCCTTCGGCGTCTCGTTGGCCGGATCGTTCAGCAGCGCCAGTGCCGAATCGGGTAGGGTGATGCCGCGGCGCTCGCAGATCGACCGCGCGTCGGCCAGCGTCGAGGGGTCCGGCACGGTCGGGCCGGAGGCGATCACCGAGGGATCGTCATGCGGCACGTCCGAGATCGCCAGCGTCAGGATCGACTTCGCGTTCCGCGCAGCGACCGCGAGGCGACCACCCTTGATGCGCGAGAGGTGCTTGCGTACGGCGTTGATCTCGTTGATCGGTGCGCCCGAGCGCAGAAGCGCCTTGGTGATCGCCTGCTTCTCCGCGAGCGTCAGATTGCCGGCCGGAGCGATCCAGTTCGCGGAGCCGCCGCCGGAGAGCAGCACCAGAACCTCGTCTTCCGGGCCGGCGCTCGCAGCGATGGCGAGTGCTTCCTTCGTCGCTTCGATGCCCGCCGCGTCGGGGACCGGATGGCCCGCCTCGACCATGCGGATGCCGGGCGCATCCTCGCCATAGCCGTGGCGGGCGACCGCCAATCCGACGATCCGGTCCTCCGGTACGCCGTGCTCCTGGCGGTAGAACCGGCTCGCCACCGCGGCCATGCTGCCGCCGGCCTTGCCCGCACCGAGAATGATGAGCCGTCCCGGCATCGGCGCCGGCAGGTGCCCGACGAGGCACTTGCGCGGGTGGGCGGCGGCGATCGCCTCGTCGAGGATCGTCGAGAGGAGGGCGCGTCGCTCCGCGTGGGCCGGATCGGTCGGGGCAGGGGCGGTCATGAGCGTCCTCGCACGGTTCTTGTTTGAGCGTTTGCTTGCCCGAGCGCTGCCGTGCCGGCAAGCCTCCGCGGTTTCACAAAACTTTCGTGCTGCGGAGCATTCTTTTTGACCGCGGCGCGATCCAGGCCTTCCGCGGGCCAGCCATACCGAGTGTGCCCCTTCCGATCCTGCCGTGCCGGCCCAGATAAGCGCCCATGCTGGCCATTGAACCCGAGACCCAAACGCTCCCCGAACATCCTGTGGAACGCATCGAGGGCGATCCGTCCCGCGGTCTCCTGCTCGTGTGCGAACACGCCTCGAACGCGGTGCCGGAGGATCTTGAGCGGCTCGGCCTTCCGGAGCGGGAATTCTCCCGCCACATCGCCTACGACATCGGCGCGGCCGAGGTCACCCGCCGGCTAGCCGCCCGGCTCGGCGTGCCGGCCGTCCTGACACAGTTCTCGCGACTGATCATCGACCCGAACCGGGGGCGGCTCGACCCTACCTTGGTGATGCGCCTTTCCGACGGTGCGATCGTGCCCGGCAATGCCCGCATCGACGCCGCCGGCATCGCCGAGCGTATCCGGCGGTTCTACGTGCCCTTCGACCGGGCCGTGGACGAGGCCGTCGCCGGTGCCGAGACGGCCGGCGTGCGACCGATGTTCGTGACCATGCACAGCTTCACACCGTTCTGGCGCACCATCGCCCGGCCCTGGCAGGTCGGCGTGCTCTACGACCGGGATGCCGGGTTGAGCCGTCTGCTCATCGAGGCGCTGAGGGCCGATCCGGCGGGCCTGTGCGTGGGCGACAACCAGCCTTACGGCGGCGGCCTGCCCGGCGACACGATCGACCGGCATGCCACTGCCCGTGGGCTACCCAATTCCCTGATCGAGATCCGCCAGGATCTGATCGGCGGGCCCGAGGGCCAGGAGGAGTGGGCGCAGCGCTTCGCCCGCATCCTGGGGCCGATGCTGCGTCCGCCGGCTTGACGAGAGAAGAGCGTGGGACGACCTCTGCGGCATCCCATCGACGCTGCGAGAGGCACCCCATGACCGAACCCCTGAGCCGAATCGACCCCGCGACGCAGACCGAGCTGGAGGCGGCCGTCTTCCGCCGCCTCGTCTCGCATCTACGCAACCGCACCGACGTGCAGAACATCGACCTGATGAATCTCGCGGGCTTCTGCCGCAACTGCCTGTCGAACTGGCTCAAGGACGCGGCCGACGAGCGCGGCCTCGACCTCTCGAAGGATCAGAGCCGCGAGCACGTCTACGGCATGCCCTACGAAGAGTGGAAGCGG
Organism: Methylobacterium sp. R2-1; assembly: GCF_014191355.1. Lineage (GTDB taxonomy): Bacteria > Pseudomonadota > Alphaproteobacteria > Rhizobiales > Beijerinckiaceae > Methylobacterium. The sequence continues at coordinate 379,541 of NZ_JACHWM010000001.1, forward strand.
AAGCACCAGACCGAGGCGAGCCCCGAGCAGCAGGCGCGCTTCTCCTCCGGTGAGGCCGGCGGTCACTGACGAGCGGCCCCGGCATCAACGAGCGGGTAAGGTTGATGCCGTAATCCCGGGGCATCCGGCGTGGGTCCTCGGGCGCACGCCATCCCTCGCGTGAAGGAGCGCCGCCATGGCCGCCTCGCCTGCCCCCGCCGTCGATCCGTCCTCGGTCGCTGCCGACCAGCTCAAGAGCATCATCGAGCGCATCGAGCGCCTCGAAGAGGAGAAGGCCGGCATCGCGGGCGACATCAAGGACGTCTACGCCGAAGCCAAGGCCAACGGCTTCGACGTGAAGGTGCTGCGCAAGATCATCTCCCTGCGCAAGCGCGACCACGACGAGCGCCAGGAGGAGGAGGCGATCCTCGAATTGTACCTTCAGGCGCTCGGGATGGCGTAGGACCTCACGACCTTACTTAGGGAATTTGAGCCAGACCTCATCCTGGGATGCCGCGCAGCGGGCGCCTCAGGATGAGGGGTATGAATGGGAAAGTCCTTGCGTCAGGCATCGGCCAGGGGGAGCGGGATTTGCCGTCGCGCAAACCCGCCGGCACCGCTGCGATCCCGCCGGACTTGATCATCCATTCGAGCCGGTGGTCGCGATCTTCTCGGCGCCGCTCGCCCGTCGTGTAGCGGTGCGAGGCGGTGGCCGTCCTCTCTGCAGCGGCATCCAGGACCTCGGCGGACGGGCCCCCCGGGGTGGCGCGACCGCCTGGAGCGTCAACGGGCGATGGCGGGTCCGTTCGTGACGGAGCCGGTGAAACGGGCAGCGGAGAACGTCAACGGCTCCGTCGAGAACCGACTCGCGATAGACTTCAACGGAATGTGCAGCGCCTCCGCGGGCAAAGCCTCGTCGGGGCGCGGACGCGCCAACGCCACGCGGACCGGCGCCGTAGGAGCTGCGGGCTCCGACATGCCCTGAATCGCGGCGAAGAGCAGGCCGCGCACCTGCTCGCGCGGGTCGGCATCCGCCGGTACGAGGCGCGCCTCCGCTCCGTCCGGCTCCGACGATGCGGCGGCGGTCCCGGCTTCCGCCACATGCACCATGCCGCCGAGGCCTTCGCCGTTGAGGGAGGCCAGTTGGACCGGACGCTGGGGCGGAAGAGGAATGGTGAGAGCTGTGGCGACGACGGCGAACTCGGAGGGCCGCCGCGGCGGCAGCGGCGCGAGGACCGCCTGGTCCCTCTCACCCGTCAGCAACTCCTTCGCCGAGGCACCGTCCCGGCGCAGGCTCGTCGCGCGCAGAGCCTCGGAGGCATTCGGCGCGGCATAGGCCATGGCCCCGTCGGTCGGGTCGGCGCTCGCGACGACGATGCTCGGCTTCGCCCGCGCCTTCGACGGCGCAGGGCCGTTGGCGAGAGCGGCCGGCGGCGCATCCGTCCCGCTGCTGCCCCCGAACAGGGAGGCGAAGAAGCCCTTCAGGCCCGGCCCATCGTCGATCTCGTCGGCGCTGGCGACCGCCGTGTAGCCCAGCACCGTCCCGCCGCGGGCCAGAATCTCGGCGCGCGCCTCCTCGTAGCGGGCCATCGGCTTGCCGTCGGCGGGCAGGTGGACGGTCTTGCCGTCCGGGAACAGCCGGGCGAGCTGGTCTTGGCTCATGCGTGGCCAGGAGCGCACCGAGCCCACATCGAGATGGACGAAAGGCGAGCCGGACCGAGGATACCAGCCGACGCCGCCGCGCTGCATCCGCATCCCCACGGCTCGGATCTGGTCGATCGAGGCGTCGGTCATGAAGAAGTCCATGGCCTTGCCGAGCATGTGCTGGCTGGTCTCGGCAACGCCCGAAGAGCGCCGCCGCAGCATGCCGTTGGTCTTCGGGCTGCGATAGCCGCAGACGATGCGCAAGGGCGCGGTTGAGCCGATGGAGCGCTGCGCCTCCCACACGACGTCGAACAGGCGCGGGTCCATCTTGACCGATTCATTCTCGCGCCAGTCGCGGAGGAGCCAGTTAAGCTGGTCGAGGGCGGCGCGATCGTAGCGCCCGTCGCGCTTGAAGGTGACCGTCAGCGTCTCGCCAGTGTGCTCCTGCACCATGGAGAGGGTACGGGTGTCGCCGTTCGCGACCGCATCCTGGGTTTCGGCAGTGCCGGCCACCAGAAGGGCGGCCATGGCGCCGGCGGCGGAAGCGAGACGCTTCAGGCGCGGGGAAGGCGAAGTCCGGTTCGAGGGCCGGCGGTTCCGGATCGTGCGCAGCATGGTCCTCACCTCGCGGGACGGTCGCGACATCGGCGATGTCGCGGGGGCGCAAGGATGGCCGAGGACCGGAAAGGCGGGTCGTCGGGGCCCGTGCTGCTCGCCGTCTTCAATGACGGCTACGGGCGAACCGTGGCAAAAAAGTGCCTCGCAAGAGCTTCGCCGCGCGCTGTCCCGCCCAAGACGACGCAACTGCCGATCTGTGCGGGAAAAGACAAGAGCGTGCGACTACCAGAAGCTGCGCTGCGGGGCTTCGTAAGTCTGGCCAGCCCACGGATCTCCGAACATGTCGGGCGTCCGGCGCGTTCCCGCGCGGCGCTCGCTCCGTACCGCCTCGCGCGTCGCGGCCTGACGCGGCACCGCGCGGGCGTCCGCGGCCTTCGCCTTCGTGGCTGCGGGCCCCTTCGCCACTGCGTCCGAGCGGGCGGCGAGACCCAACGCCACCTTCATCGGTCCGTCATAGCCGTAGAGATCGGTCAGGGTCCTGTAGGAGCCGAGATCGTCCACCTCCGCCGTGAAGTAGGCCAGATGCACCGGCAGCTTCTCGGGCAGGCGCAGGGTCCGCTCGCCCTTGCCGATCAGCTTCTTCAGGCGCTCCTCCGTCCAGTTAGGCAGCACCGCGTCGGCAAAACGGAACGGATCATCCACGCGCACGCAGCCGTGGCTGAAAGCGCGGGTCGAGGCTGAGAACAGCGAGCGGTTCGGCGTGTCGTGCAGGTACACCGCGTGCTGATTGGGGAACATGAATTTGACAAAGCCAAGCGCGTTCCGCTCGCCCGGTGGCTGACGCAGGGAGATCGTGTTGCCTCTCCGCACGACCTCGAACCCGGCAGTGCGGCCGGAGGCGAGCATCTGCTTGAGGATAGACGGCGGCACGTACCAGGAGGGGTTGACGACGGCATACTCCATCATTCCCGAGAAGATCGGGGTCGGGCTCGTCGGCTTGCCGACGATGACCCGCGTCTCATCCCGCTGCGTGCCGCCGCGGAACACCTTCAGCTTGAACTCCGGCACATTGACGAAGACGTAGTCCGGACCGAGTTCGGATGGCAGCCAGCGCCAGCGCTCCATATTGACGAGGATGTCGGCTTCATTCGCGCTCGTCTTCGGCACGTTCGGATTGGCGAGCGCTGCGACGGTGGCGCGGGTGAGCGTGCCGCTCGCCGGGAGGCCGCGACTGCGCTGGAAGTCCTTCACGGCGTCGGCGACGGAGCGGTCGTATGCGTTAGACTGACCGGGCGCGGAGTCGAGAGTGCCGGCGGAGCGCGTTTCAAGGCCGAACCGGCTGCGCAGCAGCGGCACGCGCGGATCGCTCATCCCGAGCTTGAGGACGGGTCCGTCGGGAAGCTTGACGCTCGGCGCCCCTTGCGTCCGTCCGACCCTTAGGCCGGCGAGCCGCTCCTTCAGGGCCAGGTAGCCCGGCTGACGCGGATTGTAGGATTGCAGCACGTCTCCGGCCTGCGCGCCCGCCGCAGCGAGGCGGGTGAGCACCGTATCGGCCGGCGGCAGATCGAGGGTAGGCGTGATCAGCTTCGAGATCGTGGCCGGATTTACCCGCCCGCCGCGGGCGTCGCGGGCATAGAGGGCGAGCGCGGCCGAGAGCTTGAGGTCGGCCTCGGCGATCTCGGCATCCGTGTCCGGGCGGCTGAGCTTGCCCACCGCCGGCACCGGGTAGGCGTTCGGATCGAGCCCGTCCTCGCCGGCCGCACGCAGGCGCGCGATCGCCGCGTTGGCTGCGGCGTTGAAGGCTCCGTTCTCGATCCAGATCGGCTTGAAGTTGCCGAGCGCGTAGAAGGCCTGGATCGCCTCGCGATCCTTGCCGGTCAGTCGCTGCAGCAGCGGTGCATTATCGTTGAGGCGCGCATACACGGCCCCCGGAAGCGGCTCGCTGGGTGTAACCGGAGCGGGCGGCCCCACGGCGGTCGGGGCGGGAGTGGGCTCTTTGGGCGCCGCAGGGGCTTCGGCGGCCGACGGCGTGTCGTCGCTCGTTTCCGGGGAGAGGGCAGGACCGTCCGCGGGATCGACCGCGGCCTTGCGGATGACGATCCCGCTCTCGGCGGCGGGCTCTTCGGCACGGGCCGGAGCGTGGCCGAAGGCGAGGAGGGCAGCCAAGGCGACGGACAGGGTCCGCGCGACACCCGTACCGGCTCCCGATGCAGCGCGCATGTCGGCAACTCCCTGGATACGGCCGAGAATGCCGCAGCTCTGCTTAAAGATCATACCGAAGCATGGCCGTGCGCAACCACACGGCCACGGGTCACAGCCGAGGGGCACGGCCAAGGGGCACGGCCAAGCCTGATCCTGAAGGCGAACAGCCGAGCACGCTCGACTGTTCCAACCTCAGGCGGCGTCCTCGGAACGCTCCTCTTCGTCGAGGCCGAGTTCCTTGAGCTTGCGATAGAGGGTGGATCGGCCGATTCCGAGGCGGCGGGACACTTCCGACATTCGGCCACGGTAGAATTGCAGGGCGAAGCGGATCACCTCCGCCTCGATCGTTTCCATCGTCTTCATGTCGCCTGTGTCCTCGACGACGAGCGACATGGCGTGGGGGTCGCGCACCTCGATGCGAACGATCTCCCGCACCGGCTCGAGGCCGCCCGCGGGCAGGGCAGCCTGCATCGGCAGTGGCGGGATACGCACGTCGAAACCCTCGACCTGCGCGGCGATCTGCGGAAATTCCGCCACCGTCAGCTCGTCTCCGTCAGCGAGCACGACCGCGCGAAACAGCGCGTTCTCCAGCTGGCGCACGTTGCCGGGCCAGGGATAGCGGGAGAGCAGCGCCATCGCCTCCGCCGTAATGCCGCGCAGGCGCTTGCCTTCCTCCGCCGCGAACCGCGCGCAGAACGAGCGCACCAGATCCGGGATGTCCTCGCGCCGCGCCCGCAGCGGCGGCAGCGTCATGGGGAAGACGTTGAGACGATAGTAGAGATCTTCGCGGAACTTGCCCTGTTTCACGAGGTCGAGCAGGGAGCGGTTGGTCGCCGAGATCAGGCGGATATCGACGCGCACGGCGCGCTTGCCGCCGACCGGATCGACCTCGCCCTCTTGCAGCGCCCGCAGAAGCTTCACCTGCGCGTCGAGCGGCAGCTCGCCGATCTCGTCGAGGAACAACGTGCCGCCGGACGCTTCGACGAACTTGCCGACATGCCGCTCGGTGGCACCGGTGAAGGCGCCCTTCTCGTGGCCGAACAGAGTGGACTCGACGAGGTTTTCGGGAATCGCGCCGCAATTCACGGTGACGAAGGGCTTGCCGCGGCGGTCGCCCGATCCCTGAATCGCCCGGGCCAGCACCTCCTTGCCGACGCCCGACTCGCCCTCGATCAGGACGGGGATGTTCGACTTCGCCGCTCGCTCGGCGAGCCGGATCACCCGTTCCATGTCCGGGCTCTTCGAGGCGAGATCCTTGAAGCCCAGCGCTCCGGAGGCGCGGCGGCGCATGCGGCGCACCTCCTCCTCGAGCTGATCGACTCGCAGGGCGTTCTTGATCGAGACCTGGAGCCGCTCGGCGCCGGCCGGTTTGACCACGAAATCGACGGCACCCGCGCGCATGGCGTTCACCACCGCGTCGATCGACCCGTTCGAAGTCTGCACGATGACCGGCGTATCGATTCCGCTCTTCCGCATCTCGGCGAGCACACTTAGCCCGTCCATGCCGCCGGGCATGACCAGATCGAGCAGCACGACATCGACGCTGTCTCCGCTCCGCAGGAGAGCGAGCCCGTCATGGCCGTTCTCCGCGATCCGAGGCTCGAAACCGAGGCGGCGTACCATCGCCTCGGCGAGGCGGCGTTGGACGGGATCGTCGTCGATGATGAGAACGGTGGTCGACATGCGGGGCGCCTCGCTTTCCGTTCGAGCCGGTCGCAGGCGGACGTGGCCTCCAAGGAGAGACCGGCGGCGCATGGCGGCGGCTGTTTCGTTTCGAGGCACAGGGTCGCCTAAGAGCGTAAAGCCCCGCTTAACGACGCTCGAATTTTGCCCGTCCGCCCGTCCAGACGACATTGCGCGCGATCCCTAGGCCCCGCGACGCCGGGGATTGCGGGGCGCGGTTGATCGTGAGGGCCTTGCGCTCGATATCTGACCCCGGCCACGTGGGCTCTCTCGAAGCCGAACCCGCGGCCCAACGCGTCGAGGAAACAGCACATCATGTCGAGCCGAGCCGTTTTCGCTGCCCTGTCCGCGGAGTTGCCGAGGGAAGTCGAGGAGCTTTCGGCCGTGCGCGGCGCGCTGCAGGCGGTCGATCTCGGCGTGCTGCCCGAGTGGGACCTCACCGACCTCTATCCCGGCATGGATGCTCCCGCCTTCCGGGACGACCTCGACCGGGCCGAGGCCGAGAGCCGGGCTTTCGCCGAGCGCTACGCCGGCCGGATTGCCGAGATCGCCGCCGGGCCGGACGCCTCTTCCGCCCTCGGCGAGGCGGTGCAGACCTACGAGCGGATCGAGGATCTGATGGGGCGCCTGATGTCCTATGCCGGGCTCGTCTATTCCGGTGACACCACGGACGAGTCCCGCGCCAAGTTCTACGGCGACACCCGCGAACGGTTGACCACGGCGTCGGGCGATCTGCTGTTCTTCGGCCTGGAGCTGAACCGCGTTGAGGACGGCCTGCTCGACGCGGCGATGGCTGACGGACCGCTGGCTCGCTACCGGCCCTGGATCGAGGATCTGCGCCGCGAGAAGCCCTACCAGCTCGACGACCGCACGGAAAAACTGCTCCTCGACAAGTCGGTGACGTCGAGCGCCGCCTGGGACCGGCTGTTCAACGAGACGATCGCTTCGCTCCGCTTTCCCGTTCAGGGCGAGCGCCTGACGCTGGAGCCGACCCTCAACAAGCTTCAGGACCCGGATGGCGCCGTGCGCCAGGAGGCGGCGCTGGCGCTCGGTGAGACGCTGCGGGCAAACCTGCGCGTCTTCACGCTGATCACCAACACCCTGGCCAAGGACAAGGAGATCTCCGACCGCTGGCGCGGCTTCAAGGATGTGGCGGATGCCCGCCACCTCTCGAACCGCGTCGAGCCGGAGGTTGTCGCGGCGATGGTCGAGGCCGTGCGCGCGGCCTATCCGCGCCTGTCGCATCGCTACTACCGGCTCAAGGCCAAGTGGTTCGGTGTCGATGCGCTGCCCTACTGGGACCGCAATGCGCCGCTGCCGAAGGTCGAGCAGCGCACGTTCCCCTGGGCGCAGGCCCGCGACACGGTGCTGGAGGCCTACAATGCCTTCTCGCCGGACATGGCAGGCATCGCCAAGAAATTCTTCGACGGCGGCTGGATCGATGCGCCGACACGGCCCGGCAAGGCCCCCGGCGCCTTCGCGCACCCGACCGTGCCCTCGGCCCATCCCTATGTGCTGGTGAACTATCAGGGAAAGCCGCGGGACGTGATGACCCTCGCGCACGAACTCGGCCACGGCGTGCATCAGGTGCTCGCGGCACCCAACGGCGCTCTGATGGCACCGACGCCGTTGACGCTCGCCGAGACCGCAAGCGTCTTCGGCGAGATGCTGACCTTCCGCCGCCTGCTGGGCCAGACCACCAACCCGACGCAGCGCCGGGCGATGCTGGCGGCCAAGGTCGAGGACATGATCAACACGGTGGTGCGCCAGATCGCCTTCTACTCGTTCGAACGGAAGGTCCACCTCGCTCGCGCCAAGGGCGAGCTGACGGCCGAGCAGATCAACGAACTCTGGATGTCGGTGCAGTCGGAGAGTCTCGGTCCGGCGATCACCCTCGACAAGGGCTACGAGCCGTTCTGGGCCTATATCCCGCACTTCATCCACTCGCCGTTCTACGTCTACGCCTACGCCTTCGGCGACTGCCTCGTGAATTCGCTCTACGGCGTCTATGCCCGCGCCGAGCCCGGCTTCGTCGAGCGCTATTTCGCCCTGCTCTCGGCCGGCGGCTCAAAGCCCTACGGCGAATTGCTCAAGCCGTTCGGCCTCGACGCCAGCGATCCGGGATTCTGGCAGATCGGGCTAGGGATGATCGAGGGGATGATCGCGGAACTGGAGGCGATGGAGGCTGCTTAGCCCACATCGTATGGGCTAAATGCCCCGCAACGTGTTGTACGGTCAGTACAACACGTTGCGAAGTGCCCCATGAAGCTCGAAGTCAAGCGCGTCGGCAACTCGACCGGCCTCATTCTACCGAAGGAGCTCGTTAGCCGCCTCAAGCTCGAACAGGGTGATTGGCTCTACGTGACCGAGAATGCAGATGGCACAGTGCGCCTGTCTCCCTACGATCCGACCTTCGAGAAGGGGATGAAGATCGCCGAGCGCGCGATGAAGACCTATCGCAACGCCCTGGCTGAACTTGCGAAGTGAGCGAGATCGTCTGGCTGACGAGCGATCTCGTTCAAGCCATCCATGCCCATCAGTTCAAGCTCTTCGGCGGCCCTCCCGGCCTGCGCGATGAAGGCGCTCTGGAGTCGGCTCTCGGGCGACCGATCAACCGCGCCGGTTACGGTGAGCCTGATTTGGCGGAGCTTGCAGCTGCCTACGCCTTCGGCATCGCCAAGAAGCACCCTTTCATTGATGGCAACAAGCGGGCTGCGCTGCTGGCACTCGTCACTTTCCTCGGCCTCAACGACATCGATTTTGTTGTCAACGAGGCGGAGGCCGTCGTGATGCTTCAAGGCTTGGCTGCTGGCGAGATCGACGAGGCTGGCCTGACCCGCTGGATTCGCGACAACTGGCCGAAGGCGTAGTGTCGGCCGCGGCGCGCCGTCCCATAGCCCTGGGCGCGGCACCGAGCGGTGCCTATCTCCGGTCGAGTCCCGACAGAAATTGATCCGAGGCCATGGCCGAGACCGACCGCGAAGCCAACCGCTTCACTGCCCGCGCGAGCCGCTATGCCAGCGTCGGTGCCAATGTCGGAGGGGTGGCCGCGCGGATGGCGGCGGCACGCCTGTTCGGCAGCAAGGACGGCGCGAGCCTGAACAATGCGGCGGCGCTCGCGCAGGCGCTCGGCGGCCTCAAGGGGCCGATCATGAAGGTGGCGCAGTTGCTCGCCACCGTGCCCGACCTGCTGCCGCCCGAATACGCCGCCGAACTACAGAAGCTTCAGGCTGACGCGCCGCCCATGGGCGCGGCCTTCGTCAAGCGCCGGATGATGGCTGAACTCGGCGCCGATTGGCAGAGCCGGTTCGGCAGCTTCGACCTCAAACCCGCCGCCGCCGCCTCGCTGGGTCAGGTCCACCGCGCCGAATCGCTCGACGGTGCGCCGCTCGCCTGCAAGCTCCAGTATCCCGACATGCAGTCGGCGGTGGAAGCCGATCTCAAGCAGCTTCAGGTCGCTTTCGCCCTCCATCGCCGCATGAACTCCTGGCTCGACACCTCGGAGATCGCCAAGGAGATCGGCGCGCGGGTGCGTGAGGAGCTCGATTACGGCCGCGAGGCCAAGCATGCCGCCCTCTATGGCAGCGTGCTCAAGGACATCGATGCCGTACGGGTGCCGACGGTGCATCCCGATCTCTCGACGAAGCGCCTCCTCACCCTCGCCTGGCTCGATGGCGAAAGGATTCTGACCTTCGCCGACGCTCCGATCGAGATCCGCAACCGCATCGCCCAGGCGATGTTCAAGGCGTGGTGGCACCCGTTCAGCCGCGCCGCCGTCATTCACGGGGACCCGCATCTGGGCAACTACACCGTCTTCTCGGAGGCTGGCGAGGCGCAGGGCATCAACCTGCTCGATTATGGCTGCGTGCGCATCTTCCACCCGCGCTTCGTCGGCGGCGTGGTCGATCTCTATCGCGGGCTGCTGGAGAATGACCGGGACCGTGTGGTCCATGCCTACGAAGTTTGGGGTTTCAAGAAGCTCGACAAAGAGACCGTCGACATCCTCAACATCTGGGCCCGCTTCATCTACGGCCCCCTGCTGGAAGACCGCACGCGCACCGTCGCGGACGGCGTCGAGCCCGGCGCTTACGGGCGGCGGGAGGCCTTTTCCGTGCATCAGGCGCTGAAGGAGCGTGGTCCGGTCACGGTTCCACAGGAATTCGTGTTCATGGACCGGGCGGCCGTGGGACTCGGTGCTGTCTTCCTGCACCTGCGTTCGGAGCTGAACTACCATCGCTTGTTCGAAGCCGAGATCGAACGCTTCTCCCTGGAGACACTTGCTGAGCGCCAGGCAACCGCGTTGGCTGAGGCCGGCCTGCCCGCTCCGGTGTAACAAAAGTCGGCTCACGACTCGCCGACCTGACCGTCAAGCTGATTGCGAGTGAGTTGGCCTTGCGCTAAATCCGCGCGTGACAAGCAAAACGATACCAGGGAACGGGCGCGCAATGGCGGACACGAAGACCCTCACCGGCCTGAACTACAGCCCGGCGATGGACGAGAAGACCCACGAGCAGACCTATCGGGGCTTCGTCCGCTTCGTCGAGATCGGCACCGTCACGGTTCTGTGCTGGGTGGTGGCCCTTGCCATCGGCGGCGTGCACGAGGCGTGGGTGACTGCCATCATCGGCGTTCTGGTTTCCTGGGTGGCTGCGGCCGCCGGCGCCTTCGTTCCGGCCATCGGCTGGAAGGCACAGGCCTTCGTGCTCGCAGCACTTCTCGCGATCCTCTTCTTGAGCTGAGGATCGATTCTTTCAGGCCGGCCTTCGGGTCGGCCTTTTCCAGATCTGAACTTCCCAGCAAGCTCGGATACCGGCACGCCGAAAGGCGGCTGTAAGAACGGGAGCAACTGATGCGTATTGCCGTCTTGATGGAGACGGACCCGATAGAACCGCGGGTCGCGGCCGTCCCAGAAACGGTCAAGAAGTTCATAGGTCTGGGGTGCGATGTCGTCGTGCAATCGGGTGCCGGCGCCAGGGCCGGCGTTCCCGATGGGGAGTACGAGGCCGCGGGCGCCAAGATCGCCGGGAGTGCCGAGGAGGCACTCTCCGGCGCCGACCTCGTCCTGAAGGTCCGCCGTCCGAACGCCGACGAACTGGGTAAGATCCAGAAGGGTGCCACGGTCGTTGCGATCATGGATCCCTACGGACATGAGGACGAGTTGAAGGCCGCGGCCGAGGCGGGCGTGAATGCCTTCGCCATGGAGCTGATGCCCCGCATCACCCGTGCGCAGGTGATGGACGTCCTCTCCTCGCAAGCCAACCTCGCCGGCTACCGCGCCGTGGTCGATGGTGCTGCCGAATACGGCCGCTCCCTGCCGATGATGATGACCGCCGCCGGCACCGTTCCGGCCGCACGCATCTTCATCATGGGCGTCGGCGTCGCCGGCCTCCAGGCCATCGCCACCGCCCGCCGCATGGGTGCCGTGGTGACCGCCACCGACGTGCGACCCGCCACCAAGGAACAGGTTGAATCGCTCGGCGCCAAGTTCGTTGCCGTCGAGGACGACGAGTTCAAGCAGGCCGAGACGTCGGGCGGCTACGCCAAGGAGATGTCGGCCGAGTACCAGAAGAAGCAGGCGGAGCTGGTTAAGGGCCACATCGCCAAGCAGGACATCGTCATCACCACGGCCCTCATCCCGGGACGCCCGGCGCCGAAGCTCGTCTCCGAGGAGATGGTCGCCTCGATGAAGCCGGGTTCGGTACTTGTCGACCTCGCGGTCGAGCGCGGCGGCAACGTCGCCGGAGCCAAGGCGGGTGAGATCGTCACCGTCGGCAACGGCGTGAAGATCGTCGGCCACCTCAACGTGCCGGGCCGCCTCGCAGCGACCGCCTCAAGCCTCTACGCCCGCAACCTCTACGCCTTCGTCGAAACGCTGATCGACAAGGAAGCGAAGGCGCTGGCGGTGAAATGGGACGACGAGCTCGTCAAGGCCACCAACCTCACCCGCGACGGTCAGGTGGTCCACCCCAATTTTCAGCCCAAAGCCTGATCGGTCGCGGAGGATCTCACCATGGCAACCCCCCTTCCGCCCGTCTCACCCGCTGAACAGGCACAGGCCGCGGCATCCGCCGCGCGCGCCGCGGCCGATATCGCCCACCAGAACGCCGCCCACGCGCAGTCGATCGCCGACTCGCTTGGGCACGGCATCGCCGCCGCCACCCATGGCGCCGTTGATCCCACGGTGTTCCAGCTCGCGATCTTCGTCCTCGCGATCTTCGTCGGCTACTACGTCGTCTGGTCGGTGACGCCGGCCCTGCACACGCCGCTGATGTCGGTCACCAACGCGATCTCGTCCGTCATCATCGTCGGCGCGCTCCTGGCGGCCGGCGTGCCGCTCATCGAGAAGGGTACCGGCTGGGCCCGCTTCTTCGGCTTCATCGGTATCGTGCTCGCCTCCGTGAACATCTTCGGCGGCTTCCTCGTCACGCAGCGCATGCTCGGCATGTACAAGAAGAAGGCCTGAGGCGATGTCGGAAAACGTCTCATCCCTTCTCTACATCGTCGCCGGCGTCCTGTTCATCATGGCGCTGCGGGGGCTCTCGCACCCTACCACGTCGCGACAGGGCAACCTGTACGGCATGATCGGCATGGCGCTCGCCGTGCTCACGACCCTGATCGGCCATCCGCCGGCAGGCTTCGGCGCCTGGATCCTCGTCCTGCTCGGTCTCGGCATCGGCGGTGGCGCCGGCGCCGTGATCGCCAAGCGGGTGCCGATGACGGCGATGCCGCAGCTCGTCGCGGCTTTCCACTCGCTCGTCGGCCTCGCCGCCGTGGCGGGTGCGGCGGCGACGCTCTACGCCCCCCAGGCAGTCGGCATCCTCGAGAACGGCCACATCCACAAGGAGTCGCTGTTCGAGATGGCTCTCGGCGCGGCGATCGGTGCGATCACCTTCACAGGATCGGTCATCGCCTTCGCCAAGCTCGATGGCCGCATGTCCGGCAAGCCGATCATGCTGCCACAGCGGCACGCCATCAACATCGCGCTGGGCATCGCCCTGGTGGTGCTGATCGCCGTGTTCATCGGCAACGAGAGCAAAATCGTCTTCTGGCTGATCGTGCTGCTGTCCTTCGCACTGGGCGGGCTGCTCATCATCCCGATCGGCGGCGCGGACATGCCTGTCGTCGTCTCGATGTTGAACTCCTACTCGGGCTGGGCGGCGGCCGGTATCGGCTTCACCCTGGGCAACCTCGCGCTCATCATCACCGGCTCGCTGGTCGGCTCGTCGGGCGCGATCCTGTCCTACATCATGTGCAAGGCGATGAACCGCTCGTTCATCTCGGTGATCCTCGGCGGCTTCGGCGGGGATACCGCGGCGGCTGGCAGCGGGGAAGTCGAGACGCGTCCCGTCAAGCAGGGCTCGGCCGACGACGCGGCCTACATCATGAAGAACGCCGAGAAGGTCATCATCGTCCCCGGCTACGGCATGGCGGTCGCCCAGGCGCAGCACTCCCTGCGTGAGATGGCCGACCTGCTGAAGAAAGAGGGCGTTGACGTTAAGTACGCCATCCACCCGGTGGCCGGCCGCATGCCGGGGCACATGAACGTGCTCCTGGCGGAAGCCAACGTGCCCTACGACGAGGTGTTCGAGCTGGAGGACATCAACGGCGAGTTCCCGCAGGCCGACGTGGCCTTCGTGATCGGCGCCAACGACGTCACCAACCCGGCCGCCAAGACCGACAAGGCCTCGCCGATCTACGGCATGCCGATCCTGGACGTTGAGAAGGCCAAGACCGTTCTCTTCATCAAGCGCGGCATGGGCTCGGGCTATGCCGGCGTCGAGAACGAGGTGTTCTTCCGCGACAACACGATGATGCTGTTCGGCGACGCCAAGAAGGTCGTGGACAGCATCCTCAAGAATCTCTGATCGGCCGAACGGCTATCGAGCGCGGGGCGGGCGAGCAATCGTCCGCCCCGCTGTCGTTTGTGGGGCGCAGTTTTTGCCGGCTGAAGCGGCTATGGTCGCCGCGTGTCCGCTGCCATGTCTCTCGCTTCTCCCCTCGACCTGCCTCGCCCCTTCCTCGACGTCACCGCCTCGGTGCTCGGGCGGCCCTGGCGCGAGCGCTGTGGCGATCCGGGCCTTCAGGCGTTCGCGACCACTATGACCCAGGCCTACGGCCTGCCGGATCTGCTCGCCCGGGTTCTTGTCGGGCGCGGCGTGCGGCCGGCGGAGGCGGAAGCCTACCTGTCTCCACGCCTGCGCGACCTGATGCCGGACCCGTCCGTCCTCGTAGACATGGAGGCCGCGGTCGACCGGCTCGCCCACTCGGTGCGGACCCGTGAGCCGGTCGCGATCTTCGGCGATTACGACGTGGACGGCGCATCGAGCGCAGCGCTCCTCGCCGAGTATCTGCGGGCGCTCGGCGTGCCGGTGCGCATCCACATCCCTGACCGGATCACGGAAGGGTATGGCCCGAATGTCGGTGCCGTCACGACGCTCCGCGAGGAGGGAGCGGGCCTGCTCGTCTGCGTCGATTGCGGCACCGCCGGCCACGAACCGCTGGCCGCCGCAGCCGGCCTCGGCCTCGATGTGGTCGTGCTCGACCACCACGGGGCACCGGAGGAACTTCCGCAGACCCGTGCACTGGTCAATCCGAACCGGCTCGACGACCTCTCCGGCCTCGGTCATCTCTGTGCGGCGGGCGTCGTCTTCATGACACTCGTCGCACTGGCTCGCCGACTGCGGAAGGAGGGCGTTTTCGCCGCGTCGACCGAGCCGCGGCTCACCGACTTCCTCGATCTCGTGGCACTTGCCACCGTGGCTGACGTCGTGCCGCTCACCGGCCTCAACCGTGCCTTCGTCGTCCAAGGGCTCGCGGTGATGCGCGGGCGTGGGCGGCCTGGGCTGGCAGCTCTCCTCGACGCGGCCGGACTGAGCGAGCCGCCTGAAGCGTGGCATCTCGGCTTTCTCGTGGGACCGCGCATCAATGCCGGTGGCCGCATCGGCGATGCCGGCCTCGGCGCACGCCTGCTCACGACCGCCGATCCGATGGAGGCGCGCCGCATCGCCGAAGAGTTGGACCGGCTCAATCGGGAGCGCCAGGCTATTGAGGCACAGGCGGTCGCCGAGGCCGAGGCCGAGATGGACGCGCGCCTCGCGCGTGACCCCGGTCGCCCGGTGCTGATCGCCGCCTCGCCCGACTGGCATCCCGGCATTGTCGGGCTCATCGCCGCCCGGCTCAAGGAGCGGTTCGGCCGGCCGGCCTTCGCCTTCGCGGTCAAGCCCGATGGAAGTGCCGTCGGCTCCGGACGCTCGGTCGTCGGAGCGGATCTCGGTGGTGCGGTGCGCGGCGCGGTCGAGGCGGGGCTCGCGGTCAAGGGCGGGGGGCACGCGATGGCGGCCGGCGTCACCCTCGCGCCCGGAGGCCTCGAAGCTTTCGGGGCGAGCCTCTCTCGCGATCTCTTGGAGGCCGTCGATCGGGCGCGGGCGGCCGAGGCCCTGCTGATCGACGGCACCGTCAGCGCTGGCGGCGCGACCGCGGAACTGGTGCGGCTGATCCAGCGGGCTGGCCCGTTCGGGCAAGGAGCGCCCGAACCCATCATGGCGCTGCCACGCCATCGCCTCGTCGATGCGGGGATCGTCGGCAATGGACATGTCCGCGCGCGTCTCGTCAGCGGCGATGGGCAGGCTGTCGGTGGCATTGCCTTCCGCGCCGCGCAGGGCCCGCTCGGCTCTGCCTTACTTGGCGGCATCGGCCGCAGCTTTCATGTCGCCGGCACACTCTCCTGCGACCGCTGGCGCGGGGCCGAACGGGCTCAGGTGCGAATCTGCGATCTCGCGCCCTGTGGATAGAAAACCGACGAAACGGATCGGTTGACACCCGATCAGACCCTCACCATAAGGGCCTCGCCCGCCGCGAACGAAACGTGGCGACCCGGTTTGGGGGAATGTCCCGAGCGGCAAAGGGGGCGGACTGTAAATCCGCTGCGTAAGCTTCGTAGGTTCGAGTCCTACTTCCCCCACCAAACACATCCCAGACTAGACTGCGACGGGTCCAGGCGGATCGCTCTCTTTCGTCGCGAAATGGCTCGATCGGCCGCGGGTATCGGCCATCGCCTTGGTCCGTGCTGCGGCTGGTGCCGCGGGAATCATGAGAACCCTCGACTTTCTTCGTCGCTTCCGGGCAGAATTGTCGGTGGCTGGATGGGCATTTGTACCGCGTCAGGAATCTGTTCACAGATTTAAGCGTGCGCGCAAAAAGTTAACCTCCGTTAGTTCCGCACGGTTTTCTGAGCGCTAGGTTGCGGTGACTAGGCCAAGGAAACCCAGTGTCCAACCCGCTCGTCCGCAAGCTGGAAAACTTCGTCCGCCTGTCTCCGGAGGAGAAGCAGGCTTTGGAGAAGATCGCCCAGCCGACACGAAGGTTGGGAGCACGTGAGGACGTGGCCCGAGACGGCGACCGGCTCCGCCACGTCAACGTCGTTCTCGAAGGCTGGGCCTGCCGTTACAAGCAACTCGAGGATGGCCGGCGTCAGGTCATCTCGATCTTCCTTCCCGGTGACCTGTGCGACCCGCACGTCTTCGTCCTGCGCAAGACCGATCATTCGCTCGGGACGCTGACCTCCGTGGTCCTCGCCGAGATCTCCGAGACGGCCATTCGGGAGGTCGCCCTGCAATATCCGCGTCTTGCGGAGGCGCTGTGGTGGGAAATGCTGGTGACGGCGGCGATCCAGCGCGAGTGGACCGTCAGCCTCGGCCAGCGGCTGGCGACGGAGCGCTTGGGACACCTCTTCTGCGAGCTGTTTCTGCGGCTGCGCGCCGTTGGTCTGACAAGCGAGACGAGTTGTGAGTTCCCCATTACGCAGGCCGATCTCGGCGACGCGATGGGCCTCTCCACGGTTCACATCAACCGCACCCTCAAGGAGTTGCGGGCAGCAGGCCTAATCCGCCTACGCGGCCGTCAGCTGACCATACCTGATTTTCCCGCACTTCAGGCCGCCTCGCTCTTCGACCCATCTTATCTACATTACGAGCGTGATCCATCGGTATTAGACGACGATTGATGAACGGCCTTTTAGCCGATTCATCCTGTTAAGATCAGCGAACGGCTAAGTCATGAACCAGGATCCGCGGGACGCACGTATCGAGGAACTGGAGGCCGAGAACTGGCGCCTGCGCCGCTTCCTCGACGAGGCGGGCTTGCCCGCGGAACTGCGTCACAAGGTGCGCAACACGCTCTCGATGCTGCGGGCCATCATCCGCCGCTCAGCCGAGACGAGCGACTCCGTGGAAACCTACGTCGCCCATCTCGACGGGCGGGTGGACGCGCTCGCGCGCGTGCTCAACGCCCTGATGCGCAGCGTGCCGGAGGGGATCGGTCTGCACTCGCTCGTCGCGGACGAGCTTCTCGTGCATCTCGCGCGCGAGGGCGAACAGGTTGCGATCTCAGGACCGAGCCTCCGCCTGCGCCCCGGAGCGGCCGAAGTCTTCTCCATGGCGGTTCACGAGTTGGCCGTGAACGCCGTCGAGCACGGTGCTCTGACGGTGCCGCAGGGCCGCATCCGCGTCACCTGGGCGCTGACACAGCAGACGGAGCCAGCCGAATCTCAACCACGGCTGACGTTCGTCTGGGAGGAAAGCGGCCTCGAAAACGTCGCGCCGACGCCATCGCATCGCGGCTTCGGCTTGGAAGTCCTCGAACGGAGCCTGCGCTACGAGTTGAAGGCGGACACCGTTCTGACCTTCAAGCCGGACGGCCTGCACTGCTCAATCGGCCTGCCGCTATCACCCCAGATCACGGTGATCGAGGACGAGGACTAAGCCCGGGCCTCTCGGTACGTCCAAGGGCAGGTCGCGGTTTCTCGTTATGCGGCTGATCGGGCACACCTGGCCGTTGCTCGCTCACCATTTCTCGATCAGGCGGTGTGCCAAGCGGGGCCGGGGTAGCCCGGCGGGTGATCGACAGGTACTTAACATCTGGATGCTTTCCTGGAGGCATCGCCCGTCACGAGCCAGAGACCCGACCGCGCGAATGCAAGTCCGGATGAACTGCCTGCTGCGTTCGCCGGCCATTGGTGGCGTTCTGCTAGGTTTCGCAGCCATGATCGTGCTGCCGCAGCGGGCGCAAGCCTTCGATCTGTTCGGCCTGTTCGACTCCGAGGAGGAGCCGCCGGCGCCGACCGCCGGGGCGCTGCCCTACAGCCTGCGGATCACCGGCACCGACGACTCGGACATCCTCCGCGCGCTTCAAGACACTTCGACGCTCTATCGTCTGCGCCAGGAGGCGCCGCCGGACGGGGAGGGGCTAGTGCGGCGCGCCGAGGCGGATCTGCGCCGCCTGACCGATGTTCTATCCGGCTACGGCTACTATCAAGGAACGGTGTCGATCCGCATAGACGGCGTCCCGGTGGGTGGGGAGGCATCGCTGGCCGTCGCCTCCCGCGCCGCAGAGATCTCTCTCGCGCGCGCTCTGGTGCCCGTGAAGATCGCGGTCGATCTCGGGCCCGCCTACACCCTGCGCAGCGTGCGCGCCCTCGACCCGCGCGGCCGTCCCTTTTCGGAGGAGGTGCTGCCCGAGCGCTTTACCCGCACCGATGACGACGTCCCGGCCCGCTCGGCCACGGTGCTTGCCCGCGAGGCGAAGATCGTCGACCGCTTCCGCGCCCTCGGCCACCCCTTCGCCAAGGCGGTGAGCCGCGACCCCGTCGTGGACGACGCGGCGCATGTCATGGACGTGACCTTCACCATCGATCCGGGGCCGATGGCCGGGCTCGGCGAGGTCTCGGTCAAGGCGACCGACGGCATTGATCCGGCGGTGGTCCGCTCGTTCATCTATTCCGAGCCGGGCGATCCCTACTCGCCGAAGGCGGTCGCCGACATCCGTCGCTCGGTGGCCCGCATCGAGGGCCTCGGCGCCGTCCGCGTGCGGGAGGGCGAGAGCCTCGACGCGCAGGGCAACCTGCCGATCTTCGTGGAGGTGAGCGAGCGCGAGCGAAACCTCATCGGTGTCTCGGCGCGCTACTCCACCGTCGACGGGCCGGGCGTGCGGGCCTACTACGCCAACCGCAACCTGTGGGGCGGCGGCGAGACCCTGCGCCTCGATGCCGACATCTACTATCTCGGCCTCGGCTACGATCCGTTCGCGACTCAGCGCAAGCTCGCCGGCATCGATACGACCGGGCTGGGCGGACGCCTCTCCGCCACCTTCGTCAAACCGGCACTCGGCGGCACCCGCAACGACCTCCTGGCGAACGCCTTCGTCACCCGCGAGGTGCAGCAGAGCTATTTCGTGGACGCGGCCGGCGCCTCGGTGGCGGTCCGCCATCGCTTCTCCGACACCTTCTCGGCCCAGATCGGCCTCGACGGACAGGTCGGCCGCTCGAAGGATGCCATCGGCACGGTCGATTACCGTCTGATCGGCGTGCCGCTCTCCGTCACCTACGACTCGACCGACAGCCTGCTCGATCCCACCGAAGGTTTTCGGGTGATCGCGTCCGCCGCGCCCTATCCCGGCTTCCTCGGCTCGGATCCGGGCATCTTCGTCGCGAAGGCTCAAGGTTCGACCTACTACTCGCTGGACGACGAGAGGAAATACGTGCTTGCCGGCCGTATCGGCTTCGGTTCGGTCTCGGGGGCGCGGCTCGACGAGATCCCAGACAATTTCCGCTTCTTTGCCGGCGGCGGCGGCTCGGTGCGCGGCTTCGCCTTCCGCACCCTCGGCCCGCGTGGCCCCTTCAACCTGCCGATTGGCGGGCGTAGCCTGCTGGAAGCCTCGATCGAGGCCCGCATCAAGATCACCGACACCATCGGCATCGTGCCCTTCTTCGACGCGGGCACCGCCTTCGCCTCGACGCTGCCGGATTTCGATGAGCGTATCCGCAAGGCCGCGGGCATCGGCGTCCGCTACTATACCGGCATCGGTCCGATCCGCGCCGACCTCGCCTTCCCGCTCGACCGGATCAAGGGAAACCGCGAACTGCCGGCCGCCCTGTACATCAGTCTCGGACAGGCGTTCTGAATGGAATTCCCGCGTCGCCGGCACCGCCAAAGTCTCTCCCGCTGTTCGGGAGAGGGGCGTCCCCATGCGCGTGGACGATGGATCCTGACGGCCACGTTCCTGTCGGTCGCGCTGCTTCTCGCCGCCTTCGCTACCGATGGCACACGCGCCGCCGATGGCGAGAAGACAGTGCTCGGCGGCCTCCTGTCGAAGGCGCTCTCGACGCCCTCGTCGCAGGTCGCGATCGGAGCCGTCGACGGCGCCCTTTCCTCGGACGCCACCATTCGCGACGTCGTCATCAGCGATTCCGACGGGCCGTGGCTGAAGCTCGACCGCGCCCGGTTGGTCTGGCGTCGTCTGGCGCTTCTGTCCGGCCGGCTCGAAGTCGACAGCCTGGAGATCGGCCGGCTCGAAGTGCTGCGCCGGCCGGTGCCCGGCCCGACCCCGGCAGAGGCCGAGCCCGATGGCAGCCTGCTGCCTGATCTGCCCGTGAAGGTCGAGATCAAGGCCTTCGCGCTGGCCGAACTGGTGCTGGGCGAGAGCGTCGCGGGCCAACCGGCGCGGCTCGCAGGTGACGGCAAGGCGAGGCTCGGCAACCCCTCCGAGGGGCTCGATGTCAGCGCGGATTTTCGCCGGCTCGACGCGGCCGGGCGCTTCGTCGCCCGGCTCCTGTTTGTGCCCAAGGGCGAGCGCCTGGAGCTGAAGGCCAGCCTGATCGAGCCTCAGGGCGGCCTCCTCTCAAAAGCTGCGAACCTTCCCGGCACACCGCCGATCAACTTCGACCTGGATGGGCGCGGCACCCTCGATTCCTTCAACGCGAAGCTCGATTTCGACGCCGGCCCCGAGATCGGCGCGAAGGGCGGCGCCCGTCTCTCGCGCATCGGTACGGATCGGCGCCTGAGCCTCGACCTGACCTCGCGCATCGAGGGCCTCGTGCCGGGCCCAGCGGCGGCGATCTTTTCCGGCGAGACCAAGCTCGACGGCGGCATGGCTTTCTCCGATACGGGCTCCTTCCGCATCGACCGGCTCGACCTCGCCTCCCGCACCGCGCGGCTCGGGATCGGCGGCACCCTGACCGCCGACCGGGTGGCGGATTTCACGATCTCCGCCCGTGCCCTTCCGACAGAGGGCGGCGTCACCAAGGCCGCCGAGGCAGAGCTGGAAACCCTGGTCTTCGACGGCAGCCTCAAGGGGCCGCTCTCCTCGCCGCGGGTGAAAGGCAACCTCAAGGCTGCCGGCCTGCGCACGAAGGAATCGACCCTGGAGCGCGTCGAGGCGCTGCTGAGCGTCGAGCCCCAAGGGACCGGCCGGACAGGCACCGATCCGAAGGCGCAGCTTTTCGCCATCACCGCCGACGCGGCACTGGAGGGCCTGCGCCTCGCCGATCCTGCGCTCCGCCGCGCCGTGGGCAGCCGCGCCAAGCTGGTCCTGCGCGCCGCCGCCGGCTCGGACGGCATCCTCGATGTCACGACGCTCACCATCGATTCCGACACCGCCCGCGCCGCCTATGCCGGCCGCATCGGTCAGAACACGCTCACCGGCACACTCGAAGCGGCGCTCGCGGATATCGGCGCTTTCTCCGGCGTGGCGGGCCGGACGCTCGCCGGCCGCCTCGATGCCAGGGCGACGCTGAGCGGTGATCCGGCCCGCAAGGCACTCTCCGCCGATCTCGACCTGCGCGGCGGCGGTCTCGTCCTCGGCGAGCCCACCGCCGACCGCCTCGTCGGTCGCGCGCCGACCCTGACGGGGCGCGTATCGCAGACCTATGACGGCTACGGCTTCGATCGCCTGCGTTTCGAGGGGACCGGGCTCGCCGCCACCCTCCAGGGGCAGGCCAACGCCAAGTCCGCCGACGTGGCCGCCCGGGTCGATCTCAAGAATCTCTCGGCCCTCGACGAGCGGCTGTCTGGCCTGGCGAGCGCCGACGCGCGGCTGACCGGTTCTCTCCTGAAGCCGGCCGTCACCGCCGCACTTCGCGCCCCGGACGTGACCGCCAACGGCCGCCCAATCCGAGATCTGCGCCTCGACGCGGTGCTGAGCGACCTGCGCGACGCCCTCGACGGAACGGTGCGCATGAGCGGCGACATCGCTGGCAAGCCGCTGCGGGCCGAGGCCCATGTCGCCCGGCCGGGCCGGAGCGACTACGCCCTCGATCGGCTCACCTTCGCCCTCGGCTCCGTCTCGGCGGACGGACAGGCTGTGGTCGATGCCGGGAGCCTCCTCACGGAGGGCACTCTGACGGTGCGCGCAGGAAATCTCGGCGACCTGTCGCCGCTCGCCCTCGCGCCCATGGGTGGCAGCCTCGACGCGGCGGTGTCGCTCTCCCGTGCGGGCGGGCGCCAGGATGCAAGCATCCGCGCCACGGGCACGAGCCTGCGCTACGACACGTTCGGTCTCGCGAGGCTCGATGCGGACCTCACCGGCCGCGATCTGCGGGCGCATCCGGTCATCGACGGCCATGCCACCCTCGACCGCCTCGTCGCCGCGGGCCAGAGCGTCGATACGGTGCGGCTCACCGCCAGCGGCACGGCCGCGGCGAGCGACATCACGCTCACGGCGCAGGCTCGCGGCTTCGCTCTCGATGGCGCCGCTCGACTGATCCCGGCCGAGCGCACCCGGATCGAGATCGCCCGGTTCTCGGCGCAGCGCGGCAGCGACCGCTTGGCGCTTGCAGGCCCTGCTGCCATCACGCTCGATCAGGGCTCGGCACTGATCGAAAATCTCGTCGTAGCCGCTGGGCCGGGCCGGATCAGCGTGCAGGGAAGAGCCGGGTCCGATCTCGACCTCAAGCTCGGCATCCGCGCCCTGCCGCTGTCGCTCGCGCGGATCGCGAGCCCGAGTCTCGCGCTGTCCGGCACGCTGGAGGGTGAGGCCGATCTGCGTGGCACCGCCGCACGGCCGGAGGGGCGTTACGCCCTCACCGTCGCCGGCCTCGTGACGCCCGAAACCCGCAAGGCCGGCCTGCCGCCGATCACCGCCCGCGCAAGCGGTCGGCTCGCCGACGGCGAGGCCAGCATCGACGGACGGGTCTCGGCCGGGCGCGGCGCCGACGTGACCGTGACGGGCACGGTCCCCGTCGAGGCCGGCGGCGGATTGAGCCTGCGCGCCCGCGGCAACCTCGACGCGGCGCTCGCCAACTCGATGCTGAGCGTCAGCGGCCAGCGGGTCGCGGGCCGGATCGTGCTCGATGCCGGTGTGACCGGGACGGTCGCCGCACCGAAGGTGGAGGGCTCTGCGACGCTTTCCGGCGGCAGCCTCACCGATCCGCTCAACGGCATCCGCATCACCGACATCCAGGGCCGCGTTACGGGTCGCGGCGACACCATCGTCATCGAGCGGCTGACCGCCGCGACTCGCAACGGCGGGCGCCTCGCCGTGGACGGCCGCGTCGCCGTCGAGCCGGCTTCGGGTTTTCCCGGCACGCTCCGCATCACCGCCGACCGGGCCGAGCTGGTCTCAAGCCCGCTGATGACGGCGGTGTCGAGCCTCAACCTCGCCCTGTCGGGGCCGCTTGCCCGCAAGCCGGTCATCAAGGGCCGGGTCGATGTCGTCTCCATCGACGTGTCGGTGCCCGACCGCCTGCCCGCCACGGTGCAGCCGCTGCCGGGCATCCGCCGGGTGAATGTGACCCCCGAAGTGCGCGAACGTCTCGCCAAGCGGGCCGAGCGCAAGGCGCAGATCGAGGCGGCGAACCGCCGGAAGAAGGCGGCCCCGCCCTTCGACGCCGATCTCGACGTGACCGTGAGCGCACCGAACCGCATCTTCGTCCGCGGGCGCGGGATCGATGCGGAACTCGGCGGCGAGCTGCATGTCACCGGCTCGTCGCGCGATCCGCGGGCCAACGGCGACTTCTCGCTGCGCCGCGGCGTCTTCAGCCTCGTCGGACAGCGCCTCGACTTCACCCGCGGCCGGGTACTCTTCGCGGGCGATCTCGCCCAGCCCGACCTCGACTTTGCCGCCGAGACCAAGGCCGCGGATGTCACCGCTCGCATCGCGGTCACGGGCCCGGCATCCCAGCCCGATTTCGCGCTCTCCTCCGATCCGAGCCTGCCGCAGGATGAGATCCTGTCGCGCATCCTGTTCAAGAAGGCGGCGGCCGGACTCTCACCGTTTCAGGCGCTGCAATTGGCGCAGGCCGTGGCGCAGCTTTCCGGCGGGGCAGGCGGCCCCGACGTGTTCGAGTCGGCCCGCAAGAGTCTCGGCCTCGACAGCCTCGATGTCTCTACGGGCGCGAGCGGAGGGCCGGCGGTCGGCGCCTCGCGCTACATCAACGACCGCATCAGCGTCGGCGTGAAGGCCGGCGCCAAGCCGGCCGACACCGCCGCGACGATCAATTACGACGTGACGCGGCGGATCAAGCTCAACGGCGAGGCCGGCAGCGACGGCCGCACCTCGGTCGGCGTCGGCGCGGAATGGGAGTGGTAGGCGGGCTCGCGGTAGTGAACCCGTCGATGTCGTCGTCACGAGAGGCGGCGAAGCGCTCCTACGGCTCCTTGAAGCCGTATTCCGGCACGCCCTCGTCGTTGCCGTAATACTTGTAGGGCAGGAACTTGCCCGACATGGCGAGCTTGACCCGGTCGCCCTTGTTGTTGGGCTCGCGCTCCATCGACATGTTGAAGTCGATCGCCGACATGATGCCGTCGCCGAATTCTTCCTGGATCAGCTCCTTCCAGGTGGTGCCGTAGACCATCACCAGCTCGTAGAAGCGATAGATCAGCGGGTCGGTCGGCGGCATCTGCGGGATCGAGCCGCGATAGGGGGCCTCGTTCAGCATCCGCTCCTCGGCCTGGCTCAGCCCGAACAGCTCCGCGGCCTTCGCCGCCTGCGCCTTGGGCAGCTTCATCTGACCCATGCAGGCGGCGGTGATGAGGATCGGCGAGATGCCGCCGATCTGTTCCTGGATGTACTTCCAGGTCCAGCCCTTCTCGCGCTTGATGTCGAGGAGCTTCTCGGTGAGGTCTTCGCGCTTCATGCTTGTCTCCCTGCCGGTCGATGGCTGACTTCGATCGAGGCGGCCGCTCGGATGCGTGGGGGCGTCGCATCCGAACAGCCTGTCCGCTCCAGCCGGTTCGAGACCAACGGGAGCGGAACACTGATGACGCGCCGAACCTTCCAGTGTGTCATCGCTCAGCAGAACCGCAAGCGGCGTGCCATAGCAGTTTCCGGGAATAAGTAGAGCTACAGCAACCGGTTAGCGTGATCTGGCGCGCCTACGAAATTTCGCCTATGACGAAATTTCGTAGGAAATATGCGAGATTTCGTCATGGCAGGGCAGGGGCGCGGCCCGGCATCTCCGGCTCCCTACGGCCCCGCTTTCGACGAGAACGGCGAGGCCATGCTGGTGTTCGAGCCTCTGGCCGACCGCATCGCCGATGCCAATCCGGCCGCCGCCCGGCTTCTGGGCCATCCACAGTCCGCGCTTCGCACCATGCCGGTGAGCGGGCTTCATCCCGATCAGCGATCGGCGCTCGTGGTGTTCACGCAGGCTGTTCTTGCCGAAGGGCAATGGTGGACGCAGGCCCTCACGCCGCGCCACGGCACCGGCAAGGTGCTGCGGCTCGAATATTCGGGCTGCGTGCTCTCGGGCGAGCAGGCGCGGCTCCTCGTCACACTCTACGACCTCGATGAGCGCGAGCGCCGCCGCGTCGACCGGGAAGCCGAGGACCATATGCGCGCCGGCCTGCCCGAGTGGCAGCGCATGGAGCGCATCTTCCGCGACATCGAGCGCGGCAACCGGCTGATCCTGCGCGCGGCGGGGGAGGGGATCTACGGCGTCAACGCGGAAGGGATCACCACCTTCGTCAATCCGGCGGCGGAACGGATGCTGGGCTGGCAATCGGCCGACCTCGTCGGGAAGGACATGCACGCCACCGTCCACCACACCCACGCGGGCGGCGCGCATTACCCGCATCGCGACTGCCCGATCTACGCGGCCTTCCGCGACGGCGTCGTGCATCAGGTCGATGGCGAGGTGTTCTGGCGCAAGAACGGCACCTCCTTCCCCGTCGAGTATACTTCCACGCCGATCCGCGAGGGCGGACAGTTGCTCGGCGCCGTGATCGTGTTTCGCGATGTCAGCCAGCGCCGCGAGGCGGAGGAGCGGTTGAAGCAGGCGCTCGCCGAAGTCGATTCCCTGCGCGAGCGCCTGGAGCAGGAGAACGCCTACCTGAAGGAGGAAATCCGCGCCGAGAGCCGCCACCAGGGCCTCATCGGCCGCAGCCCGGCGATCGAGGCGCTCCGGAACCAGATCGACGTGGTGGCGGGCACCGACGCGACCGTTCTCGTCACCGGCGAGTCCGGTACGGGCAAGGAACTGATCGCCCGGGCCATCCACGAGGCGAGCCGCCGCGGCGACCGGCCGCTGATCCGCGTCAATTGCGCGGCGATCCCGCGCGACCTGTTCGAGAGCGAGTTCTTCGGCCACGCAAGGGGTGCCTTTACCGGAGCCCTACGCGATCGGATCGGACGTTTCGAGCTCGCCGACGGCGGAACGTTGTTCCTCGACGAGGTCGGGGAGATCCCGCTCGATCTTCAGGGCAAGCTCCTGCGCGTGCTGCAGGAGCGCCAGTTCGAGCGCGTCGGCGAGGAGCGCACCCGAACCGTCGACATCCGGCTGATCGCGGCGACCAACCGCGACCTCAAGGACGAGGTGCGCCGGGGACGATTTCGAGAGGATCTCTATTTCCGCCTCAACGTCTTCCCCATCGCCTCCGCCCCCTTGCGCGAGCGCCGCGAGGATGTGCCGCTGATCGCCCAGCATTTTCTCAAGGCGGCCGCGCGCCGTCTTAACCGCGCGGATCTGCGCCTGACCGAGGCCGATGCCCGGCGCCTGGCCCGCTACGACTGGCCGGGCAATGTGCGCGAGTTAGAGAACGTGATCGAGCGCGCCGCGATCCTCGCCGAGCGTGGACGTCTCCGATTCGACTTGCCGGAGGCCCGCGGCGTCAGCCTTGAGCCGCGGGTGGCCGAGAGCCCGACGGATCTCGGCCGGCCTCTCACCGAGGAGGAACGCCGCGCCCGCGTCAGGAGCGAGATCGAAGCGGCTCTGCAGATGAGCGGTGGAAAGATTTTCGGGCCAGGCGGTGCCGCCGAACTGCTCGGCCTCAAGCCTACCACGCTGCGCTCACGCATGAAGGTGCTGGGGATCGCACGATGCTGATGGGCGGCAATCCCCATCCGGCCTTCTGCCGAGAGGCTTCGACCGCAACGCCCGTCGTCAGCGCCGGAACCGGGCCGCTGCGCCGCCGCAAGACCGGGTTCGACGCAAATGAACAGGCGACAATGGTTCCCGGCTTTGCCCTCCAGCCGGATCTGCAGACCTCATGCGATCGGCTAGCGACCTTGCCGACGATCGCGGCCGCCGGTGGCACAATGCCACGGTTATGGGCCTGCGCGACCGTCCACTGTTGACGGACAAGGCCGGAGGAATCTCGGCGGCTCTTACGGTGGCGGCGGCACGGGACCGATCGGCCGGTACGCCGGCCCGTCGGCCCCATCGTCGTTGAGGGATTCCATGAAAGCGATGAGATCGGCCTTCTCCCGCGCCGAGAGATGGAGCGGGCGGATGTCGCGGGAGCGGCTCGGCCGGTCGATGCCGCCGCGGTCATAGAGATCGACCACCTCGGATAGCGTCGCCAGCGAGCCGTTGTGCATATAGGGGGGGCGCCGCGCGACGTTACGCAGGGTCGGCGTCTTGAATGCGTGCCGTAAAGCCGTCGAAGTGGGAAAGAACCGTCCTCGGCCGATCGCGCCATCCTTGGCGACGCCGACGTCGTGGAACGAACCGTCGGTGAAGTTCCAGCCCGAATGGCAGGCCGCACAATTGGCCTTGCCGTTGAAAAGATCGAACCCACGCTTGGCGGATGCATCGACGGCGCGCGCATCGCCTTCCACCCAGCGGTCGAACGGTGCTCGACCGGAGACGATCAGGCGCTGGAAGGTGGCGAGCGCTTGCTCGATACGCGCCTCTGTGACCGGGTTGCCATCCGGTGCGGGCTCCGGGAACGCAGTCTTGAAAGCCGCTACGTATTTCGGATCGGCGGAGAGGCGTCGGACCATCTCCTCGGGCGGCATGTTCATGTTGCCGGGAGCGGTCAAAGGCGTGCGGGCAACGGTTTCGAGGCCGATGAACTTGCCGTCCCAGCCGTAGATCGTATCGGTCCAGGCGACGTTGAGCAGCGTCGGTGTGCGGAAATCCATGACTCCGCCGTCGCTGCGGGGCGCGCGCGGGTTCGAGTCGGTCCAGTCCTGCCCAGGGATGTGGCAGGTTGCGCAGGTCCGGTCGCCGTCGCGAGAGAGGATCGGCTCGAAAAACAGTGAACGGCCGAGTTCCGCCTTGGCCGCTTGGTAGGCATTGTCTTGGGGGAAAGGGATCGTCGTCGGCCGCCGGTAATCGGCAAGCGCCACCGACCGGTCGGGTTCGCCGTTCGTGGCGACCGCCAAGCCTCCTAAGAGGATCGTCAGGAGGGCTGCCGCGCCCCCCACGAATTTCCAAGCCATTCCAACCTCGATGGGAATGAGGTTGCGGGGGCTGGATTAAATTTCGATTAACGCAAGTTCACCATCTCGTCGCTATCCATCAAGGCCGGCTTGCCTTCGAGGACAGCGACTAGCCAATAGCCTGTCGACTAACCTAGATCTGTTATTGGGATTCGGCGACGGACGGTTCTTATTTGACGGACACCGCAAGCTTCATCTTCGGGTGGATGCCGCACAGAACGGTGAATTGCCCTGCTTTAGGGAAGTAGACGACGGTTTTGCTCCCCGGAACCTGCTCGCCGATGTCGAAGCTGAATTCCGGATTGTCGAGATAGGCGTGGTGCACGAGCTCACCGTCGTCGTTGACGATGGCAATGGCTTCGCCGGCCCTGAGTGAGACCGCACCCGGTGCGAAAGCCCGGCCCTTCTGCATCACACGGTAGGAGGACGCATCGCCCGTCAGCGCGAGCGCCGTGCCGGACGCGACGACGGATGCGAGCAACAGGAACGAGCCCGCGCGCCTCGGGGCGAATGCACACCACACCCGGCACGCGTCACTCATGCCTCTCTCCCCCTACTTCGAGGGCGCCCCCGCGCGCTCGTCAATGTTGAATGAGCGTTCGTAAGGTTGCGTTCGCATTAACATCGCCAGAGAATTCCAGGGCTATGCTAAGAAAATCGAGCACGTTGTAGATTACCTTAACGCTTGTCGGACATGCTGGCCGCGAGTAGCGAGCGTTTGCCCGATGAACCTTTCACGCCGACAAACAGGCACTTCGAGGTGGCGTGCGGCCCTTGATGCGGCGCTGCGTGGCGGCCGCACCATTCGCGGCCGCATCTTTCTCGCTTTCCTGATGCTGAGCGCGATCACAGCAATGCTCGGCGGCTATGCCGCCATGGGCATCATGACGACAGGCGCGCTGGTCGACAAAACCTATGACCAGTCACTGATGTCGATCAATTATGCCCGCGCCGCCGCGACCGACCTTGCGGCATTGCAGGCAACGGTTGCGCGGGCCCGCCTCGCAGGCGACGCCGAGGAGCGGCGCAACCTGGAGGCGCGGATCGAGTCCCTGGCGCAGTCCTTCGAGGAGGACCTGGAAATCGCGGCCGACCGCGCCCACTCGGAGCGTGCCACGCGGGAGGCCGCTGCCGCTAAGGATGCCGTCACCCACTGGCTCGCAGCGCGTCGCGAATTCGGACCTGATCAACAGACGGCGGATGTCTGGCAGGCGCTCGACGCCCACGCGGCGGCGGCCGAGCAGCATATCGATTTGTTGATCAACTTCACCGCCGGGGACGGCTTCTCCTACCGTCAGACCGCGCGGGCGATCGTCGATCGCGACGTGCGGTTTAGTGTCTTTGTGACGTCGCTCGCAATTGTCCTCTCCGGCATCGTCGCCCTGCTCCTGTTGCGGCAGATTGTTCGGCCTGTTGCGGACGCCTCGACCGTTGCGAGCCGCATCGCCGCGGGCGAGTTGACCGTCGAAGTACCCGAAGGCGGGGCCGACGAGTTCGGTGCGCTGCTGCGAGCGATGGAGGTGATGCGCAACAACATCGCGGCGATGATGCAGGAGGAGGTTGCGCAGCGCCGCTCCGCTCAGAGCCTCTTGGCCGATGCGGTCCAGGGATCGATCGAAGGGATCATCGTCGTCGATGCCATGGGCCGCATCGTCCTCGCCAACGAGCGAGCGGCAGCGCTGCTCGGGCTCGATCCGGCCGAGACGGGGCATCGCTCCCTCACAGACGCGAGCGGCTCACCGGTTGCCGACACCCTGCTTGCCATGCCCGGCACCAGCAGCCTGACGGCCGAGACGCGCTCCGCCGACGGGCGCTGGCTGCGTATCAGCCGCAGTCCCACGCGGGACGGCGGCTTCGTCGCGGTTTGCAGCGACATGTCCCTGCTCAAGGAGCAGGAGGATCAGCTCAAGCGCAGCAATTCCCAACTCGATGCGGCCCTCAGCAACATGCTCCAGGGGCTTTGCCTCTATGACGCCGAGGGCGGCCTGCTCGTCTACAATCGCCGCTTCTGCGACATGTTCGGCATCGATGCCGGCCTGCTGCGGCCGGGCATGAGCATCCGGGAGGTTGCTCGCCTCGTCGAAGCCTCGGCCGACGACGACCGTGCCGTCGACCTGCTGATGCAGCAGCAATCCCTGCTCCAGCGTGGCGTGAGCGGGTCGCTGTGCGGCCCGATCCGGAACGATTGCATCGTCTCGCTCAAGCAGCAGCCGACCGCCGAGGGCGGCTGGATCGCCACCTACGAGGACGTGACCCAGCGCTACGAGGCGGAAGAGCGGATCATCACCATGGCGCGCCGCGACGCGCTGACGGGGCTCGCCAACCGCATGGTGTTCGGCGAGCGCCTGGAGGAGGCCGCCGCGCGTCTCGCCGAGGGGGTCGGCGCAGGCTTCGCGACACTCTGCCTCGACCTCGACCGCTTCAAGGAGGTCAACGACACGCTCGGTCATCCGATCGGCGATGGCCTGCTGCGCAGCGTTGCGGAGCGGCTGCAGGGCTGCCTACGCGAGACCGACCTCGTCGCGCGCCTGGGCGGCGACGAGTTCGCCATCGTCCAGGCCGGCACGCATGTGCGGCGCGACGCGAGCGCGCTCGCGAAACGCCTGATCGCCGCGTTCCAGCAGCCATTCCTGCTCGACGGCCACACCGTGATGGTGGGCGTCAGCATCGGCATCTCGCTCGCGCCGGAACACGGGACGAGCCCGGAAAAACTCCTCAAGAGCGCCGACCTCGCCCTCTACCGCGCCAAAGCGACGGGGCGAGGATGCTGGTCGTTCTTCGAGGAGGAGATGGATCTCGAGCTTCGCAAGCGCCGTGCGCTCGAGAACGACCTCCGCAAGGCCGTCGACAACGGTGAGTTCGAGCTTGTCTTCCAGCCGATCGTCAAGCTCGATCGGCAGCGGATTTCGAGCTGCGAAGCGCTGCTGCGCTGGCGGCATCCCGAGCGCGGATACGTCTCTCCCGCCGACTTCATTCCGCTGGCGGAGGAGACCGGGGCCATCAGTCAGATCGGCGAATGGGTCCTCCGCAAGGCCTGTAGCGAGGCTGCAGCTTGGCCCGGCGGCATCGGCGTTGCCGTCAACGTCTCCGCGGCGCAGTTCAAGAATGCGGCGGTCGTCCGGGCCGTGATGGACGCACTCGCGGCAAGTGGTTTGCCGGCGCATCGGCTGGAGTTGGAGATCACGGAGTCGGTTCTGTTGAACGACAGCGTGACGACTTTGGCAACGCTGCACACCCTCAAGCGATTGGGCGTGCGCGTGGCGATGGACGATTTCGGCACCGGCTTCTCGTCCCTGAGCTACCTGCAGAGCTTCCCTTTCGACAAGATCAAGATCGATCAGTCCTTCGTGCGCAACCTCGACGCGACCGGGAATTCACGCCTGATCGTGCGCTCCGTGATCGGCCTCGGCCGCAGTCTGGGCATCACGACCACCGCCGAGGGCATCGAGACCGAGGCTCAACTCGACCAACTTCGCCTCGAAGGGTGCGAGGAGGGGCAGGGTTACCTGTTCAGCCGTCCCGTTCCCTCGGCTGCGATCCGCGAACTGGTCGTCAATCTGGGCCGGAATGCCGCATGAACGGTCCGATCGCCCGCAGCGTAGAAACAGGTCGACCGAACGTCTTCTCTCATCACCGAGGATGGCAGACTAGATTATGCACTGTGCTATATCAGCATAACATATGATTGAGTCGTTCCTCGGCTGATTTTCCGCTGAACAAAGCGCGCATCCGGCGATTTCCCGAACACAGAAGCCGAGACACAGCCAGGTCGAATGACTTGGCCGTGCTCTGCCTTGTGGGCTGTGCTTCGCGCATTCGAGGAAACAAGCCGATGTATTATTTCGACAAGCGACTCCAATATCCTGTGCGGGTCGAGAGCCCGGACCCGATCTATGCCCGGATGCTGCAGCAGGCGATCGGTGGTGTCGAGGGCGAGATCCGTGTCTGTATGCAATACTTCTTTCAAGCCTGGGGCAATCGCGCGCCCAACACCAAGTATCGCGACATGCTACTCCACACCGCGACGGAGGAGATCGGGCACATCGAGATGCTCGCGACAGCTGTTGCGATGAACCTGGAGAATGCTCCGACCAAGGTTCAAGAAGCCGGCGCCGCCGACGCCATCGTCGGCGCGGTGATGGGCGGCGAGAACCCGCGCCACATTGCCGAGGGCATGCTGCACAAGCATCTGCTGTCGAGCGGAATGGCCGCCTTCCCGGGCAATTCCGACGGCGTGCCGTTCGACATGAACCACATCTACGCCAGTGGAAACCTCGCGGCCGACATGTACTGCAATGTCGCCGCCGAGGCGACGGGCCGGACGCTCGCCGTGCGCCTGTCCAACGCCACCAACGATCCCGGCATGAAGGACATGTGGAGCTTCCTGATCGCCCGCGACACCATGCACCAGCAGCAATGGCTTTCGGTGATTGAGGAAGTCGGCGGCCATGAGGGTGCGTTGCCGATCCCGAACTCCTTCCCGCAATCGGAGGAGAACCAGAAGTACAACTACAGCTTCTTTGCCACCAACCGCGACGGCGTGCCGCCGCCGGAAGGCCGTTGGACGAGCGGCCGCTCTCTTGATGGCAAGGGCGAGTACAACGTGGTCCAGAACGCACCCATGGGGCAGGAGCCCGTCCTCGGCCCGGCCCGACCCGACAGCGGCGCCCAGAGCGAGCAGATCGGCTGATCCCACGCGCCCGGCTGGATCCTCAGCCGGGCAGGTCCTGCCGATTCACGTACACTCTTCGAACAGGAGAAGCCGACGATGGTGCTCGACACGCGCGAAATCTACGTCACCGCTCTCAAGAACACTCATGCCCTTGAAATGCAGGCCCTGCAGATCATGGAGCGTCAGGTCGAGCGGCTCACCCGATATCCGGAGATGGAAGAGGCGCTACGCCGCCATATCGCGGAGACGCACGGCCAGCGCGCGCGTCTCGAGGAGGCACTCCAGGCGCTTGGAGACAGTCCGTCGGCCATCAAGGAAGGCATTCTCGGCTTCGTCGGCAACATGATGGCGCTGGGCCACACGCCGGCGCAGGATGAGATCCTGAAGAACACCTACGCCAACCACGCCTTCGAGAACTTCGAGATTGCCGCCTACGAATCCCTCCTCACCATCGGCGAGGCCGCTGGGCAGGGCGGGAACCTGACGGGTTTCCGGCAATCGCTTCAGGAGGAGGAGGCAATGGCGCGTCGCGTACGCGAGCTGATCGGCCCGACGACGAAACGCTACATCGACCTCACGGTCGCAGGCGAGAAAGCGGATCGCTGAGGCGAGTCTCTCAGGCATCCGGCGATGCACCGATGCATCGCTGGATGTCTTTGCCATCGGCCAGGGGTTTTGAAGGGCGACGCCCGTCGCCAAGATCGTCGCCAAGATCGTCGCGGGAATCGGCGCAGTCGCGTCAGGACCGCGTCGCGAGCCATATGACGTGGCGTGGACCGCTCGAACCGCTCGCCGGAAGGCGAACCTCCTCAACGGCGAAGCCGAGGCGCTGAAGCCGCGCCTTGAACTTCCGATCCGGTGAGCCCGACCAGACACCGAGCGTACCGCCCGGCTTGAGCGCCCATTGCGCCCGCTTCAGCCCCCACTCGTCGTAGAGGCGATCGTTCGCGCGCCGCATCAGCCCCTCGGGACCGTTATCCACATCCAGAAGGACGGCGTCCCAACCGGCAGGCTCGGATTGGATCAGCCGGTTCACATCCACTTCGCGAAGCTCGACCCGCGGATCGTCCAGGCAGCCGCCGAAGACCGGGGCAAGCGGCCCGCGCGCCCACGCGGCCACCGCCGGGACGAGTTCGGCGACGACGACACGTGCATCCGGTCCGAGCCCGTGCAACGCTGCGCGGAGCGTGAAACCCATGCCCAGACCGCCGATCAGCACGCGGGGTGCCGGCCGGTTCGCCAGCCGGGCGCAGGTGAGGGAGGCCAGCGCTTCCTCCGAGTCTCCTCGCGTGCTGTTCATCAGTTCGATGGTGCCGACGACGATCGAGAATTCGCTGCCTCGCTGCATCAGGGCGAGGCTCTTGCCGCCGCCGGGCACGTCAACGGTTTCGAGGTGAACCCATTCGCTCATCATGACCCTTCCCGACCGGGCGCGGGGTATGACCCCGTCTGCATTCGCCGCCATTGCTCAAGTCGCTAAAGGCCGCCTATCAGCACGCATGTCCAAGCGCACCAAATCTCTGCCGCAGCAACGCGGCTTCGTCCTCTTCGACGTCGTCTTCGCAGACGGCACACGCGCCTCGAACCGGCGTGTGCCGATGGAAATCCTCGGTGGGCTCGACGGCGACGAGCCGGCACGCCAACTCATTGCCGAGCAGGAAGCGGAAATCGCGCAGAAGGCCGGACGGGCGCCGCGTGAGATCCAGACGCTCACCCGCTCGCCGATCCCGAAACCGGTTGTGGCCACCTGAAGGGGTGGAACGGCGCCTGCGCGCCAAGCCGGGGCGGCTGCATGCGTTGCCCCGCATTCCACTCGCTTCCCGAGCCATCCGCCGGGAAGCAGAGCCAGAATGAAGAAGGGGCTGGCACAGTGCCAACCCCTTCAACTTCATTCCAAATTGGATGGTACCACCGCCCCGGCTCGAACGGGGGACCCCTAGATCCACAATCTAGTGCTCTAACCAACTGAGCTACGGCGGCACGTGAGGGGGGACTTATCCCGAGGCTCGCGGCATTTCAAGCGCCTTGAATGCATCTCGCGGCGGTTCGCACCGTCGATCCACGAGTGCTAGACGGCGGATGCATAGGCGCCATGGCCTCCATCCGGTCCCAGCCCCCGCGAGTGCTGATGAGCCCGTCCACATCCCCCGTCGCTGCGGCCCCGCTGGTTCAGGCACCCGCACGGCTTCGGGCCTGGGTCCGGGGAAGCGAAGTGGCCCTCGTGCTGCTCGCAGCCGCCACGGGCTGCATCGGAGGCCTCGCCGTCGCCGCCATGAGCGGCGCCAGCCAGCTCTTACGCGAGTTCCTTTATCGGCTTCCCGCCGGACAGCGCCTCAGCAGCCTCACGGATCTTCCCACGGAGGGTCTGATGGGCCTTCCTTTCCTGGCTCCGGCGCTTGGCGGTGCCGTCCTCGGCTTGCTGCTCCTGGTCTCGACCCGGGGGCGCGGCAAGAACAAGCGCGCCGTTGTCGATCCCATCGAAGCGAACGCGCTGCACGGCGGGCGGATGTCGCTGCGCGGCTCCCTCGACGTGGCGGTGCAGAATGTGGTCTCGAACGGCTGCGGCGCCTCGGTCGGGCTGGAGGCCGGCTACACGCAGGTCGCGGCGGGGATCGCCTCGCGGCTCGGCATCGCCTTCGAGATGCGGCGCTCGGACCTGCGCACCCTGGTCGGCTGCGGCTCAGCGGCCGCCATTGCGGCTGCCTTCGGCTCGCCGCTCACCGGCGCCTTCTACGCCTTCGAGCTCATCATCGGCACCTACACCATCGCGACGCTCGCCCCCGTCGTCGTCGCGGCCCTCTGCGGCAGCCTGGTGATGCGAGTCCTCGCGCCGCAGCCCGCCTTCGTCGATGTCGGCGCGCTGGCGCTCGCCAAGAACACGGCCGTGGATGCGGGCGATACCCTACCCTGCCTCGCTCTCGGGCTTGTCTGTGCCGGACTCGCGGTGCTGCTGATGCGGGGCGTCACACTGGTGGAGCAGGGTTTTCGCGCCTCGCGCCTGCCCACGCCCCTGCGGCCGATCCTCGGCGGCCTGTGCGTCGGCGGTCTCGCCCTGGCGACGACGCCCCAGGTGCTCTCGGCCGGACACGGGGCGCTCCACATCTACCTCGCCCCCGAGGCGACCGCCGGGCTCGGCGCGCTTGCCGGGCTCGTCGTCGCCAAGGCCGCGGCCTCGGCGATGTCGATCGGCTCGGGCTTCCGCGGCGGTCTGTTCTTCGCCTCGCTGTTCCTCGGCGCGCTGGTGGGTCGCCTGTTCGCCGGCCTGGCGCCGGTGGTGTGGCCCGGCTTCGAAGGGTTCGGACTCGCGCCGATCGGCTACGCCGTGGTCGGTATGAGCGCCTTTGCCGTCGCCATCGTCGGCGGCCCCCTCACCATGACCTTCCTCGCCCTCGAAATGACCGGAAGCTTCCCGGTGACCGGACTCGTTCTCGCCTCGGTGATCGCCTCGTCGCTCACGGTGCGGAAGACCTTCGGCTACTCCTTCGCCACTTGGCGCTTCCACCTACGCGGCGAGACTATCCGGAGCGCCCACGATGTCGGCTGGATGCGCAACCTCACCGTGGGACGGATGATGCGCAAGGACATCCGGCCTGTTGCTCTCGACACGCCGATGGCGACGTTTCTGCGCGCCCATCCGCTGGGCTCACCCTCGCGGGTGGTCGTGGTGGACGAGCACGACCGCTACGCAGGGGTCGTCCTCGTGCCTGAAGCCCACGCCCTTGCCGCCGAGAACGGCGGTGAAGCGCCCCGTCTCGCCGACGTCGTTCGCTACCCCAAATCGTTTCTGCTGGCCGATATGAGCGTCAAGCAGGCGGCGGCCGCCTTCGATCAGGCCGAGAGCGAGGCGCTCGCCGTGCTCGACGGCGCACAGAGCCGCAGGGTGATCGGATTGCTGACGGAGAGTCACACGCTGAAACGCTACAGCGAGGAATTGGACCGGCAGCGACGCGCCATGCTCGGCGAAGCGGCTTAAAAGAGGGTGGGCGTGCTATGTATCGCCGCATGACCCTGCGCGCTCCTCTCGCTGGCCTTGCTCTCGTCTTGTCTCTCGGATCACCGGTCCGGGCAGAATCCTGCGACGGCCTCACCGTGCGGCTGATCCGCGGCACTGGCGCTGCCCTGGCCGGGCGCAGCGGTTCGCTCGTCGTGTTTCGGGCCGCCGACGCCGACCGGATGAGCCTCGACTGCGCCACGCCGCGACGGCTCGTGTTCCGCTCGGGTCTCCGCGAACCCCCGCATGCCTTCTTTACCCTGATCGGGCTTGCCGGGCGGACGCTGGCAGGCGCGCCAGCGGAATCGGTCGAGACGCTCGCTCTGCGCCTGCATCAGGACAGTCTGCTCACCGGCGCGCCGCAACTCGGCCGGGTCGGCGGCGCGGTTCTGCGCTGCGATCCCGGCGACCGGCCGGATGGCATCGGTACCGGCAGCCTGTGCCGCCTGGCGGCTGACTGTCCGCACCGCGGCCTTTCCCGCGCGGCAGGGCCGGGTTAGAGCGGGCGTCATGCCCGAGACCGCACAGACTTCCGGCTCCGTCGTCCGAACCGGCGACGTCGCCTTCGCCAACCATCTGCCGCTGGCGCTGATCGCCGGCCCCTGTCAGCTCGAAGGGCGAGCGCACGCGCTTGAAGTCGCTTCCGCCCTCAAGGAGATGGCAGGCAAGCTCGGCATCGGGCTCGTGTTCAAGTCGTCCTTCGACAAGGCCAACCGCACCTCCGGCCGCTCGGCCCGCGGCGTCGGCCTCGATGAGGCATTGCCGGTCTTCGCCGAGATTCGCGAGAGCCTCGGGCTTCCCGTGCTCACCGACGTGCACGAGGCCGAGCACTGCGCACGGGCCGCGCAAGCCGTCGACATCCTGCAGATCCCGGCCTTCCTCTGCCGCCAAACGGACCTCTTGCTCGCCGCTGCTGCCACGGGGCGGGCGGTCAACGTCAAGAAGGGCCAGTTCCTCGCGCCCTGGGACATGGCGCACGTCGCCGCCAAGGTGACGGAGGCCGGCAACCCCAACGTCATCGTCACCGAGCGCGGCGCCTCCTTCGGCTACAATACGCTCGTCTCAGACATGCGTTCGCTGCCGATCATGGCCCGCGTCACCGGCGGTGCCCCTGTGGTGTTCGATGCGACGCATTCGGTCCAGCAGCCCGGCGGACAGGGCGCTACGTCCGGCGGACAGCGAGAGTTCGTCGCCGTGCTCGCCCGCGCCGCAGTCGCCGTCGGCGTGGCGGGAGTCTTCATCGAGACCCATCCCGATCCCGATCACGCTCCCTCCGACGGGCCGAACATGGTGGCGCTTGCCGACCTTCCCGCGCTGGTTGAGGCGTTGATGGCATTCGACCGTCTCGCCAAGGCGTAAGAGCGGTACAAGTCGGCTCGTTTCAGATTCCGTTCAGGCAGGAGGCGTTAACTTCGGTCCTAAGCGAGAATTACCGCGTCCCGGAGATGATTTCGATCCCTCCCGGACGTGACACCTAACTTGGCGGGAACTTCCGGCAAAGCTCAGGTGTTTTTCGCCAAGACATTTTCGGATCGGAAAGGATGCTATGCGCAAGCTCGCCCTCGTGACCGCCGCCCTCATCTCGGTCGGCACCCTGACCGCCACCTCCGCCGATGCCCGCCCCTACGGCCGCGGCTACGGCCATCATTACGGTCATTATCATGGCGGATACGGCCCGCGTGCCTATTACGGCGGCCGCCGTCGCGGCATCGGAACGGGCGCGGCCGTCGGGCTCGGCATCGCGGGTCTCGCGGCCGGCGCAATCGCAGCTGGCGCTGCGCGCGACGCCTATGCCCATGACAGCTACTACGGCCGTCCGGCCTACGGCGGCTACTACGACGGCTACTGAGACGCAGGTTTCAGTCGAATGAGAGAGGCGGCCAGGCAACCGGCCGCCTTTTTCGTGCGCGCCGGTGCCTGAAATCCGTCGAGAGGCCACGGCTAGCGGGGAACGAGACGCAAGCCAGGATTGCGCCCCCGTCACCGATGCGACAAGTTCCCGCACCGCAACAGCTATGGGGATTCATGGCTGTCATCGCAGCCATCGTCGGGGCGTTCATACCGGGCTGGTCTACTACTTCATCTACGGAAACGGGATGGAGCAGCTCGACCGCTTTCTCGGCGACCGGCGCAACGCGAAGCTGAGAGCGAGAGGCGAAGCGTCTTTCCGCGGGGCGCCGCTGCGCGCCATCCGCGATCCCGCCGACGCGGCCGGCGTGCTGATGTTGCTGGTGGCGCTCGCCCGCGGTACTCCGACACCGGAGCAGGAGGCGGCCATCGAAGCGGAGATGCGCAAGGTCACTGCTCCCGACGACGACTATGCGACGCGAATGGCCTATATCCGTCACGCCGCTGCCCAGGCATCCGATGCCAACACCGCGGTCGATCACCTCGCGCCGCTCCTGCGGGAGAAGCTCGACCCGTCCGAGCGCGACGACCGGGAGCGGATGCTGGAGGCGGTCGCCGTCATCCATGGCGGCCCGATCGACGCGCAAGAGAAGTTCATCGCTCGTACCGTCCGCGTGCTGGCCGAACAGCACTGACGGCGAGGACGATCAGCCCCGGCCGCGATAGGGTGCGACGCCCTGGTCGGGCAGCCAGACGGATTTTGGCGGCTCGCCCGTCTGCCAGAACACGTCGATCGGAATGCCGCCGCGGGGATACCAGTAGCCGCCGATGCGCAGCCAGCGCGGCTCGAGCACGGCGGCGAGCCGCCGCCCGATGCCGACGGTGCAATCCTCATGGAAGGCGCCGTTGTTGCGGAAGGCACCGAGGTAGAGCTTCAGCGACTTCGACTCTACCAGCCAACGATCCGGCACATAGTCGATGACGAGCGTTGCGAAATCCGGCTGTCCCGTCACCGGGCACAGTGAAGTGAATTCCGGCGCGGTGAAGCGGGCAAGATAATCGGTGTCGGCGTGAGGGTTCGGCACGCGGTCGAGCTGAGCGGCCTCCGGCGAGGTCGGCAGCGGCGTCTGACGTCCGAGTTGCTTGGCGTGAGTCTCGATCGAATCCATGGTTGGCCTATACGCGGCCGGCGAACATCCGACTATGGCACGCGGTGAATGCCAGGGATTCCTGCGGATCGGCCGCGCTGACCTGAGAAAATTGCGTCATTGAGCGGATTTTGTGGAAACGGCTCGGCTCGGAGCACCCGCCGGGAGCTTGCCGACGTCCCGAGGTTGGCGGATAAGCCCGCGATGCAGAGCGTCGCAGCACGCGCGGGCCTCGACGGCATCCGCGAGACGACCCCGCCGCGATGCACCGCCAAGGAGCGCCCATGACAGCGATCACCAATATCGCCGCCCGCGAGATTCTCGACAGCCGTGGCAATCCCACCGTCGAAGTCGATGTCCTCCTCGAGGACGGCTCCTTCGGCCGCGCCGCGGTCCCGTCCGGCGCCTCCACCGGCGCCCACGAGGCGGTCGAGCTGCGCGACGGCGACAAGAGCCGCTACAACGGCAAGGGCGTGCTCAAGGCGGTAGACGCGGTCCAGACCGAGATCCTCGACGCGATCGGCGGCATGGATGCCGAGGATCAGGTCGCGGTGGATGAGGCGATGATCGCGCTCGACGGCACGCCGAACAAGGCGCGGCTCGGCGCCAACGCCATCCTCGGTGTCTCACTTGCCGTGGCCAAGGCCGCCGCCGAGACCGCCGGTCTGCCCCTCTACCGCTATGTCGGCGGCGTGCAGGGCCGGGTGCTGCCGGTGCCGATGATGAACATCGTCAATGGCGGGGCCCACGCCGACAACCCGATCGACTTCCAGGAATTCATGGTGATGCCGGTCGGCGCCACCTCGCTGTCCGACGCGGTGCGGATGGGTGCGGAGATCTTCCACACCCTCAAGACCGCTCTGAAGAAGGCCGGTCACAACACCAATGTCGGTGACGAGGGCGGCTTCGCGCCGAACCTGCCCTCCGCTGAGGCCGCGCTCGACTTCGTCATGGAATCGATCAACGCGGCGGGCTTCAAGCCCGGCAGCGACGTGGTGCTCGCGCTCGACTGCGCCTCCACCGAGTTTTTCAAGGACGGCGCCTACCACTACGAGGGCGAAGGTCAGACCCGTTCGATCGAGGCTCAGGTCGAGTACCTCGCCAAGCTGACGCAGGATTACCCGATCCTCTCGATCGAGGACGGCATGGCCGAGGATGATTGGGAGGGCTGGAAGCTGCTGACCGACCGGATCGGCAACCGAGTGCAACTCGTCGGCGACGACCTGTTCGTGACCAATGTCGAGCGGCTCGCCCGCGGCATCGAGTCCGGCACCGGCAACTCGATTCTCGTGAAGGTGAACCAGATCGGCTCGCTCACCGAGACCCTGGCCGCCGTCGATATGGCCCAGCGCGCCGGCTACACCGCGGTGATGTCGCACCGCTCGGGCGAGACGGAGGATTCCACCATCGCCGACCTCGCGGTCGCGACGAATTGCGGGCAGATCAAGACCGGCTCGCTCGCCCGCTCGGACAGACTGGCCAAGTACAACCAACTCATCCGCATCGAGGAAGGCCTGGGCGCGCAGGCGCTCTATGCCGGTCGCAGCGCGATCCGCCAGTTCGCCGGGCGCTAGAGCCTTATCCGACCTGATTGCATTAGGTCGGCGTCAGTCGGTCTCGGCTTCGGCGCTCTTTCCTTTGCCGAGCCGGTATCCACTTCGTCGGAAAGCACTTCGAGTCGTTTCTCAGCATCGGGACGTGGCGGGCCGGACGAGCGCGCCGCGCCTTTTTTGTGCGCATTTTCCGAAGGGCACCTCGGCTGTGGAAACGCTTTCTTCACCCTGTTCGGGCGAGACTTCCACCTGCCATGGTCATCCGTCGCCGCGTCCGCGCCATCGTCGTCCCCGCCGTTCTCTGGACGGTGTCGGCTCTCGTTGTCGGCTACTTCGTGCATCAAGCCGAGAGCGGCAGTCGCGGTCTGGAGGCCAAGCGGGTCCTCAAGGTCGAAGCCTACGGGCTGACCCAGGAACTGAACGCTGCCAAGGCCGAGCGAGCGACCTGGGAGCACCGCGTTTCCCTGCTGCGAAGCGAGCAGATCGATCGTGACCTCTTGGAGGAGCGTGCCCGCGTCGTTCTCGGCCGCGTGCATGCCAATGACCTCGTCATCATCGGCCCTTAAATTTTATTTCCGCTAGACTAAACACTCAAAAGATTCATTTTGATTGTCTTTGCAGATTATCCACCGTTGCAACCGTGACGGTAACAGCACTTGATGGCTGTCAGCGCGCCCCTCGATTTCCGCAAATCGCTGCCCTAGAACCCCTCCCAACAGAGCGATTTCGGGAGGACA
The DNA here is from genome assembly GCF_014191355.1 of Methylobacterium sp. R2-1. Classification (GTDB taxonomy): domain Bacteria; phylum Pseudomonadota; class Alphaproteobacteria; order Rhizobiales; family Beijerinckiaceae; genus Methylobacterium. Next base: position 421,990 of record NZ_JACHWM010000001.1, read on the forward strand.
CCGATGGCTGCAGGCAGCGAGGCAGGGAGACCTGCGGCGGGAACAGATGCACCGCAACATCGGCCGGCCCCGAATATTCCTCAATTCACGAAAGATGAAGATCTTCACGCCTACCGCGAGATGCTGTTGATCCGCCGCTTCGAGGAGAAGGCGGGCCAGCTCTACGGTATGGGTCTGATCGGTGGCTTCTGCCACCTCTATATCGGCCAGGAAGCGGTCGTCGTCGGCATGCAGATGGCGGGTGAGGACGGTGATCAGAACATCACCGGTTACCGCGATCACGGCCACATGCTCGCCTGCGGCATGGACCCCAAGGGCGTGATGGCCGAGCTGACCGGGCGCCGCGGCGGCTATTCCCGCGGCAAGGGCGGCTCGATGCATATGTTCAGCCGCGAGAAGCAGTTCTTCGGCGGTCACGGCATCGTCGGCGCGCAGGTCGCGCTCGGCACCGGCCTCGCCTTCGCCGACGCCTACCTCAAGAACGGCAAGGTCAGCTTCACCTATATGGGCGACGGCGCGGCCAACCAGGGCCAGGTCTACGAGAGCTTCAACATGGCGGCTCTTTGGAAGCTGCCAGTGGTCTACGTCATCGAGAACAACCGCTACGCCATGGGCACCTCGGTGGCCCGCGCCTCGGCGCAGACGGATTTCTCCAAGCGCGGCCTGTCCTTCGGCATTCCCGGCGAGCAGGTCGATGGCATGGACGTGCGCACGGTCCGCGAGGCCGCAACCCGCGCCATCCATCACGCCCGGTCCGGCGAAGGTCCCTACATCCTTGAGATGCAGACCTACCGCTACCGCGGCCACTCGATGTCCGATCCGGCCAAGTACCGGTCGAAGGATGAAGTCTCGAAGATGCGCGACGAGCACGATCCCATCGAGATGGTGCGCAAGCGCCTGATTGAGGCGCATGGCGTCCCCGAGGCCGACCTGAAGGGCATCGATGCCAAGGTCCGCGAGGTCGTCAACGAATCCGCCGACTTCGCGACCCACGATCCCGAGCCCGATCCCTCCGAGCTCTGGACCGATATCCTTCTCGAAGCCCGCGCCTGAACGTGTCGCCGACACGCCCCTGGACCGTTCCGGCCCGGGGGTTTTTGGTGAGGCCTTCGCAAGAACAAGCCCGCGAACAGTCCGCCCGACCGACGCAACCGGATCGATAGAGCAGCGCAAATGGCGACCGACATCCTGATGCCCGCCCTCTCTCCGACCATGGAGGAGGGAAAGCTCGCCAAATGGCTGAAGAAGGAGGGCGATCCGGTCAAGGCCGGCGATGTCCTGGCCGAGATCGAGACCGATAAGGCGACGATGGAGGTCGAGGCGATCGACGAGGGAATCCTCGCCAAGATCCTCGTTTCGGACGGAACCGAGAACGTCGCCGTCAACACGCCGATCGCAATCATCGCCGAAGAGGGCGAGGACGTGTCGGCGGCCGCCGCGAGCGGTGGCAAGGGCAAGCCTAACGGCGCCTCCGGCGGCGCACCGGCTCCGACACCCGACATGCAGGCCGAGGGTATGGCGGACAAGTCGGCCGCCAGCGCCAAGACCGGCGATGACGCGCAGCGCGCCCCGGCCTCGCCGGCCGTCATCACCAACAAGGCGCCGGACCCGGTGATGGAAGAGTTTCCCGCCGACTCGCCCATGAAGACCACGACCGTGCGCGAGGCCCTGCGCGACGCCATGGCCGAGGAGATGCGCAGGGACGAGAAAGTCCTCGTGATGGGCGAGGAGGTCGCCGAGTACCAGGGCGCCTACAAGATCACGCAGGGGCTGCTTCAGGAGTTCGGCGCGCGTCGCGTGGTCGATACCCCGATCACCGAGCACGGCTTTGCCGGTATCGGCGTTGGTGCGGCCTTCATGGGTCTTAAGCCCATCGTCGAGTTCATGACCTTCAACTTCGCCATGCAGGCGATCGACCATATCATCAACTCGGCGGCCAAGACTCTATACATGTCCGGTGGTCAGCTCGGCTGTCCGATCGTGTTCCGCGGCCCCAACGGCGCCGCTGCCCGTGTCGGTGCCCAGCACAGCCACGACTACGCCGCGTGGTACTCGAACGTGCCGGGCCTCAAGGTGATTGCGCCCTATACGGCGTCCGACGCCAAGGGCCTGCTCAAGGCCGCGATCCGCGATCCAAATCCGGTCATCTTCCTCGAGAACGAGATTCTTTACGGTCAGTCTTTCCCGGTGCCGGAGATCGAGGATTTCGTCCTGCCGATCGGCAAGGCACGCATCCACCGCCCCGGCAAGGACGTGACCATCGTCTCCTTCTCCATCGGCATGACCTACGCCCTCAAGGCGGCTCAGGCGCTGGCCGAGGAGGGCATCGAGGCGGAGGTGATCGATTTGCGCACGATCCGTCCGATGGACAGCGCCACGGTGGTGGAATCGGTGAAGAAGACCGGTCGCTGCGTCTGCGTCGAGGAGGGATTCCCGCAATCGGGTGTCGGCGCCGAGATCGTCGCTCGCCTGATGGCCGATGCCTTCGACTACCTCGACGCGCCCGTGCTGCGGGTGACCGGCAAGGACGTGCCGATGCCTTACGCCGCCAACCTCGAAAAGTTGGCACTGCCGAACGTGGCGGAGGTAATCGAGGCGGTCAAAAGTGTCTGCTACAAGTAAGCCGAAGTAAATGTCGGAAAAGTTCGAAGAACTTGAGATCCCACCGGACGCCCTGGAACAGGGCGGGATCGAGATCGTGCGCGCGTCGATCGTCGATGGGGCCGTGAGCGTGGCGCTCCGGCGTGCCTTCGACGATCCGGCGACCTGGGGCCGCCTGCTGATCGACCTCGCGCGGCAGGCCGCCCGCGCCTACGCCCTGGAAACGGAGAGCTCGGAGGAGGAAGCCTTCGAGCGCATCCGTGCCGGGTGGGAGGCGGAAACCCTCGACCCCAACAACGCCCTCAACTGACCCCTCCTTTCAAGGCCGCTCGGGAACGATACGATGCCGATCAACGTCCTGATGCCCGCGCTCTCCCCGACCATGGAGAAGGGCAACCTCGCCAAGTGGCTCAAGAAGGAGGGCGACGCCATCAAGTCTGGCGACGTGATCGCCGAGATCGAGACCGACAAGGCGACCATGGAGGTCGAGGCGGTCGATGAGGGCGTGCTCGCCAGGATCCTCGTGGCCGAGGGTACCGCCGACGTCCCGGTCAACGAGCTGATCGCGCTGATCGCCGAGGAGGGCGAGGATCCGGGCAGCGTTCAGGCGCCCAAGGGCGGCGCCGAGGCGAAGACCGCCCCGGTCGAGCCGAAGGCTACGCCCGATCAGAACGCCGCGCCCGACGGCGCTCACGCCGCCTATGCCAGAGTCGATCAGGCACCCGAAGGTGCCAAGCCGAACGGCACCGCCCAGCCTGCGGCTCAGGGATCCGGCGGCCGCGTCTTCGCCTCGCCACTCGCCCGCCGCATCGCCAAGCAGGAGGGTGTCGATCTCTCGGCCGTGAAGGGCTCCGGTCCCCACGGCCGCGTGATCCAGCGCGACGTCCAGGCGGCGATCGAGGGTGGTACGGCCAAAGCCGGCGCGTCGGCAAAAATCGAGGCGCAGACTGCAGCCGCGCCGTCCGCGGAGAAACCCGCTCCGAAGGCGCCGACCGCGGGCGGGGCCCCGGCCGGCCTCAGCCTCGAGCAGGTCAAGGGCTTCTACGAGAAGGGTAGTTTCGAGGAAGTTCCCCTCGACGGCATGCGCAAGACCATCGCCAAGCGCCTCACCGAAGCGATGCAGGTCGCGCCGCACTTCTACCTCACCGTCGATTGCGAACTCGATGCGCTGATGAAGCTGCGTGAGACGCTGAACAGCGCAGCCGGCAAGGACAAGGACGGCAAGCCGCTGTTCAAGCTTTCCGTCAACGACTTCGTCATCAAGGCGATGGGCCTCGCGCTCACCCGCGTCCCCGCCGCCAATGCTGTCTGGGCGGAGGACCGCATCCTGCGCTTCAAGCACGCCGAAGTGGGCGTCGCGGTGGCGATCGACGGCGGCCTGTTCACGCCGGTGATCCGCAACGCCGATCAGAAGACGCTCTCCACCATCTCCAACGAGATGAAGGACTTTGCGGGCCGTGCGCGCGCCAAGAAGCTGAAGCCCGAAGAGTACCAGGGCGGCGTCACCTCGGTGTCGAACCTCGGCATGTTCGGGATCAAGCACTTCACGGCAGTGATCAACCCGCCGCAATCGACGATCCTCGCGGTCGGTGCCGGCGAGAAGCGGGTCGTCGTCAAGGACGGCGCTCCGGCGGTGGTCCAGGCCATGACCGCGACGCTCTCCTGCGATCACCGCGTCCTCGACGGCGCGCTGGGCGCCGAGCTGATCGCTGCCTTCAAGGCGCTGATCGAGAACCCGATGGGAATGCTGGTGTGACGTTCTTCGGTCCCAGATGCCTTCCACACGGAGGATCCAGGGACCGGTGACGTGCAGGACAGAGCGGTGCGGAGCCTCCCGCGCCGTCCCACACCGCCCTCCCAGCGAGGGGAGGGGAACGCGCGGAGAGCTGAATGTCCGAAACTTACGACGTCCTCATCATCGGGGCGGGACCCGGCGGCTACGTCACCGCAATCCGCTCAGCGCAACTCGGCTTCAAGACTGCCGTGATCGACCGCGAGCATCTCGGCGGCATCTGTCTGAACTGGGGCTGCATTCCGACGAAGGCCCTGCTGCGTTCGGCCGAGATCTACCACTACATGCAGCACGCCTCCGATTACGGCCTCTCGGCCAAGGAGGTCAGCTTCGACGCGGCGGCGATCGTCAAGCGCTCCCGCGGCGTTTCGAGCCGGCTCAATGGCGGCGTCGGTATGCTGCTGAAGAAGAACAAGGTCGATGTGATCTGGGGCGAGGCCTCAATCGAGTCCGCTGCCAAGGGTAACGAGCCCGGCAAGGTCACGGTCAAGGAGACCAAGCGCGCCGAAGCCCCGAAGGGCGCCAAGGGTGCGGGCACTTATTCGGCCAAGCACATCGTCGTCGCGACCGGTGCGCGGCCGCGCGTCCTGCCCGGCATCGAGCCCGACAAGAAGCAGATCTGGACCTATTACGAGGCCATGGTCCCGGAAAAGATGCCCAAGAGCCTGCTGGTGATGGGCTCGGGCGCCATCGGCATCGAGTTCGCCTCGTTCTACCGCACCATGGGTGCGGAGGTGACGGTGATCGAGCTGCTGCCGCAGATCCTACCGGTCGAGGATGCCGAGATCGCCGGCCTCGCCCGCAAGCGTTTCGAGAAACAGGGCATCAAGATCCTCACCGGCGCCAAGGTGACGAAGGTCGAGAAGGGCGCCGACTCGGTCACCGCCACGGTCGAGGACGACAAGGGCAAGACGCAGCAACTCACCGCCGAGAAGCTCATCTCGGCCGTCGGCGTGGTCGGCAATATCGAGAATCTCGGTCTCGAGAAGCTCGGGGTGAAGATCGAGCGCGGCGTCGTCGTCAACGACGGGCTCGGGCGCACCAACGTTCCCGGTATCTACGCAATCGGCGACGTCGCCGGTCCGCCGATGCTCGCCCACAAGGCCGAGCATGAGGGCGTCATCTGCGTCGAGACCATCAAGGGCTTGCACACGCACCCGATGGACAAGGGCAAGATCCCGGGCTGCACCTATTGCCACCCTCAGATCGCCAGCGTCGGCATCACCGAGGGGAAGGCCAAGGATCTCGGCCTCTCGATCAAGGTCGGCCGCTTCCCCTTCGCGGGCAACGGCAAGGCGATTGCGCTGGGCGAACCGGACGGCCTCATCAAGACGATCTTCGATGCCAAGACCGGCCAGTTGCTGGGGGCTCACATGATCGGTGCCGAAGTGACCGAGCTGATCCAGGGCTACGTCGTCGCGATGACCCTCGAGACGACCGAGGAAGAGCTGATGCACACGGTCTTCCCGCACCCGACACTCTCCGAGATGATGCATGAGAGCGTCCTCGACGCCTATGGCCGGGTGATCCACGCCTGACGGGACCGATAAAGCCGAAAACGGCTTCAATGGGCGCGCAGGACCAGGCGTGATGCCGCGATCCCGCGCGCTTTTTTGACGTGTCCCTCCGACTTCGCACCATCCCGCGCTGGAGCGTGAAATTTAGCGGTGGAAGGTGGTACCGGCACCTACAAAATAAGCTTTGGTTGTATTCTCGCAGGTGAGGCTCTTCGTACACGGAGAGCCAAGCGCCCTTGATGCGAAGACCTGCAGCTCCATGATCATACGTGTCCTTCTGCTCGTCATCGGCTTTGCTGGCCTCTACGCTTCGTTGACCGTGATGCAGGTCCACCTCTACGTCACGCTGCTGCTGCTGTTCCTTTGCGCTGGACCGTTGAGCTACATCGTCTTCCGCGAGGAGCATGAGTAGGCGAGCTCGGTCGACCGGCGCCTGGACGATCATCCGAGACAGCGGCCGGCACACGGCCGCCTAGCCGCCTCCATCGACGCCGCCGATGTGTCGGCATGGGCCGCTTTCGGGAAGCGCTCAGGAGGCGTTCTGTCGACGCGCCGAAGCGATGCCGGGGATTGCCATCAGAGCCAGCAGGCCGGCGGCAACGAACAGAAGGGCAGTGCCGAAAACGCGCCACGCCATCACGCCCGTGACACCCCCAGCTAGGAAGGCGGCCACCGTCACGCCGTAGAGCCGCATCTTCTCTCGATCCGGTCCTAAGGTGTCATCACCACGCGACAGTCGGTGAGCGAGGCCGATGCCGAGATCCGTCACCATGCCGGTCACATGGGTGGTGCGCACCCGCGCATCGGTGATCTGTGTGATCGTGGCGTTCTGCAGGCCGAGCAGAAAGCTGAGCCCGGTCACGAGAATGGCGCCGTGCCACCCTGCAGGCAGCCAGAGACCGAGGAGGCCGAGGCTGACGAGCAACACGGCTTCGGTCAGAACGCTGTAGGCGTAGACGCCGTACAGCCGGCGATGGCGGCCCGCGCTGATGAGCAGCGTCGCACTCATGGCCCCGGCCATGAAGGCGGCAATCAGCGCCAGAATCGGCAGGGCAAGTGCCAATTGGCCGAGGCCAAGGTGATCGGCGAGGGCCGACACGTTTCCGGTCATGTTCGAGGAGAAGGTCCCGAAGGCGCAGAAGCCGGCGGCGTTCAATGCGCCGGCGATCCCCGCGAACGACCAGGCGAGGCGACGGTCGATGCCCGGGGTTCGGCTTTGGCCTTCGTGGACGAGCATCGTGCGAGGATCGGCGATCGAAAAGTGTAGGTCGATATCACTGTAATCGTCATACCCCTTACACAACCTGTCCAACCGTCCGACTTCGTCGCGCTTTCGAAGCCTCAGCGCTTCTCCTCGGCGGGCCGACGCTTCGACTGCCCGTGCCGCTCTTGGCCGTCGTTGTTGTGCCTGTTCGGGGGACAGAACCGATCTGCCAGCATTGCAGCCTCCTGTCGGCACAGCGGCAACTGCGCCGCCGACCCGGCGTTGCCCCTCCATGCTCGCGAAGGCTTATGCAGGGGAGGGAATCGCGATGGCGGGGAAGCGGACGCTTCGGTTTGGCCTGCTGGTCCTGAGTTTGGGGCTCGGTGGCGCGCCCGCCCTGGCACAGACCTCTGCCGGCGGCGGCCTGCCCTCCGGCTTCACCGCGCCCGGTCTTCCTTTCGGTCCCACTTCGACGGTCGCGACGGTCGCGGCGCCCACCGCGACCATGGCCATCGCGAATCCCGGAGGTTTGAGCTTCGGCGGCGCGTCCGGAATCTCGGGTCTCGGCATGTCCACGCCGGGCATTTCCACCAATGCCGGTGGCTTGAGCTTCGGCGGCGGAAGCGCCTCGGCCGCTCCCGGCGGTGCTGGCCTGAGTTCCGGCGGCGGCGGGATCGGGGCCGCGGCTCGGCGCCCGTTGGACGACGTGACCGGCAGCATCGGATCGGGCGGAGGGGGTGCGCCCGCAGGGGCCGGCATCTCCGGCGGTGCGGGTTTCTCTCGCAGCCCGACCGATGCCTATTTCGACCCGCTCAGCGGCTCCGGCCTGCGCTAAAGACATGACGGCCGCGGCCGAACGGGATGTCCACAGCCTCGACAGGTCCCGGTAAGGTCTCGTTAACCATTTCGGCACGTTCTATCTTCGTTCTCACACCGAGTCGGAGAGAGACCATGCCCAAGCCCCAGATGGCCGAGCGAAGCCACGGCACGTCCGCCCGCTCCGCCGATCCGCGACAGGAGAGAGCGGCTTCCTGCCCGGTGGAGGAGATTGCCCAGGCCTATCTCAGCAGCACGCAGGGCGATGCGGGGATTGCTCTGCGCTGCGCCATCACCGACGCGCTGTCGGACCTGATGGAGGCCGAACGCCGCGCCCGTGAGAACAGCCGCCTCATCTCCCGTGGCTTCGTCCGCAGCGCGTTGTCGGCCCGGTGAGGCGCCCATGACGCCTTCGCGTTCGCGGCGTTGAGGCGCACCGCTTGAAGCGCGGCGCAGGAGGCGCATTTTGCATGCATCGAACTCGGGACGATCGCCATGCGCTTGCCTCTCCTCGCGGTTCTCGCGAGTCTTGCCCTGATCGCCGCAGCCCCGGCGGCGCGGGCCGATCTCCTCATCGCCGTCGACAAGGATGCTCAGCGCATGAGCGTCGCGGTCGATGGCGCGCCCCGTTACAACTGGCCCGTCTCGACGGGCGTCGCGGGCCACGACACGCCGAACGGCAGCTACCGGCCGTTCCGCATGGAGAAGAGTCACTTCTCCCGCGAGTGGGACAACGCGCCGATGCCGCACGCGATCTTCTTCACGCAGGTCGGCCACGCGATCCACGGCACTACACACACCCGCCGCCTCGGCCGCGCCGCCTCGCACGGCTGCGTTCGCCTCTCACAGCGCAACGCCGCCACGCTGTTCGCCCTGGTGAAGCAGCAGAAGATGGCCAACACCCGCGTCGTCATCGAGGGCAGTGTCGGCGACGCTCCGGTGGCCGAGATCCAGCGGCCTACGCGGGCGCGCTCGGCCCGACGCGGCAACGACGAGGGCGTGGTGGCGGTGCGCTCGCGCGGTCGGACCTGGGAAGACGAGGCTTACGGGCCGCCCGTCCGCCGCTATCGGGACGTGTTCGACGAGGGCTACGGTGTCGGCGCGGGCTACGGCGATCTGTACTGATGGCGCGCAGCCGGATCAGTTCGACGCCGTGGCCCCGGTCACCCGCCACACCGTATTCCCGACATCGTCCGTCACCAGCAGCGCGCCGGCCTTGTCGATCGCCACACCGACCGGCCGGCCTTGGGCCTTCTCGTCGGCGTTGAGGAAGCCGGTCAGCGCATCGACTGGCGCGCCGGCGGGTTTGCCAGCCTGGAACGGCACGTAGATCACCTTGTAACCGCTCTTCGGGCGGCGGTTCCACGAACCGTGCTGGGCCACGAACAGGCCGCTCTTCCAGGCGTCCGGCAGCATCGACTTCATCGAGAACGCGATGCCGAGGGATGCCGTGTGCGTGCCGACGGCGTAGTCGGGCGCGACCGCCAGCTTCACCTTCTCCGGCTGCGGTGGCTGCACCCGTTGGTCCACGTGCTGGCCCCAATAGCTCCACGGCCAGCCGTAGAAGGCGCCCTCCTTCACGCGGGTGATGTAGTCCGGCACGAGATCGCTGCCGATCTCGTCGCGCTCGTTCACCACCGTCCATAGGTTGCCCGTCGCCGGCTCGAAGGCGAGGCCGTTAGGGTTGCGCAGGCCGTTGGCGTATTCGCGCATCGCCTTGGTGGCGAGGGTGTATTCCCAGATCGCGGCGCGGCCCTTCTCGATGTCGAGGCCGTTCTCGCCGACATTGCTGTTCGAGCCGACGGTAATGAAGAGCTTTTGACCGTCCGGGCTCGCAACGACGTTCTTGGTCCAGTGATGATTGATGCCGGCGGGCAGGTCGACGACCTTTTCCGGGCTCGCCGCGATCTCCGTCTGGCCCTCGGAATAGGGCACGCGCACCAGCGCATCCGCGTTCGCGACGTAAAGGTCGGAGCCGACCAGCACCATTCCGAAGGGCGATGTGAGCCCCTTGAGGAAGACGTGGCGCTCCTCGGCAACGCCGTCGCCGTCCCGGTCGCGCAGGAGCACGATGCGGTCGGCGCTGGCGCCGCCAACCCCGGCCATGCCCTTCACCTTGTCAGCGACCCAATTGGTGACGCTGGTCGAGTGGTCGCCGGATTTCGGCGCCTGGCTCTCGGCAACGAGAACATCGCCGTTGGGCAGAACATAAGGCCAGCGCGGATGGTCGAGCCCCGTGGCGAAGGCGGCGACACTCAGACCTTCCGCCGCCTTCGGTTTGGCACCGTCGCGCCAGCGCGCCACGCGGGCGATGTTGACGCTGGGCATCAGCGTCGGGTTCGGCGCCGGCAGGGACGGGCTCGACCCGCTGCTCGCGGCCACGTCGAGCGAGGCGGATTCCGGATAGACGATGAAGCGCAGGAAGGCCGCCCCACCGAGCAGCACGACAACGAGCGCGGACAGCCCGATCTTGGCGGAGGTGCGCATCGAGACCTCGACGAAAAGGGGTCAGGCGAGCGCGGCGGTAGTCTGCATGGCGGCTTCGTCGGCGCCGGGATGGCGGCGGGCCGAGTAATAGAGTCCGATCGCATTCCAGAACGCGTCGCGCTGCTCGTGGGTGAACCGCTGCAGCGAAACGTCCAGCGCCGCGCGACCGGCTGCGGCAGCCTCCTCGCGCATCCGCTCATCGAAGGCGACAGGGGATTCCGCATTCGCTTCCACCATGGCCCGACCCTTCGTTGACGATGCTCCAGCGCGACCAACGCTCAAGCTTACCGCTCCGTTCAATCGTCGTCGCGTGGAGCCTAGAGGCGGGCGTGTGACAAAGGCCACACCCGCCCGGATTCGAGATCCAGGCTTAACAGTTTCTTTGCTCCTGTAGGCAGAATGGTCCAGCTTAATCAACCAGCGTCGTTAGCCTTCAGGAGCCTGCATGCAAGCCGACCGGACCTTCCGTCTTCTCTGCCTCTTCGGGCTAGCGCTGACCGGTTCGGGTCTTGGGGGATGCGGTCTGCTTCCGCATCAGGCGGAGCTGACGACGGGTTCGATCGCGACGAGCGCCAAGGTCGTGCAGGCGCCGACTGCCGCCGACAAGGAGTGCCTCGCCCGGGCGATGTATTTCGAGTCGAACCGCAGCGACGAAGAGGGGCTGCTCGCCGTCGGCACGGTGGTGATGAACCGCCTCGACGCACCGGCCTATCCCGGACGGATCTGCGAGGTCGTCGGCCAGAAGCGGCAATTTGCCAACGGCGTGCTGACGAAGCCCGTGCGCGATCAGGACCGGCCGCGCCTGGAGAAGGTTGCCGACGCGCTGCTCTCGGGCACGCGCCACGAGGGAGTCGGCCCGGCGCTGCACTTCCACACCGCTGGCTACAAATTCCCGTACGACAATATGCACTACGTCGCCGCGGCCGGCGGCAACGTCTTCTACGAGAAGAGCGACCGCGAAGGTTACCTGCCGGCGGTCCAGCCTCGCGCTGTGGTGCAGACGGCCACCGGCCGCCTGATGCCGCTCCAGGTCGCCGCCGCGAATTCCGGCATGATCGGCCTGCCGCTCACCGGCCGTGTCCAGCCGACGCTGACCGCCGAGTACACCGCACCGAACGCGCCCGAGCTTCGCATCCCCGGCCCAGCGCGCTACGCCTCGGCCCCTGGGCACGACAAGCACTGAGGATCGTGATCTGACGGGGTTACGGCCGGGGCGGGTTGTCGCTCCCGCCCTATGCGTCGAGAGCGCGAGGTCTTAAGTCAGGAACGCGGCCGGGTCGCCCGGTCCGGCTCCCGTGAGGCTTACCCCGCACCGCCATGGCCGTCGTCCTCGATCTCCTGAACCACGACACTCGGCCGAAGCTGGATGCACCCGCGCGTCCGCGCCATCCGGAGAAGGCGCACCGGCCTGACACCGCCATCCAGCGGAAGCCGGACTGGATTCGGGTCAAGGCGCCGGGCTCGAAGCTCTGGGCCGAGACCAAGGACATCGTCCGCGCCAACAACCTCGTCACCGTCTGCGAGGAGGCGGGCTGCCCGAACATCGGTGAGTGCTGGGAGAAGCGGCACGCCACCTTCATGATCATGGGAGATACCTGCACCCGCGCCTGCTCGTTCTGCAACGTGCGCACGGGGCTTCCGGAGGCGCTCGACGGGGCGGAGCCGGAGAAGGTGGCCGAGGCCGTGGCCAAGCTCGGGCTTCACCACGTCGTGGTCACGTCGGTTGATCGCGATGATCTCAAGGATGGTGGCGCCGAGCATTTCTCACGCACCATCGCCGCGATCCGGCGGGCGAGCCCCGGCACCACCGTGGAGATCCTGACCCCCGACTTCCTGAGAAAGCCCGGCGCTCTCGAAGTCGTCGTCGCGGCCAAGCCCGACGTGTTCAACCACAACCTCGAAACCGTGCCCGGCAAGTACGTGACCGTCCGGCCCGGCGCCCGCTACTTCCACTCCGTGCGCCTGTTGCAGCGGGTGAAGGAACTCGATCCGACGATCTTCACCAAGTCCGGCATCATGGTCGGCCTCGGCGAGAAACGGAACGAAGTCGTGCAACTCATGGACGACCTGCGCTCGGCAGAGGTCGACTTCCTCACCATCGGCCAATATCTGCAGCCTACCCGCAAGCACCATGAGGTCGTGCGCTTCGTGCCGCCGGACGAGTTCAAAGCCTACGAGACCACGGCCTATGCCAAGGGCTTCCTGCTGGTCTCGGCGACGCCGCTTACGCGCTCGTCGCATCACGCCGGCGAAGATTTCGCTCGGCTGAAGGCCGCCCGTCTGGCCAAGCTCGAGCCCGCACCCGTCGCCGTCAGCGCCTGAGCCCGAATGCCATCCTTCCGCATCACGAGGAAAGTGCGCCACTCGGCGACGCAGATGTATGATCTCGTCGCCGATATCGAGCGCTATCCCGAGTTCCTGCCGCTCTGCGAGTCGCTGCGTGTGCTGCGCGATGCCGAGGGGCCGAACGGCACGAAGGTGCGGGTCGCGGAGATGGGCGTCGGCTACAAGGCGATCCGCGAGCGTTTCACGACGCGCGTGAGCCTCGACCGCGAGAACCGTAAGATCGTCGCCGAATACATCGACGGCCCGTTCAAGCACCTGGAGAATCGCTGGACATTCCGCGATCTGGAGGGCGGGGGCTGCGAGGTCGATTTCTTCATCACCTACGAGTTCAAGAGCCGGACCCTCGGCCTCCTCATGGGCACGATGTTCGACCGCGCCTTCCGCAAGTTCACCGACGCATTCGAGGGGCGGGCTGCCGCGATCTACGGCGCAGCCGCCTGACTCAACCGCCCTTGCGGGCCGCGAGCAGGATGCTGGTCTCGGAATTGGCGATCCCCTCGAACTGACGAATCGTGCGCAGCAGCGAGTCGAAATCGCCCAGCGTCGGAACCTCGATCTCGGCGACGATGTCCCAGCGGCCGTTGGTGGTGTGAAGCGCCCTGATCTCCGGTAGGCCGGACAGGCGGCGAATCACGCTCTCAGCATGGCGCCCATCCACCTCGATCAGCGTCACCGCGCGCACACCTCCGGGCTCAACGTCCCGCACCGTGACGGTAAAGCCGGTGATGACGCCGGACGTCACCAGACGGTCGAGCCGCGCCCGTACCGTCGCTCGCGTGACGCCGAGGGCTGCCGCGAGCTTGGCCACCGGCATTCGCGCCTCGGTCCGCAGCAGGGCGATCAGCTGACGATCGGTCGCGTCGAGCATGGGCTTCCCACCTTGCGCAGCCGAGCTTAGCAGATCGAGCGATTACCTGTCCCGATCGCGCATATCTGCGGCTGTCGATGGTCCGCTTTTTTCAGCCATGCTCGCGCCGAGACACATCTCGGGAGACGGACGTGACGCGCTACATCGGCAGTGGTGAGATGGCGGCTCTGCTGCGCCGGGAGGGGCCGGAGCCGATCCTGCGTCGCCTCATTGCCTACCTGCGCGCCGATTTCTTGCGCTGGCCGGATTTCGATCTCGCCCCGCGCCTCGCCAGCCACTCGGCCGGCGGCGTGATCGAGTTGATGCCGATCGCGGACGCGCAGCTCTATACCTTCAAGTTCGTCAACGGCCATCCCGGCAACACCCGGCTCGGCAAGCAGACGGTCGTCGCGTTCGGCATGCTCGCCGACATGGCGACGGGTTATCCGCTGCTGATTTCCGAGATGAGCGTGCTGACGGCCCTGCGTACGGCGGCGACCTCGGCGCTCGCGGCGTCCCTGCTCGCGCGGCCCGAGAGCCGCTCCATGGCGCTGATCGGCACCGGCGCGCAGGCGGAGTTCCAGGCGCTCGCCTTCAAGCTGGCACTCGGCATCAGCGAGATCCGGCTGTTCGACGTCGATTCGGCGGCAATGGCGAAGGCGCGAGCCAACCTCGAAGGCCAGGGATTGCGGCTCGTCTGCGCCAGTTCCGTCGATGAGGCGGTGGCGGATGCCGACATCGTGACCACGGCGACGGCCGATAAGACTCGCGCCACGATCCTCACCCCCAACCTCGTGCAGCCGGGCCAACATCTCAACGCCATCGGCGGCGACTGCCCCGGCAAGACCGAGCTGCACCCGGACATCGTGGCACGCGCCCGCACGATCGTGGAGTACGAGCCGCAATCGCGTGTCGAGGGCGAGATCCAGCAGATGCCTGCGGACTATTCCGTCACCGAATTGTGGCGCGTGCTGCGCGGCGACGCACCGGGCCGCGTCGGCCGGGACGAGATCACCCTGTTCGACTCGGTCGGCTTCGCGCTGGAGGATTTTTCGGCCCTGCGCTGCCTGCGGGACATCGCCGGCTCCGGTCCGGGACTCGACCTCATCCCCGAACCGGAGGATCCGAAGGATCTGTTCGGGTCGGTGTTTTTGCGAGGTGGGGCGTTCGAGCAAGCGGCTTAGCCAGCCTTGCTTCCAGGCGGGAGGAACCGTCCCGCCCGCGCCTCCAGCAGGCGCACCAGCGCCGGGTCCATGAAGGCGTAGTCGTCGCGCACGTCCAGACAGACGATCCGGGCGTGCCGCAGGGCCGGTCCGAAGCGGCGCATCAGCTTGCGCCGGTGCGCCCGCTCCATCACCACGATGATCTCCGCCCAGGCGAGGTGGTCGGCGTCCACGGGCTCGTCGGCGTCGTCCGAGACACCCGCGGAAGCGGTCTCGACGCCGGGAAGGTGCGAAAAGACCTGCTCCGCGGTCGGGCTGCGGGCGCGAGCCCGACCGCAGACGAACAGGACCCTCACGCGCTCTCCGCCAGCACCGATTGCCGCTCGAACAGGGCGCGATAGGCTCCGTTCGGACGGCGCATCAGTGCGGCGTGCGGCCCGTCCTCGACGATGCGGCCGCGCTCGAACACCAGGATGCGGTCGAGCGCGCGCACGGTCGAGAGGCGGTGGGCGATGACGATCGCGGTGCGCCCGCGCATCAGCCGCTCCATCGCCTCCTGCACCAGCGCCTCCGATTCCGAGTCGAGGCTGGAGGTCGCCTCGTCGAGGATCAGGATTGGCGCGTCGGCGAGGAAGGCGCGGGCGAGGGCCACCCGCTGCCGTTCGCCGCCGGAAAGCTTGACGCCGCGCTCGCCCACCAGCGTGGCGTAGCCCTTCGGCAGCCGCGCGATGAAGTCGTGCGCGTTGGCAAGCCGTGCCGCCCGCTCGATTGCCTCCGCCGAGGCACCAGGCCGGCCGTAGGCGATGTTCTCGGCCAGCGAGCGGTGGAACAGCACCGGCTCCTGCGGGACGATAGCGACCTGCGCCCGCAGGCTCGCCTGCGTCACGCCCGCCACGTCCTGTCCGTCGATGAGCACGCGCCCGCCGCTCACGTCATAGAGCCGCTGGATCAGCTTGACGAAGGTCGTCTTGCCCGACCCCGAGCGTCCGACGAGGCCGATGCGCTGCCCGGCTGGAATCGTCGCCGTCAGCCCGTCATAGAGCGGCGTGTCGTGGGTGCCGTAGTGGAAGCGCACCGCGTCGAAACAGATCGCGCCGCCGCTCACGGCGAGTGGCACCGCGCCCAGGCGGTCGGCGACACCCACCGGCTCGGCGTCGAGGGCGACCAGTTCCTCCATCTCGTTGACCGAGCGCTGCAGGTGGTTGATGTGACCGCCGATGTCGCGGAGATAACCGTGCACCACGAAGTAGGTGGTGAGCACGTAGGCAACCTCGCCCGGACTCGCCTGGCCCTGCCACCACAACCATAGTGCCGTGGCGACGATGGCGGTGCGAAAGGCGAGGAGAAGTCCGAGCTGGGCCGTGCCGCTCCAGGTCACGATCATCCAGGTGCGCCGGGTGCGGCGCCGCCATTTCGACAGAACCCGGGCAAGCCGCTCGTCCTCCCTCGCCTCGGCACCGAAGGCCTTCACCACCGCGTTGTTGCCGATCGTGTCGCTGAGCGCGCCACCGAGCCGCGTGTCGAGGGCATTTGAGAGCGTCGCCGCAGGGGCGATGACCCGCGTCGCCAGAACGATTGCGGTGCCGATATAGGCGAGCGCGCCGAGGCCGATCACCGCGCCCATCACCGGCCAGTGCAGGCCGAGCACCACCGTCGTGCCCGCCAGCACGACGACGGAGGCCAGGATGGAGAGCAGGAGCACGTCGTTCAGCCCGTCGAGCGCCCACATCCCACGCGAGATTTTGCGCACGGTGGAGCCCGAGAAGGTATTGGCGTGCCACTCGGTCGAGAAGCGCTGGACTCGGGCAAAGCTCCGGCGGGCGACGTCGGTCATCGTGCCGAGCGTCAGCGGCACCACGAGGCTCCAGGCGATGTGGCGCAGCAGCACCGTTGCGAGGCTCAGCGCCGTCATGGCGCCGAAGGCCGGCAGCGCCGCCTGCAGCGCGGCGTGCCGCTCAGCACCGGCGAGCGCGTCGACGAGGCGCCCGGCATAGAGCGGCAGCATCACGTCGGCCAGTGTGGCAAGCGTAATCGCCGCCACGAGGGCGGAAACGAGACCGAGGCGCTCGCGCCAACCCCGGACGACGAAGGCGAGGACGCGGCGGACAACGTCCGCGCGCCGGGGAGAAGACAGAGACATGGCAGCGCCCGACGGCGAAGCGTCGGCTCCGAGAGACGCGGCGACCGCTGCTCGAAGGCGCGGCGCGGCGATCAGACTAGGGAGGGTGCGGCAGCCGCCAGAGCCATCAGGTCGGGCGGCGGAGGAATGCGCCTAGGCGATTCCAGCAGGAGACGAAGCGAATCCTGCGCGAGGGGAGACGATGCCGACAACCATACTGCGCCTCCCTGCTCGAACGCGATCACATCCCTCGCTAATCGAGCCGGATCCGATTCGCAACGTCCAATGCAGCTTAGTTCAGGCCTTCGACGTGTCGGACGGCCGTGATGGCAGAATCTGCGAAGGCGCGTTCCGCGTGCCGAAGAAACCTTGTTTGCGGAAAGAACTGCTGAAAGGCCTGCTGCCGCTTGTCACCAAGACGTGCCTCATCACCGCGTATCTCGACGCCAGCGCGCCTCGGCTCGGCCGTAGAGATCGACATCATCCGGATTCAGTTTTTCGATGTGCGCACGCATCTCGGGTCCAAGGGAGGGAGCGGTCAAACGGCTCAGTGGTGAACGCCGGTTGCGGTGAAGCACAGGGAAAGCGGTGCCAAAGCGGGCGTTGAGACGCGAAATGAAACCGGCATAGTCCGACAGGATCCCGATCACGCCGATCTGATCGAGATCGGCAATGCCAAAGGACCGGGTCTGGATGTTCCGGTTCTCAGGCCTCTCGATGAACGCCTCGAAGTGGTCCTGAGTGCGCTTCTGCGCCTTCTGAAAAGTATAGTACGAGAGCACCTGCTCGGGCACGGGCCGGAACAAGGCGAATGCACGGGCCGGGTCGTAGCAGGGCAGGTAGGCCGCGCTCATGTGACTTGCGAAGAAGGCTATGTCGTGCGCGATGATGTAGTCGGAGAGCGCCGCAAGCTTACTCTCGATCGACATCTCCGGGCTGTGATGCATCACTGTGTTCGCGAACGGGCTGGTCGTCTTCGCATCCCGCCCGTAGGCCATAAGGATCTTTGAGCGTGGAAAAATCTGTTCGGCAGCGCGGCGCAGGCTTGTCCCACCCGTCTTCGGCAGATGGATGAAGAAAAGTGGCGCCATCCGAGCCAATCACCCGTCCCGTTGCCATACTTGGCCGATCGACTTTCTGATGAAGGACGGTAGGATTTTTTATCCTACGCACGCGTTAACATCTGTAAGTTTTGCATTTTGGCTCAAACCGTAGCATTTCCTTTCCGCATGCTGTGAGGGCCGTTTCTCGGCCGCAGCCGGCTCGAGCCGGAGGAAACCCTTACCGGGTGCACTCAGAGCGTCGATCGATGGCGATCGTGGCAGCCAAGGAAAACGCTTCAAGGCGATGAATCTCACAGCAAATGATAGCTTGAATGTGACGTGGCAGCCGCTGCAACCGCGCGAGAGACGCTGGGCACGGATGGGGCAGCGTCCGGCCATCGCGTGGCTGACCGGTCTTTCCGGTGCCGGAAAATCGACCATTGCCGACGCGGTCGATCGGGGGCTGACGGAAGCCGGCCGCAGCACCATGGTGCTCGACGGCGACAATCTGCGTCAGGGGCTCAATCGAGATCTTGGATTCACGGCGGCAGACCGGGTCGAGAACATCCGCCGCGCTGCAGAGGCCGCGCGTCTTATGGCGGATGCCGGCCTCGTGGTGATCGTCTCCCTGATCTCACCGTTCCGCGCCGAGCGTGCGACGGCCCGGGCAATCGCAGGCGACATCCCCTTCCTTGAAGTCTTCATCGACACACCGCTCTCGGTCTGCGAGGCCCGCGATCCGAAGGGCCTCTACGACCGTGCAAGAGCTGGCAAAATCCCCAACTTCACCGGGATCTCGGCGCCCTACGAGGTGCCGGAGGCGCCGGATCTTGCGCTCAAGACCCGGAATCAGGCCGTGATAGAGAGCGCGCAGCCGCTTATCGATGCCCTGCTGCGCCTGAGCGCGGACGCGTAGATCGGGGCGGCGTAGCGCATTTCGGTCCGGACTGCGCGGCGGGCGAGTGAAGTCACCCGAACTGTGCCTTCGCGATCGAGAGAGGCGCTGATCGGTTCCGTTTCGCCGCACTGGTCGCGGGAAACGGCCGGGCTAATTGAAAAGCTTCCAGACAGGAAGCGAGCCCGGGAGCCGTCTCCGCATGACGTTTCGTCTGACGCTGACCGTCAACGGTCAGCCCCGCGCGATCGAACTCGACGATCCGCGCGTCACCCTCCTCGATCTCTTACGCGAACGGCTCGGCCTCACCGGTTCGAAGAAGGGCTGCGACCGGGGCCAGTGCGGCGCCTGCACCGTCCTCGTGGACGGTCGCCGGGTCAATTCCTGCCTCGCCCTCGCCTTGAGCCTCGACGGCGCTGACGTTCTGACCATTGAAGGCTTGGCTCACAGTTTGGCACCGGGCGAGCCGCTTCACCCGGTCCAGGCTGCCTTCATCGAGCATGATGGCTTCCAGTGCGGCTTCTGCACGCCGGGGCAGATCATGAGCGCCGTCGGATTGATCCACGAGGGACGTGCGGGCGACGACCCTGAGCGGGTGCGCGAGGGAATGAGCGGCAATCTCTGCCGCTGCGGGGCCTATATCGGCATCACTCAGGCCGTCCTCGACGCGCAGGCGCGCATGGCCGGCCCAGGTCAGGGAGGCGCCGCGTGAACCGCTTCGACTACGTCCGCGCGGGCAGCGTCGCCGAGGCCGTCGCGGCGGCAGCCGAGCCGGGCGCTGCCTATCTC
The DNA here is from genome assembly GCF_014191355.1 of Methylobacterium sp. R2-1. GTDB lineage: Bacteria > Pseudomonadota > Alphaproteobacteria > Rhizobiales > Beijerinckiaceae > Methylobacterium. The sequence goes on from NZ_JACHWM010000001.1 coordinate 441,609, forward strand.
GCTGCCGGCACCAACCTGCTCGACCTGATGAAGGGCAATATCGCGCGCCCCGGACGGCTCGTGGACGTCACGCATCTGCCGGGCCTCGACCGGATCGAGCACCTGCCCGGTGGCGGAGTGCGCATCGGCGCCCTCGTGCGCAACAGTGACCTCGCCTACGATCCGGACTTTGCGAGAACGCACCCGGCCGTGGCCGAAGCGCTGCTATCCGGCGCATCGGCGCAGTTGCGCAATGCCGCAACCGTCGCCGGCAACCTGCTGCAGCGGACCCGCTGCCCCTACTTCTACGATCCCGCCAGCGCCTGCAACAAGCGCGATCCCGGAGCCGGCTGCGACGCCCGCAGCGGCGAAACGCGGCTCCATGCCGTGCTCGGCTGGAGCGAGCACTGCATCGCGACGCATCCGTCCGACTTCTGCGTTCCGCTGGTCTCGCTCGACGCGGTGGTGGAGATCGAGGGCAAGGCTGGCGCCCGCGACGTGCCGCTCGAAGCACTCTACCGGCTTCCGGATAGCCGGCCGGACCGGGAGACGGTGCTGGCGCCCGGCGACCTCATCGTCGCCCTGCGACTGCCGCCGGAGGCCGCGGGTTTCGCCGCGCATTCCCGCTACCTCAAGGTCCGCGACCGCACCTCCTACGCCTTTGCCGTGGTCTCGGCCGCGGCCTCGCTGCGGTTCGAGGGCGGGCGGATCGGCGAGGCGCGGGTCGCGCTCGGCGGCGTCGCTCTCAAGCCGTGGCGCGCCCGCGCGACGGAGGCGGTGCTGGCCGGCGCGGAGCCGAACGAGCGGAGTTTCGGAGAGGCGGCCGATGCGACCCTGGCCGATGCCCATCCCTCCGGCGACAATGCCTACAAGATCGAGCTGGCCCGCCGCCTGATCGTACGGGCGCTGACGCTTGCCGCCGCAGGCACACCGGAGCGCATGCCGGCGCTTCCGGCCTCCGCCTTCTCGGGAGACGCGCTCCATGCCTGACATCGCCTACGAGCAGGCCCGGCACGGGTCGAGCATCGGGCAGCCGCTCACCCGCCGCGACGGGTTCCTCAAGGTCACCGGAGCGGCGACCTACGCCGCCGATAACCGGCCGGAGGGGCTACTCCACGCGGTGGTGGCGGTGAGCCGCATCGCCCGCGGCCGGGTGGCCAGCCTCGACGTCGCCGCGGCCAAGGCCCATTCGGGCGTGGTCGAGGTGATGACGGGCACCAACGCCCCGAGGCTCGCCCAGGACCCGGACGCGAAGCACAACCCCTTCATGTTCAGGCTGGACCTGCTGCAGAACGACCGGGTCCGCTACGCCCACCAGCCGATCGCGGTAGTGATTGCCGAGACGCTGGAGGCTGCGACCGAGGGCGCCGAGTTGCTGGCCCCGCGCTACGAGGTGGATCCGCCGCAGATCGGGCTCGATGCCGGCGAACCGCAGGAGCCCGAGGGCGTCGGCGCGGGCGACAAGGCGATCGTGTCCCGCGGTGATGTCGAGGCCGGGCTGGATCAGGCCGAGCGCCGGGTTGAGACGACATACGAGACGGCGGCGCAGTATCACAACGCCCTCGAACCCCACGCCATCGTGGCGCAGTGGGACGGCGACCGGCTCATCGTCGACACGCCGAGTCAGGGATTGGCCATGGCCAAGATGCGGCTTGCCGGCCTGTTCGGCCTCGACCCAAAGAGCATTCTGGTCCGCTCGCCCTATCTCGGCGGCGGCTTCGGCTCGAAGGGCTTCCTCTCCGGTCCCCAGGTTCTCGGCGTGATGGCGGCCAAGCTCGTCGGCCGCCCGGTGAAGCTCGTGCTGCGCCGGGAGCAGATGTTCGGTCCCGTCGGCCACCGCGCCGAGACGCGCCAGACGCTCCGGCTCGGCACTGACGCCTCCGGAGCGCTGACCGCCCTCGACCACCACACTCTGACCGCGACGAGCCGCTTCGACGAGTTCTACGAGCCGGCCAGCGCCATTTCCCGCTACCTCTATGCCGCGCCCGCAGTCTCGACACGCCATTCCGGCGTGCGGGTCGATACCGGCACGCCGCTCTTCATGCGCGCGCCCGGCGAGGCTTCGGGCAGCGTCGCGCTGGAGGGCGCCATCGACGAGATGGCGGAAGCCTGCGGCCTCGATCCGCTTGAATTCCGGCTGCGGAACTACGCCGAATCCGAACCGATCTCCGGCCGGCCCTTCTCTTCGAAAGCCCTGCGAGAGTGCTACGCGCAGGGCGCCGCTCGCTTCGGGTGGGACAAGCGCGGCCCGGTCCCTCGTTCCATGCGCGATTCCGCCGGCCGCCTCATCGGTTATGGCATGGGCACGGCCCTGTTCCCTGCTCTGATGATGCAGGCAGAGGCGCGGGCCGAGATCCGGGCCGACGGCACCGGCACGGTGGCCCTCGGCGCTCACGACATGGGGCAGGGCGCCTGGACCGCGCTGGCACAGATCGCCGCCGATGGCCTCGGAATCGACCTCGACCGGCTCGATTTCCAGAGCGGCACCTCGGACCTGCCGAATGCCGGCATCGCTGGCGGCTCTGCCCACACGGCTACCGCCGGCACAGCGATCCATTCCGCCGCCGCCGCGGTGCTCGCGCAACTCGCCGACCTCGCCACCAACGACGAGCGCTCGCCCCTCTACGGGGCCGGCAATGCCGGCGTTTACGCCCGCGGCGGCCGGCTGGTGCGCCGGGACGACGAGGGACGCAGCGAGGCGTTCTCCGAGATCCTGAACCGGGCCGGCCGGACCTCCGTCTCGGCGCAAGGACAGGGCGCCCCCGACCCGGCCTCCCGCGAAGCCTACGCCATGCACGCCCACGGCGCGGTCTTCGCCGAGGTCAGCATTGATCCCGATCTCGGTCAGATCCGCGTAACCCGCCTCGTCGGCGCCTTTGCCGCTGGCCGCGTCGTCAACCCGCGCCTCGTCACGAGCCAGTATTACGGCGGCATGATCTGGGGCGTGTCCTTCGCGCTCCACGAGAAGGCCGTAGTCGATCCTCGCTCGGGCCGCGTGATGAACGCCAATCTCGGCGAGTACCACGTGCCGGTGAATGCCGACGTGCCGTCGATCGATGCCATCCTCGTGGACGAGCACGACCCGCACGTGAACCCGCTCGGCATCAAGGGCGTCGGCGAAATCGGTATCACCGGCACGGCCGGCGCCATCGCCAACGCGGTGTATCACGCGACGGGGATCAGAGTGCGCAAGACGCCGATCACGCTGGACCAATTGCTGGGATAGGGGCGAGCGTCGTTGCGAGGCGGAGCCGAAGCAATCCAGCGCTGGCCCTATCCGGGGATGTCGCGGTGCTGGATCGCTTCGCCATTCGGCTCGCGATGACTGCGGAGACCAACCGCCTCCTCCAGCAACTCCACAGCTTGAGCTACCGAAAGGCGGCGGATCTCCGTCCGGCCCGGATCGCCGAAGCGCCGCTCGACGTGGCGGGTGGCTCCGCCCTTCGCCGCAAGCCCGAAATGCACCAGCCCGATCGGCTTGGCGTCGCTGCCGCCGCCCGGCCCTGCAATGCCGGTAATCGAGACCGTAACGTCGGCCCGTGACGCCTTGAGCGCGCCCTCCGCCATGGCGCGGGCCACAGGCTCGCTCACTGCGCCGTGCGCCGTGATGAGGTCTATCGGTACGCCGATCGACTCGACCTTCGCCTCGTTGGAGTAGGTCACGAAACCCCGCTCCACCACCGCGGAGGAGCCGGCTACCGCCGTGAGCAATCCGGCGACAAGACCGCCGCTGCAGGACTCGGCCGTCGCAATTTTAAGGCCCGCCGCCGCGTAGGCCCGCACCAGCACCTCGGCGCGGGCGAGCAGGGCGGCGTCGGCGATCACGAGCGGCGCTCGTTGGTCTCCGCCTCGGTCTCCAGCTCCGCACAGACCTCCGGCAGGCGCACCGTGGCGGCGGCCTGGGCGGCAAGCCCCTCGGCGCGGCCGACGAAGCCGAGTTTTTCCGTCGTCGTCGCCTTGATCGACACCGAGGAGAGCGGCACGCCAGCCACCTCGGCGATGCGCTGGCGGATCGCTTCGCGATGCGCACCGATGCGGGGCGCCTCCGCCAGCACGGTCACGTCGAGGTGGTCGATCTTGCCGCCGCGCGCCCGTACCAGCTCGCAGGCATGGGCCAGGAACTGGTCGGAGGCCGCCCCGCGCCACTTCTCGTCGGAGGGCGGGAAATGGGTGCCGATATCGCCGTCGGCGATGGCGCCGAGCAGCGCGTCGGTGAGCGCGTGCAGGGCCACGTCGCCGTCGGAATGGGCGAGCACGCCCCGGTCGGCGGGGATCTTCACGCCGCCGAGCCAGACATGGTCGCCCTCCGTGAAGGCGTGGACGTCGAAGCCGGTGCCGAGGCGGGTCACGTAAGTGGTCATGGGGTCATCAGATATCGCGGGTGCCGTGGCAGAGAAAGCCCGGTCGGAAAATGCCCGATCGGCCTCGACCAAGTCCGCGGCCTGGGTGATCTTGCGGTTTCGCGCGTCGCCCTCGAACACCACGACCGGCAGTCCGGCCCATTCGGCGAGCGCTCCGTCGTCGGTGAAGCCGTCGCGTCCTTCGGCCAACGCCCGGCGATGGGCGTCGAGGAGCAGACCGAAGCGGAAGCTCTGCGGCGTCTGCACCGCGCGGAGATTTTCGCGGGCCGGGGTCTCCTGAACGCGGCCGATGCCCGGCGCGATCTCCTCCACGAGCTTGATCGTATCGGAGACCGCGACGCCCGGCACCGATGCGCCGTGCTGGCTCCCCGCCGCGATTGCGCGGGCGATGAGCGCCTCATCCACGAAGGGCCGCGCCGCATCGTGGACGAGTACGAGGTCGGGTCCGCCTACGCGCGCGAGCCCTTCGAGTCCGGCCGCCACCGATTGCTGGCGTGTCGCCCCGCCCGGCACCGGTTCGGCGAGCTTCTCACGAAGAGCCGGTTCGAGGTCGGCGAGGCATTCGCGGTAGAAGTCCTGCGCGTCCGGCGCAATCACTGGCTGGATCCGGGCGATGCGTGGGGAGGCCGCCAGCGCCGCCAGCGTCCGCGTTAGGACCGCGCGACCGCCGACGCGGCGATACTGCTTCGGCAGGTCACCACCGACGCGCAGGCCCTTCCCGGCCGCCACGACGACCGCCGCCACCGTGTCATCCCCGGAGCCACTCGCATGCGGCCACGCGGCTTCATCGGACATGCTGGGGCCTCGAACAGAAATCATCTGGGGATGGATGGGGGTCGACGCGTCCTTATGCGTCAAGAAGCGCGAAGGCAAACGCCGAAGACGCTTGCGTCTGCCCGGCATTTGGCTATTTCTTGTGCACAATGACACCTGATCATTATTTAAGCGCGCTGCGCGGGGCTGACGACCGGGGGGGCGAAAGCCCACCCGTACTGCTGGCGCCGCTGTCGGGAGTCACCGACCTCCATATGCGCCGCCTCACGCAGCAGCTGGGCGCGAGTGCCGTCGTTTCCGAGATGGTTGCGGCGGCCGAACTTGCGAAGGGCGACGCCGAATCGCAGGTCCGGGCCGACGGCGCAGGCGTGAACCCGCACGTGGTGCAGCTCGCCGGCTGCGCGCCCGAGCCGATGGCGCAGGCCGCTCGCATCGCCGTGGCGAACGGCGCGGACGCCATCGACATCAACATGGGCTGCCCGGCCAAGACCGTGACCGGCGGCGAATCCGGCTCGGCCCTGATGCGTGACCTCGACCACGCCACACGCTTGCTCGGGGCGGTGCGCGGGGCGGTGGATGTGCCGGTCACCGTGAAGATGCGGCTCGGCTGGGATCACGCGAGCCTCAATGCCGCCGAACTTGCGCGTCGCGCCGAAACGCTCGGGTTGAACGGGGTGACCGTCCACGGTCGTACCCGGCAGCAATTCTACAAGGGCCAGGCCGATTGGTCGGCGATCCGGCCGGTGGCCGAAGCGGTGCGCATTCCCGTTATCGCAAATGGTGACGTGACGAGCCTGGACGAGGCCCGCGCCTGCCTCGCGCAATCCGGTGCAGCGGGCGTGATGGTTGGGCGCGCGGCGGTCGGCCGTCCCTGGCTCGTCGGCGAGATCGCCGCCGGGCTCGCCGGGCGCGCGGCCGTGCCGCTCACGGCCGAGCAGCGCGCGGCGATCGCCGCCGAGCATTACGAGGGGCTGATCGCGCTCTACGGCGCGGCGATGGGCGTGCGCCATGCCCGCAAGCATCTGGCGGCCTACGCCGATGAGGCCGGTGGATTGAGACCGGATGACCGGCGCCGCCTCGTCACCACTCACGACTCCGCGGAGGCGCTGCGTCTCCTGCGGCGTGCCTTTCTCGAACCGGCCGGGGCGGCGAAGACACCCCTCGGCGAGGCGGCCTGATGCCCTTCTCCGACGAGCCCGCTCCAGAATCGCTGCCGCCGGCCGAGGCGGTGCTGAATTCGCTGCCGCTGCCGGTTCTCACCATCGGGCCGGACGAGCGAATCCTAAGGGTCAATCACGCAGCCGAACTGTTCTTCGACGCCTCCGCCCGGCTGATGCTGCGGGGACGGCTTCGCGACATCATCCCATTCTCCTCGCCGATCATCGCGCTCGTCGCCGAGGTGCGCCGCCGCCGCTCCTCCGTGTCCGAATACCGAGTCGAGCTGGTCCAGCCGCGCTCGGGGCAGGAGCGCAGCGTCGATGTCTTCGCCACGCCGCTTCGCGATGAGGATGACTCCGTGGTGCTGATGCTCCAAGAGCGCACCATCGCCGACAAGATGAACCGCCAGCTCACCCATCGCGGCGCCGCCCGCTCGATGATCGCGCTCGGCGCCATGCTCGCCCACGAGATCAAGAACCCGCTCGCCGGCATCCGCGGTGCGGCACAACTCCTCGAACAGGAGCGCGACGAAGAGGATCGCCTCCTCACCCGACTCATCTGCGACGAGTCGGACCGGATCGTGCGTATCGTCGAGCGCATGGAGCTGTTCGGCGACGAGCGACCGGTGGAGCGCGGTCCCGTCAACGTCCACGGCGTGCTCGATCAGGTGAAGCGCTCCGCGCAGTCCGGCTTTGCCCGCCATATCCGCTTCGTCGAGAACTACGACCCCTCACTGCCGCCCGTCCTCGGCAACCGTGACCAGCTGATCCAGGTGATCCTGAACCTCGTGAAGAACGCGGCCGAGGCGATCGGCACGGACACGGTCGAGGGCGAGATCACCCTCTCCACCGCCTTCCGCACGGGACTACGCCTTCAGATCCCCGGCTCGCGCGAGCGCGTCAGCCTGCCCATCGAGGTGGCGGTACGCGACAACGGGCCGGGCATCCCGCCCGACATGCTGTCCGACCTGTTCGACCCCTTCGTCACCACGAAGGTGCAGGGATCCGGCCTCGGACTTGCATTGGTGGCCAAGATCGTCGGCGATCATGGGGGCATCGTCGAATGCGATCCCGTTCCCCGCCGCACCGCCTTCCGGATCCTGCTCCCCATGTCGAGCGCCCGCGACGGGCGTGAATCGGCTGCGGAGCGCTGAGTCGAGAGCCATGCCCAACGGCCACATCATCGTCGCGGACGACGACGCCGCGATCCGCACCGTGCTGAACCAGGCCCTCTCCCGGGCCGGCTACGAGGTACGCACGACCTCGAATTGCTCGACGCTCTGGCGCTGGGTCGCTCAGGGCGAGGGCGACCTCGTCATCACCGACGTGATGATGCCCGACGAGAACGTGTTCGACCTCTTGCCGCGCATCAAGCGTGTGCGGCCGGAACTGCCGATCATCGTCATGAGCGCGCAGAACACCTTCATGACCGCGATCCGCGCGTCGGAACGCGGCGCCTACGAGTACCTGCCCAAGCCCTTCGACCTGAAGGAGCTGACGGCGATCGTCGGCCGCGCGCTCTCCCGTCCCCGCGGCACGCCCGCGCCCGGTGCCGGGCCGGAGAACGAGGACATCCCGCTGGTCGGACGCTCGCCCGCCATGCAGGAGATCTACCGGGCGCTCGCCCGCCTGATGCCGACCGACCTCACCGTGATGATCACGGGCGAGTCCGGCACCGGCAAGGAGCTGGTGGCCCGCGCGCTGCACGATTACGGTCGTCGCCGCACCGGGCCGTTCGTGCCCGTGAACATGGCGGCGATTCCCCGCGACCTGATCGAATCGGAGCTGTTCGGCCACGAGAAGGGCGCCTTTACCGGTGCGCTCTCCCGCTCGGCCGGCCGTTTCGAGCAGGCGGAGGGCGGCACGCTGTTCCTCGACGAGATCGGCGACATGCCGATGGAGGCGCAGACCCGGCTGCTGCGCGTGCTTCAGCAGGGCGAGTACACCACGGTCGGTGGGCGCGTACCGATCAAGACCAACGTTCGCATTATCGCTGCGACCAACAAGGATCTGCGCGTCTCGATCCAGCAGGGCATCTTCCGCGAGGACCTGTTCTTCCGCCTGAACGTGGTGCCCTTGCGTCTGCCGGCCCTGCGCGAGCGCTCGGAGGACGTGCCGGACCTGATCCGCCACTTCTTCGTGCTGGTCGAGCGCGAGGGCCTTACGCGAAAAACCCTCGACGCCGACGCCATGGAGCGGCTGAAACGCTACCGCTGGCCCGGCAACGTGCGCGAACTCGAAAATCTCGTTCGCCGTCTCGCCGCCCTCTACCCGCAGGAGACGATCACCGGACCGGTGATCGAGGCGGAACTCGACACCCTGCCGCTCGCCCAGCCCACCGCCATCAACGGCAGCGGCGCGGCGCGCAAGAATGGGGCCTCCGATAGCGAGACGCTATCCGGCGCGGTCGAGCGGCACCTCGCCGACTATTTTTCCGGTTACCGCGACACGCTGCCTCCACCCGGCCTCTATCACCGCATCCTGCGCGAGATCGAAGGGCCGCTGATCGGCGCGGCGCTCGCCGCCACCCGCGGCAACCAGATCCGTGCGGCGGAACTGCTGGGGGTCAACCGCAACACCCTGCGCAAGAAGGTGCGGGATCTCGATCTGCAGGTGTTTCGCACTTCGCGGTGAAGCCCCCCGTCCGGCATTGACGACTCCCAACGAACCGATCCTTCACAGTCGTTCCGGGGCCGCGCAGCGGAACCCGGAACCCACCCGTGATGCAACGCCGAAGCCGGGCATCGGGGCCGGTGATGGATTGCACGCGTCCGGCGCGCCCCTTCGGGTCCGGGTTCGCTGATCAGCGACCCGGAATGACGCGCCGTAACAGGGTGATGGGTCTCTTGGATATCGTGAGCACCGAGCTCGCGATCACTCTGAGCCCCATGCGCCGCGTTTCTCCTCTGTTCTCCACGGCCGCGCTTCGTTAAAGGCGCGCCATGCTGCGCCTCCGTGAGTACCAGCGTGCCGCCCTCGACGCGCTTGATCGGCATTGGGACCAGGGCGGCGGCCCCGGCCTCGTCGTGCTGCCGACCGGCGCGGGAAAGGCGCTCGTCATCGCTGCCCTGATCCGCGAATGGTTGGCGCGGGCGCCGAGCGCACGGATTTGCGTCCTGACCCATGTCCGTGAACTCGTGGTGCAGAACCACGGCGAGCTGCTGGCCTACTGGCCCGACGCGCCCGCCGGCATCTTCTCGGCCGGCGTCGGGCGGCGCGAGGCCGACGCACAGGTCACCTTCTGCTCGATCCAGTCGGTGCGCGACCGGGCCGAGATGTTCGGCGCCGTCGACCTCGTCGTCGTCGACGAGGCCCATCTCGTGCCTCGCGCGAGCGAGACCGGCTACGGCCGATTCCTCGCTTCAGCGAGGGCCGGCAACCCGGCTCTCAAGGTCGCGGGCTTCACCGCCACGCCTTACCGCCTGGATTCGGGCCGGCTCGACGAGGGCCCGGGCAGGGTGTTCGAGCGCATCGTCCACGAGTCGCTGGTCGGCGACTTGATCCAACAGGGTTTCCTCGCGCCCCTCGTCTGCAAGGCGACCGCCCTCGCCCTCGACGTGTCGGGGGTACCCAAGCGCGGCGGCGACTACATCCCTTCGGCACTGGAAGCGGCGGTCAATCGCGAGTGGATCACCCGCGCCGCCGTCGAGGAGATGGTCGGCTACGGGCGCGAGCGGCGGGCATGGCTCGCCTTCTGCGCCGGGCTCGCCCACGCGGCCTCCGTGCGCGACGCGATCCGGGCGGAAGGGATCTCCTGCGAGACGGTGACCGGCGAGATGGGAAAGCGCGAGCGTGACCGCATCGTGCGCGACTTCCGCGAGGGCAAAATCCGCTGCCTCGTCTCGGTCGGCGTGCTCTCCACGGGCTTCAATGTGCCGGAAGTCGATCTCATCGCTCTGCTGCGCCCGACTCAATCGGCCGGGCTCTACGTGCAGCAGGTCGGCCGGGCCCTGCGCCGGGCACCGGGCAAGGCGGACGCGATCGTGCTCGATTATGCGGGGCTGGTGCGGATGCACGGCCCCGTCGATGCGGTGAGCGCCCGAAGCGTGGCGCTCGGGCCGGCAGCCCCGGGGCTTGCGCGGGCGAAGCCCTGCCCAGGCTGCGGCGCGTTGATCGCGTTGAATGCCAGCACTTGCGAGGTCTGCTGGGTCGAACCGGAGGCGGAGGATGAGGAGGTGCCCCACGCCGCCAGCGCCGAGGACGCCCTGCCGATCCTGTCCGAGTCAATCTCGCCCTGGCGCGAGGTGACTGGCTGGTGCCTCGATCGCGGCCCGGGCGGCTCCGGACCAGATCGGCTCGAAGTGGCCCTGCGCTGGCGGGGTGGCGGTTGCCGGGTCGAAGTCTGCCTGGAACATTCGGGTCATTCCCGCGAGAAGGCGGTGCTGTGGTGGCGTGCCTTCGGCGGCGCCGAACCTGTGCCGATGTCCGTCGCAGCGGCTCTGGAGCGAGCCGACGAGCTGGAGCGGCCGGAAAGCCTGAAGATTGATGCCGCGGGTCGCCTCTCCGAGAGTGTGACGGTGCGTTTTTCCGACGGCCGCCGCTTCCGCGACCTGCGCCGTTGGGGCACGCTGGCCGCCTGATCGGGACTTCCGAAGCATCGTCCCGAGAGGCGGCCACGGGCCTTCGGAAACGGCGATGCAAAAACAAGAGGCGAGATCATCGTCCTGGATCCGATTTCAAGGATGATGATCTCGCCGGCCTGATTCGTATTAATTTCGCCACACTGTTGTGGCCCCGCATCAGCAATGCCGCTTCTGTCGCGACGTTCTCAAAAGGTGCCGACCGATGCCCCGTCCGTGGAGGACGGAGCGGAAGCGGTGGTGCGCCGGTTCGACTCGCCCCCGCGGGGGCCGGGGTGGATCGGAGCGGCCGTGGTGCTCACGGCGCTGATCTCCGCCTCGGTCACCTTCCTCATCCTGGCGGGCATCATCCAGATCACGCGGACGCCGACCACAGGCGTCGCGCTTCTCTCGGTCAATGCGGCTCTGGTCCTCGCCCTCGTGGTGGTGATCGCCTGGGAGGCGCGCGTCTTCCTGCATGCCCGCCGCACCCACGCCTCGGTGGCGCGGCTGCACACCCGCATCGTCGGCCTGTTCAGCCTGATCGCGATCCTGCCGACGATCCTGCTCGCCATCGTCGCCTCGGTGACGATCGATGTCGGCCTGTCGCTGGGATTCACCGACCGGGTCCGCGACGTGGTGCTGAAATCCGTGCAGGTCGCGGACGCCTACCAGGAGAACCACTGCCAGTCGCTCGCGCGCGAGATCCGCATTTTCGCCGACGACCTAACCCGCGCACGGCCGAACTTCGACGTGAACCGCGATTGGTTCGAGAACTTCATGACGACCCGCGCGCAGGCGCTCGGCCTGCCGATCGTCAAGATCATGCGCGGGCCGAACGAGGTGGTGGCGCGCGCCAACATCGACGTGCTCAAGCAGACGCGGCTGCCCTCGGCGGCGGCCTTCGAGGATGCGGCGAAGTCGAGCGATCCGATCTGCCTGCTGCCGAACGAGGGCCGGGTCTTCGCCGCGCTGATGCGGATGCCGGCCTACGACAACGCCGTGCTGCTGGTGCAGCGCGAGGTGAGCCAGCTCGCCATCGACTTCCCCGGCGTCGCCCGCGCGGCGGCGGCCGAGTACCTGACCTACGACGAGCTGCGCCGCTATGTGCAGATCGCCTTCGCCTCGGTCTTCATCCTGATCGCGCTGATCACGCTGCTCTCGGCGGTCTGGTTCGGGCTGAACTTCGCCAACCGCTTCGTCGCCCCGATCCGCCGGCTCATCAACGCCGCCGACGAGGTCGCCGCCGGCAACTTTTACGCCCGCGTGCCGGCCCGCAAGTCGGATGGTGACCTCGCCCATCTCGGCGAGAGCTTCAACACGATGACGCAGGAGTTGCGCCGCCAGCACGACGGATTGCGGGCGGCCAGCGAACTGATCGACCGCCGTCGCCGCTTCACCGAGGCCGTCCTCTCGGGTGTGTCGCCTGGCGTGCTCGGCGTCGATGCCGACGGGGTCATCACCATCGCCAATCCGGGCGCGGAGCGCACTCTCGGGCTCACGGCCAAGGAGCTGGTCGGCCAGCCCCTGACGAGCGTCGTACCGGAGATCGCCGCCTTGTTCCCCGAGGCCGAGGGTCGACAGCGCGCCCTGCAGCAGCAGATCCAGCTCGTGCGCGGCGGGCGAGAGCGTACCATCGCCGTGCGGGTCACCAGCGAGCAGGCGCAGGGCGAGGCGCGGGGTTACGTGGTGACGCTCGATGACATCACCGATCTGGTTACGGCGCAGCGCACCTCCGCCTGGGCCGACGTGGCCCGCCGCATCGCCCACGAGATCAAGAATCCGCTGACTCCGATCCAGCTCTCGGCCGAGCGTATCCGCCGCAAGTACGGAAAAGTGATCACCACCGATAAGGAGGTGTTCGAGCAGTGCACCGCCACGATCGTGCGCCAAGTGGACGAGATCAAGCGGATGGTGGACGAGTTCTCCTCCTTCGCCCGGATGCCCAAACCGGCCATCACGCAGCAGGATCTTGCCGAGATCGCGCGTCAGAACCTGTTCATGCTGCGCATGGCCCATCCGGACTTGGATTTCCCCTTCGAGACGGTCGGCGCAGACGAGAAAGGACGCGTCATCGCGGCTTTCGACGTGCGGCTGTTCTCTCAGGCGCTCACGAACATTCTCAAGAACGCTGTCGAGGCGGTTCAGGCCGTGCCCGAGGCAGTGCTGACGGCGGACGGAGGACAGGGCCGGGTCGCGCTCAAGCTGGTCGTCGAGGATGCCTTCGTGGTGATCGAAGTCACCGACAACGGAAAAGGCTTTCCGGCAGAGGGGCGCCAGCGCCTGCTCGAACCCTATATGACGACCCGCGAGGGCGGGACCGGCCTCGGACTCGCGATCGTCTCCAAGGTGCTCGAGGAGCATGGCGGGGGGATCGAGCTGAACGACAACCCGGAGGGGCGCGGCGGCCAAGTCCGCATGCGGCTGCCGCGGGAAGTCGGGCGGCAGGACGGACAGAATTCCGGGACCGGCGCGGGAGGGGAGCGGGGTCGCTCCGCGGCGCCGGACGCGCGTGACGGGACAAAGATGGACAAGAACACGGAGGACGCCATGGAAGCGCGACGCGTCGCGGAGATGCAGCCATGAGCGCCGACATTCTGATCGTCGACGACGAGGCCGACATCCGCGATCTCGTCGCGGGCATCCTGGACGACGAGGGGCACCGAACCCGCACGGCGGCGGGCTCCGACGAGGCGCTGGCGGCGATCGAGTCGCGCCGGCCCCACCTCGTCTTCCTCGACATCTGGCTCCAGGGGTCACGCCTCGACGGGTTGCAGGTGCTCGACCTGATCAAGGCGGGCCATCCCGACCTGCCGGTGGTGATGATCTCGGGCCACGGCAACATCGAGACTGCAGTCGCGGCGATCAAATCGGGCGCCTACGACTTCATCGAGAAGCCGTTCAAGGCCGACCGCCTGATCCTCGTGGCCGAGCGAGCACTTGAAGCCTCGCGCCTTAAGCGCGAGGTGCGCGACCTCAAGGTCCGCTCAGGGCAGGCGAGCCGCATCGTCGGCGCCTCGGTGGCGGTCAACCAGTTGCGCCAGACCATCGAGCGCGTGGCGCCGACCAATGCCCGCGTGATGATCTCGGGCGCGCCGGGCGCCGGCAAGGAACTCTCGGCGCGCACCCTGCACGCCGCCTCCTCGCGGGCGAGCGGTCCCTTCGTCGTCATCAACGCGGCCACCATCACGCCCGAGACGATGGAGGCCGAGCTGTTCGGCGTCGAGGGCGGCGAGGGCCGGGTGCGGCGCGTCGGCGCCCTGGAGGAGGCCCATGGCGGCTCCCTCTACATCGACGAAGTCGCCGATATGCCGAAAGAAACGCAGAGCCGGATCCTGCGCGTCCTGGTCGATCAGAACTTCCAGCGCGTCGGCGGCACCGCACGGGTGCATGTGGACGTGCGCATCATCTCGTCGTCCTCGCGAGACTTGACGGAAGAAATCGCAGCGGGCCGCTTCCGCGAGGATCTGTTCCACCGTCTTTCGGTGGTGCCGATCCGGATTCCCTCGCTCGCCGAGCGGCGCGAGGACGTGCCGGAGCTGATCACCTTCTTCATGGAGCAGATCTCGGCCGCCACCGGCCTGCCGCGGCGGCGCATCGCCGAGGACGCGATGGCGGTGCTGCAGTCCCACGACTGGCCCGGCAACGTGCGTCAGCTGCGCAACAACGTCGAGCGGCTGATGATCCTGACCCAGAGCGATCCGGAGCAGGAGGTCACGTCCGAGATGCTGCCGACCGAGATCGGCGCGCTGGTGCCGACGACGCCGACGGGCGCGGGCGGCGAGAAGCTGATGAGCCTCGCGCTGCGCGAGGCCCGCGAGATCTTCGAGCGGGAATACCTCATCGCGCAGATCGCGCGCTTCTCCGGCAACATCTCCCGCACCGCCGAATTCATCGGCATGGAGCGCTCGGCCCTGCACCGGAAGCTGAAGTCTCTCGGCATCGGCCCGTGACGCGGGCCGCCGCCGGTTCACGCGGAAGAATCGGCGGCGGGTGCGGTTGCAAGGGGTGGATATTGACGCTCTGCGCCGCGGGGGACCTCTTGCATCGCGGCAAGCTTCGCCCTGTAATGGAAACGCCCGGCAGAGCGGTCCCAACACGAGAGAGTCGCCTGTCCGCGACTCAAGGCACGGGACCCCATTGAGCCGTGGTTGCGGTCTCGAAACAAGGATAACAAGAAATGGCGGGCGAGCGCGCTCAGAACCTCCAGGACACGTTCCTGAACCATGTCCGCAAAAACAAGATCCCGCTGACGATCTTCCTCGTCAATGGTGTCAAGCTTCAAGGTGTCGTGACCTGGTTCGACAACTTCTGCGTCCTGCTCCGGCGCGACGGGCACTCGCAGCTCGTCTACAAGCACGCGATCTCGACGATCATGCCCGGCCATCCGGTGCAACTGTTCGAGCCGGACGAGACGGCGCCCGAGAAGGCCTGATCGTCTTCTGTTTCTGAAGCGCTCTCCCGCGCCGGACCTGCCTCCAATTGGGGCCAGAGCGTTTGGCGCGACGATTTCCGTCATTTGCGGGAGCCGGTGGATGCAAAATGGCGTCATCGTTCCGACATAAGGGAGCGATGACACGGAGACGCCATGACTGAAATCCTTCCGCCCGGCGAAGCCCGCCTGCAGGCGAAGGCCGCCCCCGAGGGCGAGATCGCTGCCGCGACCCGCACGCTGGTGCTCGGCCCCTACCTCACCCGCGCCGCCCAGCGTCCTACACCCGGGCAGACGGAGACCGTGCGCTCCGACGAGGCGCGGCTCGACGAGGCGGTGGGCTTGGCGGCTGCGATCGACCTCGACGTGGCCCAGGCGATCTCGGTGCATCTCCAGCGCCCGCGCCCCTCGACCTATCTCGGCAAGGGCCGGGTGGAGGAGATCGCGGGGCTCATCAAGGCTGAGGAGCTCGGCCTCGTGGTGATGGATTGCGCCCTTTCACCGGTGCAGCAGCGCAACCTCGAAAAGGCCTGGGGCGCCAAGGTCATCGACCGGACCGGCCTGATCCTTGAGATCTTCGGGCGGCGCGCTTCGACCCGTGAGGGCACGCTTCAGGTCGAGCACGCCCATCTCGCGTATCAGAAATCCCGCCTCGTGCGGTCCTGGACCCACCTGGAGCGGCAGCGCGGCGGCTTCGGCTTCCTCGGCGGCCCCGGTGAGACCCAGATCGAGGCCGACCGCCGGATGATCCAGGAGCGGATGACCCGGATCGAGCGCGATCTCGAAGCCGTGACGCGCACCCGCGGCCTTCATCGCAAGAGCCGCGCGCGGGTGCCTTATCCGATCGTCGCGCTCGTCGGCTACACCAATGCCGGCAAGTCGACCCTGTTCAACGCCCTGACCAAGGCCGAGGTACGGGCCCAGGATATGCTGTTCGCGACCCTCGACCCGACGGCGCGGGCCACCAAGCTGCCGCACGGCGAGACGGTGATCCTGTCGGATACGGTGGGATTCATCTCGGACCTGCCGACTTCGCTGATCGCCGCCTTCCGCGCCACGCTGGAGGACGTGATCGAGGCCGACATCTTGCTCCACGTGCGCGACGTCTCGCATGGCGACACCCAGGCGCAGGCGGAGGATGTCGAGGGCGTGCTGCGCGAACTCGGGATCAAGCCGGACGCCGAGCGGATCATCGAGGTCTGGAACAAGGCTGACCTTCTGGACGAGGGAGAGCGGACGCGGCTGGTGAACCTCAGCGCCGCCCATCGCGGCGCCGGAGCGGCGCCGATCCTTGTCTCGGCCCTGACAGGGGAGGGGCTGACGGCGCTGACCGAGCGGATCGAGGGTCAGGTGGCGCGAGCACGCTCGACCTTTGCTGTGACGCTTCCGCCGGAAGACGGTGCCGCCCTCAACTGGCTCTACGAGAACGCCGAGGTGCTCGACCGGCAGGCCGAGACCGGCGGTGCGATCGCACTCACCATCCGCATCGCGCCGGAGAAGGAGCCGCGCTTCCTCAACCGGTTCGAGGCGGCCCAGCGCATCGGCGGCCCGGAGGGCTTGCCGGCCGCGTAGGGGTCTCGGATCGTTTCCGGTTGGTCTCTTCGTTACCGCCTTCCCCGTCATCCCGCGGCCGCGCAGCGGAACCCGGGATCCATCCGTGATGCGGCGCCGAAGCCGGGTGTCGAGGCCAGCCATGGATTGCACGCCTCCGGCGCGCCCCTTCGGGTCCGGGTTCGCTTATCAGCGCCCCGGAATGACGGAGATGGGGGCTGAATACTCGCTCATCCTCGGACGCTGCGAAGCGCGAGGATTTCGTGATGGTCAAAGGAAAAGGGCCGGTGCCGCGATCTGCGGCACCGGCCCTTTTCATGTCTCCGCTCCTCCAAGTCAGTCCTTCGGCGCGGCGTGGGCGACCATGGCGAGGCTGTGGTGGAGGCCGCTCGCGCCGCCGCCGACGATCTCGATGCGGGCGCCGGACTTCGCCCGCCGCGTCGCCCATTCCCGGATCATCTCCAGGCAGGTGTGGTCGACGTGGCGCAGTTCCTCCGCTTCGAGGCGGACCGGGGTGCCCTCCGGCGTGCGCTCCAGCGCCGCGTTGAGGTGCGGCAGTTGCAGGAAGGTTGCCGAGCCCGACAGCTTCAGCTCCGGCACTGCCTGGACGGCGCCGGCCTGCACCGTCTGCGCCGCGCCGCCCTCGATCTTGAGCGGACCCCGAATGTAGTGCGGGATCACCTGGGCGAGGCTGAGCGCGAGGCCCGTGAGCACACCGGTCAGGAGGTCGGTGGCGACGACCATCACCATCGTGGCAAGCCAGATCGCGGCGGTGGGCAGGCCGTAGCGCTCGTGCAGGTGGAAGACGTGGGCGGGGCTGACGAGGCGCCAGCCCGTCACCACGAGGATGCCGGCCAACGAGGCGGTCGGCACCACCTTCAGCACCATTGGCAGGACCAGCAGGAAGGCGAGGATCCAGCTGCCGTGCAGGATCGTGGAGGCCCGCGACACCGCACCCGCCTGGACGTTGGCGGAGGAGCGCACGATCACGCCGGTCATCGGCAGGCCGCCGGCCAGGCCGCACAGGATGTTGCCGACGCCCTGCGCACCGAGTTCGCGGTTGTACTGCGTGCGCGGGCCGTCATGCATCCGGTCCACCGCCGCAGCCGAGAGAAGGCTCTCCGCGCTGGCGATCACCGCGAGGGTGATCGCCATCAGGATCATCGCCGGCTCGGTCAGTCGGCTCCAATCGCCCGCGCCGGGCAGGGCAACGGCCGAGAGGATGTTCTCCGGCACCTCGACGCGCTTGACCGCCATGTCGCCGACGACAGCCACGAGGGTGCCCGCCACGACGCCGACCAGGGCGCCCGGGATCAGCTTGAGCTTGAGCTGACGGATCTTCTCCCAGCCCAGCATCGCGACGATCGTGACGAGGCCGACGGTCACGGCCCCGGGGCGGTTGCCGTCAGGGCTGGAGACGAAGTTGAAGAAGGCCCCCGGAATGGCGACGAGGTTGTCGAGGCCGCTGGCCTTGGGCAGCGCGTCGGTCAGCACGTGGATCTGCGCCAGCACGATCAGGATGCCGATGCCGGCGAGCATTCCGTGAACCACCGCCGGCGAGATGGCCCGGAACCAGCCGCCGACCCGCAGCGCCCCGGCCAGGAGCTGAATGGCGCCGGCCGCGACAAGGACCGGTCCGAGAGCGTCGATGCCGTGCTCGCGCACGAACTCGAAGACGATGACGGCGAGACCGGCGGCCGGACCGCTGACCTGAAGCGGCGAACCGGCGAGAAAACCGACGATGATGCCGCCGATCACGCCGGTGATGAGGCCGCGTTCGGCCGGCACGCCGGACGCGATGGCGATCCCCATGCAGAGCGGCATCGCCACGAGGAATACGACGAAGGAGGCCGGGAGATCCCGGCCGAGGGATGATGGCATCAGCCTGGCAAGGGAGCCGAGCATAGCAAACTCCTACTCCGCCGCGATGGCATGGGGCCCGGCGAATTCCGGGGTGGCGATCCGGGCCGCCGAAGCCTGAGCGACGGGGACACTCGCGGCTTCGTCGATGGGGACGAAGCGCCCGCGCTCGCCGCAATAGGCGAGCACCTGGCCGCTCTCTATTTCGAAGAACCAGCCATGAAGGCGCAGCTTGCCGCGGGCCAGCGCCGCCGCCACGCTCGGGTGGGTGCGCAGGTTGTTGAGCTGCACCACGACGTTCTCGAGTGCGAGGGCGCGGTGGCGCTCCTTCGGGTCCATGCCCTCGGGATAGGCTTCACAGACGATCTGGTTCGCCGCATGGCTGTGGCGGAGCCAAGCCGCCACGTTTGGCATGTTGCCCAAGGCCTCGGGGTTCATGAGGCCCTTCATGGCGCCGCAATCGGAATGGCCGCAGATCACGATGTCCCGCACGCCGAGTGCGACGACCGCATATTCGATCGCGGAGGAGACGCCGCCGTTCTGCTGCGAGAAGGGCGGCACGATGTTACCGGCGTTGCGGCACACGAAGAGGTCGCCCGGACCGGATTGCGTGATGTGCTCGGGCGAGACACGGGAATCGGCGCAGGCGATGATGAGTGCCTGCGGCTGCTGACCGTCGCGGACCAGTTGCTGATACATCTGCTGCTGGCCTGGGAAGACCGTTCCCCGGAAGTTCGAAAGACCTTGAATGATGCCGTCCACGGCAAACCTCGCTCTCCGTCGCCACGCGTGAGCAGCCGCGTCGGGACGTGTGAAATGCTGGCTGGATGACAGACGGTGATCCGCCTGCCGGGTCGCGAAGTCCGAGGCGACCGGACGCGGCGAAGCCATTGCCCGTGTCGGGCACAAGACCGCCCGCGCCGCGGCGAGAACCGCGACGGCGTACAAGCCGGTCCGTTGTCGTCCGGAGTGTTCGGCCGCCCCGAAGCAGAGCGACCGACGATGGATGCGGGGAAGTGGCCGGCGGCGCGGGCTGAGAGGCGTCGCCGGCCGGGCTCTGCCTACCGCGCCCGGCGGCGTGGCTCGGTGCCGGCGGACCAGTGCGGCTCGACCGAACCTCGGCGAACGGCTGTGCGGGCGACGCCACCCTTGGCACCAGCATTCTCGCTGAGCATCGGTGCGCCGAGGATCTGGCCCGTCCCCATCCGCTGCGAATGGACCGAGCGGGGGTCGTGATAGGGATCGTCCACGTAGCTGCTCATGAAGGCGCCGCCCGCTTGCTGGCGGCTACCGCTGCCGCCGTCCTGTGCTTGAGCCGCGATCGGCAGCGCAACGGTCATCGCCGCCAGGAAACCAACCATCATCATGCGTTTCACGTCGAAATCCTCTTATAATCCCTGAGTCGCGAACTTTTTTGTCTTATTTCTTGCTGCACAGAGACAGTAATTCCGAGATTTATATTTTGGAAGTGCGTTTTATCACTGAAATATACATAAAATTTAATCCCGGTCAGGCGCCAGCTTAGTGCGCAAGTGCACCTCGCATTCATGAATTCCATGTGGGTAGAGGATGAAAATCGAACTTGTTCCGTCGTGATTTAATCCGTCTACGCGACAACAAAGCGTACTCTCGTCTTGTCGTCGCAAGATGCAGCGGATGCTCGCGGTGCTGGAGAGAGGCTGTGTGCCCGGCGCGATCGATCCCGGTCTGACCGAGCGGCGTCAGAGTTTGACAGCCGGATGCGCAGCGAAGAGCGCGACGAGCATCCGGCGCGCCTGAAGGACAGAGGAAATCAGACTTCGCAAGCGATAGATTGGTAAGTAATAATGTTATTTATCAATAAGTATCGGGGTGGAAATCGCAGAGCAGCGCTTGCCGTCCACTTCGATCTGGCCCGGCTTCAGAAGATCCGTGCCCCGATGAGAGCCGATCGCGCTCGCAAGTGAACAGGCACCGGCCTCCCATCGGTTCGCGGCTGCCTCAGCGGCTCTTCGTGTCCTGCTTGCGCTTCAGGAAGGCTTCCATCTGCGCGATCTCGGTGTCCTGTGCCTTGACGATGTCTTCGGCAAGTTTGCGGACCTCGGGATCCTTTGAATGTTGGAGCGCAATTTTCGCCATTTCGATCGCCCCGCGGTGATGTGGGATCATGCCGCGCATGAAATCGACATCAACATCATTGGTGTAGCGGATCTCCATCTCGCGATGCATGCGGGCATCGGCATCGCGAAAGGCATTCGTCGCCGCGCTGTCGCTCGCCATTGAGTTCGCGTCCAGCCGGCCGTGCCCGTGGTGATGATGTCCATCCCCGCTCTGGGCCGGAGCGGCAAGAAGGGCGAGGAGGAGGGCAGCAGCAAGAGCTTTCATCATCGCGTTCATCCTTGGATCGAAGAGGGCATCAGTCGAAACGGGCACTGGCGGTGAGACCGTCGGGCCCCGTGATACGCACGGCGCCGGTCGGGCGATCTCCCAGGACAGACTCGGCCTTACCGGCAAGTCGGTTGCCCTCGGGACTGAGAGGAATGCGGGCGACCTTCGCGCCGGACTTGAGGATCGCGACGGCCTTGAATCCCTCGACCGGCAGCGACTTGCCGGCGCCGTCACTCAGGTAAACCACGACGGTCTCGGCCCGCGTCACGAGTTCGGCATGCCACGGTCCCGCATCCTCGATGCGGCCGCCGTTGGGACCAGGCGGGTGGTCGTGGTCATGCTGGGCGCTCGCCGGCGCCGCGAACAGGGTCAGCACCAGGGCAGCGCATCGCATCGCGCAACTCATCGGTCGTCTCCTTCAACTCAACGGGTCAAAAAGCCTCGCGCACCGGAGCGGTCAGGCTGTCGGTCGGCGTCGGCGCGTGGAGCCGGGCGAACGCACCGCGCCCGAACATCAGGACCAGGACGGGCGTCAGCACGGCATCGAGCAGCGTTGCGCTCATGAGCCCGCCGAAAATGGTCACCGCCACGGGGTGCAGGATCTCCTTGCCCGGAGCCGTGCCGTCGACGAGGAGCGGTACGAGCGCGATACCGGCCGAGAGCGCCGTCATCAGCACCGGCGTCATCCGCTCGAGGCTCGCCCGCGTCACGAGAGCGGGCCCGAGGGCGAGCCCCTCGTCGCGGGCGAGGTTCAGCATGTGGCTGATCTTGAGGATGCCGTTGCGGGCGACGATGCCGGTGAGCGTGACGAAGCCGATCATCGAGGCGACCGAGAGCGGGAGGCCGGCGAGCCAGAGCCCGAGCACGCTGCCGATCAAGGCCAGTGGCACGTTGGCCATCACGATCAAGGCCAGCGGCACCGAGCGGTAGCGCCCGTGCAGCAGGGCGAAGACGAGAGCGAGCGAGACGAGGCTGAGCGCGCCGATGGTACGCGCGGCCTCGCCTTGTGCCTCGTAGCTGCCCTCCAGCCGGGCGCTCACCCCCTCGGGCAGGCGGGACTCGTCCAGAACGCGGCGGATGCCGGCGACGATCGCCGCCATGTCGGTGCGGCCGTCGGAGTTGGCCTGCACCACGATCCGGCGCCGCCCGTTCTCCCGCAGGATCTGGTTCGGACCATCGGTTTCGCGGATGTCGGCGATCTCGCGGGCCGGCACCCAGCCGGAGGGCGTTTCGATCAGGAGGTCGCCGAGCGCCTGCGGGCTGCGCTGGGCCTCGGGAAGGCGCAAGGTCACGTCGAAGCGGCGCGGCCCATCGGCGATGGTGGAGAGGGTGCGCCCGTTGGCCAGCCGAGCGATGGTCTCGACCACGGTCGAGGGCGAGACGCCGTAGAGCGCGGCGCGGCCGTAATCGATCCGGATGTCGAGCTGCGGGATGCGCACCTGCCGCTCGACCTGAAGGTCGGTGACGCCGGGTACCTTCGCCGCGATCCGCTCCCGGATGGTCTCGGCCGCGGAGCGCAGGGCGTCGAGGTCGTCGCCGAATAGCTTCAGGGCGATTTCGGCGCGCACGCCCGAGAGCATGTGGTCGAGCCGGTGTGAGATCGGCTGGCCGACATTGACCGACACCGGCAGGACCGCGAGCCGTTCGCGGATCTCGGCGATCACCGTTTCGCGCGGCCGGCCGGCCTTCAGCCGCACTTCGAGGTCGGAGGAGTGGACGCCCTCGGCATGCTCGTCGAGTTCGGCGCGGCCGGTGCGGCGCCCGACAGTGGCGACCTCCGGCACGTCGAGGACCAGCCGCTCGGCGACGGCGCCCACCCGGCTGCTCTCTGAGAGCGAGATACCGGGGCGGAAGGTGACGTTGATGGTGAGCGATCCCTCGTTGAAGGCCGGCAGGAAGGCGCGCGGCAGGTGCGCAGCGGCGATTCCTGCCGCGACGACGCCGAGGGCGACGCTCGCGACCAGCACCCGCGGATGGGCGAGGGCGCGCTTCAGCAGCGCCGCATTGCCGGCTTTCAACTGCCGCACCAGGGCCGGCTCGTGCTCGGCGAGGGACTTCATGCCGGGCAGCAGCCAGGAGGCGAGAACGGGCGTCAGCGTGACGGAGACGAGCAGGCTCGCCAGGATCGCGACGATGTAGGCTTGACCCAGCGGCGCGAAGAGCCGCCCCTCGATGCCGGAGAGCGCGAACAGCGGCACGAAGACGAGCACGATGATCGCCGTGGCGTAGACGATGCCGGAGCGCACCTCGCTGGAGGCGGCCACTACCACGTCGAAGACGCTGCGGGGTGAGCCCTCGGCCCGGTTCTCGCGCAGCCGGCGAAAGATGTTCTCGACATCGACCACCGCGTCATCGACCAGTTCGCCGATCGCGATGGCGAGTCCGCCGAGCGTCATGGTGTTGATCGAGAAGCCGAGCGCCCAGAACACCAGGGCCGTAGTCAGGATCGAGACCGGAATCGCGGTGAGCGAGATCAGCGTCGTGCGCGCGTTCATCAGGAAGGCGAATAGCACCACGGCCACCACCGCGACCGCCTCCATCAGCACCCGCTCGACATTGGCAAGCGAGGTCTCGATGAAGTCGGCCTGCCGGAACAGGATCTTTTGGGCGTCCATGCCTTTCGGAAGGGTCGGGGCGATCTCCTTCAGCGCCGCCTCGACGGCCTGCGTCAGGCGCACGGTATCGATGCCGGGCTGCTTCTCGACGGAGAGGATCACCGCAGGCTCGCCGCGATAGCCGCCATCGCCGCGCTTCGGCCGAGCGGCGAACGCGACCTCGGCGATCTGGCGCAGGTAGACCCTGCCCTCGATCGCCGGATTGCCGGTGCCGGGCAGATCGGCCGAAGCGGTCGCGCCCTGGGGACCCGTCGGGATCACGAGATTGCGCAAGTCCTCCAGGCTCAGGGTGCGGCCGATGTTGCGGATCAGGATCTCGCGGGCATTGGCGTCGGCAAACCCGCCGCCGGCATTGGTGCCGAAGCCGGACAGCGCGTTGGCCAGCGCCTCGTTGCTGACGCCGAGCGCCCGCATCGCCGCCGGGTTCGGGCTGACGCGGAACTGGCGCACCTCGCCACCGATGGGAATCACCTGAGCCACGCCCGGTATCGAGAGCAGGCGCGGCCGGAGAATGAAGTCGGCGGTCTCTCGCACCTGCATTGGGCTCGACGTTTCGCCCGTCACCGCGACGAGCAGGATGCCGCCCATGATCGAGGCGATGGGCCCCATCTGCGGCGTAACGCCCGCGGGCAGTTCGGAGCGCACCAGGGCGAGGCGTTCGGCCACGAACTGGCGGTCGCGGTAGAGATCGGTGTCCCAGCCGAACTCGACGGTGACGATGGAGAGCCCCGCGCTCGACACCGAGCGGACGCGGGTGACGCCGGGCAGGCCGTTCATCCGGGTTTCGATCGGGTAGGTGACGAGCTGTTCGACCTCCGGCGGAGCGTAGCCCTCGGCCTCCGTCATCACCGTGACGGTGGGGCGATTGAGGTCGGGCAGGACATCGACGGGCAAGCGCGTCAACGCGAGGCCGCCCGCCAGTACGAGCGCGAGGCAGAGTGCCAGGACCAGCACCCGGTTGAGCAGGGCGGCGCGGACGAGAAGAGCGAACATGGCCCGTCGTCCCTCAGCGGACCTGATCGAGCAGTTCGGCACCCTGGACGACGATGCGCCGGCCGGCGCCGAGGCCGCCTGCCACGATCACCCGCTCGGCATCCAGCGGCTCGACCCGCACGGATCGCGGTTCGTATCGCTCCGCGGAGACGTGCTCGTAGACGACCGCGCCGCCCTCGGTGCGGACAATTCCGGACCGGGGCACGGCCAGGCCCGCCACGCTCTCGCCGGTCGGTGCCAGCACAGTCACGAACTGCCCGAGCCGCACGCCCTCAATGTTCCCCGAGATCGCGAACTGCACCGGCACGGCCTGATTACGGTCGGCGAGGCCGGCACCGCGGAAGGCGAGAGCGAGGGTGCGCCCATCGGGCAGCCGTGCGGTGGCGACCGCGCCGGGCTCCAGGCCGACGAAGCTCAGGGCCTCGATGTAGAGCTTCTCAGGATCGACGACCCGGAACACCATCGTGCCCGGTGACGCCATCTGGCCGGCGACCGCCGCCCGCTCCGCGACGACGCCGTCCACGGGCGCGACCAGTTCCTCCGGCGCGCGGCGGATCGTATCGAGGGCGGCGCGGCGGTCCTTCAGGCCGGCCAGTTCGGCGCGGGCATCCTCCAGCGCCGTCTGTGCCACGGCACCGGTCGAGGCGAGACGCTCGTAACGAGCGACCTTGCGGCCGGTGATGGCAATCTGCTGATCGAGGTCGCCTTGCGTCTGGCGCATGTCGGAAAGGTCAACTGCCTGGACCGGCGGTGTCACGGTGGCGAGCACCTCGCCCTTGCGGACGCGCGCGCCGAGATTCGGGAAGCCGCCGGGCGGGGGAGCCAGGCGTCCGCCGACGGAGGATTGCACCACGCCGCTGGCATTCGGATCGGCGATGACGCGGCCGGGCAGCTCCACCGTGCGGCGATGATCGGCGATACCGGTCAGTCCGGTGCGGAGCGCGAGCAGGCGCTGCACCGATTTCGGAACGAACACCGCGCCATCCGGCAAGCGCCGGGCACGCTCGACGCCCGAAGCCACCGAGGGGGTGAGGGCAACGCCTCGCAACGGTGCGGCCTCCGGCTCAGCGTGAGCGTGGCCTTCATGAGCCAGGGCCGCCGTTCCGAGAAGCAGCGTCACGGTGACGGCGAGCACCGCCAAGGCCGGAAGCGCCCGACGGGAGCGCATCAGCATGATGACAGCGAGCCCGAGCAGGAAGCCGCCCGCGGCGGCACCGACCGGACCCTGATGGGTGAGGTGATGGCGGAGATTGGCGACCCAGGTCGGCGCCGCCGCCGGAACCGCCACGGCCGCGACCGCCGGCTCGGGCAGGTGAAGGTCGAGAGCGAGCACATCCGTGGCGCCGTCGATGCTCACCGTGGCGAGCAGGTCGTGGCGGTGGCCGCGGACGAGCCAGGGCGCCGCGATCTCATAGACGCCGTTGCCGGCGGCCGTCGCCTCCACCGGACCCTCCGGCGTCTCGATCTCAATCGCCGCGCCGTCCACCGGCTCGTTGCTGACGAAGCGATCGAGGTAGAGGCGGACCCGATCCGTTCCGGCCACGGCCACGAGTTCGAACGCGGTCGAGGCCGCTTCGGCACGGGGAGCAGCCTGCGGGGGCGGTGCCTGCACCGCGTCGCCGTGGCTGTGTCCCTCATGGGCCAGGGCTCCCCTGCCTGAGGCCGATGCGGCGGCAAGTGCGAGCGAGACGGCCAGCGCCCGGAGCGCCGCCGCGAGACGGATGGACATGTCGATCGAAACCTTCGCCGGAGAAGCAACGACGTCATCCGGCAGCGAGGCGACCGGATGGGAACGAGCGTCAGGCGAGGCGTCTGGGGGGTTCGATCTGCGCGTCGGGCACGATGCCGGACAGGCGCGGCCCGTCATAGGTGAGCGCGCGGTCGCGCGGAGCAGGCGGAGCCAGTCCGGGAAGCGGTGCGGGCGCGAGCCCGGTTGCACAGCAGGATGACGGCGCGTGCCCGCACGCACCGCCGGCCAGGCAGGCTGGGCAGGCGCAAGCGATTCGGGAGGTATCCATCACCGGAACCGCGTCGGCGCGCGTCATCAAGGACAGACCGGCAGACCGAACGTGGGCACCGACGGCAGCGAAGGACGCGGCGTCGGCCAGAGGCGCGCTGGTCTCGGGCGCGCTGACCACGTGTTCTGCCTGGGCCGCGTGCCCGTGTGCGCCGTGCGCACGTGCGCCGGACGGCATCAGCGCCGCAGTGATCATCACGATCACCGCCGCCAGCCAGAGCGCTATGGGACGAGCGGACTTCATTGCCTCTGACCCCTAGCACGGACGGGTTCTGGCAAACAGAGGTTACAAGTCCTGCCCCGGATGCGTCGCCGACGCCTCACGGCCGCGATGATCGTGAAGGGTGGCGCTTCGACGAAGATCGGCTGGCACTGCAGAGTTCGGCGGTGGACAATGAGTTCCGTCCTCACGCGACAGATTGTCCCCCACAGGTTGTATCGTCCCGATCATCGGCGCCGGATGAGCCGGTGCCGCGATCACTTTCCGGTATATCAGGCAGGTCCGACGGACTGCGCGGCTGGATGCAACGACATCCGGCCCCTTTCGCCTCGCGGATTGCGAGCACGGCGCCAAATGACGTGATCCGTTCGTAACTTGGATCCAATTCCAACGGAGGCCGTGCCGGCCATATCGCTCAAGCCGGCATGGGAAAGGTTTAGCTCTGATACACCTCTGGACCGTGCGAGCTTGGCCTCCACTTAACCTTCTACGCTTCGCCGGCAACGCTGAACTTGAGCGCGCGCCACTCAATACCCACAAGCCTGGCGTAGTTTTTTGAATTCTTCTCTTGCATCGCTGCGCATCACGTATGATCTTGCCGCCCGGGGGCCCTCGGAACGGACACGCAGAATGACGGAAGAAAACCAAAAATCGTTCAACGACTTCGTAGAATTGGCGAGCGACATTGTCTCGTCCTATGTCTCGAATAACTCAGTGCCCGCCTCCGAGCTTCCGGGCCTGATCATCAACGTTCATGCCGCGTTGACCGGCCTCAGCAGCCCCGAGGCCGCTGCCGCTCCTGCCGAGGAAGTGATCGAGAAGCCGTCTTCTGCGCAGATCCGCAAGTCTGTCACCCCGGACGCGATCATCAGCTTCATCGACGGCAAGCCCTACAAGACGCTCAAGCGCCATCTCGGCACTCACGGCCTCGATCCCTACTCGTATCGTCAGCGCTATGGCCTGCCGAACGATTACCCGATGGTCGCCCCGAACTACGCTGCACAGCGCTCCGCGCTGGCCAAGTCGATCGGCCTCGGCCGGCCGGGCGGCCGTGTCGAGGAAGAGGCTCCCGCGCCCGAGCCGAAGTCCCGCTCGCGCCAGAAGGTCGCCTGATCTGACGCTCGCCGCCGCGGCGGAAGGCCGGAACAGTCGTTCGTGAAACCTTTGCCTTCGGCGAGCGTCAACCGCATGATCGAGGTGACGAGCGGTTCCTTCGTTCGCTCCCGGCGGCGAGCCGCTCCAAGGACATGCGATGGCGGGTTTACCCACCCTTCTTCTGGATATTGCCGGCACGATCTGCGCACTGCCACGGTCCGAGATTCGCGAAATCCTCCCCTTGCCGCGCCTGCACGCACCGCCGGCCGCGGGCGGCCCGCTTGCCGGCTTTCTCAACCTGGCCGGTGAGCCGCTGCCCGTCGTCGATCTCGCCGCGCTGTTCGACCTTCGTGCAGCGGGCGATGACGATCCGTACCGGCACGTCCTGGTGGCGCGCCAAGGCGCCATCGCCTTCCTCGTCGACCGGGCGCTCGATCTCGTGCAGGTCGAGACCTATGCGCTGCGGCCGGTCGAACCCGCCCGCAGCCTGAACGGCTGCGTCGTCGGCGAATTCGCCTGGGCGGATGGGCTCGTGCATCTGCTCTCGCTCGACCGGATCCTGACCCTCGAGGAGCGGACTCGGCTCGACGCGCTGACCCGGCAAGCGACGACGCGGCTCGCCCGGTTCGAGCCCGATGGGGCGCGTCCCGCCTGAGGCCCCCGGTCGTGACGGCTCCTACAGAGCGGGCCCGGCGTGCCGCGGGCGCAGCGATCGATCCCGGCTTCCCCGCTCTGAAGGCGCGGGTGATCGCCCGGACCGGACACAATTACTACGAAGACAAGGACGACCTGCTCTACGACCGTCTGCGCAAGCGGATGCGCATTCGTGGTCTGGGCGACTGCGCCGCCTATCTCGCCCTGCTTGAGGGTGCCGCCGGCCGGGAGGAATGGGCGGCGCTCGAGGCCGAGATCACCATCGGCGAGACGTTCTTCTTCCGCTACGCCGAGCAATTCGCAGCTCTGCGGGGGACGATCCTGCCGGAGCTGATCGAGGCGCGGGCCGAGACGCGCCGCCTGCGAATCTGGAGCGCGGGCTGCTCAACGGGGGCCGAGCCCTACTCCATCGCCATTCTCATCCACGACCTGCTCGGTGAGGCGCTCACTGACTGGTCGGTGACGATTCTCGGCACAGATCTCAGTGCCGCCGCCCTGGCCACCGCCCGCGCGGCAGAGTTCGGACCCTGGGCCCTGCGCACCCTGGATACGGAGGAGCGCGCCCGCTGGTTTCGCCGTACACCCGCACGACCGGGCCTGCCGCATGGCGGCTACGCCTTGCGCCCCGCCTTCCGCCGAATGGTGCGCTTCGAGCGGCAGAACTTGTTGAGCCTGATCGATGGAAGCGATCACACGCAGACGAGCTTCGATCTCATCCTCTGCCGCAATGTCCTGATCTATTTCAGTTCAGATCACGTCAATCGCATCGTGCGGGCCTTGGGCGAGCGGCTCAACCCCCGGGGCTGGCTCCTGATCGGCCATGCCGAGCCCAACCCGGCCTTCTCTCAGTGGCTGCAGCCGGTCGCCCTGCCGGGAACGGTCGCCTACCGCCCAATCGGTACACCGACGACAGAGCCGCCGCCGGTCCTCATCCCCGCCATTCTCGACGCGGCGCCGATCCCGCTCGCTCCGCCCTTCGAACGGGTGGCGGCTCACTTTCCGAATCCAGAGCTCGATCCTCCGCCGTCCCCTCAGCGGGCGGTGATGCCGAAGCCGGTTCCGATCCCGGTCTCACCCGCGACGGATCACCCACTCTCGCCCGGCGATCTGTTGGCTGAGATCCGCGTGCTGGCCGACGCGGGTGAGACGGCGCGGGCTTGGCGCCGGCTGCACGAGGAGATCGACGGCTACGCCACCGATCCGGCCCTGCGCTACTACGAGGGACTTCTCGCCCTCGATCTCGGGCGCGAGCGGGAGGCCGAGCGGGCTTTGCGCGGGGCCCTGTTCCTCGACCGCGGCTTCATCATGGCCCATTTCCAGCTCGGTCTGCTGCTCAGCGGCGGCGGACGCCGCTCCGAGGCGACTCGCGCCCTCGACAACGCGCTGCGCCTCGCGCAAGGACTGCCGCCCGAGACCATCCTGCCGGAGGGAGACGGAGTGAGCGCCGCACGCTTGGCCGAGAGCGCACGCCGCGTCCTGGCCGGAATCACGGTCAACGACGCATGAAGATCGGCCTGACCGCCGGAGCGGATCCGAAAACACGCAATGCCGCGCTGCTCGATGCCCGCGCCGCCGCGCTCGCCGCGCGCAGGGCAGGGCAGGACGAGACGGTCGAGACCGCTGCCTACCTCGTCTGCGCCTGCGGGGCGGAGCGTTACGGGCTGCCGCTTGCCGCAGTTGCGGGCGTTACGCCTGAACGGCCCTGCACCGGTCTGCCCGGCGCGCCTCCGGCGCTCAAGGGCATCACGGCCGTGGCGGGTGCGATCGTCAGCGTGCTCGACCTCGCGGCATGCCTCGGACTTGACCATGCGGGTGAAGACGACGGTGGTCACGTGGTGCACCTGCGCGCACAGGAGCCACCGGTCGCCCTCGCGGTCGATCGCGTGCTCGGCATCGCGCGGATCGAGGCGGCGCTGGCGCGGCAGACAAAGGAGCCGGAAAGTCTGGGACGCGGGCCGCTTTCGGGCTATGCACCGCCCGGCTCGGACAGGACGGGCGACATCCGCGAGGGATTTTCCCTCGTCGATCTTCCGGCCCTGCTCGCTCGCTTCACGACCTGACCGTCCAAGTCTCGGACCAAGTCTCAAACCCTCCCCGCACCGCCTGCCGGAGCCATGTCGCCCGTGTCGCTCTCGATCGGAAAACGCATCCTCCTCGGCTTCGTGGCGGCCAGCCTGATCGTGGCGGCTCTGGGCGCCTACGCGCTGCGGCAGATCGGCAGCGTGCGCGACACGACCGACCTGATCGTCACCCGCGACGTCGGCGTGCTGCGTCAGCTCGATGACCTCGGCAACATCGCGCGCAATATGGGCCTGGTGCGCCGGAACGCGGTCATCGCCGTCCTGACCCAGGGGCAGGCGCAGTCGAACACGGCCTCGGGGTCAGCCCGGCAGGATGATTTCCTGGGGAGTTGGCGTCAGAACGTGACAGAGCTCGAGCGGCTCCTCAACACCATCACCGCCGAGGTGAAGACCTATCAATCCTCTGCGCTTTCCGCGGAGCGCATCGCGGCCTGGGGTCGCCTCGGCTCCGTTTTCACCGAGACCGGTGAGGCGTTCCGTCAGGTCCGCACCGCGAGCGAGCAGCAGCTCCGCGCCGTCGATTCGCGTGACATCGCCGCCGTCGAAGGGCGCAACGAGGAGGTCAACAGCCTCCACGACGGATTGCTGCGCAGCATCGCCAACGCCCGCACGGCCCTCGACGGAGTCATCGCGGCGGGCCAGCACAGCGTGAACGAGATCTATCGAAACAGCCTCCTTTCCGTTGCGATCACGGTCGCCGCCTCGATCCTGCTGTCGATCCTCGTGACGACGTTGATCAGCCGCGCGGTGGTGCGGCCTCTGGAGGATGTAATGCGCTTCGTCGCGCAGATCGGCGAGGGCGACCTGACCGGACGCCTGAACCGCGCCGGCAACGACGAGATCGGGCGGCTCGGCGACACGCTGAATCGGATGGTGGCCGGCCTATCAGACCTTGCCCGCACCAACCGCGCCGCCACGGCCGACCTCAACGCCGCCGCCGCCGAGATCCGTGCCTCCGCCCAGGAGCAGGCGGCGAGCGTCGAGGAGCAATTCGCCGCGGTGCAGGAGACCGCCGCGACCGTGGACGAGATCACCCATTCGGGTGCGCAGATCTCGAAGCGGGCGACCGAAGTCATCGCCACCGCGCAGGCCGCGGCGCAGACTGCGCGCTCAGGGCTACGCGCCGCCACCGACACCGCCAAGGCCATGGAATCGATCCGCGAACAGGGTGAGGCGGTCGCCGGCAACATCGTCGCACTCAGCGAGAAGACCCAGGCGATCGGCGAGATCATCGTCACCGTCAACGACATCTCCGAGCGCACCCACCTGCTCGCCCTCAACGCCGCCATCGAGGCGGCGGCGGCCGGCGAGAGCGGGCGCAGCTTCGCCATCGTCGCCTCCGAGATGAAGCTGCTCGCCGACCAGGCGAAGGGGGCGACTGCCCAGGTGCGCGGCATTCTCGGGGAGATCCAGCGCGGCATCAACGCCTCGGTGATGCTCACCGAGGAGGCGGTGAAGCGCGCCGCCGCCGGCAAGACCCGAACCGATTCGACGGTGCGCACCATTGAGGAGATGGCCGCGCGTGTGGAGGAGGGCGTGCAGACCTTCCAGCAGATCGTGGCCTCGACCAACCAGCAGCAGCTCGGCATCGAGCAGGTGATGGGGGCGCTGCAGAACATCCGGCAGGCGAGCCAGCAGACCGCCGCCGGCACCCGTGAGGTCGAGACCGCCTCGGCGAACCTCACGGAACTGGCGCAGGGACTGATGGCGCTGGCCGAGCGCTACCGGCTCTAGCGGTCAGGACGAGCGTCCCGCCGCATGGACATCCGCCAGCAGCTTCTCGCCGCCTTCGAGATCGAGCACCGCGAGCATCTCGACGCGATCCGCGCCGCCCTCGCGGCGGAGGGGCCGGTCGATTGGCACGACGTGTTCCGCCGGGCCCACAGCCTGAAGGGCGCCGCCCGCGCCGTGGACCTGCCTCCGGTGGAGGCGGTCTCGCACCAGCTCGAAACTCTGTTCGAGCGCATCAGCGCCGGGCAGCGTCCGCTCGACCGTGAGGCGCGGGCCGCGACCCATCTCGCTCTCGATCGGATCGAGGCCTACGTCGCCGCGAGCGCGGGCGGGCCCGCCAGCATGCCCGAGGATGCGCTGGCGGCGCTGAGCGCCTGCCTCGATCCAGGCGGTACGGCTGTCCCGGCGCCGGCTCGAGCCCCGGCGGCGCCCCCACCCGTCGCTATGACGGTCGATCCAGTCCCAGATCCAGCTACGCCGCCGGCGGCCGCGGCCGAAACGTCCAGCGAACCCGCGCAGGCGGTGCTGCGCATTCCCGCCTCGGCGGTGGAGTCACTGACGCGGGCGAGCCATGGCCTCTGGGCGGCTCTGCCGGGGCAGGGGACCGTGGCCGAGCGCATCGCCCGGCTCGCGGCGAACGCGACCGCGCTTCGACGCCGGACCGAGACCGTCCGTCGCGTTCCAGGCTCTGCCCCCAGTGGGGCGGAGGAATCGGAGACGGCGGCGCTGCACCGGGCGCTTGACGAGATCGAGACCGGCTTGGCGGCCCTCTCCCGAGAAGCCGCCGACCTCTCCCAGGGACACAAGGCCGTCGTCCTCTCCGTCGAGACGGCCGCCCGTCGCCTGCGTGAGGAGACCGAGCGCCTCGCGCTGGTCCCCGCCGAGACGGTGTTCGGTGGTCTCGCCCGCGCGGTGCGCGACATGGCGCGTGCCGACGGGCAGGAGGTGGACGTCACCACCCGCGGGCTCGACGTGCCGGTGGACCGGGCGATGCTCCAGGCGCTCAAGGATCCGGTGCTGCACGCCCTGCGCAACGCGCTGAGCCACGGCGCGGAGAGCCCGGAGATCCGGCAGCGACACGGGAAGCCCACGTCCCTGTCAATCATGCTCACCGTCGAGGCACAGGGCGGACGGCTCGTTCTCGGCATTCACGATGACGGAAGGGGTCCGGACCTCGCGGCGATCGAGGCGACGGGCCGCGAGCGCGGGCTGATCGCGCCGGGCGAGAGTCTCGATGCGGATGCGCTGCTCGCGCTTCCGTTCGAGCCCGGCTTCTCCACCGCCCGGGCGGTCGACGCCCTGTCGGGCCGCGGCATGGGCCTGTCGGTGGTGGCCGAGGTCGCCCGCTCCCTTCACGGGCAGGTGCAGCTCGCCCGTCGGCAACCGCACGGCACCTCGCTGATCCTCACCCTGCCGCTCTCGGCCGCACAGCGGCCGGTGCTGATCGTCTCGGCCGGCGGCACACGCTTCGCCCTGCCGAGCGGTTCGGCGGAAGCACTCACGCGGCTCGACCCCTCGGCCTTGTCCACCGTCGCAGGCCGTCCGGTCGCGCAGGTGGCGGCGGAGGGCGGCGAGGCCGTGACGCTGCCGGTCGCGGAACTCGGCGACCTGCTCGGCCTCGGCTCCGGACGCGCAGAGGGCGCGACGATCCCGGTCGTGCGGTTGCGCGGCACGCGCGGGCGCTGCCTGCTCGCCGTCGATCGGCTGGAGGAAGTGCACACGCTGCTCGTCCTGCCGGCGCCGCCGATCGGCAGCGATCCCGGCCTCGTCACCGGAACGGTCATCCTCGGCACCGACACCCCCGCCCTCGTCCTCGATCCCGACGGCCTGATCGACCGGCTCAGCCGCGCGGGCCCGCGCGGCGTTCGGTCTTCGTCGAAAGGACAGGCGGACGGCAGCGGAACGATCCCGGAAACGCGACGTTCGACGATTCTTGTCGTGGACGACTCGATCACGACCCGCACCCTGGAGAAGAGCATCTTGGAAGCGGCGGGCTACCGCGTGATCGTCTGCGTCGACGGGCAGGAGGCGCTCGATCGTCTCCGCGCGCGCATAGAGCCGGTCGACCTCGTGGTCGCCGACGTCGAGATGCCGCGCCTCACCGGCTTCGGTCTCGTTGAGGCGCTGCGGGCGGAGGAGGATTTCGCGCGTCTCCCCATCGTGCTGATGACCTCGCGCGGCGACGAGGAAGACGTGGCGAGAGGGTTGGAACTCGGCGCCGACGCCTATCTCACCAAGCAGAAATTTGATCAGCGCGAACTCCTGGATACCATCGGTCAGTTGCTGTGAACGGAGGCGGCGAGAACCCGCGCGTGCGCGTCTTGGTTGTCGAGGATTCGCTCGTCGTGCGTATCCTCCTCACCCACATCATCGCCCGTGACCCGCGGCTGGAACTGGCCGGCGCGGTCGAGTCCGGCGAGGCGGCGCTCGCAGCGATCGAAACCGTGCGGCCGGACGTGATCTCCATGGATATCCGTCTGCCGGGCATCGACGGGTTGGAGACGACCCGCCGGATCATGGCGAGCCGACCGACGCCCATCGTGGTGATCGCCGATTCGGTCGAGGATTCATCGCTCAAGATCTCGATGAACGCGCTCAGGGCCGGCGCGCTGTCGGTGGTCGAGAAGCCCGTGGCGACGACCAACGACGGCTACGAGGCGGTCGCCGGCCAGATCTGCACGCAGTTGCGCATCATGGCCGCGGTCCCGGTCATCCGCCGCCGGCCGATCGGGGCGGAATGGAACGCGCGCAAGGCCGCCCCCGCACCCGAGCTGCCGATCCTCTCAGACTCGGATGCTGCGCCGAGCGTGCTCGCGGTCGCCGCCTCGACCGGTGGCCCGCCCGCGCTCGCCAAGGTCATCGGCGGCTTGACGGCGGATTTCCCGCTTCCGGTGCTGCTCGTCCAGCATATGGGCGCGGCCTTCATGGATGGG
The DNA here is from genome assembly GCF_014191355.1 of Methylobacterium sp. R2-1. Lineage (GTDB taxonomy): Bacteria > Pseudomonadota > Alphaproteobacteria > Rhizobiales > Beijerinckiaceae > Methylobacterium. Next base: position 476,988 of record NZ_JACHWM010000001.1, read on the forward strand.
TTCGCGAGTTGGCTCGACGGCGTTGTGCCGCTCTCCGTCGGCATCGCGCGGGACGGGCAGACCATGCAGGCCGGCCATGTCTACGTCGCCCCCGGCGACCGGCATCTCGAACTCGGCGCGAACGGGACGCTGCGGGTCAGCGATGCCGCCGCCGTCGGCGGCCAGCGCCCGGCCGCCACCGTGCTGTTCCGCTCCGTCGCCCGGCAGGCCGGCCCGCAGGGCATCGGCGTGCTCCTCACCGGCATGGGGGAAGACGGAGCCCAGGGGCTGCTCGACATGCGCAAGGCCGGCGCCGCCACGGTGGCCGAGCACGAGAGCAGCGCCGTCGTCTACGGCATGCCCGCGGCGGCGGTGCGCCTCAGCGCGGCGTCCCGGGTGCTGCCCGTCGACCAAGTGGCGCCCCATCTCGTGCGGCTCGCGCAGAGGAAGCCGTCATGACCGCGAGCGCATCGCCCTCCCGCGCATCCCCCGCCGCGCCGGGCCACCGGCTGCTGCTGGTGGAGGATTCGGAGACCCAGGCGCTCGAATTGCGCCTCCAGCTCGAAGCGCACGGTTTTTCCGTCCAGCGCTGCGCCACGGCGGAAGCTGCGCTCGACCTGCTCAATACCGATCTTCCGGATCTCGTCGTCGCCGACCATCACCTTCCCGGCATGAACGGTGACGAGTTCACCCGGCAGATGCGCCTGTCGCTGCGCACCCGGGCGTTGCCTGTGGTGATGCTCACCAGCGCCCGCAACGGAGAGCGCCACGGTTTCGAGAGTGGTGCCGACGCCTATGTCGAAAAATCGGCCGACCGTGATCTGCTCGTGCTGCGTATCCGCGCCCTCCTCCGCGAGCGCAAAAGCAGCGCGACGGAAGGCCCCTCCGGCGCAGCTTTCCGCCGCGGTCGCGTGCTGATCGTCGACGGCAGCGCCACCTATCGCGCCTTCTTCACCGGCCTGCTGACTCAGGAAGGCCACACCGTGGTCGCCGCCGCTGACCGCTCGGGGGCGCTCGCCGCCCTGGACGAACCCGGCGCCGGGTTCGACTGCGTGACCCTCGATCTCGTCGGCAGCGCCTATGACGGCATCGCGCTCTGCACCGAGATCGCCGAGCGCCGCATGAAGGCGCCGGAGGGCGGCGGCAATGCCTTCCCGCTGGTCGGCATGGCCGGTGACAAGCCGGACAAAAGCCTTCTGGTCGCCGCCTTCGCCGCGGGCGCCGACGACGTGGTCTCCAAGGCCGACGGCGAGGTTCTGGCAATGCGGGTGCGCGGCCTCGTCCGCCGCCGTCTGCTGGAGGAGGACAACCGCCGCATCTCCGGCGAGTTCGGGGACCGTGAGCGGGCGGTGGAGCGCGCCCGTGCCGAGGCCGAGGCGGCGGCCGCCCGCGCCGCCCTCGCCGACGCATTGGAGCAGGCCAATCGCGACCTTGAGGACGCCAACCGCAAGCTGACCGAAGCGCAGGCCAAGCTGGTCCAGGCCGCGAAGATGGCCTCGCTCGGCGAGCTGGTCGCCGGCATCGCCCACGAGATCAACAATCCGCTCGCCTTCATCCTGGCGCATCAGGGCACCGTGGAGCGCTTGCTCGGCGAACTGCCGCCGCCCGAGGCGCCGGAGGGGCAGCGGGCGCTCACCAAGGCGCGCGACCGCGTCGGCTCGATGCGGCTCGGCCTGACCCGAATTCAGGATCTCGTCCTCAATCTGCGCAAGTTCTCGCGGCTCGACGAGGGCGAGCGCGGCCTCGTCAACGTGCCGGAAGCGATCGAGACGGTGCTGGCGCTGATCCAGCACAAGCTCGGCACACGCATCCGGGTCGAGCGTGATTTTTCCGGACGCCCGGAGATCTCGTGCACCCCGGCGCTGCTCAATCAGGTCGTCATGAACATCCTCGGCAACGCGGCGGATGCGATTCACGGCGATGGCACGATCACCGTAGCGACCTACTCGGACGCCGAGACCGACCTGATCCGCATCAGCGATACCGGGCCGGGAATTCCAGAGGATTTGCGCGAAAAGATCTTCGAGCCCTTCTTCACGACGAAGCCGGTCGGATCGGGAACGGGCCTCGGCTTGGCGATTGCGTACAGCGTCGTTCAGGCGCATAGCGGCTCGCTGACCGTGGAGACGGCGCCGTGCGGCGGCGCGAGCTTCGTCATCGGCATTCCGAGGCAACCGGCACCGGTATGAGCAAAGGCACGATTCTGGCCGTCGATGACGAGCCGGACATCCTGATCGCTCTGGAGGATCTGTTCGAGGACGAGTACCGGGTGCTCACCTCGGCCAAGCCCGAGGAGGCGCTCGAAATCCTGCGCTCCGAGCCCGACATCGCCGTCGTGGTCTCCGACCAGCGCATGCCCGGCATGACTGGCGACGCCCTGCTGGCCGAGGCGCGGGGCTTCCACGAGGCACAAGCCATCCTCCTCACCGGCTACGCCGACATCTCGGCGGTGATCGCGGCGCTGAACCGCGGCGGCATCATCGGCTATGTCGCCAAGCCCTGGGACCCGACCCTTCTACGCGCCACGGTGCGCAACGCCTACGAGCGCCACCGCCTCGGCCGTGACCTCGCGACCGAACGAGCCCTGTTGCGCGGCTTGCTTGATCACGCAGAGGAAGCGATCTCCTTCAAGGATGCCGCTGGCCGCTTCGTGCGCCTCAATGCGCGCAAGTCCGTTCTCGTCGGCAGCACGGTCGAGGCCTGCCTCGGCCGCACCGAGACCGACGTTGCCGACACGGCCGAAGCGCGCGAGGCCGAAGCCGTGGACCGCCGCGCCATCGCGGCTGGCGAGGCCGGCTCGACGGTCATCGCCCGCGGCGCCCTCGGCGCCGAGCGCTGGTCGCACATCATCCGCGTACCGATCCGCGGCAGCGCCGGGGAGGTGACGCATCTCGCCACGATCGAGCGCGACGTGACCGAGCAGAAGAGCCTGGAGGCGCGTCTGCGCCAATCCGACAAGATGCAGGCACTCGGTACACTCGCCGGCGGCATCGCCCACGACTTCAATAACCTGCTCACGGCTATCCTCGGCAGTCTCGAACTGGTCGGCCCCAAGATCGCCGATCAGCCCCGAGTCAAGCGCCTCGTGGACAACGCCACGGGCGCCGCGCAGCGCGGCTCGGCGCTGACGAAGCGGCTCCTCAGCTTCAGTCGCTCCAACGACGCCCATGCACGGCCCGTGGACCCGAACGCGCTGATCGAGGGCATGAGCGCGCTGTTCGGTTCGAGCCTCGGCAGCCTCGTGCGCGTCGAGCGGGATCTCGAACCCGACATGCCCTTCGCCCTGGTCGATCCGGACCAGCTCGAACTTGCGGTGCTCAACCTCTGCATCAACGCCCGCGATGCGATGCCCGACGGCGGCACCGTCACCATCTCGACCCGCCGCGCCGAGATCCACGACGATCCCGATCTCAAACCCGGCACCTACGCCATCGTCACGGTCGCCGACGAGGGCACCGGTATCCCGCCGGAGATTCTGGAGCGGGTCTGCGAGCCATTCTTCACCACCAAGGCGGTGGGGCAGGGGACGGGCCTCGGACTCGCCATGGTGTTCGGCCTCGCCCAGCAGGCGGGCGGACGCTTACGCATCACCAGCGAGGTCGGACAGGGCACCCGGATCGAACTCGCCCTGCCGCGGGCCGACGGCACCGTCGAAGACAGCGAGGCGGAGGTCGCGTCGGCCGTCCCGACCGCGGCGACCCCCGCCCGCATCCTCGTGGTCGACGACGACCCGGAGGTCCGGCACGTCACCGCCTCCTTCCTCAGCGATTTCGGCTACTCCGAGACGGAAGCGGCCGATGGCCGTAGCGCGCTGGCACTGATGGAGCAGGGCCAGAGCTTCGACCTCGTGGTGGCGGATCTCGCCATGCCCGGCATGACCGGCGTCGAACTCGCCACCGCGATCCGGCAGCGCTTCTCCGGCGTGCCGGTGCTGCTGCTGACGGGCCATGCGGAGGCCGTGCAGATCCCGGAGGATCTGCCGGTGATGACGAAGCCCTTCGCCTCCGCCGAACTCGCCGCGCGGGTGTCGCAGCTTCTCGAAAATCCGGCCTGACCGCCTCTCGGCTGCGGCGCTCGTCTGAACCTCCGGCGATGACGGTGCGCAAGGCTCCCGGCGAACCGTCGCGTACGGCGTCCGTGTCACGCTCCGCAGACCCTTTCGCGCCACGATTGCACTCCGCCTCGGCTAGGGTGAAGATGATCCTGCGCCGATCTGCTTCGCGGCGTGGAAGATTGTTTTGGAAGGATGACCTCGATGGCCAGCGTCGATGTCGAGATGGTGAAATGCGCCTGCCCGGACTGCGTCTGCGTGGTCTCGCTCTCGAAAGCGGTCACCCGCGACGACAAGGCTTTCTGCTGCGACGAGTGCGCCGAGGGTCATCCGGATCACGCCGGCTGCGACCACGCCGGCTGCACCTGCCACGGTTGATCGCTTTCGACCTCGGCCGGGTGCGGCTCAGTGCGGCCCGGTCGGCTGCGTGTCGGTCGCTTTCGCGAGGAAGCGCATCAGCGCCTCGCGGTCCTCGGCGCTGTTGATCGTCTGCTCGGGCATCCGCGTGCCTGGCGTGTACCGCGCGGGGCCGACCTCGAACAGGCGGGCGACCGTCTCCGGGGTCCAGACGATGTCCATGCCCCTGAGCGCCTCGGAGTAGCGATAGCCCGGAACGGCGGCGATGCGCCGGCCGAAGAGTCCGGCAAGCGTCGGACCGGCGCGGGGCGCTTCGTCCGGCGTCAGCGTGTGGCAAGCCACGCAGGCGCGAAACACCTCCGCACCGCGCTCGCCGTGGAAGGCCGCCAGCGCATCCGCCGGACGGGGCATGGCGAGCGGACCGATCGGCTCACCGTTGCTCGCGTTCCACCGCCGCACGAGGCGGTCACTGCCGCCCGTGACGAGTTCGCTCCCGTCCGGCCGCCATGCCACCGACCAGACCGGCAGGCCCGGCCCGACCAAGTTGAACAGCACCTTCCTGGTTGCCCGCTCGATCATCGCGACGCTCCCGCCGGCGCTCGCCGCGGCGATCCGGGTGCCGTCGGGGGAGGGCGCCAACGCGACGACCGGCGCTGGGCCGAGTTCGACCTGCCCCCGCACGCTTCCATCCCGCGCGAGAAATCGCACCGTCGCATCCGCGCCTGCTGCGGCAATCTCGCCGTCAGCGGTGACGGCCAGCGCGCTGAGCGCGCTCGGCAGCGTCGCGGTCGCCACAGCCTGACCCTCCGCCGTCCAGATCCGCACGCTCGCATCGGCGCCGGCCGTGACGAGTCCGCCGCCGGGCAGGAAGGCGACGGCGTTGACGTTGCCCTTGTGCCCTTCGAGAACCCGCGCCGACCTGCCCGCGAGTGGCCAGATCCGCGCGGTGCCGTCCCAGGCGGCGGAGGCGAGCGTCGTTCCGTCCGGCGACACGGCGAGCCCGGCAACCGGGCCGGTATGCCCTTCGAGGACGCGCTCCGGCTCGGCCTGACCCAGCCGCCACAACGCAATGCGCCCGTCCTCCGAGCCGCTGGCAAAGCGCCCATCGGACAAGGCGGCGACCGCGTTCACCGCACCGTCGTGGAAGCGCAAGACGCTCAATGCCGCGCCGGTGTCGAGGCCCCAGATGATCGCCGCCTGATCGAACCCGCCGGAGACCGCGAGGCGACCATCGCCCGTGATCGCGAGCGCCCGCACCGGCCCACCGTGCCCGCGCATCTGCGCCATCGCCGGCAGCGCGAGCAGCAGGGCGGCGATCACCCCGAGAATCCGCGTCGCCCCCATTGTCATCCCAACTCGCTCCATCGCAGCGGACCATAGGCGAGAGGCCGGGGCCGTGTCCGCCCGCACGGGTGAGAGTTTCTGTCTCATGCTGCGGACGGGCGCGACGCCGAACCTTGATCCGCGACCGGCGATGGCGCATCGCTCACGACGATGAGACAGGACGGCGCCCCGCATAGCATCACCGTTCCGCGCATCGCACCGTCCGCGCACGCGGACGGCTGAGCGATGCGTGTGCCCTCCGCCGCCCTGATGCCGCTTGCCGAAGCCCTCTCCGGGTTGCGCAGACTCGCCGTGCCGGTCGCGCCGCGAACCGTCCCGCTGAGCCAGGCGTACGGATGCATTGCCGCGACGGCGGTTCACGCCGCTCAGCCCGTTCCGGCGGAACGCATCGCCCTGCGCGACGGCTTCGCCGTCGAGTCTGCAGGGGTCGGAGGCGCCTCGCCCTACGCGCCCGTGATGCTGCCGCGCGCGCCTGCCTGGGTCGAGGCCGGTGACGTCCTGCCCGCCGGCACCGACGCGGTGCTGCCCGCCGAGGGGTTGGAGGGCCGCAATGCCGTCGCCGAGGTCGGCGCGGGCGAAGGAATCCGCGCCGCGGGCGAAGATCTTTCCGAAGGCGACGTCCTTCTGGCCGCGGGCGAGCGGATCGCGCCGCGCCATCTCCTCGCACTCGCCGCCGCGGGTGTTCGCGAGGTCGCGATCCGCGCCGTCCGGATCCGCCTCGTCGTGACGGGCACGTTCGAGCCGGAGGCGCTGTCGCCGATGCTCGCCGCCCTGGTCGAACGGTCGGGCGGCAGCGCCGAGACGATCGCGGTGCCCGACGACCCGGAGCTCATCGCGCGCGCCATCGCGGCTAAGGGGAGCGACGCCACCTTCGTCCTCGGCGGGACCGGCTTCGGCCGCAGCGACCGCAGCGCGGAGGGGCTGGCCGGGGCCGGCCGCGTGATCGCCCATGGCCTTGCCCTGCGGCCCGGCGAGACAGCCGGCCTCGGTGAGGCGGGGGGACGGCCGGTGCTGCTCCTGCCCGGACGACCCGACGCGGCGCTCGCCAGCTTCCTGGCACTCGGCCGGCCGCTGGTCGCGGCTCTGGCCGGCATCGTTGAAGCGCCTTCCCGTGCCGGCACGCTCCGGCGCAAGATCACATCCACCGTCGGCCTCGCCGAGATCGTGTTCGTCCGCGGTCACGGATCGGAGATCGAGCCGCTCGGCGGGGCCGATCTGCCGTTGCGGCGGTTGATCGAAGCGGATGGCGCCGTGCTGGTGCCGCCGGAGCGGGAGGGGTATCCCGCGGGCAGCGAGGTCGAGGTGGTGCCGCTGTGAGCGCGGATCGCGAACTGGATTTCACCCGACGTCTCGCCGCGGCGGCCCGTCAGGAGCAGTTCCTCACGGTGATGAGCCGGGAAGAGGCACTCGCCGCCTTCCGCGCGGCGATTCCCCACACGGCGCTGCCTCCGGAGACCGTTTCCCTGGCGCAATCGCTCGGCCGCGTGCTCGCGCGGGATGTGGCCTCGCCGATCGACGTGCCGCCCTTCGACCGTGCCCTGGTCGATGGATTTGCCCTGCGCGCCGCCGACACCGAGGGCGCCAACGCCGCGCGGCCCCGCCGCCTCCGCCTCAACCGCGAGATCCTGGCCTGCGGCGTCGCCCCGGCGCTGCCCGTCGCCGCCGGCACCGCGACGCCGATCGCCACCGGCGGGGTGATCCCGCGCGGCGCCGATGCGGTGGTGATGGTCGAGCAGACCGAGTTTTTCGAGACCGGTGTCGCCATCGATGTGAGCAGCCCGGTCCGACCGGGGCAGTTCGTCGGCTATGCCGGCGCCGACATGGCGTTCGGCGAGACAGTCCTGCGCCGCAGCACGGTGGTGACGGCCCGCGAGATCGGGATGCTCGCCGCATGCGGACTCGCCGAGATCGCGGTGGTGCGCCGGCCGCGTGTGGCCGTGCTCTCGACGGGCGACGAACTGGTGGTGCCCGGCGAAGCGCTACGGCCGGGCGCGATCTACGATTCGAACGGCGCCATCATCGCGGCCTCGGTCATCGAGAATGGCGGCGAGCCCGTGCCGCTCGGCATCGTGCGCGACGACGAGGGCGCCCTCGAATCCGCGCTGCGCGACGCCCTGGCGCGGGGCGATCTCGTCGTGCTCTCCGGCGGCACCTCGAAGGGGGCGGGCGACGTCTCCCACCGCATCCTGTCGCGGCTGGGCGAGCCCGGCATCCTCGTCCACGGCGTCGCGCTCAAGCCCGGCAAGCCGCTCTGCCTCGCGGTGGCCGAGGGCAAGGCGGTGGTGGTGCTGCCGGGCTTCCCGACCTCGGCGATGTTCACCTTCCACGAATTCGTGGTGCCGCTGGTGCGCGCGCTCGCGGGCCTGCCGCCGCGGGAGGAGGAGGCCGTCCAGGCGCGCCTGCCGCAGCGCTTGGCCTCCGAACTCGGCCGCACCGAGTTCGTGATGGCCTCCCTCGCGCAAGGCGAGGACGGCCCTGTCGCCCTGCCGCTGCCGAAAGGGTCGGGCTCCGTCACCGCCTTCTCCCAGGCCGACGGCTTCTTTGCGGTGCCCGCCGCACGCTCCGGGGTGGAAGCCGGCGAGGCGGTCTCGGTGGTGCGCCTCGGCGCAGGGGTGCGGCCGCCGGACCTCACCGTCATCGGCAGCCACTGCGTCGGTCTCGACCGCGTGGTCGGGCTCCTCGCCGAGCGGGGCTTTCGCGCCCGCACCGTCTGGGTCGGCTCGGCCGGGGGACTCGCGGCCCTCCGCCGGGGCGAGTGCGACCTCGCCGCCATACACCTGCTCGACCCCGAGACCGGCCGCTACAACGCGCCCTTCCTCGAACCCGGCATGGCGCTGGCTCCCGGCTGGCGCCGCCTGCAGGGCGTGGTGTTCCGCGCCGGCGATCCCCGCTTCGAGGGCCGCAGCGCCGCCGAAGCGGTGAGAGCCGCACTCGCTGACCCAGAGTCGGTGATGGTCAACCGCAATACCGGTTCGGGCACGCGCCTCCTCGTGGATGGCCTCATCAGCACTGCGCGGCCCCCTGGCTTCTGGAACCAGCCGCGCTCGCACAACGCCGTCGCGGCGGCCGTGGCGCAGGGAAGGGCCGATTGGGGCGTGGCGATTTCGAGTGTCGCGAAGGCCTACGGCCTAGGCTTCCTGCCGCTGGCGCAGGAGCATTACGACTTTGCCTACCGCGAGGCGGATCGCGAGAAGCCGGCGCTCGCCGCCTTCCTGGCGCTGCTCGGCACCGACGCCGCCGACGCCGCCCTGACCGAACTCGGCTTCGAGCCCGGTGGAGGCGTTCCATGAGCGGTCTGCGCGTCATCGGTCTGGCCGGATGGAGCGGGGCGGGCAAGACGACGCTGCTCGCCCGCCTCATCCCCGTGCTGGTCGGCCGCGGCGTGCGGGTCGCAACCCTGAAGCACGCCCACCACGCCTTCGATATCGATCACCCGGGCAAGGACTCGTTCGTCCACCGGCAGGCCGGGGCGAGCGAAGTGATCGTGTCTTCCGCGCGGATCTGGGCCCAGATCCGCGAAGTGGAAGAGGGCGCCGAAGCCACCCTGCCCGAACTGCTACGGCGGCTGACCCCGAGTGGGCTCGCCCTGGTCGAGGGTTTCAAGCGCGCCGGGCATCCGAAGCTCGAAGTCTTCCGCTCGGCCAATGAGCGTCCGCCGCTGCACGGGGGGGACCCGCACATCGTCGGCATCGCCAGCGACGTGCCCTTCCCGCAGGCCGGCCTGCCGGTGGTCGAGCTCGACGACATCGAGGCCATCGCCGACCTTATCGTCGAGCGCGCCGAGGCCCTTGAAACGGTGCTCGCGCGTCTGGAAAGACCCTGAGCAATGGCACAGCTCACCGACGATTGCTTCGCCTTCGGGGGCAAGCTGATGCGGATCGAGGAGGCGGTGGCCTCGATTGCCGAGCGCTTCCCCGTGATCGCCGGCACCGAGACGGTGCCGCTCGGCCTCGCCGATGGACGGATCGCGGCGGAAGACATCCTCGCCGCGCATGATCTACCGCCCTTCGCCAACACCGCGGTCGACGGCTACGCCGTACGTTTCGCCGACCTCGCGCCGGAGGGCGAGACCGTCCTGCCGGTGGGCGGACGGCTCGCGGCCGGCGCTGCCGCCGGAGCGATGCAGGAAGGGACAGCGATCCGCATCTTCACCGGTGCGCCGATGCCGCCGGGCGCCGACACCGTGTTCATGCAGGAGGACGTGCGCCGCGAGGGCGACCGCGTCACCCTGCCGGCAGGTCTGAATCGCGGCGCCAACACGCGGCCGGAAGGCGAGGATCTGGCCCGGGGCGGCCTCGCGATCACTGCCGGGCGACGCCTGCGGCCGCAGGATCTGGCGCTCGCCGCCGCGACCGGCCATGCGCGGATCGCCGTACGCCGACGGCTCCGCGTCGCCCTGTTCTCCACCGGCGACGAGCTGACCGAGCCCGGCGCCCCGCTGCGACCCGGTGCGATTCACGACTCGAATCGCGTTCTTCTCGCAACCCTGCTGACCCGGCTCGGGGTCGCAGTGGATGATCTCGGCATCCTGCGCGATGACCCCGCGACCCTGCCGTCCCGCCTCGCCGAGGCGGCACGGGACCACGACTTGATCCTCACCACCGGCGGCGTATCGACCGGGGAGGAGGACCACGTGAAGGCGGCGGTGGAAGCGCAAGGGCGGCTGATGCTCTGGCGCCTCGCGATCAAGCCCGGCCGCCCGGTCGCGGCGGGGCTGGTGGCGGGCACGCCCTTCATCGGCCTGCCGGGCAATCCGGTCGCGGTCTACGTCACGCTGCTCTTCGTGGTGCGGCCTCTGCTCGCGCGGCTCGGCGGCGCGCTGTACGAGCCGCCGCTGTCCTGGCCGGTGCGATCGGCCTTCGCCTACCGTAAGAAGGCGGGACGGCGCGAATTCGTCCGCGTCAGCCTCGCCCGCGCGGGTGACGGTGGTCTGGAGGCGCAGAAATTCCCGCGGGAGGGGGCGGGCGTGCTGACCTCGCTCACCGAGAGCGACGGCCTCGTCGAGTTGCCCGATGACGCCACCGGCGTCGCGCCCGGCGACACGCTGGCCTATTACCCGCACGCGCTGCTGTGGTGAACGGACGTTCCGTTCGCTCCGCCCGAGAAGGCCCGATCGTGCAGGATCAGGCGGGTGGCGCGTAGCCCGACGCCCGTCCGGCCCGCTTGGATAAGTCCGCGCGTAAGGCGTTGAGCTTTTCCGCGCCGATCCTCGCGCCGATTGCGAGGAAGTAGATCTCCCAGCCCACGGGACGGTAGTCGAGGGCGAAGCGCTCGGCGACGGCGCGGGTGCCCATGCCGACATCGGCCGCCCCCGTCGCGATCAGCGCCGCCACCGCCTGGTGGGTGAACTCCTCGGTGTGATGCCCGACGATAGCCTCCGGCGTGAGGCCCGCCTCGGCGCAGAGCCGCTCGAACCAGATCCGGGTGCCGGCGCCGCGCTGACGGTTGACGAAGCGGGCCTGCCGCGCGGCGATGTCGGAGAGGGTTTCGAGCCGGAGCGGGTTGCCGGCGGCCAGCATCAGGCCTTGCTCCCGGCGAAAGAGCGGGACGACGGCGAGATCGCGATTCGCGAAAACGTCGTCGAAGGGCGACGGGGGCGGCCCGTCCGAGCCATAGTGAAAGCCCGCGGCATCGACGGTGCCGTCGCGCAGCCGCGCCAGGGCGTCGAGGCTGCCGGCGACCATCAGGTCGATGTCCCGCCGCGCCTCGATGGTCTCTAGCAACAGCGGGTCGTGGCTCGCGGCGAGACGGATGCGGGCATCAGCCGGCTCCAGCAGCCGCCGCAGACCGTCCGTGAGCGCGAGCTCCTCCGCCGCGAGCGCCGGGGCGAGACGAGTCTGCGAAGCCGTGAGCAGCGCCAGCAGTGCCGTACCAAAGGGTGTGAGGCTGGTTCCGTGTCCCTTGGTCTTCACCACGACTGGCCGGCCGAGTGCCTGTTCAAGCGCCTCGAACTGCCCCCAGGCGGAGCGGTAGGAGATCGCGAGCCGCTCTGCCGCCCCCTGCAGCGAGCCCGATCGGCCGAGCGCGTCCAGAAGCGCGTAGGCGCTCCGCAGAGCGAAGGCGGATGTCCCCTCGCACCGGCCCTCCACGTGGAGACGCACATCGAGCCGGCCCTGCTCCGAAGCAATGGGAGCTCGAGGGGCTCCATCTACAAAAATCATATGCAAGGCCTTTCCTATTGATCTTGCACCGTTCGGCGTATCATCCCGGCTCGTTCCGCGCAGCCCCGCGAGCCCGCCGCTTGAGCCAAACTCTTCAGGAGACCTTCTCTCGGCTGTGGACGCTCGACCGTGACGTCCTGGCGATCGCGTGGTTGTCGCTGCGCGTCAGCCTGACGGCTGTCGGCATCGGACTTCTGCTGGGCGTTCCGCTCGGGGCGCTGATCGCCGTGGCGCGCTTTCCGGGGCGCAACGCCCTGGTCGGGCTGCTCAACACCTTCATGGGCCTGCCGCCGGTGATCGTCGGGCTGATCCTCTATCTCGCCCTGTCGCGCTCCGGCCCGCTCGGCGCGCTCGGGCTGCTCTTCACCCCCACTGCCATGGTGGCGGCGCAGGCCGTGCTGGCGACGCCCCTGGTGGCGGCCTTGACCCGTCAGGTCATCGCCGACGCGGACGCGCATCTCGGCGAGCAGCTCCGCTCGCTGCGCCTCTCCGCGCCGCGACGGGCCGGGGTGCTGATCTACGACGCGCGCTTCTCGCTGTTCACCGCCGCACTCGCGGCTTTCGGGCGCGCGATCTCCGAGATCGGCGCGGTGCTCGTCGTCGGCGGCAACATCGACGGACATACCCGCACGATGACCACCGCGATCTCGCTGGAGACGCAGAAGGGCGATCTCAGCCTCGCCCTGGCACTCGGCGCCGTGCTGATGGGCCTCGTGCTCGCCGTGAACGCCGCCGCCGCGCTCCTGCGCGGCCATGCCGTGAAAGCCTACGGATGAGCGCGGCCCCCGCCATTCATCTGGAGAACGTCAGCCTGACGCTCGGCGGGCGGCCGATCCTCGACCGGCTCGGCCTCGACGTCGCCGCGGCCGGCATCACCGCCCTGATCGGTCCCAACGGGGCGGGCAAGAGCGTGACGCTGCGGGTGATCGACGGCCTGCTGCAGCCCGATTCCGGTATTGTGCGCCTCGCGCCCGGCCGCCGCGCCTTCGTGTTCCAGCGCCCGGCCCTGGTCCGCGCCAGCGCCGCCGCCAACGTCGCCCTCGGGCTGATCCCGCTGAACCTGTCCCGCCGCGCGCGCACCGAGCGGATCGAGGCGGCGCTCGCCCGCGTCGGCCTATCGGATCGGGCCGGCGATGCGGCGACGCGTTTCTCGGGCGGCGAGCAGCAGCGCCTCGCGCTCGCCCGCGCCTGGGCGATGCGGCCCGATCTCCTGCTCCTCGACGAGCCGACCGCGAGCCTCGACCCGTCCGCGACCGAGACCATCGAGAGCCTGATCGTCGAGATGGCACGGGCCGGCACCGCCGTGCTCCTCGTCTCGCACAATCTCGGGCAGGTCGCCCGGCTCGCCAACGAGACCATCGTGCTGGCGGGTGGGCGCGCCGTGGAGCGGGGTCCGACCCGATCCGTCCTCTTCTCACCCCGCACCGCTGAGGCGCGGGCCTACCTCACCGGAGAACTGCCTTGGACGTCCTTCGCCGCAGCTTCCTGACCCTCTCCCTCCTTGCCGCCCTCGACGCAAGCTCGCCGCTGCGGGCAGAGCCCGCCTCGATCGTCGTCGCCTCGACGACCTCGACAGAGCAGTCGGGCCTGTTCAAGCACATCCTGCCGCTGTTCAAGCAGAAGACCGGAATTGAGGTGAAGGTCGTGGCGCTCGGCACCGGCCAAGCCCTCGACGCGGCGCGTCGGGGCGACGCCGACGTCGTGCTCGTCCACGACCGTCCGGCCGAGGACAAGTTCGTCGCCGAGGGCTTCGCCAAGGGGCGGCAGGACGTGATGTACAACGACTTCGTGCTGATCGGCCCGAAGGACGACCCGGCCGGCATCCGCGGCAAGGGCGTCGACGAAGCCTTCCGGAAGATCGCAGCGTCGAAGGCGCCCTTCGTCTCGCGGGGCGACCGGTCCGGCACGCATAGCGCCGAATTGCGGAGCTGGAAGGAGGCCGGCGTCGATCTCACGGCGGTACGCGGCGACTGGTACCGCGACGTCGGCCAGGGCATGGGCCCGGCGCTCAACACCGCTTCGTCGCTCGGCGCCTACATCCTGGCCGATCGCGGCACATGGCTCTCGTTCAAGAACCGCGGCGACCTGACGATCCTCGTCGAGGGCGGCAAGCGCCTGTTCAACCCCTACGGCGTGATGCTGGTGAACCCGGACAAGCACCCGAGCGTGAAGGTGAAGGAGGGACAAGCCTTTATCGAGTGGCTGGTCTCGCCCGAGGGCCAGAAAGCCATCGCCGATTACAAGATCAACGGCGAGCCGTTGTTCTTCCCGAGCGCGAAGAAGGGCTGACCGCCATTCTCGTCATTGCGAGGCGAAGCCGAAGCAATCCAGGGCGCTGCCTTCTACGGGGAGGTCGCGCCGCTGGATCGCTTCGCTGACGCTCGCGACGACGTCCGGCTTGCCTGCTATCCAAGGCGGCAGCCGACCGAGCCTCGCGCTACCGCGGCGGTCCGGACTGCCGCCTGCGGGCGAACATCCAAATGGCCAGCACCGCGAGCGCGATCAGCACACTGGCCCAGACCCAGTTGAAATCCGTCGCCGCCGTCGTCGCCGGACCGGAGCTGGAGCCGGACGGGCCCGATTCGGGAATGGGAGGGGCCGGGTTGGTGGCCTGCGCAAGCGCCGCGTGGAGGCCGGTGAGCCAAACGATCAGGGTGAAGGCGGCGTGTCTCATGATACGCGAACTCCAAGGTCATGCCGCCTCAGGACGAGGACGGCTATCGTTTGGCCTTCTCGAACTGGAAGGCCGGTGCGTCGTTGAGCTGCGCCTTCGTCAGGCGGACCTCGGCATGGATCAGGTCATGGCCCGCGAGGACGGTCGCCGGCTTCGAATCGGGCTTCTGAGGCTCGACTGGGCCGGTCGCCTCCGTGACGCGGCCGCTATGCTGGTTCTGAACGGCCCCGAGCACCTCGGGGGAAATCTGCGCACCGGGCATCGTTCCCGGGCCGGCCTTGTCGGCGGCCTTCTCGCTCGGCGCGTTGGCGGGGGTCGCCACCGAACTGGCGCCGCCGGTGAGCGAAACGTCCTCGAAATTCCACGCAAGCTGGTCGAAGGGCACCGCGACGTATTTCTCGCCGACGCCGAGGAAGCCACCGACGCCGATCACCACCGCCTGGATGCGGCCGGTGCCGTCCACGAGCACATCCTCGATCTTGCCGACGCGGACATGGTCGGCCCCGACCACACTGACGCCGATGACCTTCGAGCCGCGCATCGTGCCGGTCTCGGGCTGCTCGATGAAGCGCGGCGAAGCCGAACTGCCCGGCGCCGCCTCGGCGCGTGCCGGGACAGGGGCGAGCGCGAGGTGAAGGGCGAGGGCGGCCAGCGCGGTGAGCGGGACGCTGGACAGATTGGGACGCATCCCTGGCTCCGGGTTCGGACGTGACGTTGCCCCGTTAACGGCCGGCAGCCCGCCCAGTTCATCGGCGTCAGGCGACGGCGTCCCACGTCTCGGTGATGACCCGCCCGGCATGCGAAAGTCGCGCGCGCAGCACCACGTCTCCTGCGGGCCAGGGCTCGGGCGGCCGAAATTCGGCATAGAGGCGCCATCCGCCAGTCTGCGGCACCCGCTCGGCATAGGGCTCCACCAGCGCACCGGCGCTCGCCGAGAGCGCCACGTCGATGGCCGCATTCGGATCGTCGGGCAGGGCCGGCCCCTCGAAGTCAATGACGTAGAGGCGCCGCCGCGGCGAGGGCGGGTTTGTCGGGCGCAGGCGCTCGGCCGAACCGACGCGGGTCGAGACGACGCGGGCGAGCGGCGGCGCGAGCGCCGCTGCGGGTTCGGAGCCGACGGTGGTGAGGGTGTAGGCCAGCCGAAGCGTCCTGCCGGCCTCGACGGGTGCCTCCGGCACGAAGGCGGCGACGATGTTGTCCGTCGCCTCCGTGCGCGACGGAATCTCGAACAGCCGCACCGCGCCGGCCGCGAAGCCGTCGCCCTTCGGCGTCACCCACAGCCCAGGCCGGTCCTCGTGGCGCGCCTGCACGTCGAGATAGGCGGCGAAATGGCGTTCGCGCTGCAGCAGCCCGAAGCCTTCAAGCGGGCTTACGCGGAACGACGAGATCTGCGGCGCCGCCCGGCCGTTGACGAGGGGCCGCCAGAGGCGATCGCCGGGCGTCTGCACCACGAGCCCGTCGGAGTCGTGCACCTGAGGGCGGAAATCATCGAAAGGCTCCGAGCCGCGTGCGCCCGGCCCGTTCTCGCCGAACAGGAACATGCTGGTGAGCGGCGCGAGCCCGAGCGCGGCGATGGCACGGCGCGGGAACAGGGCGGTCTCCACCGCGACCGTCGAGGGATCGCCCGGCGTGACGTTGAAGCGGTAGGCGCCTGTGAGGCTCGGCCCGTCGAGGAGCGCGAGAATCGTGATCGAGGCCGCATCGCCCCGCGGCTCCTCGATCCAGAAACTGGTGAAGTCCGGAAATTCCTCGCCCTGCGGCAGCCCGGTATTGACCGCAACGCCCCGGGCGGAGAGGCCGTAGACCTGATCCCTGCCGCGGATTCGGAAGTAAGAGGCGCCGAGGAAGACCAGAAACTCTTCGTGGCTCTGCGGTCGGCTCGCGTCGAAACTGGTGGCGATGCGAAATCCGGCATAGCCGAGTGTCGGCGAGTAGCGACGGCCCTGCAGCGCCGGTCCGAGATCGAACAGACCAGGATCGTAGGCGAAGGGACGCACGCCCTCGGGCGACTGGAAAAAAATCTCGACACGCTTGGCGTGCAGGTTGCCGCGGTGAAACGGCTGCATCGAGAAGCGGGGTCCGAGCGGCACGGTCGCCTCTGGACGGAGGCGGATCGCCTGGAAGGCATCGTAGTCGAGCGCGGCCAACTCCTGCGGCAGGTCGCTGCTCGAGGCGCGGTAGGGCTCCGCGGCGAGCCGCTCGGCCTGCTGCGCCAGGGCCTCGAAGGTCACCGGACGCGGCTCCGAGGTTCCCTGAGACGGGGTGTTTCCTAACGTCTGAGCCATCGTTCTGGCGGCATTCAGGTCGAAGAGGCCAGAAACGCTCAAGCCGGCCGAACCGGCAAGAGCACCCCGAGCAGCGCCACGCACGATGGCGCGCCGCGAAACGCCGATTGCCTCGGGCGCCTCGTTGTCAGCGTCCGACCGTCCTGCCATCCGTTCATCCCTCCCGCGAGTGTCGACGCCGATCATGTCCAGCCCAGACTTGCCGCAGGCGGAACGTTCCGTCGAGACGGAGGCCGGGGATGAAACCCGCCCGAGGGGCGCGGGCCCCGCACCGCGGCCGGCGTCGTTCCGGTTGCGCCGTCTCGCTTTGGCCGGGCCGACGCTCGCCACCGCCGCCGCCATTGCTGCCTTGGCGCTCGCGGCCTACGGCCTGCCGGAAACGTGGCTCGGGCGCACCGTGCTCGGCCTCT
The DNA here is from genome assembly GCF_014191355.1 of Methylobacterium sp. R2-1. Classification (GTDB taxonomy): domain Bacteria; phylum Pseudomonadota; class Alphaproteobacteria; order Rhizobiales; family Beijerinckiaceae; genus Methylobacterium. The sequence continues at coordinate 494,249 of NZ_JACHWM010000001.1, forward strand.
TCGTTTTGCTGATGGCGTGGCAATCCTTCACCGCTTGGCAGTATCTCTACGGGCTCATCGCCGCGCTGATGGGCGACCGCGCCCTCTCGTCGCTGGAGCGGCGCGCCGCCACGATCTCCACCCGCCCGACGGGCCTCAGCCGCACGGCCGCCGTGGTCGCGATCCATGCCGAGGACCCGATCGCGGTATTCTCGGCGATCCGCGTCATGGCCCGCTCGCTCCAGCGCGAGGGCGGCGACGGTTCGGACATCGACATCTTCGTCCTCTCCGACACCCGGGAGGGCGCGATCAGTGCGGTCGAGGAGCACGAATTCGCCCGCATCCAGGCCTGGAGCCAGCGCGAGGGCCGCGGCATGCCGCGCATCCGCTACCGCCGGCGGACGGACAACAAGGGCCGCAAGGCCGGCAACATCGCCGAGTTCTGCCAGACCTACGGGCACGAGTACGACTTCATGATCGTGCTCGACGCCGACAGCCTGATGACCGGTGCCGCCATGCGCCGGCTCGCCCGGCTGATGGAGGAGAATCCGCGCACCGGCCTGATCCAGACCGTCTCGTATGCGGCCGGCCGCGACACCCTGTTCGCGCGGATCCAGCAATTCGCCGTCCGCCTCTACGCGCCGCTTTCCCTCCGCTGCCTGGAGACGTGGCAGGGGCCGGACGGCTCCTACTGGGGCCACAACGCGATCCTGCGGATCGAGGCGTTTGCCAACAACGCCGAGCTTCCGGTTCTCTCCGGCAAGCCCCCGCTCGGTGGAGAAATCCTCTGCCACGACATCGTCGAGGGGGCGCTGCTGCGCCGGGCCGGCTGGGAGGTGCGCCTCCTGCCGGAGATGGGCGGCACCTGGGAGGAGATGCCGACCAACCTCATCGACCTGCTGGGCCGCGAGCGACGCTGGTGCCAAGGCAACCTCCAGCACATCCGAGTGCTGCCGATGAAGGGGCTGCTCGGCGCAAGCCGCTGGCACCTCGGCGTCGGCATCCTCGGCTACTGCGTCTACCCGCTCTGGATCGCCTTCCTGGCGCTCGGCACATGGCAGGCAGTTCGCTCCGGTGAACTCGGGCTGATCGGCTACGGGATCGATGGCGCCAGCGCGGCCGCCGCGGCACTCGCCGCCCTCGTCGTCGCAGTGATGGCGCTGCCGAAACTCCTGAGCCTCGGCTACGTGCTGGCCTCTCCGCGGCGCCGGGCGGATTTCGGCGGCACCCGCTCGCTCCTCGTCAGCGCGGCGCTCGAACAGGTGACCTGGGTGTTGCTCTGGCCGGTGATGGCGCTGTTCGCCGCGGGCGCCGTGGTGACGACGCTGTTCGGGCGGGTGGTCCGTTGGGACACGCAGTCCCGCGACGACCGCAGCGTGCCGTGGGGCGAGGCGTTCCGCCTTCAGAGCGACGCGATCGCGGCGGGTGGGGCGCTTGCGGTGCTGCTCGCCTTGTCCGGCAGCCCCTGGCTGGCCCTCTGGATGGCGCCGGTCGCTATGGCACTGCTGACGAGCCCGGTGCAGAGCGTGCTCACCAGCAGCACCCGCCTCGGCCTGGGCTCCAAGGCGCGCGGCCTGTTCCTGACCGAGGACGATACGCGCCCCGCCCGGGAACTGCTCGAACTGCATCAGAGCCGCACCGTCGGCGCCGATCCGGCGGCGATCGGCGCCGCATCGGCCCCTTGGCTGGCGGTTTCCATCGATGAAGCCGGTACGCCGACGCTGCGCTGAGTGTCCGGCCTCGCCTTGTCGGATTCCGAAAGCCGGATGCCGTGCGGCCTACTTCTGCTCCAACACCTCGATCGGATTGGTCCGCTGCGTGGGCACGGGCTCGCGGGTGAGGGACCTTCCGTCCTTCCTGTCGCCGCCCCGTCCGCCTCCGACATCGGACTTGGCGGGCCGGTCCACGTCCGGCTGCGCCGGCACCGTGCCGCTCGCCAGTTCCAGGCAGGTCAGCAGCTCGACGTAGGACGGGAAGCCGCCAGCCTGGAACTGTTGCGTGCACTGTGACTTGGCCGGGACCGGAAATTGGCCCCAGCGCTTCTTCAGAACATTCTCGGCACTGCGCTCGGAGTTGAGGCAGGCATCCGCGCTGGAATTGTCGCTGAGCGTGCTCTGCACCCGCTCGGCGGATTTGCAGGTCGCCTCGACATCGAGCTTCGGCGGCCCATCCTCGGCCCGGACCGCACCGGAAACGAGGCCGAGCGCGAGCGCGGCGAGAAGAACGGACTTCGATTTCGTCATGGCGGTTCGCGTCGCGGTTCGAGGCTCGTCGTGGCGACAACGCACGAAAGCCGCAACCGCACGTACGCCCTCCACAAATTTCGGAGGGCGTCAGGCATGAGGTACTAGCATGCGGCTTTAGGCCGTCGAGCCGTGCGCACCCGTCAGGGCCGCGTCGAGATCACGGAACAGATCGTCCGGATCCTCGATGCCGGTGGAGAGGCGCAGCAGGTCGGGCGGGCAGGGTGTGCCCGGTCCTTCCACCGAGGCGCGGTGCTCGATGAGGCTCTCCACGCCGCCGAGGGAGGTGGCGCGCTTCCACAGCCGCACCCGTGCGGCGGTGTCGATCGCCGCCGCCTCGCCGCCGGCCACGCGGATCGCGAGCATGAAGCCGAAACCGCCCTCCATCTGCCGCGCGGCGACCGCGTGGCCGGGATGGTTGGGCAGGCCGGGATAGAGCACGGCGCTCACCCGCGGATGCGTCGACAGCCGCTGTGCGAGGCGGAGCGCCCCGGCGCTCTGGGCGGCCGCGCGGAGGGGTAGGGTGCGCAGGCCCCGCACCAAAAGATAGGCCTCGAACGGCCCCAGGATCGCTCCCCACCCGCCGCGGATCGCCACGAGGCGCTCCCAGAAGGCATCCTTGTGCGCACCGGCGAGGACGCCGGCCACGACGTCGGAATGGCCGTTCAGGATCTTGGTGGCCGAGTGCATCACGAGGTCGGCCCCGAGTGTCAGCGGACGGGTGAGGATCGGGCTCACCGCCGTCGAATCGACCGCGACGCGGGCGCCAGCCGCGCGGGCGATCTCACTGATGCGGGCGATGTCGCTGATCGTGCAGAGCGGGTTGCCCGGCGTCTCGATCCAGACGAGCCGGGTCTTGCCCGGCCGGATCGCGGCCCGTACGGCCTCCGGATCCTGCATCGGGACGAAGTCGACCGCAAGATCGAGGCGCGGCGCCTCCTGTTGCAGCCAGCGGCGCAGGCCCCAGTACATGACCTCCGGCGCGATCACGTGATCGCCGCGCTCCAGGGCGCAGAACACGGCCGTTGCCGCCGCCATGCCGGAGCCGAACAGCAGCGCACCGGCTTCTGCCCGCTCCAGCGCCGCGATGACATCCTCCGCCTCTCGCGTCGTGGCGTTGTCGGGCCGGGCGTAGGAGAAGCCGGAGCGGTAGGCGTTGTCGGGATCGCGCAGGTATGTGGTCGAGAGGTGGAGCGGCGGCACCACCGCCCGCGTCACCGGATCGATCCGGCCGAGCGCTTGAGCCGCCAGCGTGCGCGGGCTCCACGCCTCGGGTGAAAGCCCGTGCGGTGCGGTTGCATCGGAATCGCCGTGAGGTGCGTTGGACCGGCTCATGGGTTTCCTCGCTCGAGGTCAGCTCGCATGCCGGCTTGAGCGAATCCGCCGGAGCGGGCAAGGCAGGGAAATGAGCGACGGAGCTTTGCACAGCGCATGAGCGCCCTGGACATTCCCGAGCGGCCAGCCCTGCCGCCGATCCCGCGGCTGGCCGCCGCGATCCTTCCTGTCGCCCTGGTGACTGCGGTGGGCACGCTCTCCACCGGGTCCAACATCGAGGAGTGGTACACGACCATCCGCAAGCCGGCCTTCAATCCGCCGAACTGGGTTTTCCCGCTGGCCTGGACCGTCCTCTACGCGATGATCGCAGTCTCGCTCTGGCGGCTACTCGGCGCCCGCCCGGTGCCGGGCCCTGCCCGGAAAGCGTGGTGGCTGGCGCTAGCCGCCTTCGCCGCTCAGCTCGCCCTCAACGCGACCTGGACACCGGTCTTCTTCGCCGCCCACCAACTCGGCCTCGCGCTGATCGTCGCGCTCGCCATGCTCATCATGATTATGTGGAGCATCCGCCTGTCATGGCGCTTCGACCGTGCCGCGGCGTGGCTTCTCGTGCCCTACGCCGCCTGGGTGGCGTTTGCCTGCCTGCTCAACGGAACGATCTGGCAGATGAACTGAGGTGTTACGCCGCCAGTGCCCGCGTCACCGTCGAGCGCAGATCGGCCAGGGAGAAAGGCTTGGTCAGCACGTCGGTGACGATGGCGTCGAGGCCGCGGGCACGCTCACGCTGGTCGGCGAAGCCGGTCATCAGCAGGATGGTGAGATCGGGGTAGTCGCGCTTGGCCGCAAGCGAGAGCGCGATGCCGTCCATCAACGGCATACGGATGTCGGTCAGCATCAGGTCGAAGCCGCCGCCGGCTTCCGAGAGCCGGTCGAGGCCATCACTACCATCGATGGCCGTGACAACGGTGTGGCCGTCGAGTTCCAGTCCGCGCTTGAGGAAGCCGCGGATCGTGTCCTCGTCATCCACGAGCAGGATGCGCGCCATGGTCGGGCGTCCTTTACCGTTCCTTCGATGTGGATCGCTGCGCCCGAGTGACCGTGCGGAAGCGTGGCCTGTCAAGCCTCGGGTACCGACAGAGTTCCATCGGCCGACAATTTCCGACAAGTGTCGCGGATTTATCAGGAATTTGCTCGATCGGGATTCCGGCTCAGGTACCCCCGAACAGGTCCGCGTCGCTGCTGTCGTAATCCACGAGGCCGACGAAGGGGAGCTGGCGGAAGGCATGGGCGGCATCCATGCCGTAGCCGACCACGAACACGTCCGGGCAGGTGAAGCCGACGAAATCCGCGTCGATCGTCACGGCGCGCTTGCCTGGCTTCTCCAGCAGAACCGCAGTGAGCACCCGCTTGGCGCCGCGGGCCATCAGCAAATCCTTGGCAAAGACGACGGTGCGGCCGGATTCGAGGATGTCGTCGATCAGGAGCACGTCGCGCCCACGCACCTCGCTCTGGACATCGCGCAGGATTTCGACCTGCCCCGAGGAAACGGTCGAGGTGCGGTAGCTGGAGAGATGCACGAACTCGACCTGCGGCGAGAGCCCGGCCCGGTGGAGCGACCGCAACAGGTCGGCCGCGAACATGAAGCTGCCCTTGAGCACGGCGACGACGAGCAGATTCTCAGGCTTGGCCGCGACGATCTCGGCGGCCAACTCCTCGTTGCGCTTGGCGATCGCCGCCTCGTCGAACAGGACGCGGACGCGTTTCGATGCGGTGCTCATGCGGCTCTTGATGTTTTCGCTGGATTCTCAACGGCGCGGGCCGCCCTCAGCCGTCCCGTTCCCCACCATATCATGAGCGGCCGCCTCCGCCAGCGTTGCCGGCCGACGCAACAGGGAAAGCCGCCGACCAGTCAGGCGAGATGCAAATCAGTGAAGGGTGATCGGTAGGTCGGATTTTATGCCACCCTGTGTGCCGTGGCAGCCGGAGGATCGGACATGCAATCGGCCGAGAAGATCGGCATCACCATGACGCCCGAGCAGCTCCGGGCCGTGCGCGGGAGCGTCGCCGTCGGCAGTACGCCCCGACCAGCGAGGTTCTGCGCGACGCGGTGCGGCTCTGGCAGCGCCAAGAGGATGCTGCGCGCCTGAACGTCATCCGCGCCCGCATCCGCCGTTCGCTGGACGATCCGCGGCCGGCGTTCACCGGCGAGGAAGTGCGGTCGCACATCCGGACGCTTCACGCCGAAACTTTGAAGGCGCATCGGGAAGGCGCATCGGGAAGGCGCATCGGGAAGGCGCATCGGGATGAAGCGTCTTAAGGTCACCTAGCGGGCCGAAGCCACGCAGACCTCCTGCAGATTTACCGTTGGGTGCATGAGGCCAGTCTCAGCCCCGAGCTCGCGGAGCGCTTCCTGAACCGACCCGTCGAACGGTGCGACCGTATCGGAGACGCGCCCCATGGCGGTCGTCGTCGCGACGATCTGGAGCCCGGTCCGCGCACGGTGCCGTTCGAGCATTCGGCCGTCATCGCCTACCGGGTCGAGGCCGATCGGGTCAGCATCGTCAAAATGTTCTACGGCGGCTGGGACTTCGAGGCGCTGTATCGTGGCCATCCACCGGACGGCGACGATTAGCCCTGCAACGCGATCCTAGCGGTTCTCGCCCGTTCCCGCGTCGGCGGCGACAGAGCTGTCCGAGAAGCGCACCTCGACCTGACGTCCTTTCTCGGGCGGAGCCGAGAGGCTCGCCTTGAATCGCGCCCGCTCGCCGGGTTCGAGCGCGGCGCGCGGCCCCGGCACGCTCCACCGGTAGAGCGACTGTCCGTCGGCACCGCGCACCTCGACCTCGATCAGCGGCACGGCGACGCGCTCCCGGGCAACAGAGACGAGATCTCCTTCCACGACGAGCCGCGCGGGGTTGGCGCCCTCGGCAGGCACCTGGAAGGCGACAATGTCGGCCAGATCGATGCCGCGCAGATTCACCGGCAAGCCGACGCGGGCGAACAGCGCCGCCGTCTGAGGCATCGCCCGTACGACACCGGCACGGCCGAGGAGCGCGAGCGGCAGGGCGGCGGCAAGGACGAGGCAAGCGGCCAGTGCGGGCGAGAACCGGCCGGTCTTGCGCTTCGGCTTGCCGCGCTTGGCAGACGTCGCCGTCGGCCGGGAACGCCGCACGGATTCTTCGACGGGTGCTTCGGCCGCAGGCGCGGGTTCCGGTGGAGGCGGAGGCGAAGCGGGCTCCTCCTCCGCCGCCATCTCGTCGAACATGGCGGCGACGACCTCGTCGGCCGAGATGAACCACGTCTCGCGGCAGGCCGCGCAGCGCACCGAGCGCCCGCTGGTTCCGACGCGCTCGGCATCGATGCGATACTCGCTGGCGCAGGCCGGGCAGACGATCAGCATGGCGATGGACCAGAGTCGATGTCAGGTCCCGGCAGCGGGTTGCCGCGCTCTCGAAAAGGACACAAACGTTGTCCCCGAGTGTGGTTAACCGGTCGTGAAGTCGAGTACGGCACAGGAGTCCTGTGTCGAGCACAGAGCGTGGAGTGAGCGGTCCTTGTCGGCTGGGATGAAAACGGGCAGCCTCCTGTCCGGCGCGGAGGAGCCCGTCGTTCGCTTCGAGAGCGTCGGCATGCGCTACGGCCTCGGGCCGGAGGTGCTGTCGGACGTCAGTTTCGAAATCGCGCCGCACTCGTTCCAGTTTCTCACCGGGCCTTCGGGGGCGGGCAAGACGACGCTGCTGCGCCTGATCCTCCTCTCGGTGCGTCCGACCCGCGGCCTCGTCTCGATCTTCGGCAAGGAGGTCAGCGGCATCTCGAACGACGCGCTCACGGGCTTGCGCCGCCGCATGGGTGTGGTGTTCCAGGATTTCCGACTGCTCGATCATCTCACCACCTACGAGAACGTGGCGCTGCCCCTGCGCGTCCAGGAGCGGGCGGAGGCGAGCTACCGGGCGGAGGTCGTGGAACTGCTGCGCTGGGTCGGCTTGGGCGAGCGCATGCACGTCCTGCCGCCGCTCCTGTCGGGCGGCGAGAAGCAGCGCGCGGCGATCGCGCGGGCGCTGATCGCGCGGCCGGAACTGCTGCTGGCCGACGAACCCACCGGCAACGTCGATCCGAGCCTCGCCCGGCGCCTTCTGCGGCTGTTCATGGAGCTGAACCGGCTCGGCACTTCGGTGGTGATCGCCACCCATGACTATGGCTTGATGGATCTCGTCGAGGCGCGTCGCATGGTTCTTGCCGAGGGCCGGCTGCGGGTGGAGGGGCAATGAGCGACGCGCGCGCGCCCACCCGAAGCGACCCATCTCAGGCTCGAGCGGCGCCCTCCGTTTCCGAGCCGGCGCTTCCGGCCAATCTTCGCCGCAACGCGCCTCTGGTGCCGACCGACTCCGCCGCGAGCCGGGCGCTGGCGGCGGTCATCGCCATCCTCACGTTTCTCGCCGCGCTCTGCGCCGGAGCGGCCGAGATCGCCGTCTCGAGCGCTGCTCAATGGCAGGGAAGCGTCGCGCAGGAGGTCACGGTGCAGATCCGGCCCAGCGCCGGACGCGATATCGAGGCCGACGTTCGGCAGGCGGAAAGCCTCGCACGGGCTGCGCCCGGCATCGCCGGTGCGCGCATTTTTTCGAAGGCGGAATCCGAGCGGCTGCTCGAACCCTGGCTCGGCACCGGGCTCGATCTGTCGGACCTGCCGGTTCCCCGCCTGATCGCGCTGACGCTCGCGAGCGGCCGCCCTGCCGACCTCCCCGCCCTCCGCACCGCCCTCACCACGGCGCTGCCGGGCGTGGCGAGCCTCGACGACCACGCCCTGTGGCTCCAGCGTCTCTCGACCATGGCCAACACCTTCGCCGGCATCGGCATCGGCATCGTTCTGCTGGTGCTGTTCGCCACCGGACTTGCCGTGATCTTCGCGACCCGCGGCGCCATGGCCGGCAACCGCGAGGTGGTCGAGGTGCTGCATTTCGTGGGCGCCGACGATGACTACATCGCCAAGGCCTTCCAGAGTCGCTTCTTCCGCTTGGGCCTGAGGGGAGGGGCACTGGGCGCAGGTGCCGCGCTGCTGACCTGCGCGCTGGCCGGCCTCGTCGCCCGGATGTGGCGCTCTGGGCCGGCGGGCGACGAGATCGAGGCACTGTTCGGCACCTTCCAGATCGGCTGGCAGGGCTACGCCATCATCGTGCTCATCGGCGTGATCGCCTCCCTCGTCACGGCGACCGTGTCGCGGTTCACGGTGCGCCGCTTCCTCCGATAGGCTCCCATCGAGCGAGCCCGTTAACGTTTCGACAACCATTCGGAACCGACAGTCCCAGCATCGACACCGTCATGAGCCCCTGTTTTCGTCCGAGATGTTTCCGCGAGCGCCACGCCGACAGGCGACCGGCCCGGGCCGGCTCCACGCCAGTCCCTCCTGCGATCCCGCGCACGAGGCGCTCGGATGGCCGTGGGCATCGCTGTCGGCCCGTGGAGCGCCACAGATCTCCGCCCCTCGGATGACCGACTCGCGCGCGCGCCCCAGGCGCGGCATCCGCCTCCTTCAGGTCGTCGTCGGCCTCGCCATTTTCGGCCTGCTGACGCTGGCGGGCGGCTTCCTCGCCTTCGTTGCGGTGGTCGAGCAGGCCGAGCGGCCGAACCTGGACGGCGTCGATGGCATCGTCGCCATGACCGGAGGCTCGCAGCGTGTCGGCGACGCCATCGACCTGCTCGCGGCCGGTCACGGCAGGCGGCTCCTGATCTCCGGCGTCAATGAGCGCACGACCCGCGATGAGATCGTGCGCCTCAACCCGTCCCAGGAGCAGTGGATCACCTGCTGCGTCGATCTCGATTACCGGGCCCGTAACACCATCGGCAACGCCATCGAGACACGTCGCTGGATGCGCCGCCACGGCTTCGACACGGTCGCAGTCGTGACGTCGAGCTACCACATGCCCCGCACCCTCGTGGAACTGCGGCACGCTCTGCAGGAGGGTGAGACGCTGATCCCCTATCCCGTCGTCTCCGACGGTCTCGATCTCGGCCGCTGGTGGACGGATCCGGCGGTCACGCGCCTGCTCGGGGCCGAATATCTCAAGTTTCTCATCGCCTGGGCCCGGACCCGCTTCGAATCGGACCCGGAGCAGTCGCGCTTCGCCGTGTTGATCAGCCGCAGACAGCCGGTGAAGGTCGTCGCGGAGCGACTGCTGCGCGAGACGCACTGAGACCCGTCGCCCCGTCTGCTTCGATGGCCGCACCGGCGCTCAGGCGGCCGGCAGCAGCGCGTCCATCCCTCGCAGGACGGCGTCCACGCTGGCAGGCTTTTCGAGACGGGGCAGCGCCGCGTAGAAGGCCGGCAGGGCAAGCTGGTCGTAGCCGGTCACGAACAGGAACGGCACGGCCCTGACGAGCAACCGGTCGGCGACGGCGAAGGCGCGCTCATCCCTGAGTTTGATGTTGAGGGTCGCACCGTCCACGGCAATCTGCGAGCCCAGGACATTCAGTGCGGCCTCGACACTCGCGACTGGATCCAAGACGACCGCTCCGGCGCCTTGTAGGCCGCGACGCAGTTCCTCGGCCCAAAAGTAATCGTCCTCGACGATCAGAAGGCGGCGGCCCAAGAGCGCACTGACCGGCAACGAGGCATTCCTTGCGATCGAACAGCGCCGGGTTGCACGCGGGCTTCGCGTCGATGCCAACCGCCGGTATCATCGTTCGAGCAACGACGATTAACATGAGATAGTTTGCAGTGTGCATCACGCCTTCGCGACAGAAGCACGCATGAGTTGTACTAAACGAAGTTCGCATTGGCCTCATGTGCAGCAAGGATCTGGCCAAGACCGAACGGTTCATGCACAGGAACCGGCTCAGCTCTTGTAATCGCCGCGCGCCCGTAACGACTGTCGCATGACCGTGATCCGTCCTCCCGCACTCGAAGATTTCCGCCGCGTCGTCGTGAAGGTGGGCTCGGCTCTCCTCGTGGATCGTGCCCGAGGGCGCCTGCGCCACGCGTGGCTCGCCGCGCTGGCCGAAGACATCGCCGACCTTCACGGCCGCGGCGTCGATGTCGTGGTCGTCTCCTCCGGCGCCATCGCCCTCGGACGCACGGTGCTGGGCCTACCGCCCGGAACGCTCCGTCTGGAGGAAAGCCAGGCCTCGGCGGCCGTCGGACAGATCGCGCTGGCTCGGTACTGGACCGAGGCGCTCGGCCACCACGACATCGTCGCGGGCCAGGTGCTGGTGACGCCGAAGGACACGGAGGAGCGCCGCCGCTACCTCAATGCCCGCGCCACCATGCAAAAGCTTCTGGAAGTGCGCGCGGTGCCGGTCGTCAACGAGAACGACACGGTGGCCACCGCCGAGATCCGGTATGGCGACAACGACCGGCTGGCAGCCCGCGTCGCCACGATGATCGGCGCCGATGTGCTGGTGCTGTTCTCCGATATCGACGGCCTCTACACCGCCCCACCCCATAGCGATCCGCAGGCGTGCCACCTGTCGGTGGTCGAGCGGGTGACCCCGGAGATCGAGGCGATGGCGGGCGGCCCTGCCTCCGAACTGTCCCGCGGCGGCATGCGCACCAAGGTCGAGGCGGCCAAGATCGCCGCGAGCGGCGGCACCCACATGGTCATCGCCGACGGGCGGGGGAAGAACCCGCTGCGCGTCGTCCGAGAAGGCGGACGCTGCACGTGGTTCCTGTCGGGCTCGACCCCCACCGCCGCACGCAAGACCTGGATCGCCGGCTCGCTGGAGGCTTCCGGCACCCTCGTGGTCGATGCAGGCGCCGCCCGCGCGCTTCAAGGCGGGGCGAGCCTGCTGCCGGTGGGCGTCACCGCCATCGAGGGCAGCTTCGCCAAGGGCGATACCGTGCTGATCCGCGGCCCCGAGGGTCGTATCCTCGGGCGGGGTCTGGTCGCCTACGACAGCGCCGATGCCGCCGCCATCATCGGTCGCTCCAGCCGCGAGATCGCCGCGGCCTCGGTTCAGGCTGGGCGCACGGAGATGATTCATCGCGACGATCTCGCGATGACCGGAAACTGACGCGCTCCGTTCCGGCGACGCAACTTAACATCGACGCTTGTTCAACCCCAAGGCGATGTGCAAAGGGGCCCGGGAGGGTGCATATGCACTCAAATGCTCAATCGCGCCGGTCGATCGGCGCCAGACAGGAAGCAGGAACGTGCCTGTCCTGAATCTCAAGTCCGATCTCGCGGACGCCGACGACCTCGATACGCTGATGGCCGGCATCGGCCGGCGCGCGCGCGCCGCCGGCCGTGCGATGGCGCTCGCGCCGGCGCAGACCAAGGATCTGGCCCTGCGCGCCATCGCCGAGCAGATCCGCGCCAGTGCTCCGGCGATCCTGCGCGAGAACGCGCGGGACGTCTCCGCCGCGCAGGCTGCGGACCAGACCAAAGCGATCATCGACCGCCTGACCCTGGACGAGGGCCGCGTCGCGGCCATTGCCGAAGCGGTCGAGAAGGTTGCGGGCCTGCCCGATCCGGTCGGCCGCCAACTCGCCGCCTTCGAGCGCCCGAACGGTCTCTTGATCGAGCGCATCTCGGTGCCGCTCGGCGTCGTCGGCGTCATCTTCGAGAGTCGCCCCAACGTGACGGCGGATGCGGGCGCGCTCTGCCTCAAGGCCGGCAACGCCGCGATCCTGCGCGCGGGATCGGATTCGCACCGCACCGCCACAGCCATCGCCGCGGCGATGAGCGAGGGGCTCGCCCGCGCGGGTCTGCCGGCAGACGCGATTCAGCTCGTGCCGACTCGCGACCGCGCCGCGGTCGGCCTGATGTTGACCGGCCTCGGCGGCTGCGTCGACGTGATCGTGCCTCGCGGCGGGCGTAGCCTCGTGGAACGGGTCCAGGCCGAGGCCAAGGTGCCGGTCTTCGCCCATCTCGACGGCATCTGCCACGTCTACGTCGCCGAGGGCGCCGACCTCGGCATGGCCCGCACCGTCGTCCTCAACAGCAAGATGCGGCGCACCGGCATCTGCGGCGCCGCCGAAACGCTGCTCGTCGATTCGGCGGTGGCCAAGACCCACCTCAAGCCGCTGGTCGAGGCGCTGCTCGAATCCGGCTGCGCCGTGCGCGGCGACGCGGCGACCCAAGGCGTTGATCCGCGGGTGACGCCGGCCGACGACGCGGACTGGCGGACCGAGTATCTCGACGCGATCATCTCCGCGAAGGTGGTCGATGGGCTCGACGCGGCCATCGCTCATATCGAGGCCAACGGCTCGCATCATACCGATGCGATCATCACCGACGACACCGAGGCCGCCGCCCGCTTCCTCAACGAGGTCGACTCGGCGATCGTGACCCACAATGCCTCGACCCAGTTCGCCGATGGCGGCGAGTTCGGTTTCGGCGCGGAGATCGGCATCGCTACCGGCCGCATGCACGCCCGCGGGCCGGTCGGCGTCGAGCAACTCACCACCTTCAAGTACCGGGTCCACGGCAGCGGCCAGACGCGGCCGTGACGCGCTGACGGCGGCTCCTCTGCACGAATTCGGACTTCCGCCGGCCGCGCCCGGCCTGCGGATCGGCCTCTATGGCGGTTCGTTCAACCCGGCCCATGCCGGCCACTTGCATGTCAGCCGTACTGCTCTGCGGCGGCTGCGGCTCGACCGGGTCTGGTGGCTCGTCACGCCCGGCAACCCCCTGAAAGACCGCGGCCTGCTTGCCCCGCTGGAGGAGCGGGTGGCGAGGGCGCGTGCGCTCGCGGCCGACCCGCGCATTGCCGTCACCGGCTTCGAGGCGGGGATTGGCAGCCGGTACACGTTTGATACCCTGCGCTGGCTGGTCCAGCGCCGGCCGTCCCTTCACTTCGTGTGGGTCATGGGGGCCGATTCCCTCGGCAGCCTTCACCGCTGGCACCGATTCGAGAAGATCCTGTCGCTGATGCCGGTCGCGGTGATCGACCGGCCGGGCTACACTCTGAAGGCTCCGGCGGCGCGGGCGGCGCGGGCCTTCGCGGCGGCGCGAATCCCGGAGGCGGAGGCGCCCGCGCTCGCCACCCGCCACCCTCCGGCCTGGACCTTCTTGCACGGACCGCGTTCCGAACTGTCCTCGACCGCGCTGCGGACAGGTGCGTAGGGCGTTCCACCGGCTTGAAAAGTGGGCCGAAAGCGGCCAATTTCACCAAGTGGCGGCGTCGCCACAAGCCGATTGCCGGGAAACGAGACCCTGTCCGCACACCTTCAGCCGGGAGCCGCCGGCTCCGACACCGAGACCGCCTCCTCCGATGCCCTGAAGGCCCTGGCCCTTGGATGCCTCGACGAGATGAAGGCCGAGGAAACCGTCGAGATCGACCTCGCGGGCAAGACTTCGCTCGCCGACACGATGATCATCGCGTCCGGCCGTTCCCAGCGCCATGTCGGCTCGATCGCCGACAAGATCATCCAGGAGATGAAGGCGAAGGGGTTCGGCAATGCCCGCGTCGAGGGCCTGCCGGCCTGCGATTGGGTGCTGATCGATGCGGGCGACATCCTCGTCCACATCTTCCGGCCCGAGGTGCGCGGCTTCTACAATCTCGAGAAGATTTGGGGCGCCGACCGTCCGACGGGCGCCCGGCTCGCGGGCTGAGCCTCACGGCAGTGGGGCGACGACCTCGTCGCGCGCCTCGACCTGATCGGCGAACTCCGCTTCCTGGCGCAGCAGGCGGCCCGCCCAAGCGTGGCGGATCTCCAGCACGAAACGGAAGCTGCGGGCTCCGGTCGCGCTGTGGCTGACCGTCAGGATCCCGGGCGTGAGCCAGCGCGGCAGCATCAGCCGGAAGCCCGGCAGGTCGATGAAGTAGCGCTCGCTGCGGAAGACGAGCGCCCGATCCTCCACCAGAACCCGCAGGCTCATGCCGAGCCCGGCGCCGACCCGCTCCTCCAGCCCGGTCGGCCCCTGGAAGCGCTTGGCCGAGTGGATCGCCTGCGGAAAGCCGGAGCCACGGGCGTAGAGCCGCGTCCAGATCTGGCCGTTGCCGGCACCATCCTGGGTGACGGCGACCACGCTCGGCACGTTGGCAATGCGTGAGGTAGGCAGCGGCCCGCCGATGAGGCGAAGGCCCTGGGCCAAAAGCCAACCGAGCGGGGTCAGATCGGTCTCGACCACCCGCCCGACGTAAACCGCGCTCTCCCCTGGGCCGAGTCGCTTTGTGAAGCGCCGCTGCACGGCCGGTGGCAGGCGCGCCCAATCCGCCTCCGGCACCAGCGCGCGAAAGCGCAGATCGAACAACGCGGCTGGCTGGCTTGGCGTGCTAACCGGGGCGGCCATGTCGGCGGCATTGCGCATGGAAGCGCCTCCTCAAACATCCTCCCCGGCGGCGAACCGTCCAGCACCGATGGGTCAGGGCTCGGACTTCACGGGAAGGTAGCGGACGATCCGTCCGCCGAGCCGGATCAGCTTGGCCAGGGTGTTGTGGGGCACGTTCAGCATCTGCGCGTACCAGCCGTCGAGCGTCTGGGTGAAGTCCAGCATCGCCTTGAGTCGCCGCGAGGCCACAGTCCCGACCCGCGGGTCACCCTCGGCTTCGGCCACGCATTCGCGCAGGGCCTTGAGGGCGGGGTCGATCTCGCGCTCCTTGCGGCCGGCGGCGATGCGGGTGACCATCTCCCACAGGTCAGTCTCGGCGACGAAGAAATCGCGCCTCTCGCCCATCACCGGAACCCGCCGGATCAGGTTCCAGGCCGCGAGCTCCTTCAGCGAATTCGAGACGTTGGAACGGGCGATACCGAGCGTACTCGCAATCTCCTCCGCCGCGAGCGGCTTGTCGGAGAGGTAGAGTAGGGCGTGGATCTGCGCGACGGAGCGGTTCACGCCCCACTGCCCGCCGAGATCGCCCCAGTGCAGGATGAAGCGCTCCACCGCGGGCGCGAGCTTTTGCGACTGGTCTGAAATTTCTGTCATGACTGAAATTTCAGACCAAACGAGATGGATGTCAAGCCGTCCGGTGCATGAGACGTCGCCGGTGAGGCTGTGATCAGACCAAACCCTGTCAGCCTTGCTACGCGAAGGGCTGCTTGCGACCCAAAGCGCAACCTGTGAACGCCCGTTTTCAGGCTACTTGGTGTAAAATACTTTAGTGCGCCCCTCAGTCACTCCCCGTTGCCACCTTGACCAGCGGAAGTCGGATGGATTCAGATTTCTTCAATCAACTCGGCCAATTCGAGCTCTTACTCCATTCCAGTCGCGATTGCAGCTTCAAGCTGCTTCTTGCCCTTCATCAGCCAGCCTTAAGGAAGAATCCAATGCCGGGTTTCACGTGACGTCACCAGCAGTACCTCGATCTTACCGTCCTCGCTTTGACGCAGCGGCAGGCTCGCGACCTGCCGCGATACCTTCTGTGAAACCTTCTTTCCGGTTTTTGATTTGGACGGCGCCTTCTTCAGTTTCAGCATCACGGCTCCTCAGGACAGGAGCGTCGTGAGCGCGTAGCAGCCTGCGGCGAGACCTCCCGCTGCTGGCAGAGTCACGACCCAGGCAATCACGATGTTGCCGGCAATACCCCAGCGCACCGCCGAAGCTCGCCGGGCTGCGCCGACTCCGATGATTGCACCCGTGATGGTGTGGGTCGTCGAGACAGGCACCCCAAGCCATGTCGCTAGAAACAGTGTGATGGCGCCGCCAGTCTCGGCGCAAAAACCCTGCATCGGATTTAGCCGAGTGATGCGTGAGCCCATCGTATGCACGATGCGCCAGCCGCCTGACAGCGTGCCAAGAGCCATCGCGGCCTGACAGGACAGCACCACCCAGAGCGGCACGTGGAAATCGCTTCCGAGGTGTCCCTGCGCGTAGAGCAGCACGGCTATGATACCCATGGTCTTCTGGGCATCGTTGCCACCATGCCCAAGCGAGTAGAGCGAGGCTGAGACGAACTGCAGCCACCGGAAGGTGCGATCCACCCCGAACGGCGTCGCCCGCACAAAGACCCAGGAAATGACGAGCACGAGCAAAAGCGCCAGTACGAAGCCGAGTAGCGGTGACAGCACGATGGCTGCCACCGTCTTGCCGAGGCCGGACCAGACCACGACGCTAGGACCCGCCTTGGTGATGCCAGCCCCGACGAGGCCACCGATCAGGGCGTGCGAGCTGCTCGACGGGATACCGAACACCCAGGTGGCGATGTTCCAGAAAATGGCTCCGACAAGTGCGCTAAGGATCACCTGCGGATCGACGATCCCGGCATCGACGATGCCGGTGCCGAGCGTCTGTGCCACGTGCAGGCCGAAGAAGAGGAACGCGATAAAGTTGAAAAAGGCAGCCCAGAGCACAGCGTATTGCGGTCGCAGAACTCGGGTCGATACGATGGTGGCGATGGAGTTGGCCGCATCGTGCAGTCCGTTGAGGAAGTCGAAGAGCAGCGCGACCGCGATCAAGGCGACGAGGTAAGGCAGGGCGAGAGGGGCGGCTTCCATGCCCGTCACACGTTCTCGATCACGATGCCGCTGATCTCGTTGGCAACGTCCTCGAAGCGGTCAACGACGTCCTCCAGATGGCCATAGATTTCAGCGCCAATGATGTAGGCCATGGCGTCATCGTCCCCACCGTCCCGGCGGTGCGTTCGGTACAGTGCCTTAAGTCCCTGCTCCTGCATCTCGTCGGAGCGGCCTTCGACGCGAGTGATCGCCTCCGTGATCTGGTTGATGCGCCCTGCATGGGTGCCTACAGCGTTGAGCAGCGGCACCACCTCTGCCGTGAGCCGAGCAGCCTCGACCACTGTGCCGCCCATCTCTCGCATCAGTGGCTCGAACTGACGCAGCTCGTAGAGCTGGATCGCTTTAACAGTTTTGTTCATCTGATCGATGGCATCGTCCATCGACTGGATCAAATCTTTGATGTCGCCGCGGTCGAATGGAGTAATAAAGCTGCGGCGCACGGCGAGGAGGACCTCAGCTGTGATGGCATCCGCGTCGCGCTCGCGATCAATAATGACCTGACAGTACCGTGCTACGTCCGGTCCGCCCTTTAGCACTTCCTGCAAGGCTTCTGCGGCTTCAACCAAGGTCGCTGAATGGCGCGCGAAGAGGTCGAAGAAGCGGTCCTCTCTCGGCATCAACGCCCGAAACCAACCCAACATTTTTCACCTTCGTCGCTCGGCGTCGGGCCGCTATCTAGAAGCCGGCTAATTTTAAGCGAGCCGCGAGGTTGAAAATGGCTGGCGATAAGGGTCGCGAGAGCCTCTTTTCGTAGCGACCGAGTGGGGCCGCAGGCGGAATGTCCGCTTCGGGGCGAAAGGCTGAGGTCCGGTTCCCACTCTCAGCAGCCCTTCGCACGGTCGAGCCGATTGGGTTTGGAACCTTGGGCGTGAAGCCTTTCATGGTCCGTTCAGTTCACCGAAAAGCGGTAGATGGTGCTCGACGTGAACGTCTCGCCCGGCCTCAGGACCGTGCTCGGGAAGTTCGGGTGGTTCGGCGCATCGGGAAAACCTTGCGTCTCGAAGCAGACGCCGTCCCCCGAGCGGTAGGTGCAGCCCGAGGGGCCGACCAGGGAACCGTCGAGATTGTTGCCGCTGTAGAGCTGGAGCGCCGGCTGCGTCGTGGCGACGTCGAGGCGCCGCCCGCTCGCCTCGCAAAGGCACGAGGCCGCCGGGCGCAGCGTGCCAGCGGGTCCGCGCAGAACGAAGGTGTGATCGTAGCCGCCGGCCAGAACGATCTGCTCGTGCCCCTCCCGGATGCGCGCGCCGAGCGCCACCGGCTCGCGGAAATCGAAGGGCGTGCCTGCGACCGGCGCGAGCACGCCGGTCGGGATCTGAGTCGCGTCCGTCGGTGCGTAGGCGTCCGCGAACACCTGGACGATGTGGCCCATCACATCGCCCGTGCCCTCGCCGGCGAGATTGAAGTAGCTATGATTGGTGAGGTTCAGGACCGTTGGCCGGTCGGTCACGGCCCTGTAATCGACGCGGAGTGTGCCAGGTTCGGGCAGGCTGTAGACGACCACCACATCGAGCGCGCCCGGAAAGCCTTCCTCGCCGTCAGGGCTGCGCCGCCTCAGTGTGACGCGCGTCGCGTCCACATCCACTGCCTGCCACAGGCGCTTGGCGAACCCCTCGGGACCGCCATGCATGGTGTTGGGCGGCTCGTTGATCGGCAGCGCGTAGGTGGTTCCGTCGAGCGTAAAACGCCCCTTCGCGATGCGGTTGGCGAAGCGCCCGGCAATCGCCCCGAAATGCGGGCTCACGGTCTCGTAGCCCTCCACCGCGTCGAGGGCGAGGACGACATTGGCGCGGCGGCCCTCCCGGTCCGGCACCTCGATGGCCGTGACGACCGCCCCGTAATCGATCACCTGAATTCGCAGATCGTCACGGGCGAGGGTGTACCGCGTGACCGTCTCACCCGCACGCGTCATCCCGAACGTCTCGGCCATCATCGGTCCCCCTCTCGTGCCTAGCGAATACGCGCGAGGGACGGGGAAAGTGGCACGACGGTCGGGTGTTCGCCCCAGCGAACGCGTCAGGCGGAGGCGGTTTCTGGTTTCGGGGCTCCCGAATCATCCGACAATTGCAGACGGTGCAGCCGCGCATAGGTGCCGCCCGCGGCGACCAACTCGTCGTGGCGGCCGAGTTCTATTACCCGGCCCGCCTCCAGCACGGCGATGCGGCCCGCCTCACGGACGGTGGAGAGGCGGTGGGCGATGACCAGCGTCGTGCGCCCGCGCATCAGCCGTTCCAGCGCCTCCTGCACGAGGTGTTCGGACTCGGAGTCGAGGGCGGAGGTCGCTTCGTCGAGGAGCAGGATCGGGGCGTTCTTGAGGAAGGCACGGGCGAGCGAGATGCGCTGCCGCTCGCCGCCCGAGAGCCGCCCGCCGCCCGCTCCGACCCGGAAGGCGTAGCCCTCGCTCAGTCGCGTGATGAAGCCGTGCGCTGCCGCAGCCCGGGCTGCCGCCTCGATCTCCTCCTGCGACGCGCCGGGGCGGCCGAAGCCGATATTGGTGGCGATGGTGTCGTCGAACAGCACGACCTCCTGCGACACCACCGCAACCGCCGCCCGCAGCGAGGCGATCGTCACGTCGCGGATGTCGGCGCCGTCGATGAGGACGCGGCCCGAAGTGACGTCCTGAAGGCGCGGCACGAGGTTGAGCAGGGAGGATTTGCCCGACCCCGAGCGCCCGACGAGGGCCGTGGTCGAGCCCGCGGGCACCACGAGGTCGATCCCCTCCAGCGCGGGCGCGTCGGCGCGGTAGCGGAAATGCACGCCCTCGAAGCGGATCTCACCGCGCGTCACCGTCAGCGGCGGGGCGGACGGCGCCTCGCGGATCGTCGGCGGCTCGTCCATCAGAGCAAAGTAACGGCTGAGCGCAGCGGCAGCTTCCTGCAGGATGGCGTTGAGGGTGCCGAGCGCGCG
This sequence comes from Methylobacterium sp. R2-1, assembly GCF_014191355.1. Taxonomy (GTDB): domain Bacteria; phylum Pseudomonadota; class Alphaproteobacteria; order Rhizobiales; family Beijerinckiaceae; genus Methylobacterium. The sequence continues at coordinate 514,037 of NZ_JACHWM010000001.1, forward strand.
GGCCGGCTGCGCGGCGAGCAGAAGGGCGGCCACGTAGCCGGTGAAGTCGCCGACGGTGCGGTCTCCCGACATCACCCGCTGGCCAACCAGAACCAGCACGCCGGCCACCGCGAGGCCGCCGCCGATCTCCATCAGCGGGTCGAGGCGACCGCGGGCATTGGCTGCCTTCATCTTGAGGCGGCGCACCTCGTCGAGCGCCTGCGCCGCGCGGCCCTTCAGGTAGCCTTCCATCGCATAGGTCTTGGCGACGCGGGCCCCCTGGAGGCTCTCGGTGATGAGGCTCGCGGTGGCGCCCATCTGCTCCTGGGTCGTGGTCGAGACCTGTCGCAGGCGCTTGCCGATGCGGTTGACCGGACCGGCCACGAGCGGCGCCGTCACCGCGGCGGCGAGCGTCAGCAGCGGGTCCATCCAGATCAGCGCGATCACCAGGGCGGCCAGCATGGCGACGTCGCGCAGCAGCACCGTCGAGATCCGGGTCAGCGCCTCCTTGATGAAGGCGAAGTCGGTGGTGAAGCGCTGGGTGAAGGCGGCGGGGCTCTCGCGGCCGAGCTGGGCGAGGTCGGCATCGATCAGATGGGCGTAGAGCGCCGCCTGCATGTCGGCCTCGACGCGGGTAACGACCCGGTTGGTCAGCACCGTCTGGCCGAACAGGGCGAAGCCTCGCGCCGAGGTGACGGCGATGACGATGAGCGGGCCGTAGGCGAGGGCGCTCATGTCCTTGCGGTCGAAGGCGTCGAAGGCGGCCTTGATCAGGGCGGGATAGAGCCCGGTCGCCGCGCCGACGACGGTGATGAGTACGAGCACCACCGCCAGCGTCGCCCGGTGCGGCGAGAGCCATTCCCGCCAGAGCCGCCCGAGCAGGGGAAGGGTGTCGCCCCTCAGGAGCGGCCGGCGCGCCATGCTGTACCATGTCTGTGCTGACCCCGGCGGGAACGCCGGGGCCCGCGGTGTTTGCCGCCGCACGGCGCAGGGATCAAGCGGAGCCGTCTTCAGTCGCGCTCGTCTCCGTGCCGTGGCCCGTGCCGGTGCATCCCGCCGAACGGGCGCATCGGCCGGGCGAGGACCATGGCGCGGCGCTTCTGGCCCTCGTCCAGGGTCGCGAAGAGCGGCGTGCTGGCATCGGCGAGCTTGCGCAGGGCCTCGCCGCGGACGGTTGCCGCGTCGGCCATGGCGCGGAGCGCGCCGGGCGCATCGTCGACCATCCGGCCGCGATCACGCCGCGCCTCGCGCTGGGCGTCCCGCTGCTTGGAGAGATCGCGTAGCGCCGCCTCGACCGGTGGCCACAGCTTCTCCTGCTCGGGGTTCAGCTTCAGGCCGGCATGCAGACCGGCGATACGGGCATCGGTGAAGGCGGCGCGGTCCTCCGCCGAGAGCGCCGACCAGCGCCCATATCGGTGGCCGTGAGGACCATCCGCAAACGGCCCGCCGCGCTCCCCAGCATGGACCGCCGCGGTCCCGAGGCCGGCCGCGCCGAGCACCGCCAGCCCCACCATCGCAAGGCCCGTCACGCGTATCCTGGTCATGGGACATCTCCGTCAGTCAGGGGCACTCCGCCCCAGTCCTGCGACGATGCGTCCGCTTCGTCTCTCGCGTGTGTCCGGTCGTCTCCGGTCTGTGTCTGCAACATGAAAGCTTGTCCATGTTGGGCCAGCCGCCCTTGGCGATGTGATAATGTTACATTATCAAGCCATCCGAAGTGGAGGAGTTTCGGTATGGGATGGCTTGTGGGGCGCAGGATCGCGGCCGCAATTCTGGTGCTCGTGGGTCTCGCCCCGTCGCTCGCCCCGTCGCTCGCAACGGCGCAGGAGCCGCGGCTGAAGGCGGTGGCGACCTTCTCGATCCTGGCCGATCTCGTGTCGCAGGTCGGTGGTGACCGGGTCGCGGTGACAAGCCTCGTCGGGCCGGATGCGGACGCCCACGGCTATTCCCCGGCACCGGGCGACGCCCGCCGGGTAGCGGAGGCCAACCTCGTGGTCGTCAACGGCCTCGGCTTCGAGGGCTGGCTGGAGCGCCTCATCAAGGCGTCCGGCACCAAGGCGCCGGTCGTCGTCGCCTCCAAGGGCGTGAAGACGATCGCCGGCAGCCACGATCACGACGACCACGGCCACGATCACGGCGAGGGCGACCATGCCGACCCCCATGCCTGGCAGAACGTGGCGAACACGAAGCTCTACGTCGCCAACATCCGCGATGGCTTGAGCGCCGCCGATCCGGAGCATGCCGGCCTCTACGCCGCCAACGCCGCCGCCTACATGCAGAAGCTCGACGCGCTGGACGCGGAGATCCGCGCGGCCCTCGCGACCATTCCGGAGGAGCGGCGGCGCATCATCACCACCCACGACTCGTTCGGCTATTTCAGCGCCGCCTACGGCATGCGCTTCCTGGCGCCGCAGGGTATCTCGACGGACAGCGAGGCCGGACCGAAGGATGTCGCCCGCATCATCCGCCAGATCCGCCGGGACAAGGTGCCGGCGGTGTTCGTGGAATCGATCGCCGACCCACGGCTGATGCAGCAGATCGCCCGCGAGAGCGGCGCCAAGGTCGGCGGCCGGATCTACTCCGACGCGCTGAGCGCGCCGGGCGGGCCGGCACCGGGCTATCTGGAGATGATGCGCTCGAACCTCGCCGCGTTCCGCGAGGCGCTGAGCTGAGAACCTACCCGCCGGTCATCGGCGGGAAGAACGCGATCTCCTGCGCCCCCGCGATGGCGCTGCCGGGCTTGGCGTGGACCCGGTCGATCGCCGCACGCACCACGCCCTCGTTCTCGAAGGCGTAGGCGTATTCCTCGCCGCGCGTCCTCAGCCAGCCGATCAGGTCGGCGACGGTAGCGACGCCGTCCGGCGGGCTCACCGTCTCCTCGGGCTTGCCGACGCGCTCGCGGACCCAGGCGAAATAGACGAGCTTCATCGCGTGCATCCCCGGCGGCGCCTCGAAGTGCCGCCTCAAAGAATCCCAAAAAAATCAGCGCGGATCGTCGATCACGTGCCGGATCCCGGCCCTCATGTAGTCATAGCCGGTGTAGAGCGTGAGGGCGGCGGCGAGCCAGAGCAGGACGATACCAGCCGTGAGGCTGCCTGGGATGAGGGTCTCGCCGGCCGGGCCAGCGACGAGGAAGCCGAGGGCGATGAGCTGCACCGTCGTCTTCCACTTGGCGATGCGGCTGACCGGCAAGCCGACCTTCAGTTCCGCCAGATATTCGCGCAGGCCGGAGACCAGCACCTCGCGGCACAGGATGACGATCGCCGCCCAGAGCGACATACCGGCGATGGTGCGGTCGGCGGCCAGCATCAGCAGGCAGGCGGCCACCAGCAGCTTGTCGGCAATCGGGTCGAGCATCCGCCCGAGCGCCGAACTCTGCGCCCAGGCCCGCGCCACGTAGCCGTCGAGATAGTCGGTGATGGCGGCGGCGACGAACACGCCGAAGGCCGTCCAGCGCGCGGCGATCTCGTCCGGCCAAAACAGCAGCACCACGACGACCGGGACCGCGACGAGGCGGCCGTAGGTGAGGCAGTTCGCGAGCGTCCAGGCCTGCGACCGGCGTCGGGGGAGGACGGCGTTCATCGCCGGGGTGAAATCACGGGCCGCGTGGGGCGTCAACCGCGTCGTCGATGCGTCGGGCGCTGGCTCTGTCGGCACGGGGCACGGCTCAAGCGTTGGCGTGGAAGAAGTCGTAGACCGCCCGGGCGGTGGCGGCGTTGACGCCCGGCGCCTTGGCGAGATCCTCCAAGGCGGCCCGCTGGATGGCCTTCACGGTGCCGAAATGGTGCAGCAGCGCGCGCTTGCGAGTGGGGCCGATGCCGGCGATCTCGTCGAGCGGGTTCTTGGTCATCTCGCGCTTGCGCCGGGCTCGGTGCGTGCCGATGGCGAAACGGTGCGCCTCGTCGCGCAGGCGCTGCACGAAATAGAGCACGGGATCGCGCGGCGGCAGCTTGAACGGGCTGCGGCCGGGCACGAAGAAGGTTTCTCGGCCGGCGTCGCGGTCTCGGCCTTTGGCGATGCCGACCAGCGGCACGTCGATCACACCGATCTCGGCGAGCGAAGCGCGGGCGGCCTCGAGTTGCCCGGCGCCGCCGTCGATCAGCACGAGGTCGGGCCAGGCCGGGAAGGCGTCGGGATCATCGACCACCGCCTCGGTCGCGGCCGGCACGGCCTGCCCCTCGGCCGCGGCCTGCGGCTCGCCGACCGCCGCCTCCCGCGGCGTCCGCGGCGCTTCCTTGGCCAACCGCTTGAAGCGGCGGGTCAGCACCTCGCGCATCATCCCGAAATCGTCGCCCGGCGTCAGTTCCTCCGACTTGATGTTGAAGGTGCGGTAATGCGTCTTCATGAAGCCGGTCGGGCCGGCGACGATCATGCCGCCGACCGCCGCCGTGCCCGAGATGTGCGAGTTGTCGTAGACCTCGACCCGTCGCGGCGGCTTGTCGAGGCCGAAGGCCTGACCGAGCGCGATCAGCAGTTTGCCCTGCGAGGCGGTGTCGGCAAGCCGGCGCCCCAGCGCCTCCTTGGCGTTACGCTGCGCGTAATCGACGAGGTTCTTGCGCTCGCCCCGCTGCGGCTGGTGAACCTCGACCCGGTGCTCGACCCGGCTCGAGAGTGCGGCGGCCATCAGCTCGGCATCCTCGATCGTGTGGCTGACGAGGACGAGCTTGGGGGCAGGCTTGTCGTCGTAGAACTGCGAGATGAACGAGGCGAGCACCTCATCGGCGCTCATGGAGCGATCGGCCTTGGGGAAGTAGGCGCGGTTGCCCCAGTTCTGGAAGTTGCGGAAGAAGAACACCTCGATGCAGAACTGGCCCGCCTGCTCGTCGAGGGCGAAGACGTCGGCTTCCTCGACCCCCTGCGTGTTCACCCCCTGCGTCCCCTGAATCGCCGAGAGCGCAGCGATGCGGTCGCGAAAGCGGGCGGCGCGCTCAAATTCAAGGGCCTCGGAGGCGCGCTCCATTTCCTCGCGCATCCGGTCCTTCACCGCGTTCGACTTGCCGGACAGGAAGGCGCGGGCGCTGTCGGCGAGCCCAGCATAGTCTTCCAGGGGGATCTCGCCGGTGCAGGGGCCAGAGCAGCGCTTGATCTGGAAGAGCAGGCACGGCCGAGTGCGGTTCTCGTAATAGCTGTCGGAGCAGGTGCGCAGCAGGAAGGCGCGCTGGAGCGCGTTCACCGTGCGGTTGACCGCCCAGACATTGGCGAAGGGGCCGTAATAGTTGCCCTTGCGGCGACGCGCGCCGCGGTGCTTGACGACCTGCGGCGCCGGCCCGTCGCTGGTCAGCAGGATGTAGGGGAACGATTTGTCGTCGCGCATCAGCACGTTGAAGCGCGGCTTCAACTGCTTGATGAGGTTGGCCTCCAGAAGCAGTGCTTCCGTCTCGGTCGCGGTGGTTACAAACTCCATCGCCGCCGTTTGCGCGATCATGCGCGCGATGCGGTTGGAATGCGCCTGACCGCGGGCGTAGGAGCCGACGCGGTTCTTCAGGTTCTTGGCCTTGCCGACGTAGAGGACGTCGCCCTTGTGGTCGAACATCCGGTAGACGCCCGGCGAGGTCGGCAGGGTCGTCCAGAAGCGTCGGATGATCTCGGTGCCGGCCTTGACGGCACCCTGCTCGAAATCGAAGTCGATTTCGGGCGCCTCTTCGAGGGAGGGCGCATCGTTCTCGTCCTCGTCGAACCCGTCGGGCGGGACGTCGTCGAAGGCGGATCGGGTCGCGCGGCTCATGGACCCGATGTAGGCCGCGGCGATTCCGGTTGGAAGGGCCGTTGGACAAGCCGCGTCGATGGGGGCCGTCAATCGAACAGGGCGTCGATGTCCGATTGGTCGACGTGGCCGGGATCGTCCTGCAGCTTCGGCCCGTTGAGGAGGGAGCTCTCGTCGTTCTCGTCAACCGCGGCCGTCTCGACGGCGAGCAGGTCGCGGAAGCCGTCGAGCCCGCTCCAGGCCTCGATGACACGGTCGAGATGCTCCTCGACGAACTTCAGCACGTTGACGATCTTGCTGATGCGCTGACCGGTCAGATCCTGGAAGTTGCAGGCCTCATAGGCCGCGATCACGCTGTCGAGGATGCCGTCGACATTCTCCTGCGCAGCCTTGGGCAGACGAAGGCCGCGCATCATGTTGGCGTTGGTCTCGATCTTCTCGATGCTGCCGAGGATCGTCGAGGTGGCCTGCTCGGTCGATTCGACGACGGCGTCGAGCTCGCCCGCAACGCGCCGCATGCCCTTGCCTGTGGTCTCGGAGCGGTGGAGGCTTGCGATCTCGCCCTTCGTGCGCGTGATCGCTTCCTTCATCACCTCGAGTTCGTGGCGCATGGCGAAGGCCTCACCGAGCTCGCGGCGGCAGGCTTCGATGGTCTCGCCGGCGCTCGCCTGGGTGATGCGGCGCAGGTCGTTGATCGCCGTTAGGATCTCGTCGAGCCGCGGATTCGGGGCCGCCTCCGTTGCAGCCGCAGAGAGGCCGGCCGCCGGTACGGACAAGCCCAGGCTTTCCTCGATGCGGTAGCGCTTGGTGATCATCGGTCGGACGGGCCTTCGGGAACGGGTCTCATCCGTCACAATCCCGTGCACTGGTTTCGAATTGCTGAAAGTTTTCGAGCGATCGCTGCCGTTTACCGCCCGTTGACGACGACTCGCGGTTTGCGGGGGCCCGGACGGCAATGCGGCTGATTCACCACGTTCGTTCATCGCCCGCAGGGCAAAAGCCGGAAAACTTTCCGCATCGCGTGTGCAGGGCGGGAGTTTAGGATGCGAGCGAAGTGGAGCGTGGCGCTGACGGCGCTCGCCGTATGCGGGGCATGCGGGCCGGCAATGGCTCAGACAGGACCGGGCCGCTACGGCGGCGGCTTCATCGAGTTCCTCATGACCGGAGATGCACAAGGCCCGGCTCGTCGCACCGCCGTCGACGGCTACGGCGCTCTCGGCGAGCCGCGCCCGGCCGCCCCCGCCCAGCCACACGCACGGTTCGCGGCGCTGCCGACCGAGCCGGCGCCCGAGGTGAGCACCGTCGCACGAGCGGTCGATCCCCGCTACGCCCGCCAAGTCGTCGCCTATGACGGGCCAGGCCGCGCCGGCCAGATCGTGATCGATACGAACGCCAAGTATCTCTACCTCGTCCAATCCGGTGGGCAGGCGATCCGTTACGGGATCGGCGTCGGGCGGCCGGGCTTCGTCTGGACCGGTGCGAAGTCGATCTCGGCCAAGCGCGAATGGCCCGATTGGACGCCGCCTGCCGAGATGCTGCGCCGCCGCCCGGATTTGCCACGGCACATGGCCGGTGGCCCGGAAAACCCGCTCGGTGCGCGAGCGATGTATCTCGGCACCTCGCTCTACCGCATCCACGGCACCAATGAGCCGCACACGATCGGACAGAACGTGTCCTCAGGCTGCATCCGCATGATGAACGAGGACGTGATCGACCTCTACGAGCGGACGCCGGTTGGAACCCGCGTCGAGGTGATCTGACACCGGCTTCCAAACAGGAAAGCCCGGTGCCGGGGGACCGGCACCGGGCTTTTTCGATTCTCAACGGGTGCGAGTGGGATCAGGCCCAGTCGTCATCCCCGCCGTCGCCGAGGTCGCCGCCGAAATCGTCACCGCCGCCGCCACCGAACGAAGCGTCCTGGAAGCCGCCGTCACTGCCGCCGAGCGCTGAGCCGAGATCCTGATCGCTGCCACCGCCGAAGATGCCACCGCCTCCCGTCTCGCCCCCGGTCAGGCCCGCCGCCGAGGCGCTTCCGAGCGAGGAATGGCCGCCCGCGAAGGCATTGGAGAGGGCGCTGCCGAGCAACATGCCGCCCGCCGCACCCGCCGCCATCGGAAGTGCGGTGGCGAGGAAGCCGCCGCCACGGGCCGGCTGCTGAGGCTGTCCACCCCAGGGTCCGCCCTGCTGGGGACCACCATAACCCGGCTGACCGTAGCCTGGCTGCGGCCCGCCCAGCGGCCCACCATAGCCACCCTGCTGACCATAGCCGCCCTGTTGCCCCCAGGCCTGACCGGCCGGACGCTGCGGCTCCGAGCGCTGACCGCCGCCGAAGATGCTCGACAGGAAGCCGCCGCCACCGGAGGGCTGGGACTGCTCCTGAGCACGGGCCTGCTCAAGCTGCTGGTTGAGGCTCTTGATCGCCTCCTCCTGCACGTAAATCAGCTGAGCCATCGCGTAGGGAGCGTAGGGTTGGTTGCGCAGCTTCTCGGCGATGAAACGTTCGGCATCGGCGTCCCGGGGCTGTCCGGACGCCTGCTCGAGGCGCTGGAAGATGCCGTTGATGATGTCGCGTTCTTCGCTGTTCATGGAGACGTCCTCCTGAAGGCGCCGACGGCCTCGTCACCGCACGGCGGCTAGGAGATGGGGACCGGTCGAGCTTTTGTCAGGGGGGCCGAGCGTCGATTGTCCGAATAGGGCCCGGGCGGACAAGCACACGCGGCCGTCACGCAAAAAGAAAAAGCCCGGCACGAGGCCGGGCTTTTCCGAGGAAGTTTGGCGATCCGGTGAGGGATCGCCGAGGCTCCAGATCTTAGTACGAGCCGAACTTGTAGTTCAGGCCGGCGCGGACGACGGCGAACTCGGTCTCGCG
>NZ_JACHWM010000002.1 GCF_014191355.1 Methylobacterium sp. R2-1
GGCGTCGGCCACCTTCTGCAGCTCGCTCTCCGGCAGAAGCCGGAGACGATCCGGCGTCTCAAGACCCTCAAGGATCGTCGTGTCCGCTAGTGCCAATGCCTTCACCCGTCTCTCAATGCGTTCCCGTCGGCAGGCGGCTCCTGCAGGGCCGTACGCTCGAAGCCTCGAACGCGGCCCGCCTTCGGATCTCGCCCGCTCCCCGGAAACCGCTCTCCCGGGACATATGAACGATCATTCTAGCGCAAACCGATCACGGGATACCATGATCTCGCTGCAACAGCGGCACGTCTTTCAGAGGATTCGGCTGCCTCGTCTGCCTTCAGAGTTAAGGCAGCCCCGCGATTTCACGCGTGACGCGCCATCAATTATGGATGAAGGCTGCATTGATCAACATCTCACCCGCTCTTCTCAAGGCTGTCGCCCGATGCCTATCGCCGCAACGTTACCGGCTACGGTCGCGCTGGCGCTCGTCCTGATCAGCGGGAGCGTGGCCTGGGCGGCGGATGCCGGCAGGACCCGCCTCAACACGGTGCACTGCCCCGACGACGTGCGCTGCCGCCGTCCGCCGGGACCGCCGGACAGGGACATCCGCCCCCTGATCGAGCCACTCGGACGGCCCTGCGGCTTCCGCTGGAGGGAGACGCCGTCCGGCCCGCGCCGCGTCCGGGTCTGCTACTGAGCCGGCAATGGCGCTGCGTCCCCTCGTTCCGGCCCTTCTCCTCCTCGCCCTCTCCCACGCGGCGGCGTCGCAGGCCTTGCCGGAGGCGCCGGCCTGCCCGGCCCTGTTCGCGGACGGCCGGGCGCCGGCCCTCACCAACCCGAAGCTCGCGGACGGAGCCGTCCCACTCTGTTTCGAGGTCTTCGCCGTCCTGCATTCGGGCGCGTCGCGCACGCCGCTCTACGCCGCCGAACACCTGACGCGCCGGAGCGTGTCCGCTGCCCGGCGGGTCGAGCGCGCCGATGCCTTCCACGACGAGGACCGCCTGCCCGAGGACGACCGGGCGAGCCTCGCCGACTACGTCCGAAGCGGATACGACCGCGGCCATCTCGCGCCGGCCGGCGACATGCCGAGCGCGGTGGCCCAGGCCGAGTCCTTCAGCCTCGCCAATATCGTGCCCCAGAACCGGGCGCTGAACCGCGGCCTGTGGGCGGCGATCGAGGAGAGCGTGCGCCGGCTCGCGAGCGAGCGCGGCGAGGTCTTTGTCGTGACCGGCCCGATCTTCGAGGGCCGCTCGGTCGGTGCGATCAAGGGGCGGGTGCTGGTGCCGACCCAGCTCTTCAAGGCGATCTACGATCCGCGCACCGGCGAGGCCGGGGCCTATCTCGCGCCGAACAAGGCGGGCGCGGAGTGGCGCACGGTCTCGCTCGCGACCCTGCGGGACATGGCCGGGCTCGACGTGTTCCCGGCGCTGCCCGAGGCGATCAAGGCCAAGGCCATGACGCTGCCCGAGCCGCATGAATTCTCCCGCGACGGCCATGGTCAGGAATCCTTCGCCGACTTCCTCAAGCAACTGGCCGTCGATGTGCTGCGCCGGCTCTGGCGCGAATTGATGCGCGCGATCTTCTGAGTGATCTTCTGAGACGGGGGCCCCGATGCCGCGCCGAAAAGCCGATGTCCTTCCCTTCCGCCCCTTCGCAGAGGATGCGGGCGTCCAGACGTTCGCCGATTTCTCGATCGAGAACGGCACCCGCCGCATCGCCCTGCACGGCAGCCTCGACATCACCCGCGACCGTGCGGGGCTGAAGCGTGCGAGGGAGCTGAAGGGCCTGTTCGAGGCTATCGCCGCCGCACTCGAAGGTGAGGACCTGCCCGAAGCCGTCCCCGACGAGCCCGAGGTATCGGAGCCGGTGCGCAACCCGTTCGCCTGAGACCCTTTCGCTCGCGTCCCCGAGATCCGACATCGAGCCGGCACCCGGCGGTTCGCCTTGCCCCTGCCCGGCGGCCCTGATACTCGAACACGAAATTCTTCATCCGCGAGCGGACGGCGCCCCGCGCGGCATGGCTCGATCGAGCCAGCCTCGCGCGAGAGGCCACGCATCCGCGATCGCCGGCCTGACCGGCTCCCACGCTTCACGCAGGACGAACGCACATGGCCCGCGAATTCATCTACCACATGCGGGGTCTGACCAAGACCTATGTCGGGGGCAAGAAGGTCCTCGATAACGTCAACCTGTCCTTCTACCCCGATGCCAAGATCGGCGTGCTCGGCATCAACGGTGCCGGCAAGTCGACACTCCTGAAGATCATGGCCGGCATCGACAAGGACTGGACCGGCGAAGGCTTCGTCGCGCAAGGAGCGCGTGTCGGCTACCTGCCGCAGGAGCCGCAGCTCGACCCGAACAAGTCGGTGCGCGAGAACGTCATGGAGGGCGTGGCCGAGAAGCAGGCGCTGCTCGACCGCTACAACGAGCTCGCGATGAACTATTCCGAGGAGACGGCGGACGAGATGACCGCCCTCCAGGACCAGATCGAGGCACAGAACCTGTGGGAGCTCGACTCCAAGGTCGATCAGGCCATGGAGGCGCTGGGCTGCCCGAGCGACGAGCAGCCGGTGGCGACCCTCTCGGGTGGTGAGCGCCGCCGCGTCGCGCTCTGCAAGCTGCTCCTGTGGGAGCCGGAACTTCTGCTCCTCGACGAGCCGACCAACCACCTCGACGCCGAGACGGTGAACTGGCTCGAAGGTCACCTCAAGCAGTATCCGGGCGCGATCCTGATCGTGACCCACGACCGCTACTTCCTCGACAACGTCACGGGCTGGATCCTCGAGCTCGATCGCGGCCGGGGCATCCCCTACGAGGGCAACTACTCCGCTTGGCTGGTGCAGAAGCAGAAGCGCCTGGAGCAGGAGGGCCGCGAGGACATGGCCCGCCAGCGCTCGATCGCCCGCGAGCAGGAGTGGATCGCCGCCTCGCCCAAGGCCCGGCAGTCGAAGTCGAAGGCGCGTATCACCCGCTACGAGGAACTGGTCGCCAAGCAGCAGCAGAAGGTCGACGCGGCCGCGCAGATCGTCATCCCGATCGACGAGCGGCTCGGGCAGAACGTCATCGAGTTCAGTCACCTCAACAAGGCCTTCGGCGACCGCCTGCTGATCGAGGATCTCTCGTTCAAGCTGCCGCCTGGCGGCATCGTCGGCGTCATCGGCCCGAACGGCGCCGGCAAGACCACGCTGTTCAAGATGATCACCGGCCAGGAGAAGCCCGATGGCGGGACGATCGAGGTCGGCGACACGGTCAAGCTCGGCTACGTCGACCAGTCGCGCGATGCGCTCGATCCCAACGCCACCGTCTGGCAGGAGATCTCGGGCGGCAACGACATCATCTATTTCAACAAGCGCGAGATCAATTCGCGCGCCTACTGCGCGGCCTTCGCCTTCAAGGGCGGTGATCAGCAGAAGAAGGTCGGCACGCTCTCGGGCGGCGAGCGCAACCGCGTGCATCTGGCCCGCACGCTCAAGGGCGGCGCCAACGTGCTGCTGCTCGACGAGCCGACCAACGACCTCGACATGGAGACGCTGCGGGCGCTCGAGGACGCGCTGGAGGATTACGCAGGCTGCGCCGTCATCATCAGCCACGATCGCTGGTTCCTGAACCGCATCGCGACCCACATCCTCGCCTTCGAGGGCGAGAGCCACGTCGAGTGGTTCGAGGGCAACTTCTCGGATTACGAGGCGGACAAGAAGCGCCGGCTCGGGCTCGACTCGATTATCCCGAAGAAGCTGAAATACAAGAAGTTTTCGCGCTGATCGCCTGAACTTCGGCTCTCCTCCCCCGCCGTCTCATCCTGAGGTGCCCGCGTCGGCGGGCCTCGAAGGATCCTCCAGATCGCTCGCGATTCCTGGAAGACCTTTCGAGGCCGCTTCGCGGCCCCTCAGGGTGAGGGGGAATGACGGGCGGGAGCGAGCGAGACGCTCACCACCATGCCCGGCCCGCCCCGAGCGGCGGCAAGCCGAGATGCACCGCGACCGAGGCGCCGATATCCGCGAAGGTTTCGCGTTGCCCGATGGAGCGCGGTGTCAGACCCGGCCCGAAGGCCAGTACCGGCACCTGCTCGCGGGTATGCTCGGTACCGGTCCAAGTCGGATCGTTGCCGTGATCGGCGGTGATCACGCAGAGATCGCCCGGCTTCAGCACGGCTTGAATCTCGGGGAGGCGGGCGTCGAAGGCTTCCAGCTCGGCGGCATAACCCGGCACGTCCCGGCGGTGGCCGTGCTCGGTGTCGAAATCCACGAGATTGAGGAAGACGAAGCCGCCCTCGGGCAGTCCGGTAAAGGCGTCGAGCGCCGCGTCGAGGCAGGCAGCGTTGCCGCCGGGCTTGATCTCGCGGCCGGTGGCGCGATGGGCGAAGATGTCGCCGATCTTGCCGACACTCACAACGGAGCGTCCTGCCGCCGCCAGTTCATCGAGCAGCGTCCCGGCCGGCGGGGCAACGGAAAAATCCTTGCGGTTTCCGGTGCGGCGAAAGCCGTCTGCCTCGCTGCCCAGAAAGGGCCGCGCGATCACCCGACCGACACGGTAGGGGTTGCAGACTTCCCGTGCGATCCGACAGGCCTCGTAGAGCCGCTCCAGTCCGAACGTCTCCTCGTGGGCGGCGATCTGGAACACGCTGTCGGCCGAGGTGTAGCAGATCGGTCTGCCCGTCCGGACGTGCTCGGCTCCGAACGCCTCGATGATCGCGGTGCCAGAGGCGTGGCGATCGCCGAGAATGCCGGGGAGGCCGGCCCGCTCGATCAGCGCCGCGGTCAGCTCGGCCGGGAAGGCGGGGCGGGTGTCGGGAAAATGGCCCCAGGGCTCCCGCACCGGAACGCCGGCGATCTCCCAGTGGCCGGAGGGCGTATCCTTGCCGGCCGCGGTCTCGACGGCGTGGCCCCAGAGCGCCTGCACGGGTCCCTCAGCCGCGAGCCCCGGCGGCATGCGACCGGTGGCGCCTTCACAGGCCAGCCCGAGGCCGAGGCCCGTGAGGTTCGGCAGGCGTAAGGCCCCCGCGCGCAGGCCCGGCCGGTCGCCGCGCCCGGCGGCGCAGGCTTCCGCGATGTGACCGACCGTGTCGGAGCCGGCATCGCCGTAGCGGTCCGCGTCCGGGGCGCCGCCGATGCCGACGGAATCGAGGACGATGAGGAGGGCGCGGGCCATGCGTCAGACCGGCTCGCTCTCGGCGGTGGTCGCGGCATCCATCTCGAAGGCCGCCGCGAACAGGGTGCGGGTGTACTCGGTCTTGGGCGTCGAAAAGATCTCCTCGGCCGGTCCCTCCTCGACCACCTGGCCGTGCTGCATCACCATGACGTAGTTCGACAGCGCCCGAACCACCTTGAGGTCGTGGCTGATGAACAGGTAGGCGATGCCCCGCTCCCGCTGCAGGTCACGCAGGAGCGTCACGATCTGTGCCTGCACCGAGCGATCGAGCGCCGAGGTCGGCTCGTCGAGGACGACGAAGCGGGGCTTGAGTACGATGGCGCGGGCGATGGCGATGCGCTGGCGCTGGCCGCCGGAGAACTCGTGCGGGTAACGATCCATCACCGCCGGGTCGAGCCCGACATCGGCGAGCGCCTTCGCCACCAGGGTACGGCGCTCGTCGCTTCCCTTCACCAGCCCCTGCACGGCCAGCCCCTCGGCGACGATGTCGCCCACCGACATGCGCGGAGAGAGCGAGCCGTAGGGATCCTGGAAGACCACCTGCATGTCCTTGCGCAGAGGGCGCATCAGGGCAGGCCCGCGTCCCTCGATCCGCTGTCCGAGGAACACGATTGGCCCCTCGGACTCGGTGAGGCGCAGCAGGGCGAGGCCCAAAGTGGTCTTGCCCGAACCGGATTCGCCGACGACGCCGACCGTCTCACCGGCCCGTACCTTGAGCCGCACCCCATCGACCGCCTTGACGTGGCCCACGGTGCGGCGGAGCAGACCCGCCTTGAGGGGGAACCACACCTTGAGCGGTCCGGCCTCGACCAGTTCCGCCGCATCGGCCGGCACGGGGTTCGCCCGTCCTGTGGGCTCGGCGGCCAGAAGCCGCTGCGTGTATGCGTGCCGAGGCCGGGTGAAGACCCGCTCCACCGGCCCCGCCTCGACGATCCGGCCCGCGAGCATCACGCAGACTGAGGTGGCGATGCGCCGGACGATGCCGAGATCGTGGGTGATGAACAGCATCGCCATGCCGAGCCGCTTCTGGAGGTCGGCGAGCAGCGCCAGGATCTGCGCCTGAACGGTGACGTCGAGGGCGGTGGTCGGCTCGTCGGCCACGAGCAGGTCGGGCTCGCAGGCGAGCGCCATGGCGATCATCACCCGCTGGCGCTGGCCGCCCGACAATTCGTGCGGGTAGGCGCCGAGCCGCCGCTCGGCGTCGCGGATGCCGACGAGGTCGAGCAGTTCGAGGATTCTTTTGCGCGCAGCCTTGCCCTTCAGGCCCCGATGGATCTCCAGCACCTCGCCGATCTGCCGCTGGATGGTGTGGAGCGGGTTGAGCGAGGTCATCGGCTCCTGGAACACCATGGTGATGTCCGCGCCGCGCACCGCGCGCAGGTCGCGCTCGGGCAACTGTAGGAGGTCGCGCCCCTTGAACAGGATCTTGCCGCCTGGGTGATGCGCGGCGCCATCGAGCAGGCGCAGGATCGACAGGGCGGTCACCGACTTGCCGGAGCCGGATTCGCCCACCAGTGCCAGGGTCTCGCCCCGTTCGATGGCGAAGCTGACGCGATCCACCGCCAGCGTCTCGCGCGCGCCCCCCCGGAAGGCGACCGAGAGATCCTCGACGGTCAGCAGCGTATCGGACATCGAACCCCGGCGACGAAAATCGGCCCGCCGCGCTCCGGTGTCGGGCGGGCGGGCCGAGGGGTTATAGCGCGCGGGCACTCACACGCGAATTGTCTTCGCGTCGCGCGACTACTGCGCCAACCCGACCTGCACGAGGTTGTCGCTGAAGGTCGGCGAGTGGCCCATGCCGCCATAAGTCGAGGCGCTGATGACGTTCACCGCCCCGTCGCGGTTGAGTGAGTGCCAGTAGCCGAGCGAAGCGATGACGAGGCCGGGCGGCACCTCGTCGGTCACCCGCGCCTGCCCGTGGAAAGCGCCGCGGTCGTTGAACACCCGCACCAGCGCGCCTTCCGTGATCTCGCGGCTCGTCGCGTCGTGCGGGTTGATCAGGATCGTCTGCTCGCCCTGCGCCCGGACCTTGTGCGCCTCGTTGGCGTATTGCGAGTTGAGGAAGCCGTGGCTCTTCGGCGAGACGATGTTGAGGGGGTAGCGCTCGGCCTGGGCTGGGTTCGTCTCCGGGCGCTCGTTGGCCGGCACGTAGCCCGGCAGCGGGTCGAGGGGCTCACCGCCCTGGAACTGCTCGTACATCTGCCGGAAGGGCGGGGCGACGAAGTTTCCGCCGGTGATTGCGGCCTCCGAGTAGAACTCGCACTTGCCCGAAGGCGTCGGGAAGTTGCCCTCCGCGTGGGGCGTGCGCGTGGCCGGATCGCCGATGTTGAGGCGGTACCAGCCGTGCTGTCGAAAGTGATCCATGGAGATGCCGCCGAGCTTCGGGCTCTCCCAGTCGAGATACCATTCCATGAGTTCGGCCTCGCTCATGGAGAACTGAGGCTCGGTGAAGCCGAAGGTCTTGGCGAGCCGCCGGAACAACTCGGCATTCGAGACCGTCTCGCCCGGCGGCTCGATCGCCTTCTGGTTCAGCGTGAAGAAGAAGTGGCCCCAGGAGAACATCATGTCGTCGTGCTCGGCCGCCATGGTGGCGGGGAGTAGGATGTCGGCGTAGCGCGCCGTGTCGGTGACGAAGTGCTCGCTGACGACCGTGAACAGGTCCTCGCGCGCAAGCCCGCGCTTGATCTTGGCGGTCTCGGTCGAGTTCGAGACCGGGTTGGCGTTGTAGACCATCAGGGCATGGATTCCGGGCTCGATGCCCGCTTCGCCGGTCAGCACCTCGCCGAGCTTGAGCACGTTGAGCACCCGCGTGCCCTCCGGGATCAGGTCCGGCCGGCAGACCCGGTCCCAGTGCACGGGGAATTCCCACAGCGGCATCTGGTAGACGCCGCCGCCCGGATCCTTCCAAGACCCCGTCAGGGCGGGAAGCGAGAAGATCGCGCGCAGAGCCTGGGCGCCGCCGGCGCTGCGCTCCACCGCCACGCCCGGGCGCAGGGCCGCGTTGGGGGTGGTGGCGTATTCGCGTGCCAAGTGCCGGATGTCCTCGGCCGGGATGCCGCAGATCTCGGCCGCGTATTCCGGCGTGAAGGCTCGCGCCCGCTCCTTCAGCGGCTCGAAGCCGACGGTGTGGCGCGCGATGTAGTCGTCATCGGTCAACCCCTCGGCGATGATGACGTGGATCATCGCCATGGCGAGCGCGCCGTCGGTGCCGGGCTTCGGCATCAGGTGCCAATCGGCCTGTGCCGCCGTGCGCGAGCGGTAGGGATCGATCACGACGACCTTCGCGCCGTTGCGTTGCGCCTCCTTCACCACGTGCCAGTGGTGGATGTTGGTCGAGACCGAATTGCAGCCCCAGATCACGATCAGCTTCGACTGCGCGAAGCTCATCGGGTCGGTGCCGTTGGTCGGGCCGACCGTGAGCAGCCACGCCGTGCACGAGCCGGAGCCGCAGAAGGTTTTCTCCGCCACCGTCGCCCCGAGGCGGTTGAAGAAGGCGTCGCCGACGGTGAGCCCCTGCACCACGCCCTCGTTGCCGAGGTAGTTGTAGGGAAGGATCGCTTCCGCCCCGTGCGCCTCGATGGTCGCGCTGAACCGGCGGTGGATCTCGGACAGTGC
Source organism: Methylobacterium sp. R2-1 (assembly GCF_014191355.1). Taxonomy (GTDB): domain Bacteria; phylum Pseudomonadota; class Alphaproteobacteria; order Rhizobiales; family Beijerinckiaceae; genus Methylobacterium. The sequence continues at coordinate 8,746 of NZ_JACHWM010000002.1, forward strand.
CTCGTCCCAGGTGATCCGCTCGAACTGTCCGCTGCCCTTCGGGCCGGCGCGGCGCATCGGGTACAGGATGCGGTCGGGATTGTAGTGGTGCCGGTCGAAGTCCTTGAGCTTGCCGCAGAGCGCACCGCGGGTCATCGGATGGTCGGGATTGCCGCGCACGTCGATCAGTCGCCCGTCCTGGACGGTGTAGATCATCGAGCAGGTGTCCGGGCAGTCGTGCGGGCAGGCGCCCAGCCGAGTGATGGCCTCGGAAGCCGACTTGGCGGCCGCTTCGGTGTCGATCTCCGAGATGCGCTCTTCGAGCATCGTGTTCCTCCTCGTGAGGCCGGATCTTGGCGTCCGGCTCTTGCAAGCATCGAGCCTAACGCGGAGAGTATTAGAAAAATAGTGCGATTCTAAGAACGATCCTAAAGTACAACTGCCTCGCGAAGCTCTGAGCCCGGCACAATGATGCTCAAGGACAGGGCAGGCCGTGCCGAGTCGGAAGGCAGCCATCCCCTTCCTGGGCCAGTGCCCTAGATCAGCCGCCGTGCATCGCCTCGCTCTCGCCCTGCTGCCGGCCGTCCTTATCGTCTGCGCCGGATCCTCCCGCGCGGCCCCCTCGCCTGAGAGCGAGACGGTGGAGCAGGCGCTCTGCCGGCTGATCGAGGATTCGGCCAAGGCCCGCAGCCTGCCGGTGCCGTTCCTGACCCGGCTGATCTGGCGCGAGAGTTCGTTTCGCGTCGGCGTGGTGAGCCCGGCCGGCGCGCAGGGCGTGGCGCAATTCATGCCCGGCACGGCCAAGGACCGCGGGCTCGGCGATCCGTTCGATCCCGAGCAGGCGATCCCGCACGCCGCGCATTTCCTGGCCGACCTCAAGCGGCAATTCGGCAATCTCGGGCTCGCGGCGGCCGCCTATAACGGCGGCCCGGGACGCGTCTCGGCCTGGCTCGCCGGCAGCGGTGGCCTGCCCGCCGAGACACGGGCCTACGTCATCGCCATCACCGGCCGCCCGGCGGAGGATTGGCGGCCGAACGCCAGCGTCGAGATGCCGGAGGGGGCCGGTCCGGCGGCGAAGAAGCCGCAAGACAAGGCACAAGAGAAGACGGAGCAGAAAGCTGAGGACAAGCCGCCCCTGCCGGAGGCGGAGACGCAGACCTGCCTCCAGGTCACCGCCGCCTTGCGCATCCCGTCGCGCGGAGACCGCTTCGCCCTGGCGATCGAGGGCGGCCCGGCCGCGCCCTGGGGCGTGCAGCTCGCCGGCAACTTTTCCAAGTCGCTGGCGCTGGCAAGCTTCCAGCGGGCGCGCACGCGCTACACCGGCGTGATCGGCGAGGTGCGCCCGATGATCATCGGCACGCGCCTGCGCTTCCGCGGCACCCGCACCTTCTACCGGGTGCGCATCCCGGCCGAGAGCCGGGGCGCGGCCGACGGCCTCTGCCAGAAGATCCGCACTGTGGGCGGCGCCTGCATCGTCCTGAGGACATAACTCCCAACGCTGCCACCGCGCGGCCATGAAACCGCCGCGACCGCCGCGTCAATCATGGATCACATGATCAAGGCACTCGTCTTCCTCGTCTCCCTGGTCTGCCTCGGCCTCACCACCTTGGGCTTGAGCGGCTGCTCGCCGCTGGCGCTGTTCGATGCGCTGGGACCGCGCGACAAGGGCGGGCGCCTCGCGGTCCGCGACGCGGCCTACGGCGCGGATCCGCGTCAGCGCCTCGACGTGTTCGTGCCCACCGTGCCGGTGGAGCGGGCACCGGTACTGGTGTTCTTCTACGGCGGCTCGTGGAACAGCGGCAGCAAGGACGACTATGCCTTCGCCGCGCAGGCCTTCGCCGCCCAGGGCTTCGTGACCGTGCTGCCGGATTACCGGCTCTACCCGCAAGCGCGCTTTCCCGACTTCCTGAAGGACGGGGCGGCGGCCATCGCCTGGGTGCGCGACAACATCGCGGCGCAGGGGGGCGATCCGAACCGGATCGTACTGGCCGGCCACTCGGCGGGCGCCTACAACGCGGCGATGCTCGGGCTCGACCCGGAATACCTGCGGCAGGCCGGCGTCGATCCTCGGGCCATCCGGGCGGTGGCCGGTCTGTCGGGTCCCTACGACTTCCTGCCCTTCGACCAGAAGACCTCGATCGATGTGTTCGGGCAGGCGCCCGATCCGGAGGCGACGCAGCCCGTCTCCTTCGCCGGCGCCCACTCGCCGCCGACCTTCCTCGCCACCGGCGACAAGGATATCGTGGTGAAGCCCCGCAACACGGCGAGTCTCGCCGCGCGCCTGCGCACCGCACGCGTGCCGGTGCAGGAGCGGGTCTACGAGGGCCTCGACCATTCCGACACGCTTCTGTCGCTTTCCGTCAGCTTCCGCCGCAAGGCGCCGGTGCTCGCCGAGATGAGCGCCTTCCTCCACCAGCACGCGGGCGCGCGCCGGCTCACCACGCTGACGATGCACTGAAGCCCGATCCGCGCTCGTCGGGCGAGCGCGTCGATCCGTCGATCAGACCTGCCGCTCCTCCGGGATCGGCCGCGGCCGCCTGTCGGGGCCGATGGCGACGAAAGTGAAGAACCCTTCCGTCACCTTCATCGTGGCTTCGCCCTCCCGCTCCCGGCGCCAGACCTCGACCTGGATGCCCATCGAGGTGCGGCCGGTCTTCACGATCCAGGCATAGAAGCTGACCTCGTCGCCGACGAAGACCGGCCGGTGAAAGGTCATCGCCTCCGCCGAGATCGTGGCGCACCGCCCGCGTGCCCGGCGCGCGGCGACGTTGCCCGCGGCCATGTCCATCTGCGCCATCAGCCAACCGCCGAAGATATCGCCGGCGGGGTTCGTGTCGGTCGGCATCGCCACGGTGCGGATCACCGGCGGCCCGCGCTCGGTGGGCTGCGCGGACTCGGCGGAAGGCAGTTCGCTCGTCATCGGAGGACTTTGCGGATCATGGGGTGAGGCCAAGCGTAGCAGGTGCCATGTTGGTCGGGCCACCGCGCCCGGTGACGGTGCTCGGGACTTGTTTCGCGCCGGTTCTCGCACCCCTCGCGGACGTCGCCACACCGGTCGATCAAATGCGACGGATCGCGTTAACCGATTTTTAACCCGGCGATTGCGGCCGGCGGGCGGCTGTGAGAGCTTCATTAACGGAAGCTTAACTGCTCGGTCAGGGCCATGCGTATCGCGTTCTCCAAGCTCTGTGTCGTTCGGCCCGCCCGCTCTTTCGCGGCCCGCCTGGTGGCGGGCCTCGCCCTGGCCGGGGCCTTCCTCGCCACGCCGGCCTTCGAGGCTGAGGCACAGCCGTCCGCCGCGCTCCCGGCGATGAGCCTGTCGGCGGTGACCACCGGCCCCGCCCGGCCGATCGCCGCCTGGGCCGAGTTCTGCGAACGCTATTCCGGTGAGTGCGCGGTCGATCGCACCGAGGCCGCCAGCATCACCCTGACCTCGGCGCTGTGGCAGACGATCAATGCGGTCAATCGCCGGATCAACCGGGCGGTGGAGGCGGTGACGGATCAGGATCACTGGCGCGCCGCCGACCGCTGGGACCTCGCCGAGGACGGCCGGGGCGACTGCGAGGACTTCCAGCTCCTCAAGCGCCGCCTGCTGGTCGAGGCCGGCCTGCCGCGTCGGGCGATGCGGATGACCGTGGTGATCGATGAGAAGGGCGAGGGACATGCCGTCCTCACCCTCATCACCAACCGCGGAGATCTGATCCTCGACAACAAGACCAGCGCGGTGCTGCCCTGGACCCAGACCGGCTACACCTTCGTCAAGCGCGAGAGCCAGGAGGCGGTGGGTTGGGTGGCGCTCGGCCGCGACGCCTCGCCGCTCACGGCGGCTAACCGCTGAGCGGAACTTTTTCGGAAATTTTTCCTGATCCCAAATCGGGACCGGATCGGGACCTCAGGCGTTAGCAGGTTTTAACGGTTCGGCGGCCAAGGTTGACGAGAGGTTTCCGCGAGCGCGCGCCGCCCCGGAAAACCCCGTCACTGTCTCAGGTTCGCCGTCCCAGGGTCTGCTCGTCCCATGCGTCGCGTCCTCCTCGCCACCCTTCCAGCCCTTAGCGCCCTCGCTCTTCTCGCCGCTGTCCCGGCGCGGGCGGAAAGCTCGGAAGGCGCGCGCCACGCGGCGTGGCAGACCTGTCTCGACGAAACCTTCGCGGAGCAGGTTCGCACTACGAGCCGCAGCTTCGCCGCGACCAAGGCGGTCTCCACCTGCCGCGACCGGGAAGAGGCCTATCTCGGCGTGCTCGCCGGCTCGCCGTTCCTCGACGGCGAGGATGTCGCCCGCATCCGCCCCGCCCTCGTCGCCCGCGCCCGCGACCGTCTGATGGGCGAGCGTCGCTACAGCGCGCTCTGACCGGCCCGACCTGTCTGCCCCTCACGCCAGCATGTAGGCGAGCAGCGAGCGCAGCTGCGCCGGCTTGATCGGCTTGTGGACGAGTTCGGCCCCCGTGGCCTGGGCGCGGGCGGCAATGTCGGCCCCATGGTCTGCGGTGGTGAGGATCACCGGCGTCACCCAGCCCCGGTTGCGCCGCAGGTAATCCACCACGTCGAGGCCGCAGGCGCCGTTGTCGAGGTGATAGTCGATCACCATCACGTCCGGCCGCGCCAGACCGGCACCGAGGGCGGCCACCACGCCGGCGAGATCGCGAAACACCTGCACCTCGGCGTCCCAGTTGCGCAGGAGACGCTGCAGCGCCTCGGCTGTCGAAGCATCGTTCTCGATCGCCAGCACCCGCGCGCCCGTCAGGGCCGTCGCCAGCGGCGCCAGGGTCACGCGCGCGTCCGGACGCTGCGCAGCCAGCGGAAGCGTCAGGCTCAGCCGCGTGCCGTGGCCGGCGCGGGAATGCAGTTCGATGGCGTGCCCGAGCGTCGAGGCCATGCGCTGCACGATCGACAGGCCGAGCCCGAGGCCGACGCCGCCATCATCGCACTCGCGCGCCCCGCGAAAAAACTCCTCGAAGACCAGCGCCCGCTCGTGCTCGGGAATGCCGCAGCCGGTGTCGACAACATCGATCCGGCAGAGCTTGTCCCGCGGCCGCGCCGCGATCAGCACGCCGCCGCGGTCAGTGTAGCGGATCGCGTTGGAGACGAGATTCTGCAGGACGCGCTGGAGCAGGATCCCGTCGGTCTCCACCACGAGGTCAGCACAGCGGGTGACGAGGCGCAACTCCTTGCGCTCGGCGAAGGGCCGGAAGCTCGCCTCGATCCCCGCGACGAGGTCGGCGAGCCGCACCGGCTTCACCACGGGGCGCACGATGCCGGCATCGAGCTTCGAGATGTCGATGAGCGCCTTGATCAGATCCTCGATCGTCTCAAGGCCGCGCTCGACCTGCCGGGCGATCCCCTTCGCTTCCGGCCCCGGCGCAAGGTCGGTCAGCGCCGAGAGCGAGAGGCGGGCGGCATTGAGGGGCTGGAGCAGGTCGTGGCTCGCGGCGGCCAGGAAACGCGTCTTCGAGCGGTTGGCGGTCTCGGCCTCTTCTTTGGCCGCCTGCATCGCCGCGTTCGAGCGCTCCAGGCTGTGCATCAGCGCCGTCAGCTCCTCCGTGCGGGCGCGGACGCGGCCCTCCAGCATGATCGCGGTCTGGAACAGCGAGTATGCGCCGCCCTGCTGGTCCATGGTGCGCTCGACATGGGCCATCAGCGCCGCATTGATGCGTTCGAGCTTGGCTACGCGATGCGTCAGGGACTCGACGGTCTGCGGCTCGGGCGGCGGCTCCATCCAGAGGGTCGGACAGTTCATGGGGCCGTCTTCGCGTCGCGGCTCTCCGGCGTCTCAGCCCGGCCGATGGCAATCCCCGTAAAAGTCTGGTTCAGATGCATCGAGCGGTACTGCTCGCCGTAGGTCTCGAACCCGACCACGCCGTAGCGCCGGTACAGGTCGGCGATGCGGTGTCGCACCTGCCGGCTCTCGGCATCGAGGCGGCGGAACACGCAGTCGAAGCCGATCACGAGGTCGAGGCCGCCGAGCGCCTCGTCGAGACTCTCGAGTTCGGCCCGTGTCGCCTCGACGATGTCGCGGGGCTGGGCCAGCGTCAGCACCACGCCCTCGCCGATGGCGCAGAAGAAGGTCATCGAGCCGTCCGGCTCCACCCGGCTAATCGAGCGGCAGTAATACTCGCCGCCGATCTTCACCGCGAGCGGGTACGCGGCAAAGCTCATCGTCGAGAGGTTTTCCGGATCGAGACCGACCGCCATGGCGTATTCGCGCGCCGCGGGCTCGGCGTTCAATTCGGTGACGCGCCGCTCCTCCTCGCGGGCGGCGGTGACCACGAACTTGCGGTTGGTCGGTTCGAAATTGTCACTCTTGAAGATGCGGATCGGGAAATCCGTCTCGACCAGCAGGATCACCGCCGCGTCGCGGCAGAGCCGGCCGTCATGGATCAGCACCGTGCTGCGGAAGGCGAGATCGTCGCCGGCCGACCCTCCGATCAGCGGGATGCCATCGAGCGCCCAGGCCACTGCCGAGACGACCGTCTCCTCCGCGTTGGCGAGCGAGTCGATCAGCGAGAGGGCGAAACGGTGGCCGCTGCCGCCGTCCGGCCGCCCCCCGTCGAGAGCCCGGCGCAGGCCCCGCACGGTCGAGGCGGCGCCCTCCACGTCGAGCCGGGCGATGTCGGTGAGCAGGCCGGAGACGATCCGGAAGCCCTGGCGCGGAAAGGCGATGGCGACGAGGCCGCGGTCGATCGAGCCCGCCGGGCTGATTCCGCCGGAAGTGGAGCAGCCGGTGACCCCGATGCCGGGAAACTGTGAGGCCAGCGCCGCGGTGAGGGTTTCCGCCTCGTAGGCCGGTGAGAAGAACACGATGAGGTGGCCGATTGCCGCCCGGTCGAGGGTTCCCGCCACGGCCGTGACCGCGACCAAGGCGTCACCCGCATCCGTCCAGGCCGTCTGGATTCCGCACAGATGCCCGCGCATCTGCGTGCCGTGCGTCACCCTCTCGCTCCCTCGCGCGGAGTCTGTTCCGGCAAGCCGGCCGCCCCTGATGGATTGCACGCGACTATGTGCCCGGCGAAGAGGCGTGGCAATGGCCGCGTTGGCCCGCGCAGGGCTCCGACTTCAGGTCAACAATGTATCGGCGCGTGAGGACGCTCAGTGCCTGTCATGCCGGGGTGCCGAAGGCGAACCCGGAATGATGATGATCGCTGATGAGCTCACGGCACACGACACGGGCGAGTGAGCCTGACGGAATAGCGGGCCTGACGGAATCAAGCCGCGGCCGCCGGCTGCTCGCCACGCACCCGGTAGGACAGGGCCTCGGCCAGATGCAGCCGCCGCACCTGCACCTCGCCGTCGAGGTCGGCCAGCGTCCGGGCGACTCGCAGCGTGCGGTGGAAGCCACGGGCGGAGAGCCGCATGGTCTCCGCCGCATGGCGGATCAGCGCCGCCCCCTCGGCATCGGGCGCGGCAGCGGATTCGATCACGGTCGCCGGGCAGGTGGCGTTGGTCGTCGCAACCGGCAGGCCGAGGGCGGCGTAGCGTGCACTTTGCAGTCCGCGGGCCGCGGCGACCCGCGCGGCGGCCTCGGCCGAGCCCTCCGCGGGCGACGGCAGGATCAGGTCGGCGGCGGTCACCGCCGCCACCTCGATGCGCAGGTCGATCCGATCGAGCAGCGGCCCGGAGATGCGGGCGCCGTACTGGGCGACGCAGCGCTCGTTCGGTCCGCGGCGGCAGGCATAGCCGGGCTCCAGCGCCATGCCGCAGCGGCACGGGTTCATCGCCGCCACGAGCTGGAACCGCGCCGGGTAGGTCGTCCGATGGTTCGCGCGGGCGATCATGATCTCACCCGTCTCCATCGGCTGGCGCAGGGAATCGAGCACCTGAGGCGTGAATTCGGGGAGTTCGTCGAGGAACAGTACGCCGCCATGGGCGAGCGAGGCTTCGCCGGGCCGGGCGTTGAGCCCGCCGCCGACCAGCGCGGCCATGGAGGCGGAATGGTTCGGCTGGCGGAATGGACGCCGGTTCGAGAGCGCACCGCCCTTCAACGCGCCCGCAACCGACTGGATCATCGAGACTTCGAGCAGCTCGCGCGGTCCCAGCGGCGGCAGGATCGAGGGAAGGCGCGCGGCGAGCATCGACTTGCCGGCTCCGGGCGGGCCGTTCATCAGCAGGTTGTGGCCGCCGGCCGCCGCGATCTCCAGGGCGCGCTTGGCGCCCTCCTGGCCCTTGATGTCGCGCAGATCCGGCATCGGGCCGGCGGGTGCGGCCATGGCGGGCTGGGGCCGTGCCATCACCTGGCTGCCCTTGAAGTGGTTGGCGAGCTGAATCAGCGAGCGCGGCGCGAGCACGTCCATGTCGCCCGCGGCCCAGGCCGCCTCCGGGCCGGTCGCGGCGGGACAGATCAGCCCGAGCCCCCGGCCGTTCGCCGCCATCGCCGCGGGCAGCACGCCGGCCACCGCGGTGATCGAGCCGTCGAACGCCAGTTCGCCGAGGACGCAGTAGCCGCCGAGCGCGTCCGCCGGCAGGGCGGCGATGGCGCCCATCACCGCGAGCGCGATCGGCAGGTCGTAGTGCGAGCCCTCCTTCGGGAGGTCGGCAGGCGCGAGGTTGCAGGTGATGCGCTTGGCCGGCAGGGCCAGCCCCGAAGCGATCAGCGCCGAGCGCACCCGCTCGCGCGATTCCGCCACCGCCTTGTCCGGCAGACCGACGATGGTGAAAGCGACCGCGCCCGGCGCGATCTGCACCTGCAGGTCAACGGCGCGCGCCTCGATCCCCTCGAAGGCGACGGTGGCGACACGCGTGACCATAATCTCAGGAAGCCCCCAACCCGGAGGTTGCAGCCTAGGCGGCACTTCGCGTGCTGGCAATTGCAAGCGCGGCCTTGCAGCTCGCCGGGTCCGGCTCCTCGTCGGTTCGGGACGATGGCGAGGCCGTTCCCCTGAACGCGCCGTGCTGCTACGGCCCGGGCGATAGGAACAACCGGTGAAATGAATCGTTCGCCGGGTACCAATCAGCCGAAGGAGTCTTTCATGTTCGTCCGCCCGCTCGCCGTCGCCGCGCTCGGCCTTGCCCTGCTCGCCGGTCCGGCGCTCGCCGACCAGAAACTCCCGCCCGACCAGCAGACGAAGGTCGAGGACATCCTGAAGAAGGAAGGCTTCACGAAGTGGAAGGAGATCGAACTCGACGACGGCATGATCGAGGTGGACGATGCCATCGACGCCAACGGCAAGCAGTTCGATCTGAAGCTCGATCCTAAGACGATGGAGATCGTGAAGCGCGAGGCCGAGTGAGGGTTCGGCCCCGGGGAACCGCCTCCCCGGGGCTACTTCGCCCTGGCAAAGAAGGCGCCGCTCTCGGCCACGCCCTCGCCGTCCGGCTTGAGGCCCTGCCAGCGCGTGACCAGCTTGCCGCCCGCCCCCTTCGCGAGGGTGAACAGGGGCTGGCCCGGCGTGTAGACCGCCACCCCGTACTTGTTGACCATCCCACCATCGCCGTAGCCGTGGAACTCGACCGCGAGGTCATGTCCCTCGCGGCGGGTCCGGCAGCGGAGCTTCTCGTCGGTCTGGAAGCCCCGCAGGGTGAGGATGCAGCCGTCGCGGACATCCGGCGGCAACAGCACCAGATCGTAGTTCACGACGATCCCCGTACCTCCCGCCGTCCGCCCGGAGACCAACTCGTAGTGGTAGCGCCCCTGCCAGTCCTTCGGTGCCCCCTCCTGTGCCGGCTCCTGCGCGAGAGCAGGGGCGGACAGGCCCGCGAGCAGCGCGAGGGCGGTCAGGCGCGCCAGGATCGTGGTCGTCCGCAAAATCGCCTCGGGCATGGTCTCTCCCTTCCGGTGCCGAAAGCATGGCCGTGCGGATCGGATGAGGCAACCCGACTTGCATCCCGCCGCGCGGGCCGTCATATACGGCGCGGGAGGTTGGCGAGGGACGTTTCACTCGCCAACCGGGTCAGGTCCGGAAGGAAGCAGCCCTAACGAGACCGAGCGGGTCTTTGTCCAGCCTCCCACCCTCGCCGTCCGCTTGAGCCGGACGGCCCGGCCTCTTCCGAAAATTCGAACGGCGGCATGGACGAGACGCACGGCACGCTCACCGACGAGCCGGGCCTGCCCGGCATGCCCGTCGCTGCAACGGCTTCTGTGCCGGCCGCGGCCCCCTACCGCGTCCTGGCGCGAAAATACCGGCCCCAGACCTTCGACGACCTGATCGGCCAGGGCGCCATGGTGCGCACGCTGGCGAACGCCTTCGCGGCCAACCGCATCCCGCAGGCTTGGATGCTGACCGGCGTGCGCGGCGTCGGCAAGACCACCACCGCCCGCATCCTCGCCCGCGGCCTCAACTATCTCCGCACCGGCCAGCCGGATACCGGCCCGACCGTGTCGATGCCGGAACTCGGCCAGCACTGCCAGGCGATCATGGAATCCCGGCACATGGACGTGCTGGAGATGGATGCCGCCTCGCATACCGGCATCGACGATGTGCGCGGCATCATCGACGGCATCCGCTACGCGCCGGTCTCGGCCCGCTACAAGGTCTACATCGTCGACGAGGTCCACATGCTCTCGGAGAAGGCGTTCAACGCCTTCCTAAAGACGCTGGAGGAGCCGCCGCCCCACGCCAAGTTCGTGTTCGCGACCACCGAGATCCGCAAGGTCCCGGTGACGATCCTGTCGCGCTGCCAGCGCTTCGACCTGCGCCGGGTCGAGGCGGACGTGCTCTCCACCCACCTGAAGAAGATCTGTGCCGCGGAAGGCGTGGAGGCCGAGGACGAGGCGCTCGCCGCCGTCACCCGCGCCGCCGAAGGTTCGGTGCGCGACGCGCTCTCGCTGCTCGATCAGGCCATCGCCCACGGCGCGGGCGCGGTGACGGCCTCAGGCGTGCGCGACATGCTCGGGCTGGCCGACCGCTCGCGCATCGTCGATCTGTTCGAGGCAGCGATGCGCGGCGACGTGCCGGCCGCCTTCGCCGAGCTTCGGTCGCAGTACGATTCCGGCGCCGATCCGGCGGTGGTGCTGTCGGATCTCGCCAGCTTCACCCATCTCGTCACCCGCCTCAAGCTCGTGCCGGGGGCCGAGGCCGACCCGACCTTGAGCGAAGCGGAGCGGGTGCGCGGGGCGCAGTTCGCCGGGCGCCTGCCGGTGCGGGCGCTGTCGCGGGCGTGGCAGATCCTGCTCAAGGCGCTGCCCGAGGTGCAGGCCGCCCCCCGCCCGCTCGCGGCGGCCGAGATGGCGATCGTACGGCTCGCCTACGCCGCCGACCTGCCGACCCCCGACGAAGCCCTGCGCCAGCTTCGCGCCGATCTCGGCGCCTCCGAAGGCACCGGTCCGTCGGGCGCCCGCCCGAGCCTCGGCCGCGACGGCGGCGCGATGGCGCACGGTTCAGCAGCCCTGCAGATGGCACCGCCGGCCTCATCGCCTCCCTCCCCCCGGCCGACCCTGGCTGCGGTCCCCTCTCCCATCACCGCCTCGGCTGCGGAAGCGACGCCGCACCCGGCCCCGGCCGCTCCCGCAGGTCCTCGGCTTGGGCGCTTCGAGGACGTGGTCGCCCAGGCCGAAGCCGCCCGCGACATCGCCCTGAAGGTTGCGCTGGAGCGGGACGTGCATCTCGTGCGCTTCGAGGAGGGACGAATCGAGTTCCGCCTCGCCACCGGTGGGCGGCAGAGCCTCCCGACCGACCTCGCCCGGGCGCTGGATGCCTGGACCGGGCGGAGGTGGCTGGTGGCGCTCTCCAAAGAAGAGGGTGCGCCGACGCTTGCCGAAAATTCGCGGGCGGCCGAGCAGACCCGTCACCAGAACGCCGCTGCGCACCCGCTCGTGCGGGAGGTACTGTCGCGCTTCCCCGGCGCTCAGATCGTCGATGTCCGCGACAAGGCGCCGGACACCGATACCGCCGAGGCCGCGGCGGATGGTGCCGGACCGGCCGCTCCGCCGCCCGACGAGGCGGAGGACGACGACGTCTGAAGCTGACTCCTGCGCTTGACGCCGCCCCTGGCAGGCACGGGCACCCGCGCCTAAGTGCGGGAAGCGGACGTCTTTCTCGACCGGAACCGGAGCGGACCCACTATGCGCGACCTCATGGGCATCATGAAGCAGGCCCAGGCCATGCAGGAGAAAATGACCTCGCTGCAGGCGGAACTCGACTCGGTCGAGGTGTCCGGAGCCTCCGGCGGCGGCGCCGTGAGCGTGCGGATGACCGCCAAGGGCCAAGTGCTCGGCGTCTCCATCGATCCGAGTCTGATGGTGGCCGACGAGCGGGAAATTCTGGAAGATCTCATCGTTGCCGCCTGCAACGATGCCCGCGGCAAGGCCGAGACAACCGCTCAGGAACGGATGGCGGAGCTGACGAAGGGCCTACCACTGCCGCCCGGCATGAAGCTGCCATTCTAGACTATGCGAGCGGCTGGATCATCTGAAGACGGGAAAAGCGAGATCGTTCGCATTTAGATGAGCCGGCAAAAATTCGTACCCGGTACTGCATCTCTGCTTGGCTGCGTCACTTCGCCACAGATGGTGGCACGATCAGGCTGCAGCGTCGCCGCATGTCGGGAAATCGCTCACTGGATCATAGACATAACTGGGGCCAATCGCCGGCTGAACGAGCCGTCCCGATCCCGATGTTTTGAACGACGCCGATCCCAAGTGGTACAACTCTAAATTTTGTTAAGGCAGGAATTTCGCGGAACGCGCAGGGTCCGCCTGCCGGGTCGAACGCGGCCCCCCCTAGCGAGACTCGGCGGTTCCGCCGGTCTCTCTCCGAATCAGAGCCGGCGGAACCACCGCCGCGCCCCGGAGAGGTCCCGTGCCAAGCCTGCTTTCCGCGGCCTTGATTGCCGCGTGCGTTCTGCTCGCGACCCTTGTGGGCGCAAACCTCTGGGCTTTGCGGATAGCCGCGGCAATGACCGCCGCCGACGAGGAAGGTCGGACAGGGCGCTGACCCGAAATGCCCCAGTGCCTGGAGCCCGGAAGCGGTGGCTCAGGCCGAGAGGCGCAGCGGCGTCGTTTCCAGCCTCGGATCGGGCGCGATATCCTCGCGATGGCGGGCCACCACGACCTGCCGCACACCCGTTTCCTTGGCGAGACGATAGAGCGAGACGAGGGCCGGATCGTCGGCCGCCGCCTCGGAAGCGATCACGATCGCGTCCATGCAGGGTCCGATGGCGGGGATCAGCTCGGCGGCATCCCGCGTGCCGTCCGCCTCAAGGCGACAGAGCACCCAATCGTAGCTCTGCGACAGGGCATTGAGGCCGATGGCGAGACCTTGCGGCTCCTCCACCAGCACGTCGAGAGGCGCCACACCGCGCTTCACCGCGTGAAGCCGCGAGCCGCGCACGGGCTGGATCACGTCGAGGAAGTCGGCCTCGCCGGCCACGAGATCGGTCAGCCCCGGCTCGGACGAATCGGAGACCGCGCCGTTGACATCGACCAGCAGGGTCTGACGACGCGGACCCAGCACGTGGGCAAGGTTCGAGGCGAGGCCGGCGGTGCCGCTGGTGCGCAGGGTTTCGACTACGAGCACGCAGCCACCCTTCGGCTGGCCAGCGGGCCGCAACGTGCCCGCACCACTCTCCAGCCGGGCGATCAATCCGTCCAGGTCGGTCGAGAAGGCGGAGGATTTTGCGGGGACGCTGAACCCTCCCTTGCCGGCCATCGCAACATCCCCTTGAGCCGGTGCCTCCGGTCCGATCGGAGCCGTGCTCGCGAAGATCGGGTGATGCACCGTCGCCGTCGCCCTCAGGGAGTTGGCGAAGGCGAGCGCCGGGGCGAAGCGGTCCGTCGCAGAGGCCGGATAGGCGCCGCCATAGACCGGCTCGTAGGCGGGGCGGCGGGACGGCGGCTCGGGCTCGGGGTAGAAGTCGCGCACACGCCCGGTCGACGCGCCGGCGAAGACGGGCTCTCCTTCGTCCCCGGTGCGGTCGCCGCTTGGCCCGGGCGGAGCGACGAGGAGGTGGCGGCCGATGACGGCCGCGCTCGCAAGCAGGAAAGCGAGCACCGTCACGAAGGCGACGATCGGGACCTTCTTCGGGAAGGACGGCAGATCGGGCACGACCGCACGGGACACCACGCGGGCATTGGCCGGGCTCGCGTTCTCGGCGTCGCGCGCCGCGGCCTCGCGGTAGCGGGCGAGATAGGATTCGAGCTGCTCGCGCTGAGACTTCGCTTCGCGCTCCAGGGCGCGCAGCTCGACTTCACTGCTGTTGCCCTTGGCGACGACGTCCTGTTGCCCCTCGACCGCGGCGCGCAAGGACTCGACCCGTGCCCCCGCGATCTTGGCGTCGTTCTCCAGGGTGCGGACCACGCGCTCGGCGGCGGCCTTGATCTGGTTCTCAAGGTCCTGAACCTGGGCGGTCAGCTCCTTGATGCGGGGATGGGCCGGGAGCAGCGTGCGCGATTCGAGGGCGAGCTGCGCGCGCATCGCCATGCGGCTCTCGACCGTCCGCCGAATCAGCTCGTTATTGGCCACATCCGGGATTTCGAAGGCGCGCCCCTCCTTGATCATGTCCTTCAGGAGCTTGGCGCGTGCAGTCAGGTCTGCCTGGATCGTGCGCGCCTGCGAGAGCTGGCTCGACAATTCGGAGAGCTGCTGGGACGAGAGCGGCTGCGCGGCGGCGTTGCTGCCCGTGCCGATTAGGCCATGCTTGGCGCGGAAGGCCTCGACCTTCGCTTCGGCTTCTGCCACGCGGGCGCGCAGCGTCGCGATGTTGTTGCCGAGCCAAGTCGAGGCGTAGCGCGCGGTGTCGACGGAAGCGGCCTCCAGCGAGGCGAGGTAGAGGTCGGCCACGGTGTTGGCGCCGCGCGCGGCGAGTTCGGGATCGCGCGAGCGGAACTCGACGGCGAGGATGCGCGACTTGCCGACCGGATAGACCAACAGGTGGTCGAGATAAGTGTCGAGGATGCGATCCTCCGACGCCCGCTCCATCGGTGCCGACACGAGCCCGAGCATCATCAGCGTGCGCCGGATCGCCGAGGTGCCCTCGGCCTCGGGATCGAATTCGGGGTTGCCGACGAGCTTCAGGCTACGGATCGCCTCACGGGCAATGTCGCGCGACATCGCCACCTGCACCTGGCTCGCGACCGCCTGCTCGTCGATCAACTGGGGTTGGTCCGTCCGCTCCGCGGCCGTGCGGGCGAAGGCGGGATCGCGGCTCTCCAGCAGAACCTTGGCCTCACCGGTGAAGCGCGGGGTCACCACCTGCACGAACACCCCGGCACCGAGCGCGGCCACGAGCGTCGGCACGGCGATCCAGGCCCAGGAGCGGCGCAGGACGCCGGCAATCTGCGCCACCGCCAGTCCATCTCCCGGCCCACCGGAGCCACCGGACGGCGGAAGAGATGGATCGGTCGACAGCCTGAGGCGCGGCATGGGCAGTCTTTACGAAGGCAGGACGCGGAATCGGGTTGATCCACCCGTCTTTCGTCAATTGAGGCCGTTAAGGTTGACGCTGCGTTAAGATCTGAATTCTTCCAGCGCCTGCATTCGAGACGATGCACCTTGCTGGAGTCACGCTCCCGCGCGGCATCACGACCGGATAGCATTCGTTAACCATGTGACCTTAAAAACTGCCGAGGTTCCCCATAACGGCGATGGCGATGCAGCGGCGCGCATTCCTCCTGGCACTTCCGTCCGTTCTCGCGCTCGGCGGTTGCCTACGTCCGGATTTCCGGACCGTCGATCTCGACGCCACCGGCACCGGCTCCATCGGCGCACGCTATTCCCTTGCGGCGGGCGACAAGTTGCGGGTCATCGTGTTCGGACAGGACAACCTGTCGAACATCTACGCGGTCGATGGCGGCGGACGGATCGCGATGCCGCTGATCGGTGTCGTCCAGGTGGGCGGCCAGACCACGGCCCAGGCCGCTCGACTGATCGAGTCGAAGCTAGCCGCCGGATTCGTGCGCGAGCCGCACGTGACCGTGGAGGTCGATGCCTATCGACCCTTCTACATCCTCGGCGAGGTCACGACTTCGGGTCAGTACCCGTATGTCAACGGCATGACCGTCGAGACCGCAGTGGCGATCGCCGCCGGCTTCGGACCGCGGGCGGCGCGTGATTACGCCGTGCTGACCCGCGAGGGTCCGGGCGGGCTCATCAATGGCATTGTGCCGATGTCCTACCCGGTGCGACCGGGAGACACGATCGTCGTCAAGGAACGATTCTTCTGAGGCGGCACACGGCATCGTTCACCAAAGCCTAACCGCGATCCGTGAAAGGAGCCTGCAGGCGCAGGACGATTGCCGTTTGTGGGCTGATTGCGTTCGCCTCTTAACCGCGCGCTGACGGCGTCGCGCCGATCTTCCGCCGAATGGGTCCCCGCTTCGGGACCGCCGCGCGGAGATCGACGGACGTGACCGCTCCCATCGCCCCCTCTCTGACCGCCGCCCTTGCTTCGCAGCAAAGCCTCGGTGGCATTCCGGCCGTGGACCTGCGGTCCCGTAGCGGCGCGGGTGAGCGCCACCACATCCTCCACGTGTTCCGGGCGCCGGTCGGTGGCCTATTTCGCCACGTCGTCGATCTCACCCGCCTTCAAGCTCAGGCCGGCCATGCCGTCGGCCTCGTTTGCGACGCCTCGACCGGCGGCGAGCGGGCCGAGCGGGCTCTCGCGGAGCTGGCACCGCATCTCGCGCTTGGCGTCAAACGGATCCCGATGCGCCGCAATCCGCATGCGAGCGACCTTTTAGTGCTGCGTGCCGTGCGCGAGCGGGCTCTCGCCGTCGGCGCCGACGTGCTCCACGGTCATGGCGCCAAAGGCGGTGCGTTCGCCCGGCTCACGCCACTGGGTCGAGCCGGGCGCGACGTGATCCGCGCCTACACACCACATGGCGGAAGCTACAACTACCGGCCGGGCACGCCCCTGCACCGCGTCTACATGGCCGCCGAACAGGTGATGGCGCGCATGACCGACCTGTTCCTGTTTGAGAGCGAGTATGTCGCCTCGCGTCACGCGGCCTATGCCGGCGGGGCGCCGCGCCTCGAACGCATCGTTCACAACGGCATCGCCGAAGCCGAATTCGCGCCCGTCGGGACTTCGGACGATCCATTCGATCTCGTCTATGTCGGCGAGCTGCGCGAGGCCAAAGGGCTTCCCGTGCTGCTGCGTGCGCTCGCACGGGTGCGCGGCCGGGGCCGTGACCTGCGCCTCCTCATGGTCGGCTCGGGTCCGGACACCGAGAGCCTTGCGGCCATGGCCGAGAATCTCGGCCTGCGCCATGCCATCGCCTTCGAGCCGCCCCAGGCGATCCGCCCCGTGCTCGGCCGCGGCCGGGTCATGGTCGTGCCCTCGCTTGCCGAGTCGCTGCCCTATGTCGTGCTGGAGGCGGCGGCTGCGGGCCAGCCGCTGGTCGCGACCAATGTCGGCGGCATCCCTGAAATCTTCGGGGCCCTATCCGGCGACCTGGTACCGCCCGGTGACGACGAGGCTCTGAGTGCGGCCATCATCCGCATCCTCGACGAGGCTCCTGCCACTCGCGAAGGCCGCGCGCGCGCGCTCAGTGACTCACTGCGCACCCGCTTCTCCATGAACCGCATGGCGACCGATGTACTGTGTGGCTACGCCGCCGCGTTCCGCGCGAAGCGGGTCAGGGCGGCGTCTGCCGCAGCCGCGGCTTGAGTCCGGCCCTGGTGCGCCGCCTGTCCCATCTCAGGCCACCTGATCCGTGCCGCGCCTTAGGCTTTCGTGAAGATCGGTCCGGCATACTGCTCTGCCGGAAAGGCTCGACGTTTTCACGTGGAACATTCCGATGAGTGCCATCGACGTTCGAGATCTACTCAAGGTCGCTGAGCAAAGCGACTCGCTGACCCCCGTACCGGCGCCGCTGGCGCTCGATAGGGCACAGGGATCGCCGAGCGATTCAACTGACCCTGCACCGACTCCACAACCTCGGGGTTCGTGGCTCTCGCCGGTAGTGCTGGCCGGCTGCGTGCGACTCGCCGAGTTCTGCGGACTGATCATTCTTGGCCTTGCCCTGCACCAAGCACTGCTTCATGGCGTCGTGCCCATGGCGCCGCGCTACATCACCGCCGTCCTGGCCGTGACCGTTGCGGCCCTCGGATTGTTCCAGGCGTCGGGAAGCTACCGGATCGGTGCATTCCGCGATCTCTCACGAACTTCCATGAAGCTCGCGACGGGCTGGTCCGTGGCCTTTCTGATGGTGGCCGCGGCGATGGTGCTCGGCAAGATTGCCGATCATTATTCCCGGATCTGGCTGCTCAGCTACTACATGGCCGGACTGGGGCTGCTGCTCGGCGGCCGCGCCGTACTCTCAGCCTTCGTGCGCATGCAGATGGCCAAGGGCCGCTTCGATCGCCGCACGGCTATCGTCGGCGGCGGTCCGGCGGCCGAGGAACTGATTCGAGCTCTGGAAACCGGCGGCGAGAACGGTATTCGCATCATCGGCGTCTTCGATGACCGGGGCGACGACCGTTCCAGCGCCGAGGTGGCTGGTCATCCCAAGCTCGGCAATGTGAGCGATCTCGTTACCTACGCGCGCCACGCTCCGCTCGATCTCGTGGTCTTCACGCTGCCGATCTCAGCCGAGACGCGCATCCTGCAGATGCTCGCCAAGCTCTCGGTCCTGCCGGTTGATATCCGCCTGTCGGCTCACGCGACCAAGCTGCGCCTGCGGCCCCGTGCCTATTCCTATCTCGGCGACGTGCCGCTGCTCGACGTGTTCGACAAGCCGCTCGCCGATTGGGATGTCATTCTGAAAGGCGCGTTCGATCGTTTCGTCGGCCTGCTGCTGCTGATGGCCCTCTCGCCGGCGATGCTGGCCGTGGCGGTCGCGGTGAAGCTCACCTCACCCGGTCCGGTGCTGTTCCGGCAGAAGCGCTACGGCTTCAACAATGAGCTGATCGAGATCTTCAAGTTCCGCTCGATGTATGTCGATCTCTGCGACGCGGGGGCTACGCAGCTCGTCACCAAGACCGACGCCCGCGTGACGCCGGTCGGCCGCTTCATCCGTAAGACCTCGCTGGACGAGCTGCCGCAGCTCTTCAACGTGATCCGCGGCGACCTTTCCCTGGTTGGGCCACGCCCGCACGCGATCCAGGCCAAAGCGGCGAACACCCTCTACGATCAGGTGGTGGACGGCTACTTCGCCCGCCACAAGGTGAAACCCGGCATCACCGGCTGGGCGCAGGTCAATGGCTGGCGTGGCGAGACCGACACCAGCGAGAAGCTCCAGCGCCGCGTCGAGCACGACCTGCACTACATCGAAAATTGGTCGATCCTGTTCGACCTCAAAATCCTGCTCACCACGCCGCTCGCGCTCTTCAAGACCGACAACGCGTACTGAGGATTTTTGGGATATCGAACGGGTCGGAGCCCGGGACCGCCAGAGCGCAGTCCCGGGCTCTTCTTTTCCAAAGGGTCTTCGATAGTGACCGCCCTGCCTGTTACGGCAGCGCGCCGGCCTTCTCCTTCACCTTGGTCATCGTGTCCTGGCAGGCGGTCTCCTGACCGGCCTTGTCCTGCTCCTTGGCCTTGGCGAGCAGGGCGCGCGCCTCCTCGACACCGGCCTTGGTCGGCTTGGTCGCAGGGTCGGACGGGGCACCGGCCGGCGGCTTGTCGAGGGCCTTGGGCGAGTTCGAGGAGGTCGCGCCGCCCGGCGGCTCCTTACCGGTCACCTGCTCCGCGCCAGCACTGTTGAGCCGACGCTCCACGGTGGAGATGTCGTCCTTGCATGAGACCGCCAGAGCGGGACCGGCTGCGATGAGGACGGCAAGGGCAGCGGGCAGGCTGAGGGCATTGCGCATGGGTTCGGGCTCCTCCGAATCGACTTTTCGCGAACCGGTCCTGTGACCGCCGCTTCGGCCGAGAAAGCCCGCCAGACCGACATGTGGTTCCGATCTGCGACGCTTCGCCCGAGAATGCCGCGGAGCCCGCCGGCGTCGGCCCAGACATGCGAAAGGGTGCGGATCTCGCGATCCGCACCATTCTCATCCCGATGGGTCGGGCGGTTAGCGAATCAGATTGACCAGCGCCGAACCAGCCGGGCTCGCCAGCTCCTTGGCGTCGATCGTGCCGTCGTTGTCCGGATCGGCGGCCTTGAACTGGGCCTCGATGGCGGCGAGGTATTCCTTCTTGTCGAGGGTGCCGTCATTGTCCGGGTCGAGCTTCTTGAGATCGGCCTCGCTGACGCGGCCCTTCAGCTCCTTGGCGTCGAGGGTGCCGTCCTTATCCGGATCGAGCTTGTCGAAGGCGGCGGAGCCGGCGGCCTGGGCCTCCTTGAGATCGACGGTGCCGTCCTTGTCCGGATCGAAGGCAGCGATGTCGACCTTCGTCGTGGTCGTCGGGGCCGCGTAGGCCGGAGCCGCGACGAGGGCGGCGAGAAGAACGGCAGAGGAGAGGCGGAACGCCATTGGGGGCAGACTCCTGATCGAAGAGGCCCGGCCGGAGCCGGGCGAACGGCAAAATCGCAGAGCCGCTCACGACCACCCGCTCTCGGCAAAGTGGCCGCGCGGCCTCGCCTCGATTGCGTAACTTGCCCGGGATGATTTGGCAATAGGCGGAGCGGGAATCGCGCGTTTCGCCACCCGCCGCATCCTTGCTCACCTACCCAGATATAGAAGCGGCGCGGTTCCGGAGAACCGCGCCGCCTGCAACCCCAACGAGACTTCCCGGACCGGGACCGGTCCGGGAGAGATCGCTTCTCAACCCGGCTTCAGCCCTTGCGGACCAGCGGCAGCGGCTCCACCACCGGGGCCGGCGGCGGCGGCTCGAACAGGATGCGCAGGCCGCCGAAGGCCGCCACTGGCGCGCCGGGCGCGAGACTGCGGTTCGAGGTGGCGTTGGGCACCCGGACGATCGGCACCTCGTCCACCGGCGAGAAGGTGCCGAAGGTGGCGTAGCGGGCGCTGAACGCGTTCTCGACGAAGCCGTAGAGTTCGATGTTCGGGGCGATACGGTAGCTGGTGTTGAAGCCGAACACCGCGTAGTCGCCGGTGGTTTTGTTCTGGTTGGTCGGGTCGCCGACGAGGAACTTGCCGGTCGCGAAGCGGGCGAGCGCGCCGATCCGCCATTCCGGCGTCACCTGGTACTGTACGCCGACCTTGAGCTGGTGCGGCGCGACGCCGGGCAGGCGGTTGCCCGGACGCACGAGCACGACGCCGCTCTCGTCGCCGCCGGTGCTGTTGAACGGGTTGCCGGGGGCCGCGAGTTCGACGGGTGATTCGAAGGTCGCGTCGACGAAGGCGTAGTCGATGAAGGCATTCCAGGTCGGCGTGTTGTAGAACAGGCTCGCCTCCACACCCTGACGCTTGGTCGAGCCGACGTTGCGGAAATAGGCGCGGCCGATCGTGTCGGGGGCCGGCACGAACAGGATGTCGTCGTCGTTGCGGGTCGAGAAGAAGCCGGCCTTCCACGACAGGATGCCGCCGAAGACGTCGTCGGGCTGCGGGATGCGGCCGCGCACGCCCGCCTCGACGGTGCGGGCCACGACCTGCTTCAGCGGCGGGTCGCCGACGAAGAAGTTGGTGAGCGAGCACGGCGCCAGCGGGTCGGCGCAAGAGAGCTCCGCCGGGGTCGGGGCCCGGTTGGCTTCCGTGTAGCCGCCATAGGCGACGAGGTATTCGGGGATGATCTTGTAGGTCGCGCCGATGCCGGGGTTGAAGCGCTCGTAGTAGTGGTCGCCGTTGAGCGCCGTGCCGATCTGGTCGCGCAGGACGATCTTGGCCATGTTGAACCGGCCCTGCAGCGTCAGCGTCAACCGGTCGGTCAGGTCGGTGTTGTTGGTGAAGTAGATGCCGCCGTAATCGTTCGAGGTGCGCACGGAGACGGGGGTGATGATGCCGTCGTCGCTGGAGACGACGATGCCGGGGGGCGAGAAGCCGCGATCGAGGGTGAGGCCGCCGATGGAGTTGTCAGCCCCGAAGCGGGTCCGACCGCCGTCATAGGAGCCGCCGAGCACGAAGCGGTTCGGCAGGCCGAACAGCGGCTCGCGGATCACGGTCTGGACCGTGGCGCCGAAATTGTCGGTGTCGGTGCGGGTCTGGTTGAGGAAGGCGTAGGGGCCGCCCTCGTCGAAGCGGTTGGCGAAGACCGGGTTGACCGCGCCGAAGTTGAAGGTGCGCAGGCGATCGGCGCGCACGGGAGCGCCGGTGCGGTCGCGCAGGAAGAACTGGTTGTCGTCCGCGCCCTCGGAGCAGACGAAGGTCTCGTCCGCCTCGCAATTCTCCACGTCGGCCGCGTCGCCGTTGGCGGTGCGCTGCCGGAACAGGCCGTAATAGGCGTTGCCCTGCACGCTGATCGTCGGCGTGACGTCGTAGGTGCCAGAGAGCTGGAAGCGCAGGAAGTCGTTCTTGGTCTGGTCGGGATAGGTGAAGACGTCGCTGCGGTCGGCCTTGAGCAATTCGACTGGGGCGGTGCCGTTGCCGGTCAGGCTGTTGCTGGCGCCGATGACGTTGAAGTGGAACTCGCTCTTCTCACCCTGCACGCCGAGGTCGGCGTAGATCTGGTTGAGGCGCGACGGCGAGTGGCGCCGCCAGCCTTCCTCGCCGAGCTTGGTGCCGGCGACGTAGAGGCCGATATTGTCGATGCGTTGGCCGTGCTGGAACGCCACCGCGCCGCGGCCGAACGAGCCGCCGAGCACGTTGATCTCGCTGCCCTGGTAGGTGAAGCCGTTCTTGAGCGACACCGCGAGCGCGCCGCCCAGCGCGTTGAGGCCGAAGGCCGGGTTGGAGCCCTCGAGTTCGATCCGGTCGACGGCAATGTCGGGGATCAGATCCCACTGCACCGTGTCACCGAACGAGGTGTTGAAGCGGGCCCCGTTCAGGTAGACCGCGACGCCCTGCGGCGAGCCGCCCAGCGGCGAGGCCTCGAAGCCGCGATAGGTGATCGTCGGCTGGAAGGGGTTGCCCTGCGCGTTGTTGATGCTGATCGAGCCGATGCGCTCGTCGAGCGCCCGGACCGTGCTCGGGAAGCCGACCCGCGACACGTCGGCCGCCGTCAGCACGCTCGTGTTCTGTGGCAACTTGTTGCGATCGATGCCGTCGAGCACGACGGTCTCGCGCAGCCCCGACGCGGTCGGCGTTGCCACGATCCGACGCGAGGCCGCGACCGGCGTATTGGAGACGACGCTGATCTCCTCCAGTGTGACGGCTTGTCCGCCCGCCGCCTGCGCCATCACCTGTCCCGGAAGCAGCGCAACCGATGCGATGAGGCTGCCTCGCAGCACCCGCATTGTCATTCCCCAGCCCTTGTCATTCGTGCTTGCGGCCCCGATTGAGCGGGTCCGATGCCGGATGTTGCTGAAGGACGGCGGCCGCGACAATCGCCGCAAAGCTTCTTCGGGATCAATTATGATGGGACGCTCAAGCTTCCCACCGACGCGTGCTGTTATGGCAACATATTTCTGACGTCTCATCAGAGACTTACGGATAAAGAAGCAGAACAGCCCGGGATAATCTGGCAATCATTTTCCGAATGCCCCTCGCTTGTCCAGCAAAGGTCCGTTCGGCGACCGGCATGTACGACACAGAGCTGAGCCTCGGTCGAAAAGGCTCAGACGAGGTCCACCGGCTACGGAACAAGCGTCATCGCAAATCGCCGCGTCCGGTCCCGTACCATTGGCTCGACGAGAACCGATCAGAAGGGAGGAGCCGGGCACGGTTACGGAGGCCGAAATCACGGCCCGGCTCGACCGATACGCTCACCCACTCTACGGAGCTGCACGGATACGAAAGGCAGTGCCTCCGATCGGATCGCGGCTCAGCGTGCCTCACCAAACTCCCGGCCGCAGGCCGCTCTCGCTCTGGCGATGCAGCGCGGCGGGAGTTTTGTGCGAGACACTCAGACGCGCGCCTGGATGCGGCGGGCGATCTCGCCCAGGCGCTGCTCCAGAATCGTCGGGACCTCGCAGACGTAGGAGACCGACTGGTTTCGCTCGTCGAAGATGCGCCGGTCCCAGTTGAACTGGCTTTCCAGGTCCGCGGCCTCCTTGGAAGCGACCTTGGTGGGATCGGATTCCGGACTGTCCTTGAGCTCGCTCACCTTGTCGGCCTCGTCGCGGATGCGCTCGGCGAGCCGCCGCTGTCCCTGCGCGTAGCGGGTGATGCCGTTCATCACCGTGCTGCGCTCGCCGTTGATGATCTCGAACACCCCGGCGAACACGCGGGTGAGCCGCTTCGACTTCTCGGCCGGATCGAGTTTTTCGGTGAACTCGTCGAGCAGGGTGTCGGCCTCGCGCAGTTCCGTGCGGCGGGAGGCGAGCTTGCGGGCGAGCTGGGCCGCCTCACGGTCGTTGCCCCACTCTCCGGCCTCGGCAAGGTCGGGTCCCGTCCAGAACGATCCGTAGCCCAGCGTCGTCACCTTGCGCTGGGCGCAGGGCCAATCCGGGTCGGCCTTGGGCTGCGCCAGCGCCGGGGCCGCCGCGAGAACCAGGGCAAGACAGAGCGGGGCACGAACGGAACGGAAGGTCATGGGAAGTCTCTCAGGCGGCTTCGCCGGCCGGTCCGCCGCGCCGGGCCATGATGCCACGGCCCGGATCGTAGGCGATCACGGCGAGGGTGAAGAACAGGAGGCCGGTGCCGACCACGACGGCGCAGGCGACCGGCTCGAAGCGCCCGTAAAGGGCGAAACGCACCAGTTCGACCGCGTGGGTGAACGGGTTGGCTTGGCAGACGAGATAGAGCCATTCGCTCGACGCCCGCACCTGCCAGAGCGGATATAGGGCAGAAGAGGCAAAGAACATCGGGAAGATCACGAAATTCATGACGCTCGCGAAGTTCTCGAGCTGCCGCACCAGCGAGGACAGGAACAGACCGATGGCCCCGAGCATCAGCCCCGAGGCCAGGAAGGCCGGCAGGGCGGCGAGGTAGCCGACCGGCGGAATACCGGTGTCCCAGAACCACGCGATGGCAAGGAAGGCGTAGGCCTGCACGATCGAGACGCTGACGCCGGCAATCAGCTTGGCGAGCAGCAGCGTCCAGCGCGGATAGGGCGAGGTGAGCAACACCTTCATCGAGCCGACCTCGCGGTCGTAGACCATCGAGAGCGACGATTGCATGCCGTTGAAGAGCTGGATCATCACCGCGAGCCCCGGCACCACGTAGGCCTCGTAGAGCACGTAGGTCTCGTAGGGCGGCGTGATCGAGGTGCCGAGCGTGTTGCGGAAACCCGCCGCGAAGATGAACAGCCAGACCAGCGGGCGCACCATCGCCGAGAAGAAGCGCTCCTTCTGGTGGAAGAAGCGCAGCAACTCCCGGCGCACGATGCCGCCGAGCGCGATGAGGTAGCCGACCGCGTCGAGCCGGCCCGCATGGGGGGCGGGCCTTTTGGCCGCCTCGGTGCGAGCGGCAGTATCGGGCGAAAAGCTCATGCGGCGGACTTCACGGTTCTCTTGTCGGGCTCGGCGACGAGGCGGCGGAAGGCGGCCTCCAGCGTCTCGCCGGGTCCGCCGATCTCCCCGGCCCGGCCGCGGGCGACGATCCGGCCCTTGTGGAGGACGACCGCATCGTCCTCGGGCGAGATCTCCTCGAAGATGTGGGTCGCCCACAGCACCGAGAGGCCCTCCTCGCGCACCAGGGCGCGGACGATGGCGACGATGTCGGCCCGCGATTCGAGGTCGAGGCCGACGGTGGGCTCGTCGAGGAGCAGCAGGCGCGGCTCGTGGATCAGCGAGCGGGCGATCTCGATGCGCCGCGACTGGCCGCCGGAGAGGGTACGGATCTTATCGTCGCGCCGCTCGGCCAGGCCGACGCGGGCGAGTAGGCTCTCGATGCGGGCGCGAGCGGCGGAGCGGGCGATGCCGTGCAGGCTGGCGTGGTAGTGCAAATTCTGCGCGACGGTGAGGTCGGTATCCAGCGTTCGGGCCTGGAACACCACGCCGAGGCCGGCGAGCGCCCGCGACGGCTCCCGGTCGAGAGGATGGCCGAGGATCGAGACTCGGCCCTCCTGATTGTTGTAGAGCCGGGTGATCACCGAGAACAAAGTGGTCTTGCCCGCGCCGTTGGGGCCGAGCAGCGCCATGAAGTGCCCGCGCTCCACCGTCAGCGACACATCCGACAAGGCGGCACGCTGACCGAAACGGTGGCTGACGCCGGCGACTTCGAGGGCGGCGCTCATTTCGGCAGCGCCCGCCGGGCATCGTCGAGCGCTTCCAGGCACTCGTCGAACTCGCCCTCGCCCTGCTCGCGCTCGGCGATCTTCAGGGCACGCTTGAGCTTCTGCGGGACGGCCTCGGGCGCGAGCTTTTCGGCCTGCGCCTTCACGGCGGCGATACCCTCGGCGCAGGCGGCCTTGTCATCGGCCAGGGCGGGGCTGGCGAGGAGGAGAAGGAAGAGGGAGAGGAAGGTGCATGCGCGCTTCATGAGATATCCCACCTCACTTCACCGTAATCGTGCCAGCCATGCCCTTCTCCTCCAGGCCCTGCGCATACCACTTGTAGGCGCCGGGCTTGATAGCGACGAACTCGATGGCGATCTCGCCGGGATCGTCGAATTCGAGATGGTCGGGCGGGCCGCCGCCATGGATCTCCTTGTGCTCGATCACGATCTGGTTGAACCAGATGTAGCGGAAGAACTCGGGCGCGTAGAACTTGTACTCCTGCCGCCCCTTGGCGACGATGCGCAGCCGGTAGGCCTTGCCGGCCTCCAGCTCGATATCCTTGTTCTCGACCACGAAGTCGTTGCCCTCCTCGTTGCCGAGCACGAGATCGGGCAGGTTCTGTCGCTTCTTGGTGAGGTCGAGGGCGCCCGCCGGGGCACCGGCGAGCATCAGGGCCGCGGTGGCGAGGCCGAGGCGCGTGGTCCATCTCATGTCGCTTCCTCCCGTCGTTCGTCGGTCTTGCATCGTTTTCCTCGACAAGCCGGCAACGACCTTTCGGGACGATATTTTAGCCGGCGAACTGAACTTACTTCCTCGAGATCGCCACGCCCCAGGGCAGCAGCCCGACCGGGATGCTCTTGACCACCTTCAGCCCCTCCACATCGATCACCGACACGTCGTTGGAGGTACCGTTGGTGGTGTAGAGCTGCTTCTCGTCGGGCGTGAAGGCGAGCTGCCAGACGCGCTGTCCCACGGGAAGGTACTTCTGCACCTCGTAGGTCTTGGCATCGACCACGGCGACGCGGTTGGCAGGGCCCAGTGCGACGAAGGCCCGGGTGCCGTCCTTGGTGAGGCGCACGCCGACAGGCTGGATCTGCTCGTCGGTGACGCTCGGGATCTTGAAGCTGATCTTCTTGATGACCTTGCGGGTGGCGACATCGATCACCGAGACCGTGCCACCCACCTCGGCGGAGACCCAGAGGAACTTGCCGTCCGAGGAGAACTCGGCGAAGCGCGGCCGGGCATCCACCAGCACGTTGTCGATCACCTCGAAGGTCTTGGTGTCGATGAAGTGGGCCATGTTGGTGGTCTCGGAGGTGTTCACGAGAACCTTGCCGTCCGGCGACAGGCCCATCCCCTCCGGCTCGACCCCGACCGGGATCTCGGCCAGCACCTTGTTCTTCTCGATGTCGATGATGGTGACCTGGCTGTCGTCCTCGTTGGCGACGTAGAGCGGGTTGCCGCTCTGATCGAGGATGAACTGCTCCGGATCCGGCCCCGAGCGCAGCGAGCGGACCACCTTGCCGGTGGCGGTGTCGAGCACGTCGATGCGGTCGTCGTCGCTGGCGCAGACGAACAGCTCCTTGTCGTCCTTGGAGAGGGTCACGCCGCGCGGCCGCCGCCCGACCTTCCAGGTCGCGGTCACCGCCATGGTTGCGGTGTCGATCACCGAGACCGTGTTGGCTTTCTCGTTGGTGACGTAGGCCGTGAAGGCCTGCGCCTGCCCGATTGTGCCGAACCACGCCCCCGCGAGGCCAAACCAAGAGCCTGCGAGCACTGCACAACCCAGCCCCGCCCTCAAGCGAGCGACCATCGGCGTCCTCCCTGTCGTCTCCGGCGCGTCGTTGCGCGCCCGCGTTATAATCGGTTGCAGCGACATGGCCCTCACGGCTGCACTGCTCAAAGGAAAAACCGGCGGCGAGCGGCCCCTTGCCGGGTGGTCGATTGCCGCATCGTCCTTTGTCCGGCTTCCGATCGGCCTGGAGCGGCCGTCACCGGAGCTTGCACGCCGTCTCCGGCTCGTCGGCGCCGAGCGTGTCCAGCGGCGTGCGCTGGTGGATGAAGCCTTGCTCGGGCGCGACGGAGACCATCGCCTTGGGCTGCACCACGATGATCGGCTGGCGCAACTGGTGGTCCCAAGGCCTGTAGGTCAGCGAGACGCCCTTGTAGGCCGGCAGCGAGAATTCGGGCGTGACGAGATGGGCGGCCAGCTTCGCCGGATCGGTGCCCCGCGTCTGCGTCGCGGCCTCGCCGACCGTGCGCACGGCCGCCCAGACCTGATAGTCGAGCGGCCGCATCAGGCGCCCGGCGAGCCGCCGGAAGCGGTTCTGCGCCTGGGCCGCACCCCAGGTCTCCAGCGTCGGGTGCCACGTGGTCGCGATCAGCCCCTGCGTGCCGGCCACGGGACGCGGATCGACGGTGCGGAACGGGACGTAATCGCCCCAGTCGCCCTCTTCGTCGGCGACCACCGCCAAGTCGTAGTCGAGCCCGCGGGTGAACACCATCGCCTCGGCCCGGGTCGGCGTGTCGCCGCGGGCCTTCGCCAGCGGCCCGAAGGTCCAGGGTTTCTCCGCGGTGATCTTGAGGCCGAACTTGCGGGCGGAGTTTTTCATCGCGTCGGCATAGGCCTTGTCGCGCTCGGTCGGGCCGACGATCAGGAAAATCTTCCGCCAGCGCATCAGCGTCAGGTACTGCGCCAGCGCATCCGTCTGCATGGCGCGGCTCGGCAGCACGTGGAACAGGTTGGCGCGGCAATCGGCCCCGCGCAGGCGGTCGTCCGGCGCGCCGGCATTGAGGATGACGGCGCCCGTCTCCTTCAGCGCGTCGGCCACGGCCAGCACCTCGGCGGCGGGCAGGGCCAGCACGAAGAACCGCACGCCCTTCGCCGCAAGATCCTTGGCCGCCTGCACCGGATCGCGCTCGTCATCGAGGACGACCTCGTCGAGGGCGAAGGTCTGCTTGGTGAAGCGGCCGGTGGTGTTGTTGTCCTTCACCGCCATGCGCGCGCCCGCGATGCCGAGATCCTCGGGATCGGCCTCCGCGTCGTAGGACGAGGGCGCCGGGACCGGGCGGTAGAGAACGGCGATATGCGTTTCCGAGCCGGGGACCGGCGTGGCTGTCTGGGTGGCGGGCGATCCCGGCGGCGGCTCGCCGGTCGCCGCCTTGGGCTCCTGGGCGTGGAGAGGAACGGCCAGGAACGCGGCCAGGCTGGTCGCAAGACCCGCGGCGAGGAGGAGAGGGACGGACGAACGCATTGCCCGGCAGGCTAGCAACATCTTGCCACCGGCCTCAACGACAGAAGCATAAGATTTTCATAAGATTACGGAACTCCTTCGCTCCCGTGTGGCGCTTGCGACGGGTCCCTCCCGGAGTTCGAGCCGCCGACGCGATGCCGGGAGAGGTGCCGGCCGTTGCCAAATCCTCCGAGGAGCCAAATTAGAGTCTGCCCGCGCGGCACCGCGCCCGATCCAGGCTCCGCTTCCATGCGACTTCGCGTCCTCCTGCCCGCCCTCGCCCTCCTGTCCGCCGCCAGCAGCGCGGCCTTGGCCGAGGAGGCGGCACGCAAGGCAGCGATCTTCCCGGCGGAGGTGAACGATCCGACGCTGGCCTATGGCCGCAAGCCGTTGCCGGCCGATCAGAAGCGCCTCGACCTCGTCACCGAGGTGCTGCGGACGCAACTCGCCGAGAAGGGCGGCCTCGAGAGCGTCGATCTCGGCCCCCAGGCCGCGGAGATCCGCAAGGAGAGCCCGCTCTACAAGTGCAACGGCTGCACCGCTCCCATCGCCAAGGCGCTCGGAGCGGAGCTCGCCGTGACCACCTTCGCCGACAAGGGCGCCAATCAGTTGTTCAGCCTCGTCGTCACCATCGCGGAGGCCGAGTCCGGCAAGGTCGTGCGCCAGGGCCAGGTCGTGATAAGAGCCAACACCGACGACGACTGGTCCCACGCCGCGCGCTGGATCGTGAAGAACCGCCTGCTGGCCGAGCCGCTGCCCGGCCGTTCCTGAGGCGGGGCTTGTGCAGGCGCGCAAGGCTGAGCAAGAACGTTCCCTGTGTCCGACCTTGAACCGATTTCCTCCACGCGCCCCCGCCTGCTCGTCAGCGTGCGCGGCCCCGACGAGGCGCTGACCGCGCACCGGGCCGGGGCAGACCTGATCGACGCCAAGGATCCCGAGCGCGGGGCGCTCGGTGCGCTCCCGGCGGAGACCGTGCGCGGCCTCGTCGCCCGTATCGGCGGGCGAGCGGTCACCAGTGCGGTGGCCGGTGACGGCACGGGGACGGAGATCGCCGCCGCCATTACGACGATGGCCGCGACCGGTGTGGATTTCATCAAGATCGCAGTTGGAGCCGCGGACGGCACCGCCCTGGCCGAGGCCGCCGCGAGGGCGCCGGGCCGGGTGATCGGCGTGCTCTTCGCCGAGGACGACGTGACCGAGGGCTCTTTCCCTGCGCGCTTGGCCGCGGCGGGTTTCGTCGGGGCAATGATCGATACCCGTGGCAAGAGCGGGATTGCGCTTCCCAGCCTCATGTCCGCGCCGCAGCTCGCCGCCTTCGTCGCCGGCTGCCGCACCCACGGCTTGATGAGCGGGCTCGCCGGCTCGCTCGGGCTTGCCGACATTCCGGTGCTCGCGAGCTTCGGGCCCGATTATCTCGGCTTCCGCGGCGGCCTGTGCCGTGACGGCGACCGGCGGCAGGCGCTCGACGGTGCGCGGGTCTCGCGGGCGGTCGAGGCGATGCGCACCTGCCCGCGGGCCGACGCGGCGTGACCGCCATGGCAAGCGCGACGCCGGTCCCTCTTTCCTCCGCGGGAAAGGGTGGCCCGCAAAGCGGGTCGGGTGAGGGGCAGGCTCCGCACGATCCGGAAACGTCGCTCCCCTCTTCTGCCTCGCACCCGCGAGGCCCCCTCCCCCGCGGAGCGGAAAGGGTTTCGAGGAGCGCTGTTGTCAAAATCGGCGGCAGCCTCGTTGCCGACCGAGCGCGGCTCCGCGCCATCCTGTCCGACTGCGTGGACAACGCCCCCGTCGCGGTCGTGCCCGGCGGCGGCCCCTTCGCTGATGCGGTGCGAACGGCGCAGTCCGCGCTCGGCTTCGATGACGCCCTCGCCCACCGCCTCGCCCTCGACGCCATGGGCCGCATGGCCGAGGTGTTTTCCGCGCTCGAAGGGAGGCTCACCATCGCCGCGAGCCCGGACGCTGTGGCGGAGGCCCTCGCACAGGGCCGCTCCGTGATTTGGGACCCGGCGGCCCTGAAAGTCGGCCATCCGGACATCGCTGAGAGCTGGGAGGTCACTTCCGACAGCCTCGCCCTCTGGCTCGCCGGCGTGCTCGGGGCGGAACGCTGCATCCTCGTAAAGTTGGCAAACATCCCGCCCTGGACCGACCCGGCCACGCTCGCGCGAACCGGCCTCGTCGATGCCGCCTTCCCGCGCTTCGCGGCCGCCTATCCCGGCACGATCGTGATCCGTGGCCCCGAACCGCATCGCGAGAGGCCCGCCGCATGAGCGTGCCCGAACATCTCGTCTTCATCACCGGCAAGCTGGCCCATGCCCGGCTGGAAAAGGTTGCCGCCACCCTGCCGGCCGAGCGCTTCACCTGGAGCATCGCCGATGCCGGGGTGAAGGTCGCCGCGCTGATGACGGAAGAGATCATCAAGCGCCGCGTGCAGATGCCCGAGGGCGCGACCCGAATCGTCCTGCCCGGCCGTTGCCGCGCCAACCCGGAGGCGCTCAGCAACCACTTCGGCCTGCCGGTGGAGCGAGGCCCGGACGAAATCGTCGATTTGCCGGCTTACCTTGGCCTGACCGGCCGCAAGGTCGATCTCTCGCGCCACGATCTGCGCATCTTCTCCGAGATCGTCGACGCCTCTAAGATGACGCCCGACCAGATCCTGGCCAAGGGTCTCGACCTCGCCCGCCGCGGCGCCGACGTGATCGATCTCGGGGGACTGCCCGACACGGCGTTCCCGCATCTCGAAGACAGCGTGCGGGCCCTCAAGGGCGCCGGATTGAAGGTCAGCGTCGATTCCTTTTCCCTCGACGAGTTGACCCGCGGTGCGCGCGCGGGTGCCGATTATCTCCTCAGCCTCAACGAGGAGACGCTGGATCTCGCCTTCGAGACCGACGCGGTGCCGGTCCTCGTGCCGATGCGGCCCGACGATCTGCCCTCCCTCGACCGCGCCATCGAGCGGATGGAGCAGGCCGGGCGCCCCTACATGGCCGATCCGATCCTTGAGCCGATCCATTTCGGCTTCGTCGATTCGATCTGCCGCTACCGCGAGATCCGCGCGCGCTGGCCGAACATCGAGATGATGATGGGCACCGGCAACCTCACCGAACTCACCGAGGCCGACAGCCTCGGCGTCACGGCGCTCCTCGTCGGCATGTGCTCGGAACTCGCCATCCGCAACGTGTTGATCGTGCAGGTCTCGAACCACACCCGCCGCACGGTGGAGGAGCACGATGCCGCGCGCCGGGTAATGTACGCGGCCAAAGAGGACGCCGCCCTGCCCAAGGGCTACGGCCGCGAATTGCTCGCGCTGCACGACAAGCGCCCCTTCGTGCAGACCTCCGATGAAATTGCCGCCCTGGCCGCGGAGGTGCGCGATCCCAATTACCGCATCGCCGTCGCCGAGGACGGCATCCACGTCTACAACCGCGACCGTCACACCACCGGCACCGACGCGATGGCCTTCTTCCCCGAACTGAGCGTGGAGAGCGACGGCGCGCACGCCTTCTATCTCGGCGGAGAGCTGACCAAGGCCGAGACCGCGTTCCGCCTCGGCAAGCGCTACGTGCAGGACGAACCCCTCGATTGGGGCTGCGCCGCCGACCGCACCCAGGAAGACACCACCGCCTTCAAGGCGGCCGGGCCGACGAAAGCGGCGCATACCAAGCATAGCGGCCCCGAGGCACCCGCCGCGGAGCGTGCAGCCGGGACCGATCCGGAGCGCGGCGCCGTGCCGCCGCGGACCGAAACTGGAAGCGGCACAGCATCGGAACGCGACCCGCTCAGCGAGCCGAAGGGCGGCCGCATCGTCTGCGGTCGGCTGGTGCCCGACGAGGACCGAAATTGAGATGCCGCTGATCCTTGAGACCGTCGTCACCACTCTTTCGACGACGGGCGCGATGCATCTCGTGCCGTTCGGCCTGATCCGCGAGGACGAGGATTTCGTGCTCGCCCCGTTCCGCCCCTCGCCCACGATCGACAACCTCGCGGAGCGCCCCTACTTCACGGCCTCGGCCCCGAGCGACGTGCGGGTGATCGCGGGCGTCGTCACCGGGCGGCGCGATTGGCCGGTGGTGGACTGCGACACCATTCCGGGCAAGCGCCTCGCCGAATGCTTCGGCCATGCCGAGTTCGAGGTGGCGGCGATCGAGGACGACCCGCAGCGCCCACGCTACCGCGGGCGGATGGTGCACGCGGCGAGCCACGTGCCGTTCATCGGCTACAACCGGGCGCAAGGAGCGGTGATCGAGGCGGCGATCCTGTCCACGCGGCTCCACATGCTGGAGCCGGAAAAGGTCCTGACGGAGATGGCCTATCATGCCATAGCGATCTCCAAGACCGCCGGCCCGGCCGAGCGCGAGGCCTGGGACTGGATCGAGGACAAGGTCGCGGGGGCCCTGGCACGCACCGGCCGTGTCCTCGACGGGACGAGCCGCCCCCTGTGAGGCGCCGACAGATTCGAGAGATTTCCAAGGAGACACCCGGTTTGAAGCGGATCGCACTGCTCGCCGCCACGGCGCTCGCTGTCACCACCGTCGCGGCAGAGGCCCAGCACGCGCCGACCCGGCGCAAGATCGTCGAGAGCGTCATCATCGACGCCTCTCCCGACAAGGTCTGGGCGGTGGTCGGCAACCCCGCCGATGCAGACTGGATCGAGAACGTGACCCGCGGCGAGCGGCAGGGAAGCGCGGATAAGCCGGTCTTCCAGCTGACTCTGAAGAACGGCCACGTCATCGTCGAGGCGAGCCGCAAGCTCGATTCCGAGCACCGAAGCTTCGCCTACTACATCCTCGAGAACGAGGTCGGCGACCTGCCGGCCAAGGATTACTCGGCCACGATCTCGGTGCAGCCCGAAGGCGAGCACGCGCGGGTCGAGTGGCGGGCCGCCTTCTACCGCGGCCATCCGAACAACGACCCGCCGCCCGAACTCAATGACGAGAATTCGGAGAAGCGCGTGCGGGCCTGGGTTCATGCCAGCCTTGAGAACCTCAAGGCCAGGCTTGAGAAGAGCGGCTCCTGACACAAGTCGCTCGGACGAAGGGTGAGGCGGCCATGCTCGGCGGCTTCGATGGGAGGAAAGAAACGATGAAGTTCAGGACACTCGCCGCCGTGGCGGCGCTCGCCACGGTGACCTTCGCCGCACAGGCGCACGGCCCGACCCGGCAGAAGGTGTCGGAGTCGATCGAGATCAACGCCCCCGCCGACAAGGTCTGGGCGATCGTCGGCAACTTCCAGGACGGAAGCTGGATTCCGGTGGTCGAGAAGACCGAGGGTAAGGGCGGCAACGAGGTCAAGGCGACCCGCACGCTGACGCTGAAGGGCGGCGCCACGGTCGAGGAAGAACTCGCCAAGTACGACGCCGAGAAGAAGACCCTCATGTACCGGATCACCAAGGTCGACGTGAAGACCCTGCCGGTGAACGATTACTCCTCGACGATCGAGGTCGAGGGCGACGGCGCCAAGACCAAGATGACGTGGCGCGGTGCGTTCTACCGCGGCTACATGAACAACGATCCCCCGCCCGAGCTGAACGACGAGGCCTCCAAGAAGGCCGTCTCCGGCCTCTACAAGGCGAGTCTGGAGAACGTGAAGGCCAAGGCCGAGAAGGGCTCGTAAGGCTTCGATGATGCGGAAGGCCGGCGTGTTTCGTTTCACTCGGCGGGCGCGCCGGCCTTCCAGCCCTCCCACCCGGGGAAAGGGGAGGATCGGGGCATGGGGCCTCGTCTGGATGGCCTTGCCGTCCGCCCCCGCCCTCGCCCAGGAAGCTCTCGTTACGGCGCAGCTCGGCAACGCCGTCGAGATCGTGGATCTCGCGTCGAAAAAAATCCTGCAATCGATCCCCGTGCCGGGCGCACCGGCCGGCATCGCCCTCTCGCCCGACCGGAAGACCGCCTACGTCACCCGCCCCGAGGGTCATGGCGTCTCGGTGATCGACCTCGACGCGCGCAAGGTACGCGCGAGCCTCGACCTGCCCGGCGGGCCGCTCGGCATCGGCGTCAACCCGACATCCGGCGAAGTCTACGTCGCCGACTGGTACGGGACGCGCGTCTTCGTGCTGCGCCCGACGACCGACGGTCTGACGCTGGAGGGCGAGATCGCCACCGGGAAATCTCCCTCCGGCATCGCCGTGACGCCGAACGGCGCCACACTGCTGGTGGCCAATCGCGAATCCGACTCGGTCTCGATCATCGACGTGGCGAGCCGCCGGGAGACGCGGCGCGTCCCTGTCGGCCAGCACCCGTTCGGCCTGACCCTCTCGGCGGACGGCGCCACCGCCTACACCGCCAACGTCGTCTCGAACGACGTCTCGGCCATCGACATCGGGGCCGGCCGCGAGACCGGCCGCGTCACCACCGGCCAGCGGCCCTACGTCATCGCGTTCGCCGCCGGCAAAGGGTTCGTCACCGACCAGTACTCCAACACCGTGACGGTGTTCGACCCCGCGACCCTGAAGGCGCTCGCCGCGATCGATGTCGGCGATCATCCCGAGGGCGTCGCCGCCACCCGGGACGGGAAGACGATCGTCGTCGCCAACTGGGGCGACAACTCCTTAAGCCTGATCGATCCGTCGAGCCTCGCCGTCACCGGCACGGTCCCGACCGGCGACGGCCCGCGCGTCTTCGGGGACTTCCTGCGGTAACGTCAGGCCGCCGCGGGCGGATCGCCGGACCCCGTCTCGGCGGGTGAGTTGAGGATGTCCTCCAGCTCGTCCACGAGGCGGTCGATCTGATCGTCGCTCGCGAGCACCCGGGTGGTGCGGCCGTCTTCGGTGACGAAGGCCAGCTCGATCGCCTCGCCGGTGCGGGTGGCCAGGATGCGGGCGAGCTTGTTTCCTGCGGTCATTCACATCTCCTCGTGGATGTCGTCCCCTTCAACGCGCGGGGACGGCCCGGTTTCACGCGATCAGGCCGACGGCCACCGCGGGCCCGCAGGTCGAGACCCAGGCGGCATCGCCGACGCTCACCTGGCCGGCGATCAGGGCGGTGAGGGGCATCGAGGAACGGCCGAGCCGCAGGGCGAGCCGCTCGGCCAGGAAGCAGCCGGCGCCGCAGACGACGAGCGGCGCGTCCCCGGGCAGATCGGAGCGCGACAGCAGAACCGCGGCGGCGTCGTGCAGCGGTCGCAACTGCGCCTCGGCGAACCACGCGGCCAGCGCCCGCCACTCCTGCGCGCTCCCCTCCCCCCGGTCGCGGCCGACCATGCGGGCGAGCCGAGTCTCGGTCTCAGGTGTCGACTTGCCCTTGAGATCCGCGCTGTATTGCTGGTCGGCGCCCTCGGGCAGGTCGCCGGTGAGGCGGTAGATGTCGGCGGTGCTGGCAAACGTTTCCGACATCAGCGCCGTGCGCCGGCCGCGCCAGGGCGCGTGGGTGGCGAAGGCGAGGAGCGGCGTGCGCACGACACCGGTATAGACGAGTTCGCCCGTCTCCAGCCGCTCCGCGTCGCTGTAACCCTGCGCAACGGGTGTGCCCCCGACGATCGGGATCAGGTCGGCGGTGGTCGAGCCGATATCGACCAAGAGAGCGTGCGCCGCGTGCCGGCCGACCAGGGCGGCAGTGGCGTGCCAGTTGGCCGAGGCGATGTCGGCCGCATGCGCGCGGGCGTCCTGCGCCGCGACGAAGCCGGCGCGGCCGGCATAGATCCGCACATCACCAGTCAGGGTCGCGGCGGCCCAGGCGGAGAGCTGGTGCACCCCGTCGGCCCGGTCGGCGAAGCAGTCCGTCAGTTCGCCCGTCATGGTGACGGCGTGGTGGGCCTCGCCCCGAACCCAGTCCGGCAAGAGCGCGAAGGTCTCGTCGAGGGCGGGGACGCCGCGCCAGAGCCGGCAGGGCGCCTGGACCGCCTCGACCACGCGACCTTCTTCGACGAGCGCCGCCTTGACATGCACCCCGCCGAGATCCCACCCGATCACCCTGGTTTTCGTCCGGTTCACGCGATGTCTCACGGTTCTGAGGGGCGGCCGTTTCGGCTGATCCCGGTGGTCGACCTGCGCCGCGGGCAGGTGGTGCGCGCCCGCGCGGGCGAGCGGGACGCCTATGCCCCGATCGACACCCCCTTGGCCAGAGGCTCGAAGCCCGCCGACGTGGCCCGCGGCCTCCTCGACGCCGTCGGGAGGGACCTGCTCTATGTCGCCGACCTCGACGCGATCATGGAGGGCCGGGCACCCGATGCTGCCAGCCTGGAGGCGGTGGCCCGCGCCTGCCCCGGCGTGACGCTGTGGGTCGATGCCGGATTCTCCGATTTTTGCGAGGTCGAGCGCTTCACCCGGCTCGGCCTCGGTCGCCCGGTGATCGGCAGCGAGAGCCAGCGCGACGCCGGTCTCGTGCGGGCGCTCGGCAACCGGGCCGTGCTCTCCCTCGACAGCCGCGGCGACGAGCGGCTCGGACCGGATGCCCTGCACGAGGATGCGGAGATTTGGCCGGAGGATGTGATCGTGATGACGCTGGCGCGGGTCGGCACGGGCGCAGGCCCTGATCTCTCCGGGATCTCGCGTGCCGTCGCGGCGGGACAGGGCCGGCGAATCTACGCGGCCGGCGGCGTGCGCGGGCCGGAGGATGTGGCGCGGCTCAGCGCGGCCGGTGCGGCCGGCGCGCTCGTCGCCTCGGCGATCCACGATGGGCGGCTGCGCTGAGGGTTGAGGCGCAGCGCCCAAAAAGAAAGGGACGGCCGAAGCCGTCCCAATCCATCAACGTCCAAGGAAGATCGAAGCCAGTCGCTGGAGCAGACCCCGCGGTGCGGGCGGAGGCTCGCTCTGCCCAGGACTGTCCCCGATCTAAGCGTTGGCGGCGAAGGGGTGCTGCGCCGAGTTGCGCTGCTCGGTGACGACCGAGGCCTTCGGCTCGCCGTTGACGGCGCGCTGGATCGAGAGCTTGGTGGCCTCGTAGTTGTACTTCTGGATCTTGGCGTCGTCGGCCGCTTCCCAGTGGATGAACACGCCGACCAGGATGTACAGGTCGTCGGCCTCGTCCGCCGGGATGATGCCTTCGGCAACCGCATCCTGCACCGCCTTGGCGACGCCGTGCTGGGCCGGGCCGAACATCTGGACGGCCTGACGGGCGTCGTTGATGGTGACCTTGTTGAACATCAGGGTGTTCGGCTTGCACGGCAGGTTCGGCGCGATGACCGCGAGCAGGCTGGTGAAGCCGTGCTTGTTGTTGACCAGGCCGTTGCAGAAAGCGGTCTCGGCCGGCGAACCGCGCGGTCCGATGATGAGGTCGATGTGGGCGACCTCGTTGCCGTCGCCGACGAGGGCCTCGCCGACCTGAACCTTGGTGATCTTTGCCATTCGGGGTCTCTCCCTGGATTCCTGAAAAAAGGCCCGCCCTGAGAGGAGGCGGGGCCTGGAAGCCATCCTTGTTTGCGGCGCCCGGCTGAGAGCCGAGCCGGTTTGCCCGGATAGCGGGCGGACCCTACAGCGGGCCATTCCGCCGAACAACCCGCGCAAGGCCCTGAAATCGGCGATTTTTTGGAAGCATAGGGGCCTTGACGCGGGAAGATTCGTCCCCTCGCGCGTCCCCTCGCGGGTGAGGGCTCAGGCCGTCTCGCCGCGGGCGGCGAGCAGCGCGTCGAGGAACAGGGTCGCGACGGTGAAGTCGGCGCTCGTGCCTGGATTGATGCCGGCCTCCTTCAGCATCCGATCATAGGCGAGCAGCACCTCGACCGGAGACGCGGCAAGGTCGAGTCCGGCGAGCCGAGCCCGCGCCTCCACCCGCACCGCCTCGGCCCGCTCGGGGCCGTGCTTGCGGACGATATGGCTGTCCGGCACTTCGGTCAGGTAGGCGAGGTGGACGGCCGTCGTGGTCCAGGGCGGTGCGAGGCCCCGTCCGCGTGCCGCGCGCAGCGCCGGCAGGCCGATCTCGAAAAGGTCGCGAAAGCCGTCGGTATAGGCGCGGGCGATGCGGTCGCGCGGGGCGGCCTCCGCCATCGCGTCGAGGAGCGGCGGCACCGGCCCCTCGGCACCGACGTCGTGGCGCTCGGCCCGGCCGAGGCCGCCGGGATTGGCCCGGCGAATCGCCGCGAACACGTCGCGGGAATCGGATGCATCGAACGCCGCCAGCACGGCCTTGAGGGTCTCGGCCAGGGGGCTGGGCCGTTCCGCGGCGCGGGCGAGCGGGGCGCAGAGGAGCAGGATGCCGAGATTGGTGTTCTGACCGACGGCGGCGAAGGTGGCTTCGACCCCGCCCCGGACCCGCTGCCCGACCCGCGCGCCGGGTTCGGCGAGCGGCGGCGCCGACACATCGGCGCTGGTGACGAAATCGGCGGTCACCATGCGGTGGCCCGGAGCGTAGCCGTGGACGTTGCCGGGCTTCAGCGCATCGAGTTCGGCGAGGCAGGCCGCGCGGTACAGGTCGGCCACCGTCGCCGCGGGCAGGCCGCCCTGCGCCGCCGCGCTCATCCGAGCACCGAGACCAGCCGCGGCGGGCGGGCGGCGCGGACCGCGTTGAGGAAGCCGCGGGCCACCGCCCCGGCGATGTCGACCTCCGTCACCTGCTGCAGGCCGGACCAGGCCGGCATGGAGTTCACCTCCAGCACCAGAAAGCCGCCCTCGCCGTCCTCGACGAGGTCGATGCCGGTGTAGTCGACGCCGACGGCGGCCGCCGCGGCCTCGGCGAGTTCGGCGGCGCGGGCCGGCACGTCCCAGGCGAAGGGGCGGCCGCCGCGATGGACGTTGGTGATCCAGCCGTCGCCCTCGCGGATCATGCCGGCGATCGCCCGACCCTCGCAGACGAAGACGCGGTAGTCGCGCCACAGCCCGTCGGCCCGTGGCACGTAGCGCTGGAGATAGTAGACGCCGCTGACCGCTTCTTGCGCCGGCAGATCGTCCGGGTTTTCGAGGAGCATCAGCCCCTCGCCCTGCGAGCCGAACAGGGGCTTGAGCACGATCGGCGTTCCCGGCCGCGCCTCGCGGGCGACGATCTCGGCCGCCGCCTCGCGCTTCGAGACGACGAAGGTGTCGGGGGTCGGCAGCCCGGCGCGGGCGATCAGCAGCGAGGTCGCGGCCTTGTCGACCGAGCGCTCGATGGCCGTCGGGCCGTTCCAGACCGTGACACCGGAGGCGACCAGCGCGTGGAGCACGCCGAGCCGCATCGTCGTGGCCTCGAACGTGCCGCCGGCAATGGTGCGCAGCAGGACGCCGTCCGGCAGCTCGTCTTCGAAGCCGGGCACCCGCAGCGGCTCGCCACCGCCGGTCACCACGGCGACGTCGGCGAGCGAGAACAGCACCGGCTCGACGCCGAAGCCCCGCAGCGCTTCCCGCAGCCGCGCCTTGTGCCAATTGCCGTTGTCGGCCGCGAGCCCGATGCGCATTCGTTTTTCCAGCTATTTTTGACCCCACTCCCCTCTGCGGGAGGGGGAGTCCTCGCGTCAGCGAGGGGCGCGAGAGGGGAGCGCCGCCTTCGGACAGACCTGAGCCGACCCCTCCCTGCCCGCTCGGCGGGTACCCTCCCCCACCCAAGTCGGATCTGCCCGGCTTGGGCAGACGCTTGCGGATCTCGGGCAAGCCCGAGATCCGTCGGGGAGAAGGTCTTGCGCTTCTTACGCGAACGAGGCGTCCACGAGCTGCGGCTCCAGACGGCCGCCGCGGAACGTCTTGCCGGTCTTGACCGAGGTGACGATCGCCTCGGCCGGCGAGAACAGCGCGCCGTCGATCTTGTAGAAATCGCCGTTCACCCGGGCAAAGATCTCGGCGAAGGGCGCGCCGTGATCGGCCGAGGTGGTGGAGGGAAGTTGCTCGGCGAGCTGCTTGGCATCGGCATCGTCGGCATCGACGAAGAGCTGCACCCGGCCGCCATAGATGATGGCGTCGTTGGTGCGGCCCATCGCCTGGATGAAATCCGGATGCTGCGGCGAGAGCGGGGCCGAGCCGATGCCGTCGAGGATCTTGTGCAGGTCGAAGCCGACGGTGTGGGCCTTGTGCAGCGCCACTTCCAGGACGCGGGCGACGACCTGGGTCGCGCCGGCGAGGCTCTGGGTCGGGGCGTAGATGAAGGTGACGTTCTCCGGCGCGAGGCCGGTGGCGCTGGCGACCTTGTTGACGACGGAGGCCGGCGGGGCGCTGGCGGATTCGAGCACCAGGGCGGTCGTCGTCGCGTTGTCGCGGTAGCCGAGCTCCTTATAGAGCTCCTCGACCACGGCCACCGCGCGGCCGGGGCCCGAGCCGAGGGCGAAGAAGCCGGAATCGCCCTCCTCGTCGGCGAGGCTCCAGCCGGCATATTGCGAGCCGAGGCAAGCCAGCACCGGATCGGCGGAGTGGACCACCACCGTATAGGGCCAGGAGGCAACCGGGCCGGTGGGGGCGATCGTCACCGTGCCGAGGCCGCCGAGGCAGATCTCGGCGATACGGCGGCCGGCTTCGATCGAGCCGCGGGCGTTGGCGCCGGCGTCGACGGTGCGCGCGCCGTTCTCCTGGGCAACGATGAGGCGGAGCTTGGCCGCGTCAGCGACGAGGCTCTCGACCAACGGCCCGGCCAGGGCATTGAGGCTCGGCGCGGTCGTGTTGGAACTCATGATTGTTCTCCGTCTCCTCCAGCAGCGCGCGAACCTGCTCGGCCCTCGCCCGCAATTCTTCTTTGACCGCCGCGGCGTCCGGCCCGGAGGCCGTCACCGTGCAGAGCGGTGCGTCGCGCGCCACGAGACTGCCCGCCCGCGGCCGGTCACGCACGTGGTCGGGCCAGTCGAGCGGCGGCATCGCCGCACGGGTCTGGGCCGCGTAACAGATCTCAGCGCCCGTCGCATCCGCCGGTGCTGCCTCGATCGACGGCATCCGGCCGAGCGCCGCCTCGATATGGTGGATCAGGAGCGGGGTCGGGCGTCGGTCGAGCACGTCGAGGGTGGCGCCGGGGCGCGGATTGATCTCCAGCAGCCACCAGCGTTCGCCGTCGACGAGGCAGTCGGCGCTGGCGAGTCCCGTGAGACCGGTGGCGCGGGCGAGCCGATGGGCCGCCTCCGCGATCTCCGCGACGAGCGACGCCGGGACCGGCCCCGCCTCGTCGCGGCCGCGGGCAAGCGCTCCGGCATAGCGGAACGGCCGCAACGGTGATGGGGATTGCCACTGCTCGGTCAGCGCCAGTGGTTCGATGCGGCGCCCGTCGCTGAGAAAGTTCAGGGCAAACGCGCGGCCGGGCATCCGGGCCTGGAGGTAGTGGCCGGGCGGGACGGCACCGGCCGCACTCGCGCGGATATGCGCGCCGCCGCAGCCCCCCGCCCGCTTGACGAGCCACGCGCCGCGCTGTGTCACCGGGCCAGCGCTGACCGCCGGATGCGGGACCGCAAGGCGTTCGCAGAGGGCGGCGAAGCGGAACGGATCCTTCAGCGCAGCGACGGTCTCCGCGCCCGCGCCGAGCAGGCGGTGGCGGGCAGCGATCTCGGCGATGAGGTCCGGCGCGCCCTCGAAGCCGCTGCCGAGGACGACACCGAGGGCGCCGCCCGCCTGCTCCGACAGGTCATCGAGCCCCGCAAGCACGCCGGCCCGGTCGCGCCTGCCGGCGCCGAAACGGCCGGGCAGCGGGCGGTGGCGTTCCGCCAGCGCCAGGGTGTCCTCGTCGCCGAACAGGTCGAGCACGAACGGCCGAAGACCCGCCCGCCGCGCGGCCTGGGCCAGCGCCCGGCCGGACTGGGCGGCGATCAGGACCGCGCCGCCCTCACCGCCGCCCTCACGATGACGAAGCGGGCCCAGTGCCGCGCTCAGCCGGCGATCTCGACGGCGAGCTGATAGGCGTCGCGGAAGTCGAGGCAGAGCGGCTCCTGGGCCTCCAGCATCTTTCGGAACAGGCGGCACTGAGTCTGGTACTTCACGTTTCCGACCGCGAGCGCGCCGATGCCGACACCCTTGCCGGTGGGCAGCGGAACGTCGACGGCGTTCACGTCGATCCCGGCAATGCCGGCGGGCGGCACCGCGTTGACGTCGGAGGCCACCAGCAGCTTGGGCGCGGATTCGAGATCCTCCGCCGTCAGGATCGAGACGCCGGCGGGGCCGGCCGAGAGGATCACGTCGGCATCGGTGATGGCCGCGCGACGCGCCTCGGGCAGGGTGCCGTCGACGGCGCCGACCTCGATGCCGAAGCGCCATTTCATGGTGAAGGCGATCTTCGAGACGCGCTCCTCGCCATCATGACCGACGAGCACGCTCTGCGCGCCTTCCAGCGCACCGATCACAGCGGCGACGTAGGCGACCACGCCCGCGCCGCCGAAGATGACGATGCGCTTGCCCTTGAGGTCGGTGTTGAACTTCGCCTTCAGCGCGCGGGACACCTCGGCGACCATCGCCGCGCCGGTGGTGAAGGAGCCGGCCGGGTCGGCGAAGACGTGGTTGACGAAGGGGGGCACGAAGGCCTTCTTCGCCCGGTCCACCATATCGAGCGCCAGCTCGGCGTTCTTGCCGCCGATGAAGATGCAGGTGCGTACGCCGTCCTGCGGCGCGCGGGAGAAGATCGAGTCCTGCGTCAGCGAGACGACGTCGGTGAGATCGACGCCGGTATAGGGAATCAGCGTCTCGAAGCCGGCGTCGATCGCCATGTTCACGTCGAACGGGCTCATATGCTTGAGCGGCGTCAGCATGTGCAGGATCGAGCGGGCCATGGTGTTCGTCCTCTCGTAACCGCGCCCTTGCGGGGCGCTTCAGGTGCAAAACCGGAACGACCGGCGCTGGTCAAGCGCAGGTTTCTTTGACGTACGAAAAAGAAAAAGCTCTAAACTCCGGCAACCGAGGCGCCGACGTTGCGTCCACGCGCGATGACGAAGCGTAACCGGCCGGGCCGCGCCAGCCCCGCGACAAGCGCCTCCGCCTCCTTCTGCGAAGGCATCAGCGCGAAGCCGGTTGGCCCCCACGAGCTCTGGCCGTATCCGGGTACACCGGCCTGCGCGATGGCGGCGAGCGCTTCGGCCACCGCCGGGCTCGCGAAGCGACCGCCCTGATGAGGGGCGAAATGGTCGCCGATCCGCTTCTGAATCGCGGTGATGCCGGCGCCGAAACCGTTGGGCTCGGCGGTGGCGGCAGCCGGCAGCACCTGCATCAGCACGATCCGGCAGATCTCGGCGGCTTGGCTCGCATCGAACGGGGGCAGATCGCGGAACGCCTCCGTCTCACGGGAGCCATGCACTCCGG
This sequence comes from Methylobacterium sp. R2-1, assembly GCF_014191355.1. GTDB lineage: Bacteria > Pseudomonadota > Alphaproteobacteria > Rhizobiales > Beijerinckiaceae > Methylobacterium. Next base: position 53,014 of record NZ_JACHWM010000002.1, read on the forward strand.
TCATGGCCTCGTCGAGGATCAGCACGATCCGCCAGTCTTCCGGGTAGGGCAGCCGAGCGATGACGGGCGGTGGTGCGCCGGAGGTGTCGCGCCCGCCATCGACGATCAGCCCACCTTCGGTGAAGGCAGCGAGCCCAACGCCGGAGCGGTTGCCGCGATCGAGCACGTCGGCAAAGTCGGCCGGCGCGAAGGGTCTTCCGTTGAGACGCGCGAGAGCGGCGGCCACGGCCAGCGCGACCTGCGTGCCCGAACCGAAGCCGGCATGCGCGGGGATGGCCTCCTCGACTTCGACCGCCACCGTCTCCGGCACGTCGAGATAGGAGGCTGCGGCGAGCAGGTTGGCGCGCACCCGCTCGGCCTCCGGGCCGCTGGCGGAGGCGCGTTTCGCGGAGCGTGCAACGAGTTGCACCGCCGGCGCGTCGAGGGCGAGCCCGATACTGCCGAACCGGCGTCCGAGACCGCCGTTGAGGTCGAGGAAGCCGAAATGCAGGCGCGCGGGGGCACGAACCCGCACGGCAGCCCCAGCGGGGCGCGGCAGGCTCACGGTGTCACCTGTCTGGTCCGGGACCTCGGCCACGGTCTCATGTCCTCCCGTCAAAGCTGCCGGCTCGGCCGGCGCACACACGCCCGGTGATGCGGGCGGCTTCTCCCATGCTGCGGCGCCCGCGACAACCTCGCCGGCACCTCCTCGGGAGATGCGAACGACGCTGTCATTGGGCCGGATTCTCGTCGTGCCCGGATCGGACCGATGCACGAAATCCTCGATGCAAACTTCGCCGGGGGCTTGCAGGCTCCGGCTCAGGAAGGCAAAACCAGCCCGCTCCCTTTCGTGGAGCCGGTCCGAGCCGCCGTTCTCGAACCCGAGCCGGGATTTCGAGACGACCGAAGCTCCACCAGGGGTGTCTCTCCGACGCCCTTCGGACATGACCGTCTTTCGCCCCGCCTTGAAGCGGGGATGCCCGAAGAAACGACGGTGAGGAAGCATGGCAGCCTGGGTGAAGGGAGGCGCGGCGGATGTGGACGCGGCGGTTGAAGCCGCTGCCGACCTGCTTGCCGCGTCACGCGTGCCGGTGCTGGCGGGCCTGAGCGCCGAAGTCTCGGCGCTTCGCGCCGCCTACCGATTGGCCGAGACCCTCGGCGCCTCGCTCGACCCCGTCTCCGGGCCCGGCGTCTACGCCGAACTCGGCGCACTCAGCGCAGGCGGCATCATGAACACGACGCGGGCCGAGACCATCGGCCGGGCGGATGTGATCCTGATCCTCGGCAACCGCCCCTGGGACGGTGACCTGATTGCCGAGATCGCCGCCGCAGCGCCGAGCCGCGGACGCGCGGCGGGCGCCGAGCGCGCCCTGCTGTCGCTCGGCGGTCCTCAGAACGGCGCGACCCGCCACGTCGCCTACGCGGCGGAAGCCGGCGGCCTCGCCGTCTCGCTCGGGCATTTGCGCGCCTTCGCCAAGGGGCACCTCGCCGGTGAGGCGGCCTACGCCGACCTTGCCCGGCGCCTGTTTGCCGCGCAGTACGGCGTCGTCGTCTACGATCCGGAGGAGGTCGGCGAACTCGGCGTCGAGATGCTTCAGGGCTTGATCCGCGACCTCAACGAATCCACCCGCTTCTTCGCGCTGACGCTGGCCGACCCGTTCCAGGGCCGCGCCGCCGTGCAGCTCTCCGCCTGGACGACCGGGCAGGCGCCCCGCGTCGGCTTCGGTCGCCACCAGCCCGAGCACGATCCGTGGCGGTTCGACAGCGCCCGCCAGATCGCTTCGGGCGAGGCGGACGCGGCTCTGTGGCTCGCCTCGCTGCCCGCGCCGCGCCCGGCCTGGCTCGGCAGCCTGCCGACGGTGGCCATCGTCGGCGAAGGTTCTCCCGAAGCTGCGGGCGAGACGGCCGACATCGTCATCACCGTGGGCGTGCCCGGCCAGAGCGTCGGCGGCGCCCTCTGGAACGAGCGGCGCGGCGTCATCGCCTATGCCGAACCGAAGGCCGCGGCCGAAGCGCAGACCGCCGCCGGCGTGCTCGCCCGCATCCGCGACCGCCTCATCGAGAAGGGTGTCTCATGCTGACCCGTATCCACGGCGGACGGGTGGTCGATCCGACGGCCGGGCGCGACGGTATCGGCGACGTCTGGATCGAGGACGGCCGCGTCGTCGCCCACTCCGAGCGCGCGCCCGACCGGACCATCGACGCCACCGGCTGCGTGGTGATGGCCGGCGGCGTCGAGGTCCACTCGCACATCGCCGGCGGCAACGTGGTGATGAGCCGCCTGCTGCTGCCCGACCTCTACGTCAGCGAATCCGCGCCCAACGGCCATCCCTTCGCTCATGCCGGCGGCTCGGGAAGCTGGATCGGCGCCAACTACGCGCGGATGGGCTACACCACCGCGGTCGAGCCGGCCCTGCCGCCCTCGAACGCGCTCGCGACGCATCTCGAACTCGCCGACATTCCGCTGCTCGACCGCGGCGGCCTCGCCGTGCTCGGCAACGACGACCACCTGCTCCAGCTGCTGCGCGACGGCGAGGGCAAGAACGCCGTTCGCGATCTCGTGCAGCAGACGCTGGCCCATTCGCGGGGGCTGGGCGTCAAGTGCATCAATGCGGGCGGCGCCTCGGCCTTCAAGGACGGCGTCTTGAAGCTCAGCCTCGACGATGAGATTCCTTGCTACGGTCTCTCGACCCGCAAGATCATGTCGGCCCTGCTCGACGCGGTGGAAGAGATCGGCGTGCCGCACCCGCTGCACGTCCACTGCAACAATCTCGGCCTGCCCGGCGCCGACGACTCCCTCGTCGCCACGCTGGAGGCGGCCGAAGGCCGGCGCATTCACTTCGCCCACGCCCAGTTCTACGCCTACGGCGTGGTCGATCCCGAGAACCCGATGACCGGCGGCTTCCGCTCGGCGGCCGAGCGGATCAACGCGGCCATGGAGGCCCATCCCAACGCGACCTACGACGTCGGTCAGGTCGTGTTCGGCCAGACGGTGACGATCTCGCTCGACATCCTGCGCCAGTTCGGCGGCCGGAAGGGCGCCAAGCCGAAGAAGTGGGTGCTCTCGGCGGGCGATGCCGAGGGCGGCGGCGTGGTGCCGTTCCTCTACCGGCCGCGCGGTCCGGTCTCGTCGCTGCAATGGGCGATCGGCCTGGAGCTGATGCTGCTCTCCTCGAATCCCGAGCGGACCATCCTGACGACCGACCATCCCAACGGCGGCGTCTTCACCGAGTATCCGCGCATCATCCACCTGCTGATGGATGCCGAGGAGCGGGCGAAGGAGATCGCGACGCTGCCGGCGGTCGTCGGTGAGCGCTCCGGGCTGCCGAAGATCGAGCGCGAGTACACGTTCAGCGAGATCGCCCAGCTCACCCGATCCGGTCCGGCCAAGCTGCTGGGACTGACCGATCGCGGCCACCTGCGCGAGGGCGCCAAGGCCGACGTCGCGATCTACCGCGACGAGCGGGACCGCACGGCCATGTTCTCCCGCGCCAAGCTGGTGCTGAAGGACGGCCAGCCGATCGTCGAGGACGGTGAAGTCGTGGCCTGGGGATCGGGCAAGACGCTCTCGCTCAATGTCGAGGCCGATGCCGGCATGGAGAAGCGCACCGAGAGCTACCTGCAGGATCGCTTCGGCGCCGGGCTCGACACCTTCGCGGTGCCGGACGCCGCGTTCCCGGAGAACACCGGGACGTTCGAAGACGTGGCATGCCGAGCGTGATGGGCAGGGTGATGGAACTGAATCGATGAGCGACTTCACCCTCAACGGCATCAGGGTCGAGGACACCTTCGCCGAGGCCTTCGACGTCGCGGGCACCGCGATCATCGTCACCAACGACACGCCGAAATGGGCGATGATCGCGGCGACGGTGATGACGGGCTTTGCCACCTCCGTCATCGGCTGCGGCGCCGAGGCCGGCGTCGACGCCGAGCTGTCTCCGGAAGAAACGCCGGATGGGCGCCCGGGCGTGCGCATCCTGCTGTTCGGCTTCGAGCCGAACGGGCTGAAGGACCAGCTCCTCAAGCGGGTCGGCCAGTGCATCCTCACCTGCCCCGGCACGGCCTGCTTCGCCGGCGTCGAAGGCCCGACCAAGATCAAGCTCGGCGGCGCGATCCGCTATTTCGGTGACGGTTTCGCCGTCGCCAAGCGGCTCCCTGACGCGCAGGGCAAGATGCGCCGCTACTGGCGCATCCCCGTCATGGACGGCGAGTTCCTTTGCGAGGATTCGACCCGTGCAGTCGATGGCGCGGTCGGCGGCGGCAACCTGCTGTTCCTCGGACGCGTCCATTCCGAGACGCTGAAGGTCGCCGAGATCGCGGTCGAGGCCGCCAAAGCCGTGCCCGGCGCGATCCTGCCCTTCCCCGGCGGCATCGTCCGCTCCGGCTCGAAGGTCGGCGGCCGCACCAAGGGCATGATGGCCTCGACCAACGACGCCTATTGCCCGACGCTCAAAGGCCGGGCCGGCTCGGCCCTGCCGCCCGAATGCGGCGTGGTGCTGGAGATCGTCATCGACGCGCTGACCTCGGCAGCGGTCGCCGAATCGATGCGCGCGGCGCTCCATGCCGCTACCGAGGTCGGTGCTCAGCACGGGCTGGTCGCCGTCACCGCCGGCAATTACGGCGGCAATCTCGGCCGGCACCACTACCACCTGCGCGACCTGTTGGAGAAACCCGCCGCATGAGGACTCCACGATGAGCACGCTGAGACTTCGCGGTGATCTGCCGGAGCGGGTCGACCTTCTCAACATCACCCCGCTCGCCCTGAGCGGATTGTCCGAGGCCGAGGCGGGCCGGCTCGCGATCGGCACGAGCCGCCGCGGCCTGACGCTCGGTGACGTGTTCGAGATCCGGCTCGACGGCTCCGACAGCCTCGTGATCGAGGGCGGCTCGTCCCGTCTCGACCGGGTCGGTGCAGCGCTCTCGCAAGGGTCGATCCGGGTCGAGGGCGATGTCGGTCAGCGCCTCGGCGAGGGCATGGCGGCGGGATCGCTCACGGTCACGGGCTCGGCCGGCCCCTTTGCTGCCACCGGCGCCACCGGCGGCACCATCACCGTCGAGGGCGATGCCGGCGACCACGCAGGCGGCGCGGTCTACGCCGCCAAGGCCGGGCTCGACGGCGCAACGCTCGTCATCAAGGGTGCGGCCGGCGACCATCTCGGCGACCGCATGCGCAAGGGGATGATCCTGGCGGGCTCGGCCGGTGCTTTTGCGGCCTCGCGCATGATCGCGGGCACTATCGTCGTCTCCGGCGCGCTCGGCGACCATCCGGGCTACGGCATGCGTCGCGGCACGCTGATCGCGGGCAGCCACGGCGCGCTGCTGCCGACCTTCGTCGAGACCGGTACGCCGGACCTGGTGTTCGTCCGCCTGCTGGCGCAGAGCCTCAAACGCCTCGGCGCGGCCCAGGCCGGTCTTCTCGGCGGAACGCTGCGGCGCTACTCCGGCGATCTCGCGACGCTTGGCAAGGGCGAGTTGTTCGTGCCTGCCTGAACCGGCACGATTTTTCCGAAATCCGCCGGCAAGTCGCATAAAATTGACTTGCCGGCCTGCCGAATCGTCCCACCTTGCCTCGGACCGAGGCGCAGGGCACCGATCCTGTCGAGCCCCCCGCGCCCTCCTCCGACCCGAGGCCGCGCGCATGTTCCTGCTCCTGTCCGTCTGCCTGATCGCCCAGCCGGCGAAGTGCCACGACGAGCGGATCAATCTCTCCTACGAGAATCCCAACCCGTTCCTGTGCCTGCGCAATTCGCAGAGCACGTTGGCGGCTTGGCAGGAGGAGCATCCGGACTACCACGTGAAGAGCTGGCGCTGTGCGCCCAAGGGCAGCCTGCCGAACGACCTGTAGGACCGACCTGTCGGTGAGGCGGGGAAAGCCGGCAATGCAAGCCGGCTTGAGACCCCGCTCCGGCGGTGACATGGTCCGCTCGCCGCCGCGGCGAAGAGGGAGACCATGCGTTCGCTGAAAGTCCGGTTCGCGCTGCTGCTCGGCGGCACCGCGCTGCTGGCGCTGCTGGCGGCGGCCGGCGTGCTGTGGTCGATCCGGCTGACCGAGAACGTCATCGACCGGACCCTCGCCGCCCAGCACCGGCTGGAGCTTCTCGCCGAACTCTCCGGACGGCTTGCGCAGTACGGTTTCGCCGCCATCGAGAGCATCGGCAATCCGGACGCGCCGCCCGAGGCCCTGTCGGTGACCCGCGATCGGGTCGATGAAGCGCTCAACCATGTCGACGACGCGCTCGGCAACGGTATGGCGACCAGCACCAACCCGGCGGACCGGATCCAGTACATCGCCCGGACACGGCCGCTCGCCAATGTGCGTGCGGCCCGGGCGATGCTCGACCGGCAAGTCACCCTGGTGCGGCGGGAGAGCGATCCCGACCGCCGCAAGACCGCGATGCAGGGTGCCCTCAACGCCTTTGGGGCGATGACCGGGCCGCCGCTCTCGCTGCTGGTCGAGGCTGAACGGCGCAGCATGAATGCGGGCTCTGAGGCCGCCGCGACCCTGTCACACCGGCTGACCGCCGCCGCACTCGCGGCGGTGATACTGGCACTCGCCTTCGTCGGGGTTCTCTACCGCTCGGTGACGCGGCCGACGCTGGCGCGGATCGAGGAGATCCGCCGGGCGGCCGGCGCCGTCGGCAGCGGCGCGCTCGACACGCGTCTCTCGGTCGAGACACGCGACGAGCTCGGATTACTGGTCGCGAACTTCAACCGGATGGCCGCCCGGCTCGCCCGCCGCGAGGGTCGACTCGCCTCTGACCGGGCCGCCCTGGAGGACACGGTCGAGGCTCGCACCGCCGACCTGCGCGCGGCCAACGAGCGGCTGGAAATGGTGGATCGCTCCCGGCGCCGCTTCTTCGCCGATGTCAGCCACGAGTTGCGCACGCCGCTCACCGTGATCCTCGGCGAGTGCGACCTCGCCCAGCGGTCGGCGGAGCGCGCCGCCGGCAGGGCCGTGGATCACGGACCCGTCTTCACCACCATCCGCAAGCGCGCCCAGCGGCTCAAGCGCCGGGTCGAGGATCTCCTGCGCGTCGCCCGCTCGGAATCCGGGCAGATCGAGCTCGACCGGCGCAGCGTGAGCGCGGTGGCGGTGCTGGGTGATGCCGTCGACAGCGCCGGCTCCGAGGCCGCCCGCCGCCGGGTCGAGCTGGTGCTGGAGCCGGGTGACCGCGACATCGAGATCAGCGCCGATCCGGAATGGTTACGCCAGGTTGTCGAGAGCCTGATCGACAACGCCCTGCGCCACGCCACCGGCCTGACCCGCATCACCGTCTCGCTGAACGGGCGTGACGCGCCGCAGGGCAGCCGGGCGCTCATCACGATCGATGACGACGGCCCCGGCTTCCCCGGGGACGGAGACGGCCTGTTCGAGCGCTTCCGCCGCGAGGCCCGACCGGGAGAAGCGGGATTCGGCATAGGTTTAGCTCTGGCGCGATGGGTGGTTGAGCGCCATGATGGCGTGATCAGCCTCGGCAGGGCCGAACACGGCGGCGCCCGGGTGGTCATCGACCTGCCCTCGCTCGACGATGGCGTCGCGTCGGAATCTTATGGGGCAGGACACGAGAGGATCGGCGCCGCATGACGACGCGCGTATTGATCGTTGAGGATGACATCGACATCCGCGGCATCCTGGCTCGCGGCCTGGAGGCAGAAGGGTTCTCCGTCGGCGTCGCCGGCCGGGTCGAGGACGCGCTGAGCGCCGCCCGCGACGACGCCCCGGAGGCGGTGGTGCTCGACATCACCCTGCCCGACGGCTCCGGCCATGACGTCTGCCGGTCGCTCCGGGAGGGCGGCTATCCCGGTGCGATCCTTTTCCTGAGCGCCCGCGACGAGGTGCGCGACCGGGCCGAGGGGCTGGCGCTCGGTGCCGACGACTACATCGTCAAGCCGTTCGTGTTCGACGAGCTGCTGGCTCGGCTCCAAGTCCACCTGCTGCGTCGCCGCGAGGCTGACACGCCGCGCACCGTCTTCACCGCCGGCCGCCTGACGCTCGACGTCAACATCCGCCAAGTCAGCTTCGGTGAGGCCTCGGCCCGCCTCACCCCGCGGGAGGCGGAGCTGCTCGCCCTGCTGATGCAGGAGGTGAATCGGCCGATCTCGCGCGGCGAGATCTTCGACCGCCTCTGGGCAGGCCAGGGCGGTCTCTCCCTCAACGTGGTCGATGTCTATGTCGGCTACCTGCGCTCGAAGCTCTCGGATTTCGTGCGGCTGGGCGGCCCCGTCATCGTCACGGTGCGCGGCAAGGGCTTCATGCTCGACCTGCGCGGCCAGGATTTCCGCCACTGACGCCGCGCGGCATTTCGTTTCAGAGTCCCTGCGCGGACGAAAGTCGACCTCCCGTCTCACGCGAACTTGGCCTGAACCTGGGAAGAAACGGCAAGCTGGCTCTTGCGGGCGGAGCCGGAATTGGCGATATACCTCCGGCGTGCGAAAACGAGTGCGTCGCCAGTATCTTACGATCCTCTTAATCAAGTGGGATCGCAGGGTTTCGGCGTTCCATAAAGTCGAGGAGAGACACCATGAAGTGGGCTGCCCCCATCGTTTCCGAGATCTGCGTCGGCATGGAAGTCACGAGCTACGAGTCGGCCGAGATCGACACCTTCAACTAAGGTGATCTGAGCCGGGTCGGGGTTGCGGGCATCAGCGGGTTCTCACCATGCATGTCGTGATCCTGGGCTCGGCGGCGGGCGGCGGCGTTCCCCAGTGGAACTGCCGCTGCTCCATTTGTTCCCTGGCCTGGGCGGGCGATGCCCGCGTCAGGCCGCGTACGCAGTCGAGCATCGCGGTCTCTCCGGACGGGGAACGCTGGCTCCTGCTGAACGCCTCCCCCGACATCCGCCAGCAGATCCAGGCCAATCCGCAGATGCATCCGCGGGAGGGCCTGCGCCACTCGCCGATCCACGCGGTGCTGCTGACGAACGGCGACGTGGATCACGTCGCGGGCCTGCTGACCCTGCGGGAGGGCCAGCCCTTCACGCTCTACGCCACGCCGGGCATCCTGGCCTCCGTCTCCGACAACCGCGTCTTCGACGTAATGGCCGCTGACGTAGTGCGGCGACAGACGATTGCCCTCAACGAGACCTTCGAGCCGGTTCCCGGCCTCTCGGTCACGCTGTTTTCCGTGCCCGGCAAGGTGCCGCTCTGGCTGGAAGACGCCTCGATGCAGATCGGTGCGGAGACCGAGACCACCGTCGGCACGATGATCGAGGCCGGCGGCAAGCGCCTCGCCTACATTCCCGGCTGCGCCCGGGTAACCGAGGAGCTGAAAGCCCGTGTCGCGGGCGCCGATGCGCTCCTGTTCGACGGCACGGTGCTGGAGGACGACGACATGATCCGCGCCGGTGTCGGCACCAAGACCGGCTGGCGTATGGGCCATATCCAGATCAACGGCGAGACCGGCTCCATCGCCTCCTTTGCCGATGTCGAGATCGGCCGGCGCGTTTTGATCCACATCAACAACACCAATCCGATCCTGGTCGAGGACTCGCCCGAGCGCGCCAGTGTCGAGGCGCGCGGCTGGACCGTCGCCCATGACGGTCTGACCCTCGATCTCTGATCGGACGCAGAACCGCGCGACAGGGCCGGCCTGGCAATTTAGTGCCGGACTGAATATATTTTGCACGATACAATCGCGCGGCGGCGGCCCTGCCTTTCTCGGTGCGGGGCTCCATCTAGAAAAGCTCCAACGAGCCTCATCGGAAACGCGACTCGAAGCCCGGGGAAACCGAACGCCATGACCGCCCAATTCCCGCCGCCCGTCCCGGAATTCGAGCAACGCCTGCTGAGCCACGAGGAGCTTGAGGCGGCGCTCCGCGACATCGGCGCGCGGCGCTACCACAACCTCCACCCGTTCCACCGCCTGCTGCACGACGGCAAACTCTCGAAGGATCAGGTGCGGGCCTGGGCGCTCAACCGCTACTATTACCAGGCGATGATCCCGGTGAAGGATGCCGCGCTGCTGGCCCGCCTGCCGGACGCGCAGCTTCGCCGGATCTGGCGTCAGCGCATCGTCGATCACGACGGCGACTTCGAGGGCGACGGCGGCATCGAGCGCTGGCTCAAGCTCGCGGAAGGGGTGGGTTTCGAACGCGACTACGTTCTCTCGACCAAGGGCATCCTGTCCGCGACCCGCTTCTCGGTCGATGCCTACGTCCACTTCGTCTCCGAGCGCTCGCTTCTCGAAGCCATCGCCTCCTCGCTGACCGAGATGTTCTCGCCGACGATCATCTCCGAGCGCGTCGCCGGGATGCTGAAGAACTACGACTTCATCACCAAGGAGACGCTGGCCTACTTCGACAAGCGCCTGACCCAGGCCCCGCGGGACGCCGACTTCGCCCTCGACTACGTCAAGCGGCACGCCACCACGCCCGAGATGCAGCGGGCGGCCATGGATGCGCTGACCTTCAAGTGCAACGTGCTTTGGACGCAGCTCGACGCACTCTACTTCGCCTACGTCGCCCCCGGCATGGTGCCGCCGGACGCGTGGCAGCCGGGGGAGGGCCTTGTTGCCGAGAATACCGCCCAGGCCAGTTCCGCGGCTGCGGCGGGGGCACCGGCGGCCTTCTCGGGCAGCGACGTGCCGCGCCTGCCCCGCGGCGTGCGCCTGCGCTTCGATGAGGTGCGCAACAAGCATGTGCTGCTCGCACCCGAGCGCACCTTCGACCTCGACGACAACGCCGTTGCGGTCCTCAAGCTCGTCGATGGCCAGAACACGGTCTCGCAGATCGCCCGCATCCTGGGCCAGACCTACGACGCCGATCCGGCCGTCATTGAGGCCGACATCCTCCCGATGCTGGCCGGTCTCGCACAAAAAAGGGTTCTGGAGCGATGAATGCACCGACCCCCGCCCCCTCCCCCGCGGAAGTGATTCCGGCGCCCGTGGGTCTGCTCGCCGAGCTGACCCACCGCTGCCCGCTGCGCTGCCCCTATTGCTCGAACCCGCTGGAGCTCGACCGACGCTCGGCCGAGCTCGATACGCAGACATGGCTGCGGGTGCTGACGGAGGCGGCGGGGCTCGGCGTGCTTCACGTTCACCTCTCCGGCGGCGAGCCGACGGCCCGCCCGGACATCGTCGAGATCACGGCCAAATGCGCCGAACTCGGCCTCTACTCGAACCTGATCACCTCCGGCGTCGGCGGGGCACTCGCCAAGCTCGACGCGCTCTACGATGTCGGCCTCGACCACGTGCAGCTCTCGGTGCAGGGGGTCGATGCGGCGAATGCCGAAAAAATCGGTGGGCTCAAGAACGCGCAGCCCCAAAAGATGCAGTTCGCCGCGCGCGTCACCGAGCTCGGCCTGCCGCTGACGCTGAACTCGGTGATCCACCGCGGCAACATCCACGAGGTGCCGGGCTTCATCGACCTCGCGGTCAAGCTCGGCGCCAAGCGGCTGGAAGTGGCCCATACCCAGTATTACGGCTGGGCCTACGTCAACCGCGCCGCGCTGATGCCGGACAAGGCCCAGGTCGACGAATCGATCCGCATCGTCGAGGCCGCGCGCGAGCGCCTGAAGGGCCAGCTCGTCATCGACCTCGTCGTGCCGGACTACTATGCCAAGTACCCGAAGGCCTGCGCCGGCGGCTGGGGCCGCAAGTTGATGAACGTGACGCCGCAGGGCAAGGTTCTCCCGTGTCACGCTGCCGAGACCATTCCAGGCCTCGAATTCTGGTACGTCAGCGACCACTCGCTCGGCGACATCTGGACGAAGTCCCCGGCCTTTGCCGCCTATCGCGGCACGTCCTGGATGAAGGAGCCCTGCCGCTCCTGCGAACGGCGCGAGAAGGATTGGGGCGGTTGCCGCTGCCAGGCGCTGGCACTCACGGGTGACGCCGCCAACACGGATCCGGCCTGCTCCCTTTCGCCGCTGCACGCGAAAATGCGGGATCTTGCCAAGGAAGAGGCTGCCGAGACCCCGCCCGATTATATATACCGCAGCATCGGGACGAATGTGCAAAACCCCCTGAGCGAAAAGGCACCCCTTTGAGACGGACTATCCTGGCGGCCGCCCTCACGGCGGCTCTCTCGACGACGCTTCTTGCGACCACGCCCCTCGCCTGGGCGGCCTCCGACACCGCCCCGGCGACCAAGGATACCGCCAGGGACGCGGCCGCAACGCCGAATGCAGGCGACCTGCTCTTCGAGCAGCCGCAGATGAAGAACACGACGCCCGGCAGCACGCTGACCTACGACTACCTGCGCCGCAGCGGGATCGTGAAAGGCCCTTACGGCCCGCCGCTCAACGACGCGATCAAGCTCACGGTCGAACCCGGCAAGAGCGCCGAGAGCCGCGACATCCGCGTGCAGATGTTCTCCGGCGGCAACCGCGTCCCCGCCGGTCCCTTCGCCGACATGGCCGGCAATCCCGTGCTGAGCCTGTTTCTGGAGAACCATCTGAAGGGTCTCGCCGGCCTGCTCGAGGCCAATCCGCGCTACATCAAGAACGCGATCCGCAAGGGTCTGCGCGAGAAGGCGACCGTCACCCCCGTCCAGGTCGATTTCAAGGGCCGCAAGGTCGAGGGCTGGCGCGTCGAGATGAAGCCCTTCGAGGGTGACGCGCAGACCGAGCGGATGCGCGGTTTCGAAACCACCACCTACACCTTCGTCGTTGCGCCGGAAGTTCCGGGCGAAATCGTTTCGCTCGAGGCACGAACCCTCAAGCCCGATGGCGGCGAACTCCTCGAAGAGAGGCTCGATTATGACCAGAAGGATTCCTGAGGTCGCGCTCGTCGCGGCACTCGCGGCGGCTCTCCTCGCCGCGCCCGCGCGCGCCGACGAGAACGACTACCCGACCGATGCGCGGGCCGATTACGTGTTCGGCTGCATGGCCGCCAACGGTCAGACCCGTGAGGCGCTGGAGAAATGCTCCTGCTCCCTCGACGCGCTCGCCTCGATCCTGCCCTACGACAAATACGTGCAGGCGAGCACCATCCTCTCGATGCGTCAGGGCATCGGTCAGCGCACTACGGCGTTCAAAGCGACCAAGATGTTCGACGACAAGGTGGCCGACCTTCGCCGCGCTCAGGCCGAGGCGGAGATCCGCTGCTATCGCGGTGCCTCCTGAGGCGCACTGGGACGATGATGACGCCAGGGCGGCGCTTCAGCGGATTGGATCTGGCGAAACCCTGCCAGAGGGGCTAGGCCGGCACACCCGGCCAGAGACCTTCAATCCGCGATGCCGCCCGACGCCCCTCCCCCACCCTCGCGCCTGAAGACCCTGCTGCCCGAACTCGGCCGGCGCACGCTGGTGATGGGCATCCTCAACGTCACGCCGGACTCGTTCTCGGACGGAGGTCGTTTCGAGGGCGTCGAGGCGGCGCGCGCCCAGGCCGCGGCGCTGACGGAAGCCGGCGCCCACATCCTCGACATCGGCGGCGAATCGACCCGGCCCGGCCACACGCCGGTGCCGGCAGCAGAAGAACAGGCCCGTGTCCTGCCCGTGATCCAGGCCGTGGCGCCGGGGCTGTCCGTCCCGATCTCGATCGACACCTACAAGGCGTCCACGGCGGAGGCCGCGCTGAAGGCAGGCGCCACTATCGTCAACGATGTCTGGGGCCTGCAGCGCGAGCCGGACATCGCCCGCGTGGCGGCCGACCACGGCGCCCCGGTCATCGTCATGCACAACCGCGAGACGGTCGACGGTTCGCTCGACATCGTCGCCGACATGCTGCGCTTCTTCGAGCGCTCGCTGGACATCGCCCGCCGCGCCGGTATTCCGGACGGCGACATCGTGCTCGATCCCGGCATCGGTTTCGGCAAAAGCTGGGAGCAGCATCTCGAAGCCCTGCGCCGGCTTCCCGAGATCCGCGCCCTCGGCTTCCCCCTCCTTGTCGGCGTCTCGCGGAAAAGCCTGCTCGGGCGGCTGCACGACCGGGAGACGGCACCGCGCGACCGGCTCAATGGGTCGCTCGCCGCGCACGTGCTCGCCGGCTCGCTCGGCGCCGACATCGTGCGCGTCCACGACGTGGCGCCGCATGTCGAGGCGCTGCGGGTGCTCGACGCGGTGATGCGCCCGAACGTGGCGCCTGGGACCGTTCATGGCTGACCGAATCCTCGTCCACCGCCTCGCGGTCTTCGCCCGTCATGGCGTGCTGCCGGAGGAGGAGCGGCTCGGCCAGCGCTTCTACATCTCGCTCGAATGCCGCCTCGACCTTTCGCAGGCCGGCCGCAGCGATGATGTGGCCGCCACCGTGAGCTACGCGGACCTCGCCGAAATCGCCCTCGACATCGCCACCAACCGGCGCTTCGCCCTGATCGAGGCTCTGGCCGAGGCGATTGCCGAGACCTGCCTCGCGCGCTTCCCCCGCATCGAGACGATCACGGTGCGGATCGACAAGCCGAGCGCGCCGATCCCCGCCATCCTCGACTACGCGGCCATCGAGATCGTGCGGGGCCGGCCCGGCAAAGCCTCGACGACGGAGGAGAGATGACGCGCGCCTATCTCGGACTCGGCAGCAATATCGGCGACAAGGCCGCGAGGCTCGCCCAGGCCGTCGAGCGCCTCGCGGCGACGCCCGGCATCCGGGTCACGGCGCGCTCCTCCGATTACCGCACACCGCCCTGGGGCGACACGGACCAGGATTGGTTTCTCAACGCGGCGGCCGCCATCGACACCACGTTGACGCCGCACGAATTGCTCGAGGTCTGTCTGTCGATCGAGGCAGCGCTCGGTCGCGTCCGCGAGCGTCGTTGGGGACCGCGGGTGATCGACATCGACGTTCTAGCCTACGAGGGGGCGCAGGTCTCCGACGAGCGCCTCGTGCTGCCGCACCGCTTCGTGCGCGAGCGGGCCTTCGTGCTGGTGCCGCTCGCCGAGATCGCCCCCGAACTCGTCATCGGCGGTGAGACGGTCGCGGAGGCTCTGGCCAAGCTCGACCCGACGGGGATCGAACGCGTCGAATAAAAAAGGCCCGAACCGAGGTTCGGGCCTTCGCATCGAAATCCGCGATCATTCCTCCGCCGCACCGAGAGGCTTGTTGTCCTCCTCGGCCAGCAGCGGCACCTCGTAGTCCCGCAGCACCTTCTCGATATCGGCCTTGCGCTTACGCAGGACGGTGTTGAGGCTGCGCTTCCAGTCGTTCTCGTTCTGGCGCACGCCCATCGAGACCCGGAAGGTCAAGGGCGGTCGCGACGGCTCGTTGAGGAGCGGCACCACGTCCATCGGCATGCCGCTCTGCTTGGCCAGCCAGCCCGCGGCCGGTCCCCAGAGGATCGCCACATCGATCTTCTTCTCGGCGAGATCGGCAATCACTTCCGCAGCCACCGTCTGATGCTTGCGATCGGATCCGAAAGCGTAGGGAGCGTAGGCGTGAATACGTTCGCCGACGAGCTTCAGCTCGCTCAGGCGGTTGGAGGGCGGCGTGCCAGCGATGATGCCGATCTGCCGATCCTTCAGCCGCGGGTCGTCGAGACTCTTGATGTCCGACATTTCGCCCTTGCGGGAGACCAGGACGTAGGCCGACCGATAATAGGGATTGGTCGCCTGAACGATATCACCGCCGGACGTGCCGATGATCAGATCGCACAGGCCGGTCCCGAGGGTGTTGCGAACGAAACCGGGCCCCTGGGTAAGCCAATAGTAGCGCAGCTTCACCTTCAGTTCGTCGGCGACGATCTGTGCGATCTTGTTCTCGAAGCCGTCTCCCTTGCGCTCGGAGAAGGGCATGTTGCCGGGATCGCTGCAGACGCGCAGGACATCCTGCGTGACCAGATCCGGCAGGTGCTGCGCCTGGACGGGCCGCGCCCCTGCTGACAGCAGGAGCGCGGCGGCCGTGATCGAAACGAGGGAGCTCGAGCGGGTCATCAGCCGCCGAGGCATTCCTTCTCGACCGTCTTGGCGCTGTCGGGCTTCTCTTCCTTCTCACCCGGACGCGCGCGACCCCAGGCGCCGGCGGCGCGGGCCCGCAGGTAGACGTAGAGGTCGTTGGCGTAGCACATGACGTTCTTGTTATCGCCGAAGGCAGGCATCACCTGATTGGCGGTGTTGCTGACCTCCTGCTTGCCGCCGGCAAGGATGCCGTAGAACTCCTCGTAGGAGAGGCGCTTCAGCGAGTCCTTGAGAGCGGGGGCGTAGGTCGAGCCCATGCCGTCCGGGCCGTGGCAGACGTGGCACTCGGCGTGATAACGGCGGTACCCGGAATAAGTGTACCAATCGACCTTCTTGCCGTCGTTGGTGATGTGGAAGGTCGGGTGACCGTCCTTGTCGAGATACTTGCCGTCCTCTTCTTTCACCGCAGCCGCGGCCTTAAGAACAGGCTCGTCGATCTCCTTGGCATTCGGATCGAGCTTGTTGGCGAGTTCCGGCTTGGCATCCTGTGCGAAGACGGCGGTCGCGGTCGGAACCGCTCCGAGCAGGGCCGCACCGACGAGACCAAGAACAGCGGTTCTTTTTATCGAAGACAACGACGTTTCTCCCGAGACCATGATGTTGCGCCGCAGCATAGATCGTGCGGCTACCAAGCAGGCCCTACAGCATAATCATAAAATCATAAAGATGCCGGCGCGATTTCCCGCGCCGGCACCCTTAGGCTCAGTGTCGCAAGCGACTTAGTTGTTGGGCAGAGCGAAGACCGTCAGCTGGCCACCGAGGTTGGTGTAGCTCGACAGGGCCGCGTAGCCGCCCACCGCGCCGAGACCGGCGTTCGGGTCGGTCAGGCCGGCCGCGAGGCCGATGCCGGCCCAGCCGCCGACGCCCGAGAGCACGGCGATGTGCTGCTTGCCCTTGTGCTCGTAGGTCATCACGTTGCCGATGATGCCCGACGGGGTCTTGAACTTGTACAGTTCCTTGCCCGACTTCGAGTCGACGGCCTTCAGGTAGCCTTCCAGCGTGCCGTAGAAGACCACGTCACCGGCGGTAGCCAGCGCGCCGCCCCAGGCCGAGAACTGCTCGGGGTTCGACCACTTGATCTTACCGTTCACGCCATCCCAGGCGATGAAGTTACCCATGCCGCCGTGCGAGCCGGGAGCCGGGTACATCGAGAGGGTCGCACCGACGTAGGGCTGGCCCGGGGTGTAGGTCACCCGGAACGGCTCGTAGTCCATGCAGACGTGGTTGGTGGGCACGTAGAACAGGTTGGTCTTGGGCGAGAAGGCCGCCGGCTGCTGGTCCTTCGAACCGAGCGCCGCCGGGCAGATGCCCTTCGAGTTCACGTCCTCGCCGTTCTGCTCGGTCGAGTACTTCGACACGACCAGCGGACGGCCATAGGTCTTGGAACCCTTGTCCATGTCGACCTTGGTGGCCCAGTTCACGACCGGATCGTACTTCTCGGCGACGAGCAGTTCGCCGGTGGCGCGATCGAGCGTGTAGCCGAAGCCGTTACGGTCGAAGTGCGTCAGGAGCGGGCGCTCCTTGCCGTCCACCTTCTGATCCGTGAGGATCATCTCGTTGATGCCGTCGTAGTCCCACTCGTCGTGCGGGGTCATCTGGTAGACCCACTTGGCCATGCCGGTGTCCGGGTTACGCGCCCAGATCGTCATGGACCACTTGTTGTCGCCCGGACGCTGCTTCGGGTTCCAGGTCGAGGGGTTGCCCGAGCCGTAGTAGAAGAGGTCGAGCTTGGGATCGTAGGAGAACCAGCCCCAGGTGCAGCCGCCGCCAGTCTTCCACTGATCGCCTTCCCAGGTCTTCAGCGAGGAGTCCTTGCCGACCGGCTTGCCGAGAGAGGTGGTCTTCTCGGGGTCCATGATCATGTCGGCGTCGGGGCCCTGGGAGTGGCCGCGCCACACCTTCTTGCCCGACTTCAGGTCGTAGGCGGTGACGTGGCAGTTCACGCCGAACTCGCCGCCGGAGATGCCGACGATGACCTTGTCCTTCACCGGGAGAACGGTGGCGGTGTTGGTCTCACCCTTGGACGGGTCGCCGTTCTTGACCGACCAGTTGACCTTGCCGGTCTTGGCATCGAGCGACACGAGCGTGGTGTCGGCCTGGTGCAGGAGGATGGCGCCGTCGGCGTAGGCCAGACCACGGTTGACCGTGTCACAGCACATCACCGGGATCACGGACGGATCCTGCTTGGGCTCGTACTTCCACACGATCTTGGCGCCCTGGTCGAGGTCCAGCGCGTAGACGATGTTCGGGAAGGGCGTGTGGACGTACATGATGTTGCCGACGACGAGCGGGGAGCCCTCGTGGCCGCGCAGCACGCCGGTCGAGAAGGTCCAGGCAACCTGGAGGTTCTTGACGTTGTTGGCGTTGATCTGGTCGAGCTTGGAATAGCGGGTGTTGGCGTAGTCAACGGTCTGAAGAACCTGCTCCGCCGGGTTGGCGATGCCCTTCATAACGCTTTCGTTGGCCAGGGCCGGGCTCGCAGCAGCGAGACCCGCACCGAGGGCGAGAAGATGTACCGCTCTCATGGATTCCTCCGACAGGTCTTATCGGCCGGCGGAGAGCAGCCCGCTGCCCGCCGTGGATTGACCTGCTGTTTGCGACAGGGATGATATTCGCTCCGGCAGCTCGCGATGGTCGCCCAGGAATCAGGATAAACCTGCTTTCCCGGCAACTTACGCGGCTGGTTCCGCATCCCCTAGCGGCCCCCTCAAACCGAAGCTTGAACGAACTCTAAGAAAATTCTCGGCGCCGTCAACTCGATTTCGCGCGTCGAATGTCGCAGCGGCCACAGGCTTTATCAGGAAACTTTCTTACTGAGCTTGCTATTTTGCGATGCACAATTTGATATGCGGCGCACAGGCCTCAACTTTATTTTTGCAGCTCCAAGGTCAAGACAGGGCTGGTCGATGCATGCCTTGCATGGGAGAGGCAAATTTCCCTATCACGCATGCAGGGATAGCATTTTAATTCCTCACATCGGCCTTTTCCGAACCGTTTGACGGCGCCGCACTGCAAAACCAGAGGCCTCGTAGCGACCGCACCCGAGCCCAGATTTGCGCCTGCATACGCCCTGTCGCGGTCGGGAAAATTTTGCATCGAACCGTTCCGCTTATCCTTAAGGAACAGCGGCGGCGCTTAAGAACTGCCGACCGCACCACCAGCGAGGACATCGGCTGGACGAATGCCGGAGGTCCGGCTCCCGCGGCCCACGACTCTCTCGGGTGTGATTCTACTGAGCGACGATGCCGGGGAAGCGCGCGGCCAGAGTGCGGCGGGTGGCGTCGCCCCAGGCGCGATCGCGCTCCGTACGCGGCCGGTCGAGCGAGAGGCTCGCCAGCAGGTGGGCAGGCCGGGGTGAGACCAGTAGGAGCCGGTCCGCGATCTCGATCGCCTCGGCCACGTTGTGCGTGACCATCAGCACGCTCGTGCCGGAGCGGGCCACCGCCTGGACCACCAGGGCGCGCAGGGATGCGGCCGCCGCGTCGTCGAGCGAGACAAAAGGCTCGTCGAGAACGAGGATGCGCGGCTCCAGCGCCAGCGCCCGCGCCAGCGCCACTCGGCGCTGCATCCCGAGCGACAGCGCGCCGGGATAATGCGCTCGCCACGGCGACAGCCCGAGCGATTCGAACAGCTCATCAAGAGCGCGCGTCCGGCGCTCGCGGGGCAGGCCGAGCCGCACATTCTGCTCGATGGTCCGCCAGGGCAGCAGGCGCGGATCCTGAAACACCATCGCGATGCCGACCTGGGACGGCTCGGGCATCACGGCGCCCTCGAAGTCCCGGTCCAGGCCGAGCAGGATGCGCAGGGTCGTGGTCTTGCCCGCCCCGGAAGGCCCGATCAGGCAGGTGATCTCGCCTGCGTGAAGGTCGAAGGCGAGACCGCGTACCGCCTCCACGGCTTCGGTGCGGGCTTTGCGGTAGACCTTGCGGTCCACCCGCACCGTCAGAAGCGGCGCGGGCCTGCCGCCGATCTCGCCCGCCGCCTCAGCGCCAGCGGCGGACATGAGCGTCGAGGGGCTGGAGGAGGAAGGCGTCGATGGCGAGCATCACGCTCATGAAGACGAGGCTGTAGCCGATCACTGCGGTGACGTCGAAGAGGGTGAAGTAGTAGTTGATGGCAAAGCCGACGCCGTTCGGGCGCCCGAGCAGCTCGACCACCAGCACGATCTTCCAGGCGAGCGAGATGCCGGATCGTGCCGCCGCCACCATGAATGGCTGAAGCTGCGGCAGCAGCACGTGGGCGATCCAAGTGCGCCGATCGAAGCGGTAGGTCGTCGCCATCTCCTCCAGACCAGGATCGAGGCCGCGCGCGCCCTCGCGCATGATCACCGCGACGTTGGGTAGCTTGTTGAGCGCCACCGCGACGATGGCCGCGGTCTCGGTGAGCCCGAGCCAGACATAGGCCAGCACCGTGATGACGAGGGCCGGTGTGTTGAGGACGACGAGGAGCGGTGTATCGAGCAGCCGGTCGGCGAGACGCGAGCGGCCGAGCGCGATGCCGAGCAGCACGCCGAGACTCATGGCGATCACGAAGGAGATCGCCACCCGGCCGAGCGTCACGCCGACATTGAAGAACAGACCGCCGGTTTCCGCCTCGCGCAGGACGAAGGCGAGCACCGCGCTCGGCGCCGGCAGCGTGCGCGTGTCGGCGTAGGCTGAGACGCCCTGCCAAAGGGCGAGGAGGACGCCGAGGGAGAGCAGGCGCGCGAGCAGGGCCATGCGGAGGGTCAATGGACCAAGACCGGGACCGAAGCCGTCATCGCGTCGTCTTCAGCCGTTGCCCGCGACGTCGAGATAGAGGTTCGGCGGCAAAGTTTTGCCGACACCGAGGAGCTGTGCCCCCGCGAGCCGATCCAGGGCCGCGTAGATGCGTTCTCCGTCCGCGCGCTCGGCCGCGATGGGTCGGCGCGGGATGCCGGCGAGGAAGTCGCGCTTGAGCGCCGCGAATGTGGCGTCGTCCTCCGCTGCCATCAGGGGACGAACCGTCTCCCACAGGGCCGGTTCGTTCGCCAGCGCGTCCTTGGCGGCGGCCGACGCCCGAGCAAACCCTCGCACCACCTCGCCCCGGTCCGCCACGGTGTGGCCCTCGTAGAGGTAGCCGATCAGCGAGACGGCGCCCTTGGCACCGAAGGCCCGCATGACGTCGTCGGCCGAGATCAGCCGCTTGAACCCCTTGGCTTCGAGACGCGCGCAGAACTGCCAATAGAGCAGGGCCGCGTCGAGCTCGCCGCTCTCCAGCTTCTGCGCCAACAGCGGCGGCGCGCCATAGGCGATCTGCGCGGTGTTCTCCAGATCGAGCCCCGCCGCTTCGCGACTCTGCGCCTTCAGCAGAATCCAGTTCTTGTCGAGCGCCCCGCCGGCCACCCCGAGCCGCTTGCCCGAAAGCCCCTTCAGGTCGGTGATCGGGCTTCCGGCGGGCACCATCAGCGCGCCCTCGGTGGTCGAGTAGGGCGAGAAGCGCACGCCGCGTCCCTCGTTACCGAGGCGGGCGGCGAAGATCAGGTCGCCGACGATCGCATCCACCTGACCACCGAGAAAGGCGATGCGGGCGGCGTCGTTGCCGGCGAGCTTGACGATGTCGAGGGTGAACCCGTTGGCCACATCGAAGCCGCGCGCCTTGATGACCGCGGCCTCCCAGGAGGCGGTTCCGAAGGGCAGGACGCCGAGCCGGAACGTCTCGCCCGCCGCCCGGGCGCGGCGAGCCGACGGCAATGCCGCCGCCAGCGACAGAGCCGCCGTCGCGAGCATTCCGCGCCGTGACAGCATGGGCGTCCTCATGAATTGTCGATCAGACCGTCCCGCCTCTTCGGAGACGGGAGTTTCTGTTGAATTTTTTAATAGGGACTCGCTCCCGCCCCGTCCACAGCCGGTCTCGGCGTTTCCGCTGCGACATGCGGGCCCGCCGGCGCCGCGATCCGGCTTGCGTCACCGCCCGTCCGGACGCAGGTTTTCGCTCATCCCGCAACTCATCCCGAGACCAATTCCAGGGGAGATGACGATGACTCAACCGCGCGAAGGCGTCCTCGACGACGCGACGGTGGAACGCCGACTCAAGGAGGAACTTCCGCAGTGGCGGCTGGAGGACGGCTGGATTCGCCGGACCTACAAGACCGCCTCTTGGAAGAGCACGCTGATGGTCATCAACACGGTGGGCCATCTCGCAGAAGCCGCGTGGCACCACCCGGACCTCACCGCCTCCTATGCCTGGGTCGAGGTGCGGCTGATGAACCACGCCGCCAAGGGCATCACCGAGAAGGACTTTGCGCTGGCCAGGAAGATCGAGGAGGTCGTGAGCTGGCAGCCGGGCGCGGAAGGCGGCGCTTTGGAGGGCACGCCGAGCGATCCGCGCTTCGCCTACATCAAGTACGACAAGTAAGAGTGCCTCACAAAACTTTCGGTCACCGATCGTCCCTCCTCTGGCCACGGCGGCGCGACGGGAGTTTTGTGAGAGATACTCAGCGAAGCACTTCGCACGGCTCGCCCGAGCATCGGCCTAGGGCAAGCCGGCCTCCTTCAGGCCACGCCGTGCTGCCGGAACCAGTCCTGCAGCCGCTTCCAACCCTCCTGTGCCGGCTCGACCCGATAGCTCGGGCGGTAATCGGCGTGGAAGGCGTGCGGCGCGTCCGCGAAGACGACGAATTCGCAGGTCTTGCCGGCGGCCCGGCAGGCCTCTTTCATCCGGTCGATCGTGGCGACCGGAATGCCTGGGTCGGCTCCGCCATAGAGACCGAGCACCGGTGCCTTGAGGTCGGCGGCGAGATCGACCGGATGTTTGGGCATCAGGGCCGAGCTGTCGCCGACGAGGCGCCCGTACCAGGCGACGCCCGCCTTCACGCCGGGATTGTGCGCGGCGTAGAGCCACGTGATGCGCCCGCCCCAGCAGAAGCCGGTGATCCCGAGGCGGGCCGTGTCAGCCTTGCCCGTCCCCTTGGCGTAGGCGACCGCCGCGTCGAGGTCGCTCATCACCTGGGCGTCGGGCACCTTGGAGACGACCTCGCTCACGATCTGCTGAATGTTCGTCAGCCTGGAAACATCGCCCTGCCGGGCATAGAGCTCGGGCGCCAGAGCGAAGTAGCCGAGCTTGGCCAATCGGCGGCACACATCCTTGATGTGCTCGTGAACGCCGAAGATCTCTTGGATAACCAGAACCGTCGGGAAGGGGCCGCCCTCGGCCGGCATCGCCCGGTAGGCCGGGATCTCGCCGTCCTGCGTCGAGATTTTCACCTCACCGGCCGTCAGCCCGTTCGTATCCGTGGTGATGGTGGTCTGGGCCGCGACGGGCTGCACTGCGAGCGCGAATCCGGTGGCGAGGCTCGTAGCGATCACGCTGCGGCGTGAGAGAATCGTCTGAGCCGCGAGGCTCCGCAGGTCGGCGTCGAATGCGGTCATGCGCGCCTCTCAGAGAGTCAGAACGTCGAGGGGGGCCAGGGGGCCTAGCGGCAGAAGTAGCGGCGCGCCGCCGAATGGCGACGGTGGCTCTCGCAGCGTTTTCGCGTTCGCCGACGTGGCACCCGCCTCGTCCGCTCCCGAGCCCGCATCCGAGCCCTTATCCGGGCGGCTTCGCGTCCTGATGCGGGATCACGCCATGGTCCTGGCCGGTTGCTCGCTCAGATTCTTCCTGAGAGCGGTGATGATGACAGGCCTCGATGAGCGGAACGGCTCCGCCGCACGCACAACTTTCCCTCCTCCTCAGCCCGACGGACTGGCACCCGCGCTCTTGCGCAACATCCGGGCTCTGCAGGAGCGTCGGAGCGCGGCGGAGCGCAGTGCCTCCCTGCAGGATCGCGTGGCGGAAACGATTACGCGGTTCACGGGAAGCATGGCGTTCGTTGCCCTGCACGTCGTGCTCTTCGGCTTCTGGACCCTCGTGAACACGGGCCTGCTTCCGATCCTGCCGAAATGGGACGAGTCCTTCGTCATCCTCGGCACCTCCGCCTCCGTCGAGGCGATCTTCCTCTCGACCTTCGTGCTGATCAGCCAGAACCGCATGGCCGCAGCGGCCGACAAGCGGGCCGATCTCGATCTCCACATCGGCCTTCTGGCCGAACACGAGGTGACGAAGCTCGTCGCGATGGTGTCGGCCATCACCGAGCGGATGGGGATCGAGACGCAGGCCGACCCCGAAATCGGCGAACTCAGCCAGGATGTGGCGCCCGACGCCGTTCTCGACGAAATCGAGCGGAACGGCAGCGCCTGACGTCTGGCCCCCAAAAAGAATGGCCGGGCGAACCCGGCCATTCTCCGTCCTGATGGGAAAGACCTTACTTCGCGCTCATCGCGTCGGCCTTCTGGATCAGCGCCTCGGCCATGCGGATCGAGGCGATGTCGATGAGGCGGCCATCGAGGGAGACGGCGCCGCGGCCGGCCTTGGCCGCCTCTTCCATCGCCTCGAGGATGCGGCGGGCCTTGGTGACCTCCGCCTCGGAGGGGGTGAAGACCTCGTTGGCCAGATCGATCTGCGAGGGGTGGATCGCCCATTTGCCCTCGAAGCCGAGCGCGGCGCAGCGGCGGGCGGCCGACTGGTAGCCGTCCGGATCCGAGAAGTCGCCGAACGGGCCGTCGATCGGGCGCAGGCCGTAGGCGCGGCAGGCGACCAGCATGCGGTTCTGGGCGAACAGCCACGGATCCTGCCAGTGGGTCTGACGGTTGCCGGCCTCGTCCTTGTCGGTGAGCACCGAGTAATCGGGGTTCACGCCGCCGATCACGGTGGAGCGGGCCCGCGTCGAAGCGGCGTAGTCGGCCACGCCGAAGGACATCGCCTCAAGGCGCTTGGACGAGGTCGCGATCGCCTCGACATTGGCCATGCCCAGCGCGGTCTCGATCAGCACCTCGAAGCCGATCCTCTTCTCGCGCTTCTTGGCCTGCTCGATCTGCGTCGTCAGCACATCGATGGCGTAGACGTCGGCCGGCACGCCGACCTTGGGGATCAGGATCATGTCGAGGCGCGGACACGCTTCGACGATATCGACGACATCGCGGTACATGTAGTGGGTGTCGAGACCGTTGATGCGGATCATCATGGTCTTGTTGCCCCAATCCAGGTCGTTGAGGGCCTGGATGATGTTGGTGCGGGCCTTCTCCTTGTCGTCGGGCGCGACCGCGTCCTCGAGGTCGAGGAAGATCACGTCGGCGTTCGAGGCGGCCGACTTCTCCATGAAGGTCGGGTTGGAGCCGGGAACCGCGAGTTCCGAGCGGTGCAGGCGGGGTGTTGCCTGCTGGATCAGGGTGAAGCTCATCGGGAGTCCTCCGTTCTGTGAGACCGTCTTGTCGTGTGCGCGGTCACGCGCTCGAGTCGCGTGCTGCGCTTCTCAAGCATCGTCCTTTTCCGAAAGCCGGCGGCCACCTTTCGGGACGATGTTCTATCTCGCGCGTCCGGGCCGGCCGTCCAGCCGAGCCCGAGACACGTCGCCGAGATTGTATGCATTATCCAGTCGCGCCGAAGCCGACGGCAATGCAGTTGATGGACAGGAGAAGCGCGGACTTCACCGCCTCGCGCTTGTCCTCGTCGGACTCGCTGCGGAAGCGGCGCAGCAGCTCGACCTGCTCGCGGCTGACCTGGTTGATGGTCGGCAGCCGCCCCTGCAGGCGCTCGCGGAATTGCGGGAAGCGCTGGGCGAGTTCGCCGTCGCCGGAGACACGCAGCACCATCTCGCGCGTCAACGCGTATTCCTGCTCGATCATGCCGAAGATGCGGGCGCGGATGCCCTCATCCTCGACGAGGCCGGCATAGTCACGGGCGATCTCCAGATCGACCATCATCAGCGTCTTCTCGACCTCGTCGAGGACGAGGCGGAACACCCGGCAATCCCGGAACATGCGCTTCAGCACGGCTTCACCCTGCTCACCGCGCACGTCGATGAAGCTCTTCAGCCCCGAGCCGACGCCGTACCAGCCGGTGATGACATGCCGGTTCTGCGACCACGCGAACACCCACGGGATCGCGCGCAAGTCCGAGAGCGACTTGGCGCCGAAGCGCCGGGCCGGGCGCGAGCCGATGTTGAGCAGCGCGATCTCGTCGAGCGGGCTCGCGGCCTGGAAGTAATCGACGAGGCCGTCGGCCTGAAGCAGGTTGACATAGGCCGCCCGCGAGGCGCCCGAAAGCGCCTCCAGCGCGTCGTCGAGTTCGGCCCGCGAGCCGCTGCCGTTGCCCTCCGAGAGCAGGGCATGCTCGAAGACCGAGGCCGCGAGCAGCTCCATCTGGTAGGCCGCCGTGCCGCGGTTGGCATATTTGAACGAGACGACCTCGCCCTGCTCGGTGATGCGGAAGCGGCCGTTGATCGAGCCCGGTGGCTGGGCGGCGATGCCGCGATGGGTCGGCACGCCGCCGCGGCTGACCGAGCCGCCGCGACCGTGGAAGAAGGCGATCGGCACGCCGAGATGCTTGCCGAGCACGGTCAGCCGCACCTGCGCCTTGTACAGCTCCCAGTTCGAGGCGATGAAGCCGCCGTCCTTGTTGGAGTCGGAGTAGCCGATCATCACCTCCTGCACCCCGCCCTGCCAGCGGGTGGAGCGGCGCACCACGGGGATGCCGAGCAGCTCCTTCATGATGGCCGGGGCGGCCCGCAGGTCGTCGATCGTTTCGAACAGCGGCACGATCGGCAGCGGGCAGATCTCCGTGCCCGTCGCGTCGAGGAAGATGCCGGCCTCCTTCGCCAGCAGGTAGGCGCCGAGCACGTCGACGGTGGAGCGCGTCATCGACAGGATGAAGGCGCCAAAGGCCTCGCGGTCGAGGCTGTCGCGCATCTCGCCGACCAGCGCGAAGGTGGCGAGCGTCTCGCGAGCGTCGTCGGGCAGACGGTCGGCGAAATCCTCGAACGAGGTCTCAGGGTTGCGCGGCCGGGCGAGTTCGGTGAGCAGCCACTCCTTCCAGGCCGGCGAATCCAGTTCCGGCGGCTCGCGGTCGCCGTTGCGGAGCTTCCACAGGGCGTGCAGCGTCTTGGTGGTGCGGGTCGAGTTCTCGCGCAGATCGAGCCGCACGGTCGAGAAGCGGAAGATCTCGACCATCCGCCGCACGGGGCGCACGATGTTGGTGGCGAGCGCGTCGCACTTGGCGTCGGCGAGCCCCTTTTCGAGAGTGCGCAGATCGTTGATGAGCCCGTCCGCGCTCGGATAGTCGGGCCCGACCGAGCGGGCGCCCTTGTTGCGAGCGATCGTCGCTTCGAGCTTGCGCAGCACGCAGGTGAGGAACTGGCGGTAGGCCTCGCCCGGGTTGCGGCTGGTGATCGCCCGCGCGTCGCCGGACTCGGCCAGCATATGCGCGAGTTCGCTGCGGAAGGTTTCGGGCACCGGCAGAGAGCGCTCGGTGATCGACAGCACCCGCCCGAGATGGGTGATGCGGTCGCGGTAGCGGCGCAGTGAGGCGAGCGCGTTGCGCTGCAGCGTCTCGCGGGTCACGCTCGCGGTGACGTAGGGGTTGCCGTCGCGGTCGCCGCCGATCCAGCTTCCGAACTGGAAGAAGGGCGGCACCTCGAAGGTCTCGTCGGGATAGTACTGCGCGAGGCTCTCCTCCAGCGAGAGCAGCATCTCGGGCAGCATCTCGAACAGGGTCTCGTCGAAGAAGTGCAGGCCCCAGGCGACCTCGCGCTCGACGGTGGCCTTCTCCAAATGCAGCTCGCCCGTCATCCAGATCAGCTCGATCTGGTCGCGCAGCTCGTTCATCAGGCCGTTGCGCTCGCGCTCGGTCCAGCGCGGCAGTTCCAGCTCACGCAGGACGAGGTAGATCCGGCGCAGCTTCTCCAGCACCGTCACGCGCTTGCCCTCGGTGGGATGCGCGGTGATCGTCGGGCGGATGCGCAGGTCCTTGAGCAGCGCGTGGATCTGCGTCGCGCCGATGCCCCGGGCGGAGGCCTCCGCGAGCACCTTGGCGAAGGAGCCGTTCAGCGCCTCCCGCCCCTGGTCGCGCTCGACGTGGCGGCGGCGGCGCATGGCCGCGTTCTGCTCGGCGATCGAGACGAGCTGGAACCAGATGCCCTGCACCTGAAGCGCGCGGGCCAGCATCTCCGGGGTGTAAGACGAGATGTCGGCGCGGCCGTGCAGCACGTCCTCCAGCTCGGGATCGTGGCGGCGGGCCACGTCGAGCAGGGCGTGAAACAGAATGTCGAGGGCGTCTTCAGTCGCCGTGCCGGTGATGACGGGCGGCGCGAAGGTCGAGTCGGTCGCGGCTGACGGCCGGGCGTGCAGCGTCTTGGTCATGGGATCCCCCCTGGCGAGGTTCTTTTATCAGACTCCCGTGGACAGGCCTGCGGGACGGTGGATCACCCCGATCCACGGAGCGCGCTCCTCCCACTGTAAGGGAGGAGCCGGAGGTGCGGGTGCGGAAGGCAGCGCAGCACTGCGTCCTTCCCCCTCCAAGCCCCTCTCCGCAAGGGGGAGGGGACGCAGAGTTTACGCCGCGCGGGCGAGCACGTCGGCCACGGTGCGGCCGAAGGAGCCCGGATCGGGCGCGACCGTGAGGCCGTAGGACTTCATGATCTCGGCCTTCTCGGCGGCGCTGTCGCCGGTCGCCGAGATGATCGCACCCGCGTGCCCCATGCGGCGGCCCTTCGGGGCGGTGAGGCCCGCGACGAAGCCGATGACGGGCTTCGAGAAGTTCTCCTTGATCCAGGCGGAGGCCTCGGCCTCCTGCGGGCCGCCGATCTCGCCGATCATCAGCACCGCTTCCGTCTCCGGATCCTGTTCGAACAGGGCGAGGTGGTCGAGGAAGGACGAGCCGTTGATCGGGTCGCCGCCGATGCCGACCGAGGTCGAGATGCCGATGCCGAGTTCCTTCATCTGCGCGGCGGCCTCGTAGCCCAGGGTGCCCGAGCGGGAGATCACGCCGACCTTGCCCGGCAGATAGATGTGGCCGGGCATGATGCCGAGCATCGACTTGCCGGGCGAGATGATGCCGGCGCAGTTCGGGCCGACCACCATCGTGCGCTTCTCTTTCGGGTAGCGCCGCAGGTAGCGCTTCACCCGCATCATGTCCTGGGCTGGAATCCCGTCGGTGATCGAGCAGACGAGCTTCAAGCCCGCATCTGCCGCCTCCATGATCGCGTCCGCCGCGAAGGGGGGCGCTACGAAGGTGATCGAGGTGGTGGCGCCGGTCGCCTCCACGGCTTCCTTGACGGTGTTGAACACCGGCACGCCGCAATGGGTCTTGCCGCCCTTGCCCGGGGTGACGCCGCCGACGACGTTGGAGCCGTAGGCGATCATTTCCTTCGCGTGGAAGGTGCCCTTATCGCCGGTGATGCCCTGGACGATGATCGGGGTCTTCTCGTCGATGAGAATGCTCATGGCGTGATTCCTCCCCCGTTCGTCAGTGCTTGGCGCCGTGGCAGGCTTCGACGGCCTTGCGCGCGGCTTCCGTAAGGGTGTCGGCGGTGATGAGGTCGAGCCCGCTCTCGGCGAGGATCTTCTTGCCTTCATCGACGTTCGTGCCGGCGAGCCGGACGATGAGCGGCACGTCGATCTTCACCTCGCGGGCGGCCTTCACCACGCCCTCCGCGACCCAGTCGCAGCGGTTGATGCCGGCGAAGATGTTGACGAGGATCGCCTTCACGTTGCGGTCCGAGAGGACGAGACGGAAGGCTGTCGCGACCCGGTCCGGACTGGCACCGCCACCGACATCCAAGAAGTTCGCCGGCTCGCCGCCCGCGTGCTTGATCATGTCCATGGTCGCCATGGCCAGACCCGCGCCGTTGACGATGCAGCCGATCTCGCCGTCCAGCCCGATATAGCTGAGATTGTGCTCGGCGGCCTGGGCCTCGCGGGGATCGCCCTGCGACGGGTCGTGCATGTCCGCGATGTTGCGGCGGCGGAACAGGGCGTTGTCGTCGAAGGACATCTTGGCGTCGAGCGCCAGCACCCGATCGTCCTTGGTGACGACGAGCGGGTTGATCTCCAGCATGGTGCCGTCGCAGTCGCGGAACGCCCGGTAGGCGTTCATGATGGTCTTCACCGCAGCCGAGACCTGCTTGATGTTGAGGCCGAGCTGGAACGCGATCTCACGGGCCTGGAATTGCTGCAGGCCGACCGCCGGCTCGACCACGACCTGGATCAGCGCCTCAGGCTCCTTGGCGGCGATCTCCTCGATATCCATGCCGCCGCGTTGGCTGGCGATGACGCGTACGCGCTCGGCCTTCCGGTCCAGCACGTAGCCGAGATAGAGCTCGCGCTCGAACGGGTCGGCGGTCTCGATGTAAACGCGCTGAACCGGCTTGCCTTCGGGACCGGTCTGGAGGGTGACGAGGCGTTTTCCCAGCAGGTCGCGGGCGGCGTCACGCACTTCGTTATAGGTGCGGCAGAGCTTGATACCGCCCGCCTTGCCGCGGGCGCCGGCATGGATCTGAGCCTTCACCGCCCAGAACGAGCCGCCGAGCTCGGTCGCGGCGTAGACTGCCTGATCCGGGCTGAAGGCCACAGCGCCCTTCGGGACGGCGACCCCGAAGCTCGCGAGCAGCTCCTTGGCTTGGTACTCGTGAACGTCCATCGAGACCTCCTTCGCGTTTCCGTCGTTCTTGTTGGGCCGACCTTCGCGGAAAAATTACTTTTCGGGAAGCGGGTCAGCTCTCAATTTTTTCTTTTTTGGTACTTTAGTTTGCTTGCCCGTCAGAGACTTAGCGGGCTTCTAAACTGCGGATCGTGCGGCATTGGCACGGAATGCAGCGATGCTCGGCCGCCCTTCCCCTCATTCAGAGGTGCCGGCGCGAGCCGGTCTCGAAGGATCCTCAAGGATCGCGCGACCACTGGACGATCCTTCGGGGCCGCTTCGCGGCACCTCGGGATGTGGTCCAGGGCTGCAGAGCGGAGATTCGCTCGCGATGACGGGGGGCGCGAAGAGGTCAGTTCACCTTGGCTTTCACGATCTCGTAGACCCGCTCGTTGAGCGTGCCGGCCTCTCCGAGCAGGGCCTCCAACTCCTTCAGCCGCTCCTCGGCGAAGGCACGATCGTCGAGACCCTTGGCATTGACGTAGACGTTGAGTGCGGCCGAGCGCAGGCCCGCATAGGCGGACAGCACGGCGACGCCGGCATCCGAGATCACGTTGAGATTGCCCTTCTCGGCGGCGATCTCGGCCAGATCGATCACCTCGCGGCAGACGCGGCAGCAGGCGAGCGGCACGTCGGTCGCGGTCTTCAACGCATCCTGGATCTTGGCGGCGCGCGCGGCCTTCTCCTCGTCGGTGTTCTTCGGCAGCCCGTAGGCGCCCATCACCGCATCGAACGCTTCCACGTCGTCGGCGATCATGCCGGTGAGCGTACGGCGCAGCGCCTCCGACTTTTCGAGCACCTGCTTCAGGTCGGCCTCGACCTCGACGTACTTCTTCTTGCCGATAGTGAGGTTGCACACCATCGACACGAGCGCCGCGCCCATGGCGCCGGAGATCGCCGCGGCACCGCCGCCGCCGGGGGTCGGAGCCGAGCTCGCCAGGCCGTCGAGGAATGTTTCGATCGTCTCGTTCGCGGCCATGGGTCCCTCCCCTGTCGGTTCTTGTTGGTTTGCACTGGGCAGCGCCGACGGATGCCGGCGCCACCTTTCAGGCTGTGAGCGTCAGGCCATTTCCTTGGCCAGCGCGTAGATCTGCTCGGCGTCGAACACGCCCTCAGTCGATTCGAACAGCTTGGCGATGCAGGCACGGTGCAGCTTGAGCTTGAGGCCACCGATGCCGAGGGCGCCGAAGCTCTTCTTGCCGTGGCGCTCCTTGGCCTTGTCCATCGCGTCGATGCCGCCGAAGCCGAGCGGGGGCTGGGCGTTGTAGTCGGCCACGATCTCGATCGAGGCCTCGTCCTTCCAGCCGGATTCCGGCAGCAGCTCGATGCCGATGGCACCGGCGGAGAAGATCAGGTTCTGCCCCTTCACCAGGGCGACGCGGGAGGCCTCATCCGGGGTGGCGGCGGCCTTCACGTTGACGCCGAAGCGCTTGTTGACGGCATCCGCCGCGGCCTGCGCCCGGTCGAGCTGGCGAGCGGCGAGGATCACCTCGGCGCCTTCCTTGGCCAGCAGCGCGGCCGAACGCATGCCGACCGGGCCGGTGCCGGCGAGCACAACCGCCTTCTTGCCCTGGACCGAGCCTCCGGCCGCCTTGACGACCAGGGCGACGCCCGCGGCTGCCGTGGTGTTCGAGCCGTTGGAGTCCAGCATGGTCGAGACGCGGAACGGGCCGAAGAAGCGCTTCTTGACCGCCTCGAACACCGCCTCGCCTGCGGCCATGTTGCCGCCGCCGACGAAGATCGCGGTCGACTTCTTCTCCGAGCCGCCGCGGGTGTAGATCGTGCCGTCCACGAGCGCGCCGACATTGTCCGTCGTCACGTTGCCGTAGCCGGTGATGTGGTCGGCGCCGCCGTCATAGCCGACGACCGTGTCGAACACGCTCGGAACCGCGTCGGTGTCGAACAGGAAGAGAAGCTTCTTGGTCATTGTGCCTCTGGCTGTTGGCTGGCCGCGCGGATGAGCACACGGCGCGTTTTCATGGACGACGATCCGGCGCTTCTCGCGGCGCCGATCACCCTCACTCTCGAAACCGTTTTCGACCGGATGGTCCCATCCCCACCCTCGCCCTGAGGTGCCGGAGCGTAGCGCGGGCCTCGAAGGTTGCTCCAGGGATCGCGCGGGATCTGGAGGATCCTTCGAGGCCGCTTCGCGGCACCCGAGGATGAGGGTGAGAGCGGGAGACCCGAAGGTCTACGCCTCGACGACGTTCTGCGGCTTGCCCGCGACAAAGGCCTCGACGTTGTCCACGAGCTGGTCGGCGAGGATCTGCATCGCCTCCTTGCTCGCCCAGGCCACGTGCGGGGTGACGATCAGGTTCGGCAGGTCGGCGTCGCAGAGGATGTTGCCGTCCTTCGGAGGCTCCTGCGCCACGACGTCGAAGCCGGCACCGCCGATGGTGCCGTCCTTGAGCGCCTGGAGCAGGGCCGCCTCGTCCACCAACCCGCCGCGGGCGGTGTTGATGAGGATCGCGGACTTCTTCATCTTCTTGAGCTGCTCGGCCCCGATCATGTTCTTGGTGTCGGGGGTCAGCGGCACGTGGAGCGTGATGACGTCGGACTGGGTCAGGATCGTCTCGAGATCCACGAGCCCATCCTGCGGGAACACGTCATAGGCCAGCACCTTCATGCCGAGGGCCTCGGCCCGCTTGGCGATCGATTTACCGAGCGCGCCGTAGCCGATGATGCCGAGCGTCGAGCCGGCGATGTCGTAGATCGGGTAGTCGAAGTAGCAGAACTGCTTAGACTTGTTCCAATTACCCCGTCGCACGGAATTCGCGTAGGGCACGATCGCCCGGCGCAGCGCGAACATCAGGCCGACCACGTGCTCGGGCACGGTGTTGAAGGCGTAGTTGCGGATGTTGACGACCGTGATGCCCTGGGCTTTCGCCGCGGCCTTGTCGACGACGTCCGTGCCGGTGGCGGCCACCGCGATCAGCTTCAGGTCGGGAAGCTGCTTCAGCGTGTCGGCGCGCATCGGCACCTTGTTGATCATCGCGATCTCGGCGCCCTGAAGGCGCTCGACGATCTCCTCCGGCGTCCAGGTCGACTCGTATTCCTTGTACTCGTGCGGGAAGTTGAATTCGCGCACGGTCGCGTCGAGCGACTCGCGATCGAGGAAGACGACTTTCTTTGTCATTCTGGACCCCTTCCGGATCGACCGGCGGGCGTTACGCCGGCCCCGTTTCCTCACCTGCCCTGAAGCGTCTCCCGCTAGATGGGCCGGCAAGCCGGACGTTCCGCGGGGCGCCTTTCTCTACTTAGCGGAAGCGGCGCCGTTGGAACCGGCACCGCCTCCAAAAATCAGGCCTGAAATCAGGCCTTGGCGAGGGGGTTCTCGCGCAGGTAGCTGGAGGCCGCGGCCACGCCCGAACCCGGCGTCACCTTCACGCCGTTGTCGAGGAGCGACATCTCGGCACCGACGATCGCGCCGAGCAGGGACAGCTCGTTCAGGTCACCGACATGGCCGATGCGGAACACCTTGCCCGCGACCTGGGACAGGCCGGCGCCGAGCGCGAGGTTGTAGCGCACGTAGGCGTGCTTGATGATCTTGGCCGCGTCCACACCCTCGGGCGCCAGGATGGCGGTGACGGTGTCGGAGTTCCACTCCGGCGACTTGGCGCAGGTCTTCAGGCCCCAGGCCGCGACGGCCTGGCGGGTCGCCTCGCCGAGCACAGCGTGGCGGTGATAGACGTTCTCCAGCCCTTCCTCGAACAGGCAGGCGAGCGCCTCGCGCAGGCCGTAGAGCAGCGGCAGCGGCGGAGTGTAGGGGAAGTAGCCGGCGCCGTTCTGCTTCTTGTGGTCTTCCCAGTCGAAGTAGACGCGGGCAAGCCGGTCGTTGCGGCCCGACGAGCCCTCGGCCGCCTTGAGCGCCTTCGGGCTGACGCAGATCACGCCGAGGCCGGCGGGAAGCATCAGACCCTTTTGCGAGCCGGCGATGGCGCAATCGACCTTCCACTCGTCGGCGTAGAACGGCAGCGAGCCGATCGAGGACACGCCGTCGACGAAGAGCAGGGCCGGGTGGCCGGCAGCGTCGATCGCCTTGCGCACGGCGCCGATATTCGAGGTCACGCCGGTGGCGGTCTCGTTGTGGACCACCATGACGGCCTTGATCTCATGGTTCTTGTCGGCGCGCAGGGCCTCCTCGATCTTCTCGGGCTTGGCGCCGGTGCCCCACTCCTCTTCCTGGACGATCACGTCCAGGCCGAGGCGCTGGGCCATGTCGATCCAGAGGTGGCTGAACTGGCCGTAGCGGGCGGTCAGCACCTTGTCGCCGCGGGCGAGCGTGTTGGTCAGCGCCGATTCCCAGATACCGGTGCCGGAGGCCGGGAACAGGAAGATCGTGCCCTCGGTCGAGCCGAACACCTTCTTGGTGTCCTCGAACAGCGGCTTCGTCAGGGACGGGAAGTCGACCGAGCGGTGATCCTCGGACTGCACCATCATGGCGCGCATCACCCGGTCCGGGATGTTGGTCGGGCCGGGAACGAACAGGTGGTTGCGTCCCGGACGTCTCGTTGCCGCCATGAAAGTTTCCTCCAATTAAGTCGTTCTGGGCAGGTCGGCCCTTCGCGGCCGCGATCCCGCCCGATCCTGATGGCGAGCGCAAGCCCGCCGTGAAACGTCGTTCAGTCCCGCCGCGCCGCCGCGCAAAAGGCCTCTCGCGGGCCGGGACCATACCACTGCGATGTCGGATCGTTGACCGTCCCGGAGCGGCGAAGCGGCCATCATGCCACCCGCGTCGCGGCGCGTGCAGCAGCGCCGGTCGCCTCCAGAGGACCGAACCCTCGATGCGTCAGCTTCGCGCCGCATTCAAGCGCGCTCCTGCTGATTGTCCAGCGCTCCCATCCTTCACGGCCATTCCCGTACCCTTGCCCGCACCTCTGCCGGGTGCTGTGGCGCAAGCGCGAGGCACGCGCGGCGGATGACCTTGGCCGCCGTTATGCCTCCCCTGCCAGGGAATGGAAAACGGAAAAAACTGAACTGAAAAACAAAAAGATTTTCGTATGCACAGGCCGCGGGCAGGGTCTGCGGCGGGCCGGGCACGGGGTGACGGGAGGACGTTCGCGCGATCGGCGCGCGGCAGGATGATGCGTGCCGCCGTCATCAAACTGAGATCGGAATGCGATTTGGCTCTTCCCCGTCGCGATGCGGTTGCGAGGAGCCGGAGGCGCCCGTGTCCCAAGATCCGGAATCGACCATCCGCGTTCGGACGCTGTTTCTGTCCGATCTTCATCTCGGCACCAAAGGCTGCCAAGCGGCCCTGTTGCTCGATTTCCTGCGCGACGTCGATGCCGATACGATCTACCTCGTCGGCGACATCGTGGACGGCTGGCAGCTCCGCTCGGGCTGGTACTGGCCGCAGGCGCACAACGACGTGGTGCAGAAGCTGCTGCGCAAGGTGCGCAAGGGCGCCCACGTCGTCTACGTGCCCGGCAACCACGACGAGTTCCTGCGCGACTATATCGGCATGACCTTCGGCGGCATCGAGATCGCCGACAGCCGGGTCCACGTCGCGGCCGACGGCAAGCGCTACCTCGTCATCCACGGCGACCAGTTCGACATGGTCGTGCGCCACTCCAAGTGGCTCGCGCATCTGGGTGACTGGGCCTACACCACGGCGCTCACCGTCAACACCGTGGTCAACCGGGTGCGCCGCCGCCTGGGGCTCGCCTACTGGTCGCTCTCGGCCTGGGCCAAGCTGAAGGTGAAGAACGCGGTCAACTTCATCGGCCAGTTCGAGACCTTCCTCGCCACCGAAGCCCGGCGCCAGGGCGCCGACGGGGTGATCTGCGGCCATATCCACCACGCGGCCCACCGCGAGGTCGAGGGGCTCACCTACCTCAACACCGGCGATTGGGTGGAATCCTGCACCGGCATCGTCGAGCATTACGACGGCCGCATGGAGGTGCTGCACTACCCGACCATGCTGCGCGCGCGCCGCGCCGCGGAGAACTTCGAACCCGAGATCCGCCGCGCCGTCGCCTGACGCCGAGTGATGGAATCCCCCATGAGGCCGGCATGAGGCTGCTGCTCGCCACCGATGCGTGGCACCCGCAGGTCAACGGCGTGGTGCGCTCCGTCGAGCGCATGGCCGAGGCCGCCGCCGGGCTCGGCGTCGAGCCGCTGATGCTGACGCCCGCCGACTTCGCGTCATTGCCGATGCCGGGCTATTCCGAGATCCGGCTCTCCCTCGTCACGAGGGGCCGGGTGCTGGAGCGCTGGAAGCGGCTCGCGCCGACCCACGTGCACATCGCCACCGAGGGCCCGATCGGCCACGCGGTGCGCGCCGCGTGCCTGGCGAGGGGGCAGGCCTTCACCACGAGCTATCACACCCGCTTTCCCGAGTACCTCGCCGCCCGCGCGCCCGTGCCTGAGGCCTGGAGCTACGCGTGGCTGCGCCGCTTCCACGCGGCGGCGAGCGGCACCATGGTCAGCACGCCCTCGCTGGAGCGCGAGCTGGCGGGGCGCGGCTTCACCCACCTGATGCGCTGGACACGGGGCGTCGACACCGACCTGTTCCGCCCTCGCGACGAGGACGCGCTGCCCGACCTGCCGCGCCCGATCTTCCTCTCGGTCGGGCGGCTGGCGGTGGAGAAGAACCTCGCCGCCTTTCTCGCCCTCGATCTGCCGGGCTCCAAGGTCGTGGTCGGCGACGGGCCGGACCGGGCCCGGCTCCAGGCGCTGGCGCCCGACGCGCATTTCCTCGGCGCGCGGACCGGCGAGGCCCTGGCGCGGATCTACGCGAGCGCCGACGCCTTCGTCTTCCCGAGCCTGACCGACACCTTCGGCATCGTACTGCTCGAAGCCCTGGCCTCCGGTCTGCCGGTGGCGGCATTTCCCGTTACCGGTCCGCTCGACGTCATCGGCGGCACCGGTGCGGGCGCCCTCGATACGGACCTGCGCGCGGCGGCCCTTGCCGCGCTCGCGATTCCGCGGACGCGCTGCCGGGCGGAAGCCCTGCGCTACACCTGGGCCGAGAGCGCGCGCCAGTTCTACGACAACATCGCGACCGCCCACGCGCTGGGGCCGGTGCAGCGCTCTGCCCGCTGCCCGAGCGGTGCCGCGCTGCCCCGCCCCGGCTGATCCATTTTCGTCACAAGGCTGATTGTCCGCCGGGTTTTCAGCCGCACCGGGATGACCGCCGGCCGCGGGGATGCGAGGGTCCGCGCATGGCCCCCGGTCCGAAATCCGCGAAAGCCCGCCCGTTCGATCCCGCCCTCGCCGCGCGCTATCCGGCCGTGATCGGCTGCGACGAAGTCGGGCGCGGCGCGCTGTGCGGGCCGGTGATGGTGGCGGCCGTCTGGTTCGATCCGCTCGCTTTCCCGCCCGAGATCCTGGCCCGGCTTGATGACAGCAAGCGCCTCGACCGCGCCGCGCGCGAGGCGCTGACACCGCTGATCCGGGCGCATGCACGGGTCTCGCTCGCGGCGGGCTCGCGGGCGCTGGTGGACCGGGTGAACGTGCGTGGCGCTACCCTCGACGCCATGCGCCGGGCGGTCGCGGGTCTCGGCCTCGACGCGACCGTGCTGGTGGATGGGCGCGACGCCATTCCGGGTCTCGCCCAACCCTGCCGCGCCGTGGTCGGCGGCGACCGCCTCGTGCCGCAGATCGCCGCCGCCTCCATCGTCGCCAAGACGTTTCGCGATGATCTGATGCGCCGGCTCGCCCCGCGCCACCCCGCCTATGCCTGGGAGCGCAACGCCGGCTACGGCACCGCCGCCCACCTCGCCGGTCTCACCGCGAAGGGCCGCAGCCCGCATCACCGGGTAAGTTTCACGGGCCGGTTCGAGGCCGCGGGCATCGTTTCAGGCTCGTGACGCCGTTTTCGGATTGATCGCCTCGGGTCCTGCCGCTCTCCGTCATCGCGAGCGTCAGCGAAGCGATCCGGCGGCGCGACCTATCCGGAAGACTCGCGCCCTGGATTGCCACGGCTTCGCCTCGCAATGACGGAGGAGAGACCGAGACCATGGCGCGAGCCCACTCAAAACAGCGCCAACTGATCTCCCACCCGCGGCGGGACGCGAAAAAGCTCCGTCGTCTGGCGGACCGGCGCCTCCGGAAACCCGAGGCGCCGCTTGGCGAGCGCGAAGCGGCGACGGATCAGGTCGGCGTAGGAGCCCTGGCCGATCATGCGGGTGCCGAAGGCGGCGTCGTAGGTCTTGCCGCCGCGGGCCGCGCTCAGCAGGGAGAAGACGTGCGCCTTGCGCCCCGGATAATGCTCCGTGAACCAGTCGCCGACGAGGTCGTCGAGTTCGTGCGGCAGACGCAACAGCACGTAGTTCGCCTCTCGCGCCCCCGCCGCCCGCGACGCCTCCAGGATCGCCTCGACCTCGTGGTCGTTGAGCGAGGGAATGAGAGGCGCGGCGATCACCATCACCGGCACGCCCGCCTCGCTCAAACTGCGGATCGCCTCCAGGCGCTTGCGCGGATGGGGCGCGCGCGGCTCCATGCGCCGCGCCAGATCCGGATCCAGGGTGGTGACCGAGATCGCCACCTTCACGAGATTCTGCGCCGCCATCTCCGCCAGCAGATCGCGGTCGCGCAGGATCAGGTTCGACTTGGTGACGATGCCGACCGGATGGCGGAAGCGGGCCAGCACCTCGAGTACGGCGCGGGTGAGGCCGTGCGTGCGCTCGATCGGCTGGTAGGGATCGGTCGCGGTGCCGAGCGCGATGGTCCGCGGTTGATATCCCGGCGCGGATAATTCCCGCTCCAGAAGGGCCGCCGCATCGGGTTTCGAGAACAGCCGCGTCTCGAAATCGAGGCCCGGCGAGAGGCCGACATAGCTGTGGTTGGGCCGGGCGAAGCAGTAGATGCAGCCGTGCTCGCAGCCGCGATACGGGTTGATCGAGCGGTCGAACGGGATGTCCGGCGAGGCGTTGCGGGTGATGATGTGGCGGGCGCGCTCCGGCGTCACCTCGGTGCGCCGGGAGCGCTCCGCCTCCTCCGGCCAGCCATCGTCGAAGGTCTCGCGCCGGGTCGCCTCGAAGCGCCCATCCGGGTTCACGGTGGCCCCGCGCCCGCGCCGCGCCTCGGGCGCGACCCGAGAACCGTCCCCGCGAGAGCCGCCGTGCCGGGCGCGATCCAGCCGGCCCTGAAGCGGCGTCCGTTCGTCTCCCACCCCGAAGCCCCTCGTCACGGCGCCGCTCTGCCCCTGTCTTCTTAAGAACATAACAGGAACATTGAAAGCCGGAATGCACAAGATTGATGCAGGTACGGGCTTTCTCCCTCATTCGGGGCCGTCCGCGGGAGCGGCGGCGCAACGAAGGCTTTGCGAGGGCGTAAAATCGGTTATTCGCGCGGCATGATCTCCGGCCTCATCCACGTGGCACGATCCGCCGACCCGGCGGCGATCGAGTGCCTCGCCGACACGCTGAGCGCGCTCGTCGCGGGCGTGGCAGCCGGACTCGTGGGCGATGCGGTGATCGTGACGGCGGAGGGCTGCTCCGCCCTGGAGACCGTGGCCGAGGGCAGCGGCGCCACCCTGGTGGTCCGCCCGCCCGGCGCCAACCCGTGGAGCGCGGGCGCGCGGGCTGCGCGGCGCGAGTGGCTGCTGTGCCTGGAGCCGGGCGACATCCCGGCGGAGGGCTGGATCCGCAGTCTCGACCGCTTCGTCGGAACCGCCCGTCCGGACATGGCGCTCGGGCGGATGCGTCGCGCGCACACCGCCCTGCCGGCCCGGATCGCCGCACGGGGCGAGAGCGTCGTCGGCGTGCGCGGCCCACGGCCGGGCGACGTGGTGCGGCGCGAGCGGCTGCTCGCGGGCCTGCCCTTCTCACCCCGGCTCAAGGTACGGATGCTGTCGGCCCGGCTCGACCGCAGTTGAGAGCGGCGGCCCCGGGGCTTGGGCGCGCTGAAATCAACTGACCCGAAACCACGCCGGCGCGGCACGCATCAGCACCATCACTGCGGCGGCCGCGAGCGCCGCGCCTACCGTCATCTCGGCCGAATGCGCGTATCCGGCGCGCTCAAGGACCGTGGCGGTGGAAGCGATCGTCAGCGCGATGCCGGCGGGAACAAGATGCGAGGCAGAGGCGTTCATACCCCTTGCTCTACATGATCTCGCTTGCGCGAGGGTGGTCGTCCGCGTCGGCGTGCCGACAAAATCCCCCGCGCCCCGCCCCAGACGCGAAAGGCCGCCCCGTTGCCGGAGCGGCCCTGAAACATCCGCGAAGGGATGGAAGCAAAGGCTTACTTGACCTCGCCTTACTTGATCTTGGCTTCCTTGAACTCGACGTGCTTGCGCGCGACCGGGTCATACTTCTTCATGACCATCTTCTCGGTCTGCGTGCGGGAGTTCTTCTTCGTAACGTAGAAGTAGCCCGTATCGGCGGTCGAGACGAGGCGGATCTTGACGGTAACGGCCTTGGCCATGGCGTGGCGCTCCTAAAGCGGGTCGAGGGGCGATTCGCTGGTGGCGCGCCAGCGCGGGCGAAACGCAAAAGGCCGGGAAGCCCCGGCCGAATTCCGGCGCGGTCAATGCCCGATGGAGACCATTTCGTCAAGCCGCAGGCCGGGCCGCAAGCTCACCGCGGCGGGTAGGTGTGCCCCTCCGCCGGGAAGCGGCCCGCCTGCACTTCGTCGGCGTAGGCGCGCACCGCCTCCTCGATATGGGCGCGCAGCGATCCGAAGCTCTTGACGAATTTCGGCACCCGGTCGCTCAATCCCAGCATGTCTTCGAGCACGAGGATCTGCCCGTCGCAGGCCGCGGTGGCGCCGATGCCGATGGTCGCGGCGCGGATCGCGGGGTCGGTGGCGATGGCCCGCGCCACCGGTTCGACGATGCCTTCCATGACGATGGAGAAGGCGCCCGCATCGCTGATCGCGCGGGCATCGGCACGCAGCCGGTCCTCGTCGCCGGCCCCGTGCCCCTGCACCTTGAAGCCGCCCATCGTGTTCACGGATTGGGGGGTAAGGCCGATATGGCCCATCACCGGCACGCCCCGCTCGGTCAGGAAGGCGACCGTCTCGGCGAATCGCGCGCCCCCCTCGAGCTTGATCGCCCCGGCGCCCGTCTCCTTGAGGACCCGAGCGGCGTTGAGGAAGGCCTGCTCGCGGCTCGCCTCGTAGGAGCCGAACGGCATGTCGACCACGACCAGAGCGCGCGAGGTCCCGCGCATCACGGCCTGGGCCTGGAGAATCATCATCTCCAGGGTCACCGGCAGGGTCGATTCCATCCCGTGCATGACCATACCGAGCGAATCGCCGACCAGGACGAAGTCGCAATAGGCATCGACGATGCGGGCAGTGTGCGCGTGATAGGCGGTGAGCGCGATGATCTTGCGCCCCTCGGCCTTGCGCTTGATCAGATCGACCGCCTGGAGACGACGGGTTTGAACGACCTGCGACATGGCTCGTGATCCGGAAGGCTGCCATTCCCGGGGTGCCCGGCGGGCCGGGCATGGCATGCGGAACGCCTCTATAAGCCCGTTCGCGCCGCCTCGCAGGGGGCATATGGGCCGGTTCCGGTGGATCGGAAGAGAAGTGTTACCCGGAGGGGGCCTTGCCTTCTCCTGCGGCGACGTTCTGGTTCTTCGCGTCGCAGCCGCTGGAAGTAGCGGCCGACAATCGATGTGAAGGTTGCTTCAGTCGCTCCGCTTGCCCTTTTCGGGCGTTTCCTCCCTAGACTTCGAACCACCTCCGGGTTCGCCGTTTTTCCGCCACATCTCAACCGGTGTCAATGGCACAGCCTGATGATCGAGAGGCTTGAGATCGCTCGAAAATTAGGCTCGCGAGCCGGCTCGGCCGCATGATGGCAGCAATGTGTCAGAGCGCTTTTTCGAGGAGTTGCTCGATCCATTCGGGCTGTGTCTCGCCGACCGAGCGGGCAACCTCGGCTTTGCCCTTGTAGACGATGAGCGTGCTCTGCATCTGCGCCCCGAACCGGCGTACAAGGTCGCGCTGACTGTCAAAGTCGATCGTGAAGATGGCGAGCGTTCTGAAGCGCGGATCGGCCGAGAGCGCGGCCAGGATCGGCTTTTGCGTCCGGCAGATCGGGCACCAGGGCGCCGAGATCTGTACGAGGACCGGTCGCCCTTCACCCTGCGCCGTCTCGAAGGCCGTCGCGTCAAAGGCGACAGGCTCGGCCGCGTGCCCGACAACGGGCAGGCCGCAGCCCAGGAGCCCGGAAAGGAGCGCGGCCCCGAGGACGAGAACGTGGCGGCGGGTCGTCATCGCTTCATCCTCAGCACATCCTCACGGCGCCTCGCTGCCCTGTCAGCGCTGGGCCGCGCGCCCGTTGCCGGACTCGGCCCAGGCCGGATCGGGCTTGACGACGGCGGTGTCGTGGTCGTCCTGCCAGCCCTCGACGCCGAGGGGGAACCAGTGGACGCGGCTGTAGCCGGCCGCGACCAGCCGCTTGCCGGCGTTCCAGCTCCCCCAGCATTCCGGCCGGCAGAAGGTCACGACGGGCTTGGCCCTGTCGCCGCCGGTCAACTCGGCGACCCGCCGCAGGAAGGCCTCCTCCTTCTCGGGCGGCAGCGGCGCGCCGCCGGCACCAGGCATCCAGACGGCGCCGGGGATCGAGCGGTGCGTCGGCAGCCAGGGCCGGTCGGCGGGCAGGCCCGCCGGCCGGTGGTCGGCGAGCACCACGTCGATGAGGACCGGGCCTTCCGGCAGCAGCGCTTCGAGCCCCTTCCGGTCGACCACCGTCGCGCCCTTGAGGGTCGCCGGGGTGTAGCCCCGCGGCGGCCCGGTATAGAGCCCGTCCGGCTCCGGCACGTTGACCGGCGAGTCGGCGGGTCCGGCCGCGCCGAGCAGGAGTCCCAGGGCCGTGAGGGCCGCGACCCTGGCGATCACCCGCATGCTCCGCCCCCTTCGCCCTCTCGACATCAGTTGCTCGCGGAGGGGAGCGGGAAGCTGTGCTCCCAGCGGCCGCCCTGGTTGTCGGACACCACGACCTTGATCGGCCCCTGGATGTCGGGCCGCATCGCGAAGTTGATGACCGGGTTCGAGGCGATCGAGATGTCACCGTCGAGGTGGAACACCAGCGTGTCGCCCGAGGTCACGTCGACCCTCTCGATGTAGCGGGCGGGCGTGTAGTCGCGGGTGATCTGGTTCATCTGCATGCCCGAGAAATTCGGATGGCGGATCATCAGCGTCGCCTCGATCGGCTTGCCGGCCTGAGGCTCGCCGACGAACTTCATGCGCATCTCGCCCATGCCCTTCATCGCCTCCTCGTCGCTCATGCCCATCGGTGCCGAGCAGCCGCCGGAGGCTTTGACGAACTTGGCGGATTCGAGGAGCCGCCCGTCCTTGGTCTCCACCACGGCATGGACGTTGGTGTAGTTGTTCACCCGCACCCGCAGCTTGATCTCACCCGGGTCGGCGGCCGGGCCGAAGGTAAAGTGCGCCGCGTAGGGCGAGGGGTTGTCGTCGATGACGAAATAGAGACCCTTCACGCTGTCCTTGTCCGCGAGCGTCAGGCCGATCGGCACCAGTGCGGCGTCGAGGGCGCGGGCGGGCGCGTCGATGGTCACCGCGCGCTCGCTGGCCTCGGCCTTCCGGTCGCCGAAGATCGACGTCTTGATCTCGGTCCAGCGGACGGCGCGCTCCTCGTCGGTATCGGTGGCGCCGGCCATGACCGGGGCAGGCGCGAGCGCCGCTGCGGAGAGCGTCAGGCCAAGGGCAAGCATCAGGCGTTTCATGGGAAAACGTGTCATGGCGAGGCCTTTCATGGCGGGTCTCCTTCCCGGAAGTCCCC
Source organism: Methylobacterium sp. R2-1 (assembly GCF_014191355.1). Classification (GTDB taxonomy): domain Bacteria; phylum Pseudomonadota; class Alphaproteobacteria; order Rhizobiales; family Beijerinckiaceae; genus Methylobacterium. Next base: position 96,986 of record NZ_JACHWM010000002.1, read on the forward strand.
CGAAGCGTGCGGCGGTCATTCCCACTCGAGTTCTTGGTAGGCCTGAGTGACGTTGCGGCCGTTATAGGTGTCGAACAAGGCCCAGCGATCCTTCTCGCCCTGCGCCACCGTCCGCACCGCCGTCTCGATCGGCACGCCGGCAGCCACCGCCTTGCGGGTCTCGTCGCGCAGGGCCGAGAGATAACGCGCGAGATCGGCCATCGCCGGCGCGAAGGCGACCCGAGTCGGGCCGTGACCCGGCACGGCATCGGCGGCTCCCATCGCCTTCAGGCGCTCGATCTCCTTGAACCAGCCGAGCAGGCTGCCGTCGAGCGAGGGGACGCGGCCGACGAACAGGAGGTCGGCGGGAAACAGGAGCCCGCTGCCGGTGTCGAACATCGACAGGTCGCAGGTCGTGTGCGCGCTGCCATGGGCGGTGAGCCGGAGGATACGGTCGCCGAGATCGATCTCCGCCCCATCCTTCACGTCCATCGTCGGGTAGACGACCTCGCCCGCTTTGTCTCCTCCGAGGATCTCGGCCAGGCGCTGGCGGTAGAATTCGCCGCGGGCATCGAGGGCGCCGCGCAAGGCGGCATGGCCGACGAAGGTCGGGTTGTCGCCGCGGAAGGCGGCGGCACCGAAGACGTGGTCGGGATGCACGTGGGTCAGCATCACGTAACGGATCGGCTTGTCGGTGCGCCGGGCGATCTCCCGGCGAAGCCACTGCCCGTCGGCGAGGCTGCCGCCGGATTCGGTGACGAGCACACCGTCGCGCCCGATGATGAAGCCGATATTTGCGATGCCGTCGGCGTTCTCCGGCGTCGCCTCGGCGTCGGGCCCCCGCCGGATGAAGACGCCCGGCGCGACCTCGTCCATCGACAGCGCGTCGGCCGCGAAACCGGGCCGCGGCAGGCAGCACAGGCAGAGCCCGCCGAGCAGGGCCGCGCGCCGCGTGAGGGAGGGGATCACCGCGTGCCTCCGCTCGGCCCCAGACCCAGGCACGACCGTGCCGCCATCAGCCGCTCCCTCCCGATGAATTTACCGATATATTGCAAACCATCTAGTAGGTAGATTTTTCGGCCGTCAAGTGCCAGCATCGGGGAACGGACGGGCCCGTCGCGATCACGTGATCAGCCGGACAGGGACGGACCACGAGTGGACGGACGGTAGACGGACGATGAGAGACACGCGCGCGTCGCTCCTCAGCGAGGCCGAGATCCTGGTGCGCGGCCGGGGCTATTCCGGCTTCAGCTACGCCGACCTCGCCGAGGCGGTCGGCATCCGCAAGGCGAGCATCCACCACCATTTCCGTACAAAGGAAGCGCTCGCCCAGGCGCTGATCGAGGCCTACGACGCGCGCTACGACGCGGCGCTCGACACGATTGCGGGCGCGACCGGCGACGGGGTCGCCCGGATCGAGGCCTATGGCCGGCTCTATCTCGGCGGGGTCGAGCAGGGGCTCGGCTGCCTGTGCGCGGCGCTCGCCGTCGAGCTGGAGACGCTGCCCGAGGCTCTGCGCCGGGCCATTACCGCCTTCTTCGACAAGCACATCGCCTGGCTCGCCGGTGTGATCGAGGAGGGTCAGATCGACGGCAGCGTTCGCGCTGGTCTCGATCCGCAGGCCCATGCCCGGATGGTCGTGGCGACGCTGGAGGGGTCGCTGCTGCTGGAGCGTTTCCTCGCCGGGCCGGAAGGGTTCGGGCGGACGCTGGCGGCCTTGAGCGCGGGGCTGCGGCCAGCCTCCTGACCGTTACAGGGCCGGGATGCGTCACGGCGGCCTTCCACGGCCGCCCGATGATACAATATGACAGGTATCACTGCCCTGATGTACCCGTCCCAGGATTCCGTATGTCCGACGCCTCCCCCCTCACCGCCTCGTCCCAGAAGATCCCGGTGACGGTGCTCACCGGCTATCTCGGAGCCGGCAAGACGACGCTGCTCAACCGCATCCTCACCGAACAGCACGGCAAGCGCTACGCCGTGATCGTCAACGAGTTCGGCGAGATCGGCATCGACAACGACCTCGTGGTCGGCGCCGACGAGGAGGTGTTCGAGATGAACAACGGCTGCGTCTGCTGCACCGTGCGCGGCGACCTGATCCGCATCATGGACGGGCTGGTGAAGCGCCGCGGCAAGTTCGACGCGATCATCGTCGAGACCACCGGACTGGCCGACCCCGCTCCGGTCGCCCAGACCTTCTTCGTCGATCAGGATGTCGGCGAGGCCGCCCGCCTCGACGCGGTGGTGACGGTGGCCGACGCCAAGTGGCTCACCGCCCGGCTCAGCGACGCGCCCGAGGCCAAGAACCAGATCGCCTTCGCCGACGTGATCCTGCTCAACAAGGCCGATCTCGTCTCGGGCGAAGACCTCGACCGGGTCGAGGGCCAGATCCGCGCGATCAATCCTTGGGCCAAGGTCCACCGCACCGAGCGCTGCGCGATCCCGCTCGATCAGGTGCTCGACCGCAACGCCTTCGACCTCTCGCGCATCCTCGACGTGGAGCCCGACTTCCTGGAGGAGGGCCACCACCATCACCACGATGAGCAGATGCAGTCGGTCTCGGCCAAGATCGACGGCCCGGTCGACCCGGAGAAGTTCATGCCCTGGATCTCGAACCTGACCCAGGTTCAGGGACCGGACATCCTGCGCTGCAAGGGCATCGTCGCCTTCCCCGACGAGCCGAAGCGCTTCGTCTTCCAGGGTGTGCACATGATCCTCGACGGCGACGTCCAGGGGGAGTGGGGCGCCGATGAGCCGCGTGTCTCCCGCGTCGTCTTCATCGGCCGCAACCTCGATGCGGACGCGATCCGCGAAGGGTTTTACGACTGCAAGGCGTAAGGCGACGCTTCCCCGGTTCGAAAGCGTCTATAAAAATGGGCCGCCCTCGCGGGCAGCCCTTTCTCATCACCGATGGCTCGACGGGACTTCGAGCGGATGGAGGTCCGGCGTCAGAGGTTGAGCAGCAGGTTCGTGGGGCCTCAGCAGCGGTAGCCGCCGGCGGTCTGGCCGTACTGCTTGACCGGGAAGTTCTGCTGGTTGGCGTTGCCTTCCGCAGCCGAGCTCATCGGGCAGGCCGCGTGGTAGGGGCCGTCATGGACGCCGAGCGGCGCATTCCAGCCGGACGCCATCGGCACCGGACGCGCATCGATGGCGCTGAAGGCCAGAGCCGACGTGACGGGGGCAGCGCCAAGCATAAGAGCGGCAACTGCAGCGGCAATACGGGTCTTCATGCGTTTCTCCAATTTTATATTCATCAAATTCCGGCGCTTCGGACTTGTATCGCCTTCGATAGACTGAACATGGGAATACATGTCCCGTAGCGACGTGCCATGGCACACGCGATGGACCGGATTAAATTCGCATTCGATGTTCCGACTGCGTGCCATAGGGTTCGAGTCGCCTCGTTCGGCCTATCTCCCGTCGAGCGGCCGATCGTGCGCGGTATCGGGCCTCGTCCCGGCCGAGGATATCGGCGCATCTCGTAAAGACGGCGCGAGACCTGGCGTCTCGGCGCCTCATTTCGGATCGGATGTCCGGGATCATGCGGCAACCGCGGCTTGCACCGGTCACCGAAGAAGAGCCCGGTCGAGACGTGCTCTCGATCGGCCGGCTTCAGGACCTAACCTGGCCGATTCCGCATCCTGAGGTTGGCGGACCCGCTTCTTCCTCCGGGCTGTTGGTTAAAACGCAACCTTTCGGTGGTTCGATCGCGCGGTTGAGGGGTCCGCAACCCTGTCGGCTGCCGCGTCGAGCGGCTTCGGCGGGTGGCGTTCGCGGCGCCCCGCGAGAGTTCGAGTTCGCCGATGTCCTCCACGACAGCCGCGCTGACAGGCGCGACGGCCACCGCGTCGCCGTCGCGATGGGACGCGGGAGCCTGGGGCCGCATCCCCGCCCTTCGCGCGGTCCAGGGACTGGCGACCGCCCTCCACGCGGCCTTCATCTTCTTCGCATGCTTCGCCTTCTCGGACGCATCGCCCTACGACCTGGTGGCGATTCCCACGATCGTGCTGTGGCTGGCACTCGGCATCCGCCTGCACCGGGGCGCCGTGCCCCTCGTGCTCCTGCTCCTCGCCTACCTCACGGCGATCGGGATCGCGCTGCTGCCCTATCTCAACGAGCCGCTGTCGGTGACATGGACGGTGCAGCTCGCCTATCTCACGGTGACCTGCATCTTCTTCGCGATGCTCTATGCCGACGACACGCGGGCGCGCATCGAGGTCGCGCTCAAGGCCTATACGGCGAGCTGCGTGCTCTCGGCGGCCCTCGGCATCGTCGGCTACCTGCAGCTCCTCGGCATCGAGGACCTGTTCTATAAGTACGGCCGCGCCTCGGGTACTTTCCAGGACCCGAACGTGTTCGGCTCCTTCCTGACCCTCGGCGCGCTCTACCTGATTCACGGTCTGCTCTCCGGCTCGACGCGGCGGCCGCTCCTATCCCTGGTCAGCCTCGTCGTCGTGATGGCAGGCATCTTCCTGTCGTTCTCCCGTGGATCCTGGGGCGGGACCGTGATCGCGGTCGCCGTGATGATCGGCGCGCTCTACGCGACGAGCCGCTCGCGGGCCCTGCGACGGCGGATCGTGACGCTCGGCCTCGTCACCGTCGGACTCGGTGCGGTCGCCCTCGCCGGACTCCTCTCGATCGACAGCGTCGCCCAGACGTTCCACACCCGCGCCGCGGTCACGCAGGATTACGACGAGGGCGAGACCGGCCGCTTCGGCAACCAGATCCGCGGCATGGGAATGATGCTGGAGGAGCCACTCGGCTTCGGTCCCCTACGCTGGCGGCAGATCTTCAACTTGGAGCCGCATAACTCCTACATCGGCAGCTTCGCCAACGGTGGCTGGCTGGCGGGCGCCGCCTTTATCGCTCTCGTGACGGCGACCTCCTTCGTCGGCTTCCGACTCATGGTGCGTCCCTCACCCTACCGGGCCTATGCGCAGATCGTGTTCCCTGCGCTGCTGATGTTCTTCCTCCAGGCGATGCAGATCGACGTGGAGAAGTGGCGCCACGTCTACATGATGCTCGGGATGGTCTGGGCATTGGAGGCAGCCCGTCTGCGCGGGGCACCTCCGCCCTTGCCCCTCCCTCTCCCGCGGCGCATCGGAAGACATCCGAGCGTAGCATCATGGGCCGGGACGGACGGCGCGCACGGAGCTATGGTCGGAGGCGGACACGAGGCTTTCGGAACGACGGTGAGGCCGTGACCACGGGATCGGCGGGCGAGGCTGAACGCCTCGCGGCCCTGCACGCGCTGCGCATCCTGGACAGTGATCCCGAGGCGCAGTTCGAGGCCGTGTGCCGGACGGCGCAGCGCCTGTTCGGCGTCGCGACGGCCTATATCTCCCTGGTCGATGCCGAGCGACAATGGTTGAAGGCCTGCGCGGGTACCATGCCGGTGCAGACGCCGCGCAAAGGCTCCTTCTGCGATCGGACGATCGAGCAGGATGCGCTGCTCGTCGTTCCCGACGCCCGCCGCGACCCGCGCTTTTCCGAACTCGAGATCGTCACCGGCCCGCCCCACATCGTGTTCTACGCCGGAGCGCCGCTGATCCTGAAGCCGGGCGTGCGGCTCGGCTCCCTCTGCCTCGTCGATCCGCAACCGCGGGACTTCACGCCGGACGACGAGGCGGCCCTGCGCGACCTCGCCGAGATCGTAACGGCGCAGATGCGGCTGCGGCGCGACAACCTCGCCTACGCCAGCGAACGGGCGCTGCGCCAGATCCACGAGAGCACCATCCGTGCCCAGGGCGCGGAGATCGAGCGGCGGGCGAGTGCCAACTCCCTCCTCACCATGGCGGAGCAGATCGCCCAGGTCGGCCATTGGCGCGTCAACTTTGCCAGCGGCCAACCGATCTACTCGGAAAGCCTGCTGCGCATCGCCGGCCTCGACCCGACGGCGACGGCAGCCCGGCATCCCGGCCTCGCTCAATTGTGCCATCCCGCGGATCGCGGGCGCGTCGAGGCCATCATCGCCGCGGCGATCGCGGGCGGGCACGATTTCGAGTTCGAGACGCAGTTCGCACGACCGGACGGAACGGTCCGCGACGTGATGGTGCGGGGCACCTGCAAGACCGACGAGGCGGGCCGAACGACCGGATTGTTCGGCATCCTCATGGACGTGACCGACCGGCTCCGGATCCAGGCGGAGATGCGGCGCAGCGAAATGCGCTACCGCAGCCTCGCCGACGCCCTGCCGCTGCTGGTCTGGACCGTCGATCCGGACAGCGGCGAGTCGACCTACGTCAACGCGCGTTTCGAGGATTATTACGGACCGATCGGCGCCGCGCGGGTGCAGCGGCTCGCCCGCAACCATCCCGACGACGCTGCGGCCATGGACGCGGCGTGGCGGGCGGCTCAGGCGAGCGGCCAGGGTTACGACGGCCAGTGGCGCCTGAAGGCACGCGACGGCACCTATCGCTGGCACAAGCTGTCGATCACTCCGATCCGTAGCGCGTCGGAACCGGCCAAGGTGGTCGAGTGGATCGGCACCGCCCTCGACATCGACGAGATCGTCTCGGCGCGGCTCGCCGTGGAAGATACGAGCCGCCTGCTCGGCATCGCCCTGGAGGGGGCGGAGGCCGGAACCTTCGACTGGAACCTGCGCACCGGTATCACCGTGCTGTCGCCGGAGAGCGTGCGCCTCTACGGTTTGCCTGAAACCGGCGAACCGCGCGCCCTGTCCCCGACGGAATGGACCGCGACCATCCATCCCGACGACGTCGTCGAGGCCTGGAACCGGATCCACCATGCCGTCGATACCCAGACCCGCTTCACGGCGGAGTACCGGGTGGGCCAGCGCTGGCTCTACACCTCCGGTCGCACCCTCTATGACGGCGCCGGCCGACCGTATCGGATGCTCGGGCTGCATCTCGACATCACCGAGCGCAAGGCGGCCGAGGCAGCCCTGCGCGCCGCCACCGCCGAGGCCCGCGCCGCCACGGTGGAGGCCGAGCGGGCGAGTGCGGCCAAGAGCGAGTTCCTCGCGGCCATGAGCCACGAGATCCGCACGCCGCTCAACGGCATCCTCGGCTATGCCGACCTGCTGCTCGACCGGCCCGACCGCGACCCGGAGGATCAGCGCCGTCTGGAACTGATCCGCGTGTCGGGCGAGGCCCTGCTCACCGTCGTCAACGACGTCCTCGACGTCTCCAAGATCGAGGCCGGACACCTCGAACTCGACCCGCTTCCCTTCGCTCTCGGCAAGCTGATCGAGGACACCGTCGCGATCATGCGGGGCAGCGCCCTCAAGAGCGCGCTGACCGTCGAGGCGCGGATCGACCCCGACCTGCCCGCGAGCGTGATCGGCGACGCGAACCGCCTGCGGCAGGTGCTGTTCAACCTGCTCAACAACGCGGTCAAGTTCACGCCGGCAGGCTCCGTCACCCTCACCGTCCGCTACGAAGGATCCGTTACCGGCGCCGACGGCGGCACGGCCGAAGCCCTGCGCTTCGAGGTCAGCGACACCGGCATCGGCATCGCGCCCTCGCAGCGGCACAGGCTGTTCAAGCCCTTCAGCCAAGTCGACGGCTCGATCAGCCGGCGCTTCGGCGGATCGGGCCTCGGCCTCGCCATATGCCACCGCCTCGTCACCATGATGGGGGGCGAGATCGGGGTCGAGAGCCTGGAAGGCGTCGGATCGACCTTCTGGTTCACCCTGGCCCTGCCGCGCGGCACCCGCCCGCTCGCCGCCGAGGCAGCGGCCCTCGCGCAGCCCCCGAACGCGGCGGGGGGCGTCCGTCTGCTGCTCGTGGAGGATGTGCCGATCAACCAGACGCTGGCCCGCGCCGTGCTGGAGGCGGAGGGCTACCGCGTCGATGTGGCAGGCGACGGCGCTGCGGCGATCGCGGCCGTCGAGGCCGTCTACGGGCCGGCGGGAGGGGCCGACCCTTACGCCGTCGTGCTGATGGACGTACAGATGCCGGAAATGGACGGCCTCACCGCCACCCGCCGGATCCGTGCCATGACGGGCCCCGCCGCCCGCCTGCCGATCGTAGCGATGACCGCCAACGTCCTCGACGGACAGGTCCAGGATCTGATCGCGGCAGGCATGGACGACCATGTCGGCAAGCCCTTCAAGCGCACCCAGCTCTGCGCCGTGATCGAGCGTTGGCGGTCCGCCGGCGCGGCGCGGGCGCTCGAAAAGGCAGCCGTTCTCGGGACTCCTCGACACGACGACCGGCATCGTGCCTTCCACCGCGAGCCCGGCATCCAGGCCGATGCGCGCGACGGCGGGCCAGTGCTCGACCGGGCGGCCTTCGCTGCCGTGCAGGACACGATGGGCCGCGAGCGCGTGCTGTCGCTCCTCTCGCTGCTTGAGCTGGACCTCGAACGGCGCTTCCTCCCGGAGGCCGCCGAGCCGGACCGGATCGGTTTCGACAGGGAGCAGCTCGCCTACGACGCCCACGCCGTGGTCGCCGCCGCCGGCGCCCTCGGCTTCGTTGCCCTCTCCGATCTGTGTCGCGAGATCGAGGCGGCCTGCCGGGACGGCGGCGACCTTCCTGCCCTGATCCACCGTCTCGTCACGCTGCGGACGGATACACTCGGGACGATCCGGGCCTTGCGTGCGGCGTGAGGTGGCAACAAGGGCCTTCCGTGTCTTGAGATCGCCGCCTCGCCGCGCCACCTGACAGCCCGTCCCGCTTCCCCGACGAAGCCCGCCGCCAGAGCCCGCCTTGCCGCCTCTCTTCGACTACGCCGCGCGAGCGGGTTCCGCGATCAAGGCCTTCGCGGAAGCCTCCAGCGATCTCCTGATCCAGCCGACGCTGCGGCTCGGCGTCACCGGTCTCGCCCGTTCGGGCAAGACGGTGTTCACCACCGCACTGATCCACCATCTCGTCGAGGGCCACGCGCTGCCCGCCTTCGAGCCGGCGCAAGCCGGGCGCCTGCGCCGGGCGCGGCTGGTGCCGCAGCCCGACGACGACGTCCCGCGCTTTCCCTTCGAGGAGAATTTTGCGGCGCTGACCGAGGCGCGGCGCTGGCCGGGCTCGACCGACCGGATCAGCCAGTTCCGCCTCGCCATCGAGTACGAGCGCTCGGGCGGATGGCGCAGCGGTCCGGCCACGCTGATGCTCGACGTGGTGGATTATCCCGGCGAGTGGCTGCTCGATCTGGCGCTCGTCGATCAGAGCTACGTGGCGTGGTCGCGCGCGACCATCGCCGGCACCCGACGGGCGGGCCGTGCCGACATCGCCGCGCCCTGGCTCGCGCTGATGCAGGAACTCGACCCCGCGGCGGCGCTCGACGAGGTGCTGGCCGAGCGCGCCGCCAACGCCTTCAAGGCCTATCTCGCCGCGCTTCGGGCCGGCGCGGAATCGGTCGCCACGACGCCGCCGGGGCGCTTCCTGATGCCCGGCGATCTCGCCGGCTCGCCGATGCTGACCTTCGCCCCCCTCGACCGTCTGGAGGAAACCCAGGCTCCCGGCAGCCTCGGGGCGCTGATGGAACGACGGTTCGAGGCCTACAAGAGCAAGGTGGTGGAGCCGTTCTTCCGCGAGCATTTCCAGCGGGTCGACCGGCAGATCGTGCTGGTCGACGTGCTCTCCGCGGTCGATTCCGGGCCGGCGGCGCTCGCCGAACTGGAGGAGGCGCTCGACGCCGTACTGCTCGCCTTCCGGATCGGGCGCAACAGCCTGCTCTCGCGCTTCTTCGCCCCGCGCGCCGATCGGATCATGTTCGCCGCGACCAAGGCCGACCATCTCCACCAGTCGAGCCACGACCGGCTCGACGCGCTGCTGCGCCTGCTCGTCTCCCGCGCCATGCGCCGCACCGAGGCGGCGGGTGCCCGAGTCGGTACTGTGGCGCTCGCCTCGGTGCGCGCCACCCGCGAGACCACGGTGCACGATGGCGGCGAGGTTCTGCGCGCCGTCTCCGGCACGCCGGAGGCGGGCGAGCATGTCGGCGACGAGATCTTCGACGGGTTGTCCGAGGCCGCGGTGTTTCCCGGCGAGCTGCCCGCCGATCCGCAGGCGGTGCTCGACGGGGCGATTCCGCCGGGCTCGTTTCGCTTCCCACGCTTCCGCCCGCCGCCGGTCAAACCCGACGCGCTCGGCCGCCCGGGCCACCTGCCGCAGATCCGGCTCGACCGGGCCATGCAGTTCCTGATCGGGGATCGGCTGACGTGACCAACCCGCAGCGCCCGCGCGCCTTCCGCATCCCCTCCGCCGACCAGCCCCCGCCGGAGGCCGCAACCGCCGAGGCGCCGCTCCCGCCGCGGCCCGAGGTGCGCTTCGTCGAGGAGCCCTACGAGATCGTGGATGCCGCCGACGGCGTCGCGGTGCCGGTAGCGCCCAAGCGCCGGGCGCCGTGGCTGTCGATCCTGTTCGGCGCGCTCGGCGGCCTCGTCACGATCGCCGTCGGCCTCTCGGTCGAGCGGCTGATCGCGGACCTGTTCGCCACCGCGCCCTGGCTTGGCTGGGTCGCGCTGGTGCTCCTTCTCGTCGCCGTGATCGCGCTGACGGCCGTCGTCGCCCGCGAGGCGCTGGGAGTTTGGCGCGAGCGCAAGATCGAGGCTTTGCGCGAGCGCGCGCTCGCGGCCCTCTCGACCCGCGACCATACCGCGGCGCAGGCTGCGGTACAGGAACTGCGGGGTATCTACGCCGATCGACCGGCGCTGGCCGGCGGCCTTCGCCGCCTCGACGCGGTGGGCGACGCGATTCTCGACGTGGACGACCGGCTCGCTCTCGCCGAGGGTGAGTTGCTGGCGCCGCTCGACCGGCAGGCCAAGGCGGCCATCGCCCAGGCCGCGAGCCAAGTCTCGGCTGTGACCGCGCTCAGCCCGCGAGCGATCGTGGATGTCGCCTTCGTGGTGTTCTCCGCCGCCCGGCTTCTGCGCCGGATCGCGGCGATCTATGGCGGGCGGCCCGGCCTGCTCGGCTTCCTGCGGCTCGCCCGGGCGGCGCTCGCGCATCTGACCGTGACCGGCGGCATGGCGGTGGGCGAGGGCATGCTGCATCAGGTGCTCGGCCTCGGGCTCGCAGCCCGCGTCTCGGCCAAGCTGGGAGAGGGCGTGCTCAATGGCCTGATGACCGCGCGTTTCGGCCTCGCGGCGCTCGCCGTCTGCCGTCCCCTGCCCTTCGTGCGCGTGAGCCCGCCCACGGTCAACGAGGTGGCGGGCCAGCTTTTTCGCGGGAACGAGGACAAGGCGTAACGCCTCGCGTAACGCCTCCTCGTCCTTGCGAGGCGGAGCCGAAGCAATCCAGCGCTCCGCCTTATCCGAAAAGGTCGCGCCCTGGATCGCTTCGGCTTCGCCTCGCGATGACGGCGGTTGGCGACGGCGGTTGGCGCAACGCCCCGAACAAGAAGGCTCCCGCACCGGCCGGTGCGGGAGCCTTCTTTCTGCTACGGGTGGGACGCCGCGATCAGCAGTCGTCGCCGCCCTTCTTGTCGCCGAGCTTCTGGTCGTGGCCGGCGGCGTTCATCGCGCCGACGGTGCCTGGAGCAGCCGGCTGCTCGCCGCCAGCGGTGTTCTTGGCCGAGCTGGTCTGGTCCGAGCCCGGCTTGTTGCCGACGCCCTGGCCGGCGCCGACATTGTTCATCGCACCCACGGTGCCGGGCGAGGCCGGCTGCTGGCCGCCCGCAAGGTTCTTCGAACCCGCATCGGCGCCGCTGCCGGTGCTGCTGTTCGCAGCGGCGGAGTCGCCGGGAGCCTTGGAATTGGTGCTGCCCGTGTTGCAGGGCGCGGCGAGTGCGGAGCCGGCGATGAAGGCGAAGGCGGTGGCGGTGGCGATGGTCTTCGTGAGCGTCACGATTGCGTCCCTCCGAAATTGTCCGACCGACACTGCCGGTCGGTCTGCCCGGAGAAAGCAGTTAAGGAAAATTAAGTTCCCGATTTATCCTGCATCAAAGAATCTTTTTAGAACTGCATTCCCATACATTCGATAAGAATCGGCCCAAGCCCCTGATGTGAAATACACTATCTTGCCGAACGCTTGCCGCGCGGGCGGGGCGTCCGCTCACAGCGGCGCGAGGAAGCCCGCCAGCCGCATCAGACCCTCGGGCCAGGGCCCATGCCCGCTCGCGACGTTGATGTGGCCGGCCTCGCCCGCATCCACCAGGGCCGAGCCCCAGGCATAGGCGTAGTCCTCCGCCCGCTCGTAGGTGCAGTGCGGATCGGTGCGGCTCGCCACCAGCAGCGAGGGGAAGGACAGCGGATCGCGCGGCACCGGCGCGAAGGCGCGCACGCTCTCGGGCAGGTCGGCGCCCGCCTCGATGTCGGGGAAGGCGACCAGCAAGGCTCCACGCACCACGCCGGGCGGGAACCGCGGCGCGGCCTCCACCGCCGCGACGACGCCGAGGCTGTGGGCGATGAGGATCACCGGCCGGGTCGCCGCCGCGACCGCCTCGACGACGCGGTTGCGCCACGCCTCCGGGTCGGGCCGGTGCCAATCGTCCTGCGCGACGATCCGCGCGGTCTTGAGCCGCGCCGCCCAGCGCGCCTGCCAGTGCTCCTCCTCGGAGCCGGCATAGCCCGGCAGGATCAGGATGTCGCAATCGGCAGTCTTCATGACCGTTTTCTTGGCAGGTTGCTTGGCAGATTTCTCGCACTGTCTTCTCAGACGAGCGGCGTCCTGACGCAACGGGCGGCGGGCCGCCCGGCTCCCCTGACAAACGTCACGCGAGCCAATCGGGCAGGCGGTCGAGGCGGATCAGGTCGTCGTAGCTCGGGCGTGGGCGCACGATCGCCGCGCGGTCACCCGTCACCAGCACCTCCGGCACGAGGCGGCGGCTGTTATAGGTGCCGGCCTGCACCGCGCCGTAGGCACCCGCGCTCATGACCGCAATGAGATCGCCCGACACCACACCCGGCATTTCCCGCCCGAGCGCGAGGTAGTCGCCGCTCTCGCAGACCGGGCCGACCACGTCCGCCGTCAGCCGGGGCGTGTCGGCGGCGGGCTCGCGCACCGGACGCAGGGCGTGGAAGGCCTCGTAGAGCGTCGGGCGGATCAGGTCGTTCATCGCCCCGTCGACGATGACGAATGTCTTTTCCTCTGTCGGCTTCACGTAGATCACGCGGGTGACGAGGATGCCGGCATTGCCGGCGATCATCCGCCCGATCTCGAAGACGGGGCGCAGGCCGAGCGGCCGGAAATGCGGACGCAGGATCTCGGCCAGGGCCGCCGGATCGGGCGGGGGTGCGTTGTCGTCCCGATAGGGGATGCCGAGTCCGCCGCCGAAATCGACGTGGTGGAGCCGGTGCCCGTCGGCGAGCAGGTCGCGGGCGAGTTCACAGAGCAGGCGCGCGGCGTTGTCGAACGGGGTCAGGTCGGTGATCTGGCTGCCGATATGCGCATCGACGCCGACGATCTCGAGGCCGGGCAGCCGGGCGGCGCCGGCATAGACCGCGCGGGCGCGGGAGATCGGGATGCCGAACTTGTTGTCGGACTTGCCCGTCGAGATCTTGGCATGCGTCAGCGCATCGACATCCGGGTTCACCCGGATCGAGACCGGCGCCTTCCGCCCGCGCGCGGCGGCGACCTCGGACAGGGCGGCGAGTTCGGGCTCGCTCTCGACGTTGAAGCAGAGGATGTTCGCATCGAGCGCGGCGGCCATCTCCTCGCGGGTCTTGCCGACGCCGGAGAAGACGATGCGCTCCCCCGGCACGCCCGCGGCCAGCGCCCGGCGCAGTTCGCCCTCGGAGACGATGTCCATGCCCGCGCCCTGACGCGCGAGGGTGGCGAGCACCGCCTGGTTCGAATTCGCCTTCATGGCGAAGCAGACCAGCGCGTCGTCGCCTGCAAACGCCTCGGCAAAGACGCGGTAGTGACGCTCCAGGGTGGCGGTGCTGTAGCAGTAGAACGGCGTGCCGACCTCGTCCGCCAGCGCCGTCAGATCGACGTCCTCGGCATGGAGGCGCCCGTCCCGATAGTGGAAGTGATGCATGTCAGGATCATCCGCCGCGCGGAAAAGGGGATCGGCACGCCCGAATGCCCCTGCGCGCGGTGCGCTGTCTACCTCGAACCGAGCCTCTGAACCGAGCCTCTGCCGAACCTCTGGCGCCAGCGCCGGCGCGGGCCGCTACAGAAGCGGATCGAGGATGAACGGCTCCTTGGGGATCTTGTAGCCGCGCTTCGATCCACGGGAGGTCGTGACCGGAACGCCATCGCCGCCCGCGGGGATCGCCGCGGCACTCAGCTCGTCGCCCGCCTGCACGGCCTCGGGATCGGGGGCTGCGCCGCGATCGCCGACGGACACCGTGCTGCCCGGCAGGCTCCGCGCCGAGGCCGGTGCGCCGGGGCGCGTGCTCGTCGGAGCGGTCTCGGACACGGCGGCACCCGGCGGTTCCAGGCTGCCGCGCCGGCCGCAGGCCGTGCAGGCCAGGGCAAGGCCGAGCGCGATCAGGATCGAGAGGCGGGCGGAACGGGCGGGCATCGGGATTTCCGGCGGTCTTTCCGGCAGGGCTGCGCCAGCTTAGCCGTTTGAGCCTCGCCCCGAAAGGCGGCCGCCGGCATCTTGACGGGAAGAGGCACGCTCAAGCCTGGACCGCCGGGCATGAGCCCGGCTCCGTCACGACCCGGCGCGATCTCAGCTCTTCTTGTTGCCGCGCTGCGAATCCTTCGGCGGCGTGTAGGCGTCGATCGCCCGGCGGCAGTTTTCGGAGAGCTTCGCCCAGTTGGTCTTGAAGCACTGATCGGTCGCCGGATCATCCGGATCAAGATTGCCGCAATAGCTGAGGTAATCGCCGGTGCAGTACTTCTTGAGCGTCTCGTTGCCGCGCTTCGACTGCTGCGCCTGTGCCGGAGCGGCGAGCAGGGCGGCCGCGCCCGTCAGTGCGAGAACCAGGGGCGTCAGCTTTAAGGCCATGATGTTCGCTCGATCGCGGTTCGTGGGAAGAGATTCGTGTGAGGAGATCCGGGCGCGATGATGCCCCCGCATGTCCGAAACAAGGCGGGTGCGGGGCAAACGCGAGGTGGTTCGGTGCTTACGGGCTCGTGCGGGGCATCGCAAGGGATCGGGGCACGATAGGCCGCAGGCGCGTTCCGCTCGGTGCGTTTCAGCTCTCCGCGAGCGCCGGGGAGGCGGCCGGGAAGCTCCCGGCCTGGGGCAGACGGTCGCGCCGGGCCAGGGCGTCGGCAACCTCATTGATGCGGCGCCGCAACTCGGCGGTCTCCTCGCTCCCACGCGCGGCCAGAGCGGCCTGGGCAGCCTTCAGCTCCGCATGCAGGGTCGCGATCTCGGCTTCGATCCCGAGGCGCGGGGGCGCGGCCCCGTCCGCGGCGCCCTCGGCCAGCGACGGCGTGGTCCCCGCCTGCGACCGCCGTGCCGCCTTGAGATCGTCGAGGATGGCGCGGTGGGCCTCCTCCAGGGCATGCAGGGTGGCGAGCCCCGTCTCGCCCTCGGCGCGGGCCTTGGCGAGATCCCGGTCGAGCCCGGCGATGCGTTCGAGGGCGCGGGCCACCTCCGCCTCGCTGAGCATCCGGGCAGCAACTGCCGCCTCGGCCTCCATGGTCCGGGTGCCGATGGCGACCATGTCGCCGTGGCGCCGGGCGGCGATGGCCTCGGCCTTCCGCTCCAGCCTGCGCTGCGTCACCGCGAATTCCGCCCGGAGGTGGTCGCGCTCGGCCACGACCTCCGACACGCTGACCGGCAGGGTCGCTTCGATCCGCCGCCGAGCGAGGCGGCCGGCGCGGGCGTTCACGGTTGGCAGGATCGTCAGGGCACAGAGGCTCGCCAGGAGGAAGCCGAGCCCGAAGATCATCACGGTCTCGATCACGAACGGGCCCTCACGCCGCCTCGGCCGACAGGTCCGGCCGCTGCGTCTTTTGCCCGTCTTGCCCGCGCGGAGGCAAGCGGGCTGTCTTCTCTCTGGCCTCAAACGCCTGCGCCGCCTCCGCGGCCAGAGGACGCTCCGGTCGAACCCTAGGCCCGCTCCGTGGGTGTTTTTCATGCCTGTCACCCGGCCCGGCCGCTCTCCGAGCGATCGCACGGGATCGCGCCGGGCAGGGACGGAGCCGGTTCGAAAAAATCAGAACGGGTTCCAGGTCGGGCGGCCGGTGAACTTCAGATAGCCGATATTGATGCCGAGCCGGGCGCCGACACCGGAGCGGATCGGCACCACGACGATGCCGCCATCGGTCACGGCGGTCATGCCGAAGCCGCCGATGAAGTAGGCCGAGCCGTCGACTCCGCCGAAGCGGCGGTAGAGGTCGCGCACCGCGGGCAGGTTGTAGACGAGCATCATGGTGCGCGCGCCGTCGCCGCCGACATCGAAGCCCAGCGTCGGACCCTGCCAGTAGATCCGGCGCTGCCCGGCATTGCGGGTGTAGAGCGTCCCCTCGCCGAAGCGCAGGCCGCCGACGATGGCACCGGACGCCTCCTGGCCGAGGATGTAGCCGTTGGGTTCGCCCCAGCGGCGGGTCGCCTCCTCGACGGTCAGGGCGAGGCCGCGCGACACGCTGCCGAAGAAGCGGTGCCCGTTCTCGACCACCTCGGAGACGCGGAACGAGTCCGGACGCACGCTGTCGTCCTGATAGGCCAGGGCGGGTGCGGCACCGGCCAGGAGGCCGCCGGAGAGCCCGGCGGAGAGGCCAAGCAGGGCGGCGCGGCGGGTCGTGCCCCCGGTTCGGATGGGATCGTGCGGCATGTCGGTCTCCCTACCGGCTCCCGTGCCGCTCGCCGCTGGCCCGCGCCCGCCAAACCGGCGCGGGTGCCCCCGTCATCGGAAGCCACCGGATCGAGGCACGCAGGGAGCGCGCAGTCTCATGACCGATCAAGTCAAGATTGGGTTAACGGGCGGTTAAGCACCCCGAGCCGTGTCCGCTGGAGCGGCTCCTCCCGCCCGGCGCCGGTCGAAATCGGAGATGGCGCTCTGCTGCGGCAGTTCGAGCACGTCGCGGTAGGCGGCGGAGGCGAGCGCCGCGAAGGGGCCGTTGCGGTAGAAGCGGGTGTGATGGCCGTAGGTGATCGTGTCGCCGCCGGGGCCGACGACGCGCCCGCCGGCCATGGTCAGCACATGGTCGCCGGCCGCGGTGTCCCACTCCATGGTGGGGACGCAGCGCACGTAGATGTCCGCCTCACCCGCCGCGATCAGGCAGAACTTGAGGGCCGAGGAGGCGACCCGCCGCTCGCCGACATGCAACCGCTCCAGGCAGGCATCGGTGTCGCTGTCGCCGTGCAGACGGCTGACGAGGGCGACGAGACCGTCGGTGGGCGCCGCGCGCACGTGAACCGCCCTGAATTCGCCGGGCCGCCCCTCATGGATCGGCGCCTCACGGGCGGTGGTGCCGGCCGCCCAGACCCGGCCGAGTCCCGGCGCCGCCAGCGCGGCGGCGATCGGACGGTCCCCCTGAATGAGGCCGATATTGACGCAGTACTGCTCGTTGCCGGCCAGAAAGTCGCGGGTTCCGTCGAGAGGATCGACGAGGAAGAATAGCGGCGCGGGCCGCGCGGTGCCCGAGGTCTCCTCGGCGATCACCGGGATGCCGGGAAAGGCCTGGGCCAGCGCGGCGACGATCAGCTCCTCGGAGCGGGTATCGGCGAGGCTCGCGGGCGAGCCGTCCGGCTTGATGACGTGCGGGCAGTCGCCGCCGTGATAGCCCCGCAGGATGCGTCCCGCCTCGCAGGCGATCCCGGCGAGCTGTTCGGCGATGGCGTCGCGCATCGAGGCCGGAACGGGAGCCGTCAGGGCCGCCGATGGGGCGGCCGGAATGGAAGCGGGGGCGGTCATCGCACTGTCATCAATGAAGGAGTGAGGCTTGTCGATCCGGAGCCGGAGCAAATTCGGTGCGCAAGCCTGCGTGATCCGGCCCCCATGCCCGCCGGTTGCGGCGAATTCGGGACATCAGTGCCGTTGCGCGGCGCCCTTGACCAAGTCTTTACCAAGAATTGGGATCGAAGATCAGGCCGAGGGCCATCCGCCATCCCGTCGCGGGAGGGCGGAAGGGCCCGGCGGATTGACGTCCGCGGCTTTCCAAAGCGGTCGCCGGTGACTATTCGCTTGGCCCTATCCGGTGCCCGCCGCATCCGAGGGGCGAGCTGCCCCACCGATCGACGACACCTCGCGACACCTCTTTCGACAGCCGGGAACGGAGCGCGCCATGAGCGGTACCAGCAGCCTCACCCTCGACGCCCTCGACCTCTCGGCCCTGCTGTGCTCGCGCGTGTGCCACGACGTGATCAGCCCGATCGGCGCGATCGTGAACGGCCTCGAAGTGCTGGAGGACGACGACGACCCCTCGATGCGCGAATTCGCCCTCGAACTGATCCGCAAGAGCGCTCGCACCGCCTCGGCCCGGGTGCAGTTCGCCCGCATCGCCTTCGGCGCGGCGGGCTCGGCCGGCGCCTCGATTGATCTGGCCGATGCCGAGAAGGTCTCGCGGGCGATGTTCGCCGACGAAAAGACGCAGATCGCCTGGAGCGCTCCCCAGGCCCTGTTTCCGAAGAACAAGGTCAAGCTCCTGCTCAACCTCGTGGTGATTGCGTCGAGCGCGATTCCTCGCGGCGGCCTGATCGACGTGGCCGTGACCGGCGACGGCGATGCCCCGCGCCTCGTCCTGCGCGCCAAGGGCAGCCACGCGCGCATCCCGCCCCATGTCGAGGCGCTGATGGCCGGCACGCCCGAGAGCGGCAGCGTCGATGCCCACGGGATCCTGCCCTTTTATGCCGGCCTCGTCGCGCGCGCGGCGGCAAT
Source organism: Methylobacterium sp. R2-1 (assembly GCF_014191355.1). Lineage (GTDB taxonomy): Bacteria > Pseudomonadota > Alphaproteobacteria > Rhizobiales > Beijerinckiaceae > Methylobacterium. Next base: position 115,590 of record NZ_JACHWM010000002.1, read on the forward strand.
GGACGTCCGCTTCACCATCCAGGGCGACGAAGTAACGGTTACCGCTACGCCCACCGAGGCCGCGGTCGGGCTGCCCGGCGCACCCGCCCCGAGTGTCGAGGACGAGCGCCCCTCCGACAGCGCCCCGCCGGACACGCAGCTCGCCTGAGGCCGGCGGCGTCGGAGCCTGCCGGCGCCGGAAACAACATGCGGAAGAGCAGGCGGACGCACATCTTACCAAATCCTGCCCGTTTCATTCTAAAAACAATTGTGAGGCAGGCCTCGCCCTCAACGCTTCACTAACTTTCCAAGGCGAGAGTGCTCGTCGCACGTCCCTTAGTGCGCGTAGACGAGTACCCCCCATGGACGATCTGCTTCGCGAGTTTCTGGTCGAGAGCGCCGAGCATCTGGACACGGTCGATGCGGAGCTGGTCCGTTTCGAGCAGGACCCCAACAACCAGCAGATCCTTCGGAACATCTTCCGGCTGGTCCACACCATCAAGGGCACCTGCGGCTTCCTCGGCCTGCCACGGCTGGAAGCGCTGGCCCACGCCGCCGAGACCCTGATGGGGCGCTTCCGCGACGGCTATCCCGTCAGCGGTGCCTCGGTCACGCTGATCCTCGCCACCCTCGACCGGCTCAAGGCGATCCTCGCCGACCTCGAAGCCACCGGCTCCGAGCCGGCCGGTGCCGACGCCGACCTGATCGGCGCCCTCGAGCAGATGGCCTCCGTGGAGGCGCCCGCCGCTGCCGCTCCGCCGCCCCTGCCCGAACTGCCGCCGATCGTCGAGCGGGAGCTCAAGCCCGGCGAAGTCTCGCTGGAGGATCTGGAGCGCGCCTTCATGGAAGCCCCCGGCCCCGACGAGCTCCCCGCCGCGCCGGTCCTCGAGGCCCCCAAGCCCGCCCTCGATCCTGTCCTCGAAGCCGCCGAGCCCGCGTTCGAGAGCGCGCCTGAGCCGGCAGCCCCGGCCCCCGAGCGTCCCGCCGCCGCCGCGCCCGCCGAGGGCGGTGAGGGGCCGATCGCCAAGGTGCAGACGATCCGCGTGAACGTCGACACCATCGAGCACCTGATGACGATGGTCTCCGAACTGGTGCTGACCCGCAATCAGCTCCTCGAGATCGCCCGCCGTCACGAGGATTCCGGTTACAAGGTCCCGCTGCAGCGCCTCAGCCACGTCACCGCCGAGTTGCAGGAAGGCGTGATGAAGACGCGCATGCAGCCGATCGGCAATGCGTGGCAGAAGCTGCCCCGTGTGGTGCGCGACCTCTCGGCCGAACTCGGCAAGGGCATCGACCTCGTGATGTCGGGGGCCGAGACCGAACTCGACCGCCAGGTGCTCGACGTCATCAAGGACCCGCTCACCCACATGGTGCGCAACTCGGCCGACCACGGCATCGAGGCCACCAAGGACCGCCTGAAGGCCGGCAAGCCCGCCCGCGGCTCGATCCGCCTCTCGGCCTATCACGAGGGCGGCACGATCACGATCGAGATCGCCGACGACGGCAAGGGTCTCGACCTCGCCGCGATCCGCAAGAAGGCGGTCGAGCGCAACCTCGCCCCCGCCGCCGACGTGGAGAGGATGACCGACGCGCAGGTCGCGAAGTTCATCTTCCATGCCGGCTTCTCCACCGCCAAGGCGGTGACCTCGGTCTCCGGCCGCGGCGTCGGCATGGACGTGGTCAAGACCAACATCGAGACCATCGGCGGCGTGGTCGATATCGCCACCGAACTGGGCAAGGGCACCACCTTCACCATCAAGATCCCGCTGACGCTCGCCATCGTCTCGGCGCTGATCGTGAAGGCCGGCGAGCAGCGCTACGCGGTGCCGCAGATCGCGGTGCTCGAACTGGTCCGGGTCGATCCCAAGGGCGAGAACAAGAGCGCGAATTCGATCGAGCGCATCCACGGCGCGCCGGTGCTGCGCCTGCGCGAGCGGCTTCTGCCGATCGTCACCCTCGACGGCCTGATGCGCGGGCAGGCGACCGTCGAGGAGGGCGAGATCGTCGAATCCGGGTTCGTGGTGGTGGCCCAGGTCGGCCGCCAGCGCTTCGGCGTGCTCGTGGACGAGGTCTTCCACACGGAGGAGATCGTCGTGAAGCCGATGTCGTCGAAGCTGCGCCACATCCCGCTGTTTGCCGGCAACACGATCCTCGGCGACGGCGCCGTGGTCTTGATCGTCGATCCCAACGGCGTGGCCAAGCTGGTCGGTCAGAGCGCGCAGTCCGGCGCCGCGACGGAGACCGAGGTCGAGGAGACCGAGGCCGGCGATGCCAAGGCGACGCTTCTCGTATTCAAGGGCGGTGCGGGCGGCTTCAAGGCGGTGCCGCTCTCCCTCGTCACCCGCCTCGAGGAGATCGACGCCTCGAAGATCGAGCATCTCGGCGGGCGTCCGCTGATCCAGTACCGCGGCCGCCTGATGCCGCTGGTGCCGGCCGATCCGAGCATCGAGATCCGCTCCGAGGGCAACCAGGCGCTCGTCGTGTTTTCCGACGGCGACCGGGCGATGGGCCTGGTGGTCGACGAGATCGTCGACATCGTCGAGGAACGCCTCGACATCGAGATCAGCGCCGACCGCTCCGACCTCATCGGCTCGGCGGTGCTGCGGGGCCGGGCGACCGACATCATCAACATCGCCCACTTCCTGCCGCTCGCCTACGACGATTGGGCGCGCGGCCCCCGCAAGACCGTGGTCAAGGCGCCGTCGCTCCTGCTCGTGGACGACTCGGCCTTCTTCCGCGACATGCTCACCCCCGTGCTCAAGGCGGCAGGCTACGGCGTGACGACCGCGTCCTCCGCCGACGAGGCGATGAGCCTGCTCAAGGGCAATGCCGGCATCGACTTCGTGGTCAGCGACCTCGACATGCCCGGCCGCAGCGGCTTCGACCTCGTGGCCGCCATGCGCAAGAGCGGCGGGCGGCTGGCCGAGATGCCGGTGGTGGCGTTGACCGGCACCGTCGCCGCCGATGCCATCGAGCAGGCTCGCCGCCTCGCGATCAGCGACCTCGTCGCCAAGTTCGACCGCAGCGGCCTGCTCGCGGCGCTCGCCGAGATCGGTGAGGCCGCCGAACCTGCTGACGCCCGCGCCGCCGCCTGAGACCTGAACGGACCGGAAAAGGACACGCCGCCATGCAGGCCGCCAACGGCAATGCCGTTCCCACCGACACCACCGACTACGTCACCGTCTTCGTCGGCGAGACGATGTTCGGGCTCACCATCGACCGGGTGCACGACGTGTTCGTGCCCGCCGGCATCACTCCGGTGCCGCTCGCGCCCAAGGAGATCGTCGGTCTCCTGAATCTGCGCGGGCGGGTCGTTACGGCCCTGTGCCTGCGCCGCCGGCTCGGCATTCCGGGGCGCGAGGCCGGTGCGGCCGAGATGGCCATCGGCCTGGAGCAGGCGGGCGAGACCTTCGCCCTCATCGTCGACGGCGTCGGCGAGGTGCTGAAACTCGGGGCCGACACGCAGGAGCCCGTACCGATCAACCTCGATGCCCGCTGGCGCGACATCTCGCTCGGCGTTCACCGTCTCGACGGACGCCTCCTCGTCATCCTCGACGTGGATGCGCTGCTCGCCTTCGGCGACGCCCGCGAGTCGAAGGTCGCCTGAAGCTTTCGAGGGATGCGCCCATGAAGACCAGCCCGACCAAGGACCCGGCGAAGACAGCCCTGATCGTCGACGACTCGGCGGTGATCCGCAAGGTTGCCCGCCGCATTCTGGAAACCCTCGACTTCAGCGTCCGCGACGCGGAGGACGGCGCCACGGCGCTGGCGATGTGCGCGGAGGCGATGCCGACGGTGATCCTGCTCGACTGGAACATGCCGAACATGGACGGCTACGAGGTACTGCGGCACCTGCGGCAAGCCCCCCTCGGCGACCGGCCGAAGGTCCTGTTCTGCACCACCGAGAACGATGTCGGCGCCATCGCCCGGGCTCTGCGCGCGGGCGCTGACGAGTACATCATGAAGCCCTTCGACCGGGACATCATGATCGCCAAGCTCGATCAGGTGGGTTTCGTGATGCGGCCCTCCGAGGCCGCCTGAACCCTCCCCAGTCCCTCCCGGTCCCGGGGGCCGCGCGGTCCCCGCCCCTTTCTCGCTCCGCGGAAACGAGTCTCTCATGTCGGCAATCCCGGCCGTCGCACACGCTCCGTCGGCGCGCAGCCCGATCAAGGTGCTGGTCGCCGACGATTCGGCGGTGGTGCGCGGTCTCGTCTCCCGCTGGCTCAGCGAGGCCGGCCACGAGGTGGTCGCCACCGCGCCCAACGGCCGCGCCGCCGTGGACGCGCTCGCCCGCTGCAACCCGGACGTGGTGCTTCTCGACATCGAGATGCCGGAACTCGACGGCATCCAGGCCCTGCCGCTGATGCTCGCCAAGCAGCCGGGGATCCAGGTCGTGATGATGTCGACGCTGACCCAGCGCAACGCCGATGTCTCTCTGCGCTGCCTTTCCCTCGGCGCGGTCGATTACATCCCCAAGCCCGAGAGCAACCGCGGCGTCACCACCTCCGACGGCTTCCGCAACGACCTCGTCGAGCGCATCCGGGTATTCGGTGCCGCCCGCGCCCGGCGCCGGCCGGCTCCGACTTCGGTGGAGGCGGCGGCCTCCGCTGCGCCCGCCGCGCCGACGGTCTCGCGCCTGTCCGGCACGGTCACGCTGCGTCCGAAGCCCCGCACCGTGGCGCCGCCCCGCGTCCTGCTGATCGGCTCCTCCACCGGCGGTCCACGGGCGGTCGGCGAGGTGCTGGAGAAGATCGGTGCGGCCACGCTCCGGCGCCTGCCGGTCCTGATCGTGCAGCACATGCCGCCGGTCTTCACCGCCGTCTTCGCCGAGCATCTCGGCGCCCGGATCGGCCTGCCGGCGGCCGAGGGCAAGGCCGATGAGCGGTTGCAGCCCGGCCGCATCTACGTCGCCCCCGGCGGGCGCCACATGCGGCTCTCGGGCTCGGCCGCGGAGACCGTGATCCGCCTCGACGACGGGCCACCGGTGAACTTCTGCCGCCCGGCGGTGGACGTGATGTTCCTCGACGCCGCCGCCCTCTACGGCGGGGCGACGCTCAGCGTCATCCTCACCGGCATGGGCTCGGACGGCACGGCGGGCGCCCGCGCGCTGGTCGAGGCCGGCGGCACCCTGCTCGCCCAGGACGAGGCGACCAGCACGGTCTGGGGCATGCCCGGCAGCGTCGCCAAGGCGGGCCTGTGTCACGCCGTCCTTCCGCTCCCCGAGATCGGACCGGCTCTGCGCAACGCGATCGCGGAGCGGGTTTGATGACCGAAGCGGATTTCGCGTTCCTGCGCGACTACCTCAAGAAGCGCTCCGGCCTGAGCCTCGGCGCCGAGAAGCGCTATCTCGTGGAGAGCCGGCTCACCCCAGTCTGCCGTCGCTTCGCGATCGCGACCCTGACCGACCTCGTCGGCACCCTGCGCCTGTCGCGGGAGGGGCCGCTGGAGCGGGCAGTGGTCGAGGCGATGACCACGAACGAGACGTTCTTCTTCCGCGACCGGGGGCCGTTCGACCTGTTCCGCGACGTGCTGCTGCCGAAGGCCATCGCCGCCCGCGGCGCCCAGCGGCGCCTGCGGATCTGGTCGGCGGCGGCCTCCACGGGGCAGGAGCCGTACTCGCTGGCCATGATGATCCACGAGGCCGCGGCGCAACTCGCCGGCTGGCAGGTCGAGATCGTCGGCACCGACCTCTCGACGGAGGTGCTGGAGAAGGCGCGACTCGGCCTCTACAGCCATTTCGAAGTGCAGCGCGGGCTGCCGGTGCAGCTTCTCGTGAAGCACTTCACCCAGGTCGGCGAGCAGTGGCGGATCAGCCCGGCGCTCGCCGGAATGGTGAGCTTCAGGCCGCTCAACCTGCTGAACCCGTTCGAGCATCTCGGCCAGTTCGACATCGTCTACTGCCGCAACGTTCTGATCTACTTCGACGCACCGACCAAGACCGACGTGCTGGAGCGGATCGCCAAGACCCTCACTCCCGACGGCGCGCTGCTGCTCGGCGCGGCCGAAACGGTGATCGGCCTCACCGAGGCCCTTGTACCGGACTCCCAACACCGCGGCCTCTACCGCCAGGCCGCAGCCGCCGGGCGGGCGGCGGTGCCCCACCGCCTCGCGGCGGGGTTCTGAGCAGGGCAATCGCCCAAAGCGATTCCCTGATACTCCTGCCGGCCTCGCGCCCCGGCACCCGCCTTCCGCGGGCTCAGGCTCTCGCCGCGAGGCCGGCGATGCGGCTTCGAGCGGGGATCCTTGAGGTTTCACGGACGACGTCTCGCGGCAGGCTGCCGGATCGGCTAGCCTGCCGGCCATGACGCACGACGCGCCGCGGCTGCTGCCTTGCGGGGACACGGCCTTCACCATCGAGTTCGGCAAGCGGATCGACGCGCATCTCAGCGCCCGCGTGCTGGCTCTCGACGCGGTGCTCGCCGCCCGCGCGCTGCCCGGCCTGCTGGAGACGGTGCCGACCTACCGTTCGCTGACCGTCCATCTCGATCCGCTGCGCGCCGACCCCGCCGAACTCGGACGCGCCGTGCTGGCACTCGCGGGCGAACCGCTCGCGGCGGTCCCCTCCACCCGCCTCTGGCGCATCCCCGTGGTCTATGGCGGTGAATTCGGGATCGATCTCGAGGCGGTCGCCGCACATCACGGGCTCGCGCCGGGGACGCTGATCGAGCGCCATAGCGCGCCGGAATACCGCGTCGCGATGATCGGCTTCCTGCCGGGCTATGCCTATCTCGAAGGCCTCGACCCCGGGCTCGCCCTGTCGCGCCGGCCCAGCCCGCGCCCGCTGACGCCCGCCGGCACCATCTCCATCGGCGGCGCCCAGGCGCTGGTGGCGAGCATCGCCGCCCCGAGCGGCTGGCATCTCCTCGGGCGAACTCCAGAAAAGACCTTCGTGCCGGAGCGCGACCCGGTCTTCCTGCTCCGCCCCGGCGACCGGGTGCGCTTCGTCCCGACCCCGGCCGCGCGCTGGGACGCGCTGGCCGCCGCGGCGGAGGCCGGCGAGTTGGTGGCCGAGTTGTGCGAGGGATGAACGCCCACCTCCATCTCGCCCGCCTCACCGGCGCGGCCTCGCTTCAGGACGGCGGACGGCGTGGCTATCTCCGCTTCGGGCTTTCAGCCTCCGGGCCGATGGACCCGCTCGCCTTCGCCGCCGCCAACCGCCTCGTCGGCAACGCACCCGATGCGGCGGCGCTCGAACTGGGGCTTGCCGGAGCAAGCCTGCGGGCCGAGGGCGGCGCGGCGCGCCTCGCGCTGGCGGGCGCGACGAGCGGGCTGCGCCTCGACGGCGAGCCAGCCGCCGCGCACCGCTCCTTCATCCTGCGGGAGGGGTCGGAGTTGAGGATCGAGCGGCCGCGCGAGGGCGTGTTCGCCTATCTCGCGGTCTCCGGCGGGTTCGCCGCCCGCAGCGTGATGGGAAGCCGCGCCCTGCATCAGCGCGCCGCGCTCGGAGGCCTCGACGGGCGGCTCCTGCGCGAGGGCGACCGCCTGCCGCTCGCCGCCTCAACTACGGGCGAGGCGGAGCACGGCCTCGACCCGATCCCGCTGGAGCCGGCGGCGCCGATACGCGTCGTCCTTGGCCCCCAGGACGATCACTTTCCGCAAGCCGGCCTCGCGACCTTCTTGGGTCAGACCTTCACCGTGTCGAACCGGGCCGACCGGATGGGCTATCAGCTCGACGGCCCCGAGATCGCCCACGGTCCCGGCGGCTTCAACATCATCTCAGACGCCACCGTGGCGGGCTCGGTGCAGGTGCCGGGATCAGGCAGGCCCATCATCCTGCTCGCCGACCGCCAGACCACCGGCGGCTACCCGAAGATCGCCACCGTGATCTCTGCCGACTTCAGGCGGATCGCCCAGCGCCGGCCGGGCGAGACGGTGCGGTTCGCGGCGGTCGATCTCGCCACCGCCACCCGGCTTGCCCGCGAGGAGGCGGCGCGGATCGCGGCGCTGAGTTCTCGCCTCAAGCCGGTCGAGGGTGAGGCCGAGCGGCTGATGGCCGCCAACCTCGCGGGCGCGGCGGTGGACGCTTTGCGCGCGGAGGATTGATCTTTTTCAGCGGGGGACGAAGCCGGCCCTGACGCGTTATCGGGCCATGTCGCGCAAGCCGAACACCTCGCCCAACACCTCCGAGCCGCCTCGACTCGGCTTCTGCTGCACCTTCATCCCCGACCCGGACCCAGGCCACAAAACCCTGAAGGCCGCCAAGGATGCGGCCAAGCTGATGAATCTCGGCACGGTGACGATGGCGCATCTGGAGCGCCTCGGCCCCACCGCGCGCTTCGAGAAGCTGGAAGGCGTGGTGCGCCACAACCTCGCGGCCCTGGAGCGTCAGATCGCCTGGGTCTCAGGTCGGCCGCCCCTGGAGCGGTTGCTGCGCATGGCGAGTTCGGTGCTCCCCGGCTACACCCATCCGGTGGCCCAGCCGCTCTATGCGGAGCCGGCGATGCGCGCCCTGATCGAGACCGGCCTCGCCCGGATCGGCGAGCGGGCACGGGCGGGTGCGGTGCGGCTGAGCATGCATCCCGGCCCGTTCTGCATCATCGCTTCGCGCAATCCGAACGCGCAGGCCAACGGCATCGCCGAACTGGAATACCACGCCGAGGTGATGACGATGCTGGGCTACGGTTCCGGCTGGCACCCGCATGGCGCCCACCTCAACATCCATGTCGGTGGGCGCGAACCCGGCATCGAGGGATTCCGGGAAAGCCTGTCGCTGATCTCGGAGACGGCGCGCAACCTGCTGACCGTCGAGAACGACGAGTCGCTGTTCGGCCTCGACGCGGTGCTGCGGCTCGGCGACCGGGTGCCGGTGGTGCTCGATCTCCACCACCATTGGGTCGAGAGCCGCGGCGCGTATATCGAGCCCGACGACCCCCGCATCCGGGCGGTGATCGCCTCCTGGCGCGGGGTGCGGCCGGTGAGCCATATCAGCGTCTCGCGAGAGTCGGTCCTGCCCGAGCACGACACCGGCACGCTGCCGGATTACGTGGCACTCGCCGAACAGGGCCATTCCTGGCGCGATCTCGCGGCGCATTCCGACCTGATGTGGAACGAGGCGGTCAACGCGCTGGTCGCCCGGCACTTGGTCTGGACCGATTTCGAAATCGAGGCCAAGGGCAAGAACCAGGCGAGCGTACCGCTGGCGGCGCAGATCGGGCGCGACCCGTCCCTGGCCGCGGCATGACCGCCTCAAGCGCCGCTGGGCGGATTTGACCCGGCGGAGTGTGCCCGTCACCATGCTAGCTTCCTCATTCGTGCGCGGGGCTCGTCGGCCCGGCGCCCGTGGGAGCCGCGACCGAACACGATGAGCGAGGCCGAACGGACGATCTCCGTGAGCGACGACCGCCAGGGCGAGGCGCGCCGCCGCCTCGACCGGCTGGTGGGGCGGGCGCGGGCGGCGGGCCTGTGGGAGCGGGTCTGGCCGGTGCTGTGGCGCGGGCTCGGTGTCGCCCTTGCCTTCCTGGCGGTGTCGTGGCTCGGCCTGTGGCTCGATCTCTCCCCGCTCTGGCGCATGGTCGGGCTCGGCCTCTTCGCCGTCCTGTTCGTCGCGGCGCTGCTTCCCGCCTTTCGCCTGCGCGCCCTGAGCCGCCGCGAGGCGCTCGCCCGCATCGATCGGGAGGCCGCCCGCCAGGGTGGAAGCGTCCACGACCCGGCCTCGTCCATCGAGGACACGCTGGCCGTCGGCCAGAGCGATCCGGTCACCCGCGCCCTGTGGGCCCTGCACCAGTCACGGGCCGCCGCCGCCGTGGCGCGGCTGAAGGCCGGGCGCCCGCGCCCGCACATGCCGAGTCACGATCCCCTGGCGCTCCGCGCCGGCATCCTCGTCGCGGCTTTGGCCGCTTTGTTCGTCGCCGGCCCCGAATGGCGCGGGCGCGTCGCCGCCGCCTTCGACTGGCGCGCGCCGCAGGCTGCCGCGCCGAGCTTCCGGGTCGATGGCTGGATCGACCCGCCCATCTACACCCGCGTGCCGCCGCTGATCGTGACGATGTCGGGCGCCACGAAGGACGCCGTGCAGCGCCTGCGCGCACCGGTCAATTCCACCCTGATCGTGCGCATCGCCGGCCAGGGCGAGGCGGAGCTCACTCCCAACGCCGCCCTGGTACCGGTCCCCAGGGACGAGAAGGCCGCCCCCGGCCGGCCGGCACCTCAGGGCGTCGCGCAGAACAGCGCCAAGGGCAACGAGACCCGCACCAGCCTGCGGGAGGAACGTTTCCGGCTCGCCGGCGGCACCGCCGAACTCGGCATCGCCGCCTCCGGCTCGGAGCCGCAGCGCCTCGTGATCGAATCGATCCCCGACCAGCCGCCGGAGGTGCGCCGGGTCGGCGACCTGGAGGTCAACGGTCGCGGCACCTTCAACCTCAGCTATCGCGCCAAGGACGATTACGGCATCGCCTCCGCGGACGGACTGGTCGAGCCGCTGAAAGCCGGTCGCTCGCTCGTGCCCGTGCCCAAGATCGCGCTCGCGCTACCCACGGACGCCACGGGCGAGACCGATACCAAGACACTGGTCGATCTCACCGACAATCCCTGGTCCGGCGCGCGGGTGAAGCTCACCCTCGTGGTCCGCGACGAGGCCGGGCAGGAGGGCCGCACCGAGACCGCCGAGATCGTGCTGCCGGCGCGCCCCTTCAGCCAGCCGCTCGCCCGCGCGCTCGCCGAGGAGCGCCGCCGTCTCGTCACCGCGCCCGACGAGGATCGCGACCGGGTCCAGACCGCTCTGGACGCCCTGCGGATCGCGCCGGAGCGCTTCACGCCGCAACCCGGGATCTTCCTCGGCCTCACCACCGCCGCCAACCGGCTGCGCGCGGCGAAGTCGGACGAGGATCTCACCAACGTCGCCGACCTCCTGTGGGAGATGGCTCTCAAGATCGAGGACGGCGACCTCTCGGATGCCGAGAAGGCGCTGCGCGCCGCCCAGGACCGCCTCAAGGAGGCGATCGACCGCAACGCGCCGGACGAGGAGATCAAGAAGCTCACCGAGGATCTGAAACAGGCCCTCGACAAGTTCATGAAGGAATTTGCCCAGCGCGCGAAACCGCAGCGCCAGCAGCAATCGGAGCGCCAGCAACAGCAGCAGGGCGGCCAGACCGTGACGCCCGACGACCTCGAGAAGATGATCAAGGACATGCAGGAGGCGATGCAGCGCGGCGATACGGCGGAAGCCCAGCGCCTGCTCGATCAGCTCCGCAACGTGCTGGAAAACCTCCAGAACGCGGAGAGCGGCCAGAAGTCCGACGGCGGCATGGCCGAGATGAACCGTCAGCTCGACGAACTCGACAAGATGTCCCGCGAGCAGCAGGAGCTGCGCGACGAGACCTACAAGGAGGGCCAGCAGGGCCAGCAGCGCCCCGGTCAGCGCCAGAGGCCGCAGCCGGGCCAGCAGCAGGGGCAGCAAGGCCAGCGCGGGCAGCAGCCCGGCCAGCAGAGCGAGGGCCAGGAAGGCCAACAGGGGCAGCAAGGCCGCGGCCAGCAGGGGCAGCGAGGTCAGGGCCAGGGTCAACAAGGTCAGAGCGGCGGGCAGCAGGGCCAGAACATGGGCCAGCGCCAGCAGGGTCTGCGCGAGCAGCTCCAGGACCTCAAGAATCGGATGAAGCAGCAGGGGCTTCAGGGCGAAGAGGGTCTGGCGGATGCCGAGGAGGCCATGCGCGAGGCCGAGGAGGCTCTGGGCCGCGGCCGCAACGGCGACGCGGTGGACGCGCAGGGCCGCGCGCTCGACGGGCTGAAACGCGGCGCCGAGGGCATGCAGAAGCAGATGCAGCAGATGGCCGAGGGTGAGGGCCAGGGCGAGGGCCAGCAGGATGGCCAGTCGCAGGGTCGCCAGGGTCGCTCGGGCTCCTCCGACGACGATCCGCTCGGCCGCCCGACCCGCGGGCGCGACCTCTCGAACGGCAACGTGCGGGTGCCGAACGCGGACGAATCCGCGGTGCAGCGCGCCCGGCGGATCATGGAGGAGTTGCGGCGCAAACTCGGCGACCCCTCGCGTCCGCAGGAAGAACTCGATTATTTCGAGCGCCTGCTGCGCCGGAACTGACCCCGCCGAAGAACCTTCTTCCGGGCCGTGCTCGCGCTAGCACGGTCCCTCACGAGATCACCGACCCATGTCTGCCAACCAGCTCGTCCTTCTCGCCTGCCTCGCTGTCGCCGGCGTGCTGCTCTTCGGTCTCGTCAACATGATGCGGGGCGGAAGCGCCAACCTCTCGCAGAGGCTGATGCGCCTGCGCGTCCTCCTGCAATTCGTCGCCATCATCGTCATCATGGGCGTGGTCTGGTGGCGCGCGGCCTGAGTGCGCCCTCCCCTCGTCATCCGGTCCCGCGCCCGAAGGTCACGATGCTGCGGGTCTCGTCCCGGCGGCCCGGTTCGGCATCACCCGCCAAGGGGTCAGCACCTGCAGCCGGCCGCCGTCGAGCTTGAACATCCGGGTCTGCTTCGTGCCGGCCCATTTCGGGTCTTTGGCGACGTCGAGGTCGGCGGTCCAACTGTCACCGTCGAGGTGAAGCCTCCCGGTACAGGAGACGAGGATGCTCATCAGGGCCGCACGTTGCGCCTCCGTTTCGGCGGGCTTGCGGCCTTCCCCGGTCAGGACGAAGAAGACGCGCTTGTCGGGCGTGAGCGAGGCGTAGTCGGTCGGGTGCTGGCCCATCACCGGCAGCTTCTCGCCGTTCTCGCGCACCTCGACCTCGTAAGAGACGAGCTTCCACAGCCGGTCAGCCGGACATCGTTCTCGGCCCGGGCCGTCCCCAGGCTGCGGCTGATGCCTGAAGCGCGATCGCGGAGCCAAGACGAGACAGGGCCCAGCGGATGCATGATCGCGCCCCTTGCATCCCACGCGATCACCGCTCCGCGCGAAAGCACATCCGACAGCCGGCGGCGCGCCGCGCGACGTGAACGGAGTGTGGCGCCCAGGCCCCACCGGGGCGGCAAAAGCGTCGGAGCCGGATGAATCCGCGGGCTGTGCCCCGGGCACCGTGATATTCGAGGCGGGTTGAAACGGACGGACCGACCGCCGATGAAGTTACCCCTTGCCCGGATTCTCGTCGGCGTCCTCGCCGGCTCGGCCGTCACGGCCACGCAGGCCGCCGATCTCGGCGCCGCCCGGGCCCCTGCACCGCCGCCCTATTTCGCCCCCGTCCAGCCCTACTCGATCGTCTCCGAAGTCCGCATCGGCGGCTCGGTTCAGGATCCGGGCAGCGCCGAGGGCAAGCTGCCGGGCTTCAGCACGGCGAACGTCAACGGCGAAATCCTGTTCGCCAAGCCGCTCGTGACCACCGACCCGTTCTGGCAGGCCTTCGTGCCGCGTCCGACCGTGGGCGGCAGCTACAACACCGGCGGCCGCACCAGCTACGCCTATATCGGCGCCACCTGGACCGTGGACCTGTTCCCCGAGACCCTGGACCGGCGCGTCTTCCTCGAAGGCTTCTTCGGCGGCGCGGCCCATAACGGCTATACCGGCCTGAAGGCGAACGCACCCTACGGCTTCAACGCGCTAGGCTGCTCGCCGCTGTTCCGCGAGGCGGCGGCGCTCGGCTTCCGCATCGACGAGCACTGGAGCGTCATGGCCACCGTCGAGCACATGTCGAATGCCGGCTTGTGCGGCGACAACCGCGGCCTGACCAATTTCGGTGGCAAGCTCGGCTACACCTTCTGACCGCAGGTCTGGCGCCAGCCGCTTTTACGGCTTGCCAGACTTTTACGGCTTGCAAAGACCCGCCGGGCGCGAAACATCGCCGGCGGGTTTTTTATCATTGAAGAACACTGGAGCATCGTCCCGAAAGGTGGCTGCCGGCTTTCGGAAAAAGACGATGCAACAACAAGGGGCCAGAGCATCGTCCTGGATCCGAGATCCAGGACGATGCTCTAGGGCCCGCGAGAGGGACGCTGTGGTCAAGCTCAACCGCATCTACACCCGCACCGGCGATCAGGGCACGACCGGGCTCGCCAACGGCGAGCGCCGCTCCAAGGCGGATCTGCGGGTGGAAGCCTACGGCACCGTCGACGAGACCAATGCCTGCATCGGGCTTGCCCGCCTCACCGCCGAGCCCGCCCTCGACGCCATGCTGGCGCGTATCCAGAACGACCTGTTCGATCTCGGTGCCGACCTCGCCACGCCGCCGAGCGACAAGCCGCTCGGCTACGAGCCCCTGCGGGTCGTCGCCGCGCAGGTGCAGCGGCTGGAGACGGAGATCGACGCGCTCAACGCGAACATCCCGCCGCTGAAGTCCTTCGTCCTGCCCGGCGGCTCCGCCACGGCCGCCGCGCTCCACCTCGCCCGCACCGTCTGCCGCCGCGCCGAGCGGCTGGTGGTCGCGCTGTCGGGGGTCGAGAGCGAGGCGATCTCGGCGGAAGCCCTGCAATACCTCAACCGGTTGTCGGACTTCCTGTTCGTGGCCTCCCGCGCGGCCAACCGCGACGGCGCCGACGACGTGCTCTGGGTGCCCGGCCAGAACCGGTGAATGTCCGCGGGTCACGCCCCCGATAAGGCGCGTTGACAAGCGGGAAATCGCCTCGCTACGGTCCCGCCGCCCTGACAATCCCATCAAGCGCGGTCAAGCGGGTCCGAGAGCCGTCCGTCAAGTGATGCCGGGACTTCGCAGGAACGGAGGAATGCGACAGCCATGAAGGTTCTGGTGCCCGTCAAGCGGGTCGTCGATTACAACGTGAAGATCCGCGTCAAGTCCGACGGGTCAGGCGTGGAACTTGCCAACGTCAAGATGTCGATGAATCCCTTCGACGAGATCGCCGTCGAGGAGGCGATCCGCCTGAAGGAGAAGGGCAAGGTCACCGAGATCATCGCCGTCTCGATCGGCCCGCAGCAGGCGCAGGAGACGCTCCGCACCGCGCTCGCCATGGGCGCCGACCGGGCGATCCTGGTCAAGACCGACGTGAATTGCGAGCCGCTCGCCGTCGCCAAGGTGCTGAAGGCCGTGGTGGAAAAGGAGAGCCCGAACCTCGTCATCCTCGGCAAGCAGGCGATCGACGACGATTCGAACCAGACCGGCCAGATGCTGGCGGCGCTGCTGGGCTGGCCGCAGGGCACCTTCGCCTTCAAGGTCGAGTTCGGCGAGGGCGCGATCGACGTGACCCGCGAGGTCGATGGCGGCCTCCAGACCGTCTCGCTCAAGCTGCCGGCGATCGTCACGACCGACCTGCGCCTCAACGAGCCGCGCTACGCGTCGCTGCCCAACATCATGAAGGCGAAGAAGAAGCCGCTGGAGGAGCTGTCCCCGGAGGGGCTCGGGATCGACGTCACGCCGAAGCTGACCGTGCTCAAGGTCGCCGAGCCGCCGGGCCGGCAGGCGGGTGTGAAGGTCGGCTCCGCGGCCGAGCTGGTGCAGAAGCTCAAGGTCGAAGCCGGCGTGCTCTGACCCTGACTCTGATCCATTCGGCGCCGCTCCCAATCCTCGGTCGAGCGGCGCCCCTCCCCTCTTTTTGAGAAGTTTTGCCGATGACCACGCTCCTCTACGTCGAGCACGCCAATGGGCAGATCAAGGACGGCACGCTGAAGGCGCTGACCGCGGCCAAGGAACTGGGTGCGCCCATCCACGCCCTGGTGCTCGGCACCGGCTCGAAGCCGGCGGCCGAGGCGGCGGCCAAGCTCGATGGCGTCGAGAAGGTGCTGAATGCCGAGGACGCCGCTTACGACCACGACCTCGCCGAGCCGACTGCCGCGCTGATCGCCGCGATCGCCGAGCCCTATGACGCGATCGTGGCCGCCGCCACGACCACGGGCAAGAACACCCTGCCCCGCGTGGCTGCGCTCCTCGACGTCGCGCAGATCTCCGACATCATCAAGGTCGTCTCGCCCGACACGTTCGACCGGCCGATCTACGCCGGCAACGCGATCCAGACCGTGCAGGTCGGTGCGGGCAAGCGCGTCATCACCGTGCGCACCGCCGCCTTCAAGCCGGCGGAGGAGGGCAGCAGCGCCGCCCCGGTCGAGGCGATCTCGGCTGCGGCTCCGGACGCACTGGGTGCCGCGTATAAGTCGGAAGAAATCGCCAAGTCCGACCGGCCGGAACTGGCCTCGGCCAAGTTTATCGTCTCCGGCGGCCGCTCCCTCGGCTCGGCGGAGAAGTTCAAGGAGCTGATCGAGCCGCTGGCCGACGCCCTCGGCGCCGCGGTCGGCGCCTCGCGCGCGGCGGTGGATGCCGGCTACGCCCCGAACGACTGGCAGGTCGGTCAGACCGGCAAGGTGGTGGCACCCGACCTCTACGTCGCGGTCGGCATCTCCGGCGCGATCCAGCACTTGGCCGGCATGAAGGACTCGAAGATCATCGTCGCCGTCAACAAGGACGAGGACGCGCCGATCTTCCAGGTGGCGGATTACGGGCTTGTCGGCGACCTGTTCCAGGTCGTGCCGGACTTGCAGGCCGAGATCGCCAAGGCCAAGGACCGGTAGAAGGATCGGTAACGCGCCTCACGATACCGTCGAACCGGTTCAGGTGCCTGCGGCTTGAAACCGGTTTGACGCATTTGTTGCAGTGCCGCATTCTAGCGATGCGGTCGAGAGGACGATGCCGCAGCAGGTAGGACGCGATACGGGTATGGGCATCGAGATCAAGACGGTCGGCATCGTCGGTGCCGGCCAGATGGGGAACGGCATCGCGCATGTCTGCGCGGCGTCGGGCCTCGATGTGCGGCTGAACGACCGCGATCCCGAGCGGATCGAGGCCGGCCTCGCACTGATCGACGCGAACCTCACGCGTCAGGTCCAGAAGGGTGCCCTGAGCGACGAGCAGCGCCGCAGCGCCCTGGGGCGCATCGTGGCGGCGCGCAGCTTCGACGATCTCGGTCCCTGCGACCTCGTCATCGAGGCCGCGACCGAGGACGAGGCGACGAAGCGCAAAATCTTCCAGACGCTCTGTCCCTCGCTCAAGCCCGACGCCCTGGTCGCGACCAACACCTCGTCGATCTCGATCACCCGGCTGGCGGCCTCAACCGACCGGCCGGACCGCTTCATCGGCATTCACTTCATGAATCCCGTGCCGCTGATGCAGCTCGTCGAGCTGATCCGCGGCATCGCCACCGAGGATCCGACCTACGAATCGGCCAAGGCCTTCATCGCCAAGCTCGGCAAGACCTCGACCATGTCGGAGGACTTCCCGGCCTTCATCGTCAACCGCATCCTGCTGCCGATGATCAACGAGGCGATCTACACCCTCTACGAGGGGGTGGGCTCGGTGGAATCGATCGACACCGCGATGCGGCTCGGCGCCAACCACCCGATGGGGCCGCTGCAGCTCGCCGACTTCATCGGCCTCGATACCTGCCTGTCGGTGATGCAGGTGCTCTACGAGGGGCTGGCCGATTCGAAGTATCGGCCCTGCCCGCTGCTGGTGAAGTATGTCGAGGCCGGTTGGCTCGGCCGCAAGACCAAGCGCGGCTTCTACGATTATCGCGGCGAGACGCCGATCCCGACGCGTTGAGCCCTCGCGCGTCGTCGAGATGCAAAGAAAAAGCCGCCCGAGACATCGTGTCGGGCGGCTTTTTCGTGATCCTGGGGCTCAGGCCTTACTGAGCCGACTTCTGCGACGGTTGCGGGTAAGCCGGGTTCTCGGTCGGCACGTTGCCGCTGTTGGAGGACGGGGCCTTGTTGACGGAACCCGTCGTCATCTCGCGAGACGATTCCTGGCTCTTGCCGGCGTAGTCGGAGGTGGTCTCCGCCCGGTTCCAGCTCAGAAGGCCGACGGTGGCGACCGCCAGCAGGACGAGGCTCGCCACCAGCACGTAGAGAACGGGCTTGCCCTTGGCACCCTGGCGGGCATCGGTTTGGTTCTCGATCTGGGCCATGAAGTTCCCTCTCTTCCGCCCACGGAAAGGGGCGGCGTCAGCATCGGTTATGCTTGGCCAACGCCGGTCCGGCTTCGAGAGTTCCTACCGAAACCTGTGCCGTCAGCGACCGGTGACGAGGAGGATCTTGCCCGTGTGACTGCTGGTCTCCATCAGTTCATGCGCCTTGCGCGCCTCCTCCAGCGGGAAGGTGGCGTGGACGATCGGCCGGATCTTACCGGCCTCGACCAGCGGCCAGACGTCCCGCTTCAGCCCCTCGGCGATGGCGGCCTTGGCCTCCTTGGGCTGAGCCCGCAGGGTCGCGCCGGTGATCGTGAGGCGCTTGAGCATGATCGGGGTCAGCGTCAGGCTCTCGGCCTTGTAGCCCTGCATGAAGGCGATCTGGACGAGGCGCCCCTCCACTGCGAGCGAGGCGATGTTCCTCGAGAGGTAGGCCGCTCCCACCATGTCAAGGATCACATCGATCCCCTTACCGTCGGTGAGGCGCTTCACCTCCTCGGCGAAATCCGCCTCGCGGTAGTTGATCGCGGCATCCGCTCCCAGCTCCTCGCAGAAGCGGCACTTCTCGGCAGATCCCGCGGTGGTGAGGACGCGGGCGCCGTGCTGCTTCGCGATCTGGATCGCGGTGGTGCCGATACCGCTCGACCCGCCATGGACGAGGAAGGTCTCGCCCTTCTGGAGCCGCCCGCGCTGGATCACGGTGGAATAGACGGTGAAGACCGTCTCGGGCAGGCCGGCCGCCTCCACCAGGGAGAGCGGCCCGGGCTTCTTCAGCACCTGTCCGGCCTCGGCGACGGCGAACTCGGCGTAGCCGCCGCTGATGACGAGCGCGCAGACCTCGTCGCCCACCGAAAGACCCGTCACCCCCTCGCCCAGCGCGGCGATCCGGCCGGCGATCTCCAGGCCGGGAATCTCGGTCGCGCCCTTGGGCGGCGGATAACTGCCCTGGCGCTGCATGATGTCGGGCCGGTTGACGCCCGCCGCGACCACCTCGACCAACACCTGCCCGGAAGCCGGCTCCGGCACCGGCACGGTCTCGACCGCGATGACCTCCGGGCCGCCCGCACCGGTGAAGCGGATCTGGCGCATGGTCTCGGGCAGGGTCTGGGACATCGGGCCTCCTCGGGGCTCACGCGGCGGGTTCGTCGCTCGCACGCTCGGGTCACATGGCGCACGGGACGGGATGCGTCGAGGCGTGTACGCGCACGCCGCTCGGGGCCGACGGCACTGAGGCACGGAAAAATCAGCGCGTGCCGTACATCCGATCGCCGGCATCGCCGAGGCCCGGCACGATGTAGCCGTGATCGTTGAGATGGCTGTCGATCGCGGCGGTCCAGACCGGCACGTCGGGATGCGCCGCCTGGAAGCGGGCGATGCCTTCGGGCGCCGCGAGCAGGCAGACGAAGCGAAGATCCTTCGCGCCCCGGCTCTTGAGCCGCTCCACTGCCGCGACCGCGGAATTGGCGGTGGCGAGCATGGGATCGAGCACCAACACCGTGCGGTCGGCGAGATCCGACAGACTCTTGAAATAATACTCCACCGCCTGGAGCGTGTCGGGATCGCGGTAGAGCCCGACATGGGCGACGCGGGCCGAGGGCATCAGCGAGAGCATGCCGTCGAGGAAGCCGACGCCGGCCCGCAGGATCGGGGCCAGCACCAGCTTCTTGCCGGCGATCCGGCGCCCCTCCATCGCTTGAATCGGCGTCTGGATGGTGACCGGTTCGAGCGGCAGGTCGCGGGTCACCTCGTAGGCGAGCAGCATGCCGATCTCGTTGAGGAGTTCGCGGAACCCCTTGGTCGAGCGCTCGCCGTCGCGCATCATCGTCAGCTTGTGCTGGACGAGGGGGTGATCGACCACCGTCACCCGTGCCGCGCCGCCGCTCTCCGCCTGCATCGATCCTGTCCTCGTGCCTGTCGCAATCCGAGGCCAGGATGCCACGGGGTGGAGGGGAAGCCGAGATGCCCGGCCCGTTTTCCCGGGCGAACCCTCAATCGAGGATGGGCGGCGACTTCAGCACCATCACCGTCCGCTCCGGCAGATCGACGGTGCCCCCGGCCGGAACCGGCGGGCGCATGCCGTCGGGAATCGCACCGGTCTCGAGGGCCGTGTCGAAGACGGGACGCCAGGGACCGCCGAGATCCGGCGGCAGGGCGAAGGGGCAGGGCTCCGGCGCCGCGTTCATGAGGATGAGGACGCGCTCCGAGCCCTCGATGTCGTTGCTCATCTGCATGCCGAAGGCACGGCGCTCACCGTCGCCCCAGGCGGCTTCATCCATCTCGGTCCCGTCGGGGGAGAGCCAGTGGACGTCCTTCAGGGCGGACTCGCCGACACGGCTGCCGACGAGGAAGTGGCGCCGCCGCAAGGACCGACAGGCCCGGCGCAGGGCCGCGAGGTTCGCCACGAACGCGGTGAGCGTCGGATCGGGATCGGTCTCCCAATCCATCCAGCTCAAGGCGTTGTCCTGGCAATAGGCGTTGTTGTTGCCCGATTGCGAGCGCGAGCGCTCGTCGCCCATCAGCAGCATCGGCACGCCTTGGGCGAAGAACACGCAGGCCAGCATGTTGCGCTTCTGGCGGGCGCGTAACGCCAAGATGCCGGCATCGTCGGTCGAGCCCTCGACACCGTAATTGGCCGAGAGGTTGTGGCCATGGCCGTCGCGGTTCTCCTCGCCGTTGGCCTCGTTGTGCTTCTCCGCGTAGGCGACCACGTCGGCGAGCGTGTAGCCGTCATGTGAGGCGACGAAGTTGATGCTGGCGAGCGGCGAGCGGCCGGACGGCAAAAAAATCTCGCGCGAGCCCGAGAGCCCCTGCGTCAGCTTGGCGAGCGTGCCCGCGTCACCGCGCCAGAAGCCGCGCAGGTTGTCGCGAAACTGGTCGTTCCACTCGCTCCAGCCATAGGGATAGCCGCCGAGCTGGTAGCCGCTTCCGCCGATGTCCCAGGGCTCGGCGATGAGCTTGACGCGCGAGAGGACGGGGTCCTGCTGCACCGCCTGGAAGAAGGCGGCCTGGGGGGAGAAGTCGCTCGGCGCGCGGCCGAGGCTCGTGGCGAGATCGAAGCGGAAGCCCGCCACGCCGTAGGCGGTCACCCAGTGGCGCAAGCTGTCGAGCACCATCCGCATCACCCGCGGATGGGCGACGTTCAGGGTGTTGCCGCAGCCGGTGCAATCGATGTTGCGGCGTAGATTTTCGGGATCGAGCTTGTAGTAGCTCGCATTGTCGATGCCGCGGAAGGCGAGCGTCGGCCCGAGATGGTCGCCCTCCGCCGTGTGGTTGTAGACCACATCGATCAGGGTCTCGATGCCGGCCGAGGCGAGTTCGCGGATGGCGAAGCGCAGCCCGCTCGTGCCGCCCTCGCCGAGATAGCGCGGCTCGGGGGCGAAGTAGTTGTAGGGCTGGTAGCCCCAGAAGTTGACGAGGCCCTTGTCGACGAGGAAGCGGTCGTCGGCGAAAGCCTGGATCGGCAGGAGTTCGAGGGCGGTGACGCCGAGCTTCAGCAGGTGCTCGATGATCGCCGGATGGGCGAGCCCCAGATAGGTGCCGCGCTCGGCTTCCGAGAGCGCCGGATGCGTCTGGGTCAGCGCCTTGACGTGGGCCTCGTAGATCACCGTCTCGTGGAGCGGGCGCGGCGCGGGCAGGCTGACAGGATCAGGCGTGTCGGGGCGGGTGACGACGCCGCGGGGCAGGAACGGTGCGCTGTCGCGCCGGTCGATCTGGTCCTCGCGGGCGCCACCGTGGCGGTGGCTGTAGAGCGCGTCGTGCCAGCGGATGCGGCCGGCGATCTCGCGGGCATAGGGGTCGAGAACGAGTTTGGCCGGGTTGAAGCGGTGTCCGCCGACCGGGTCCCAGGGGCCGAACACCCGGTAGGCGTATTGCTGCCCGGGCAGGAGGCCGTGCAGATAGCCGTGGAAGACATCGTCGGTCCGGCAGGGCAGGCGGATCGTGCGCGATTCGTGCCGTGCGCCCGGCTCGAACAGGCAGAGGTCGACCCGGGTCGCGTTCTGCGAGAAGAGAGCGAAGTTGACGCCGCGGCCGTCGAAATGCGCGCCGAGCGGCGTCGGCAGGCCCTCCTCGATGACGATCATTCCGGTCCTTCGTGAAGCCGGGCCCAAAAGAAGAGGCCACGCTTCGACTTAGGCCGATTCGTCGCCCTGGTGGAAGCTACTCCGCCGCCGCTGCCGTAGTGCTCGGCGGCTCGCGCTCGACGGTGCGGAAGGTCTCCAACTCCGCCATGAAGTTGCGCGCCCACCAATCGACATCCTCGCGCAGCATGCGTTCCACCATCGGCTTCCAGCGCTCGAGGCGCTCGCCGCGGGGCATGTAGAGCGCCTGCCGGATCGCCTCGGCCACCTCGAAGCGATCGTAGGGGTTGACGAGCAGCGCCTCGGGCAACTGCCGGGCGGCACCTGCGAACTTGGAGAGCACGAGGACGCCGGGATCCTCCTCGCTCTGGGCGACGACGTATTCCTTGGCGACCAAGTTCATGCCGTCGCGCATCGGCGTGACGAGGCCGACACGCGCCGCCCGGTAAAGGCCGGCCAGGACGGGCCGCGGATAGGCCTTGGTGACGTACTGGATCGGCGTCCAGGCCGGCTCGCCGAGCATGCCGTTGATGTCGCCGACCTTCTCGTTCACCTCGCGCGAGAGCTGCTCGTATTCCGGCACCTCGCTGCGGGATTTCGGCGTGATCTGAATGTAGACGACGTTGCCGCGCTGGTCCGGATTCGAGGCGAAGAAGCGATCCACCGCCTCCATCCGCTCGGGCACGCCCTTCGAGTAGTCGAGCCGGTCGACGCCGATCAGCAGCTTGCGGGTGCGCAGGCCCGCCATGGTCTCGCGCACCACCTTGTTGGAGCCGGCCTTGTCGGCGGCCTCCTTGAAGCTGGCGACATCGATGCCGATGGGGAAGGAGCGGATCCTGGTGCGCCGCCCGTCCACCATCATCGAGCCGCCGCCGAGCGGGATCGCCCGCATCGTGTCGATGAAGTTGCGCGAGAGATTCTGCACGTCCGCATCGGTCTGGAGGCCGATCAGGTCGTAATCGGCCATGGCGCGCAGCAGCTCGCTGCTGGCGGGCAGGGTGTTGAACACGTCGGCAGCCGGCCACGGGATGTGGTGGAAGTAGCCGATCGGATTGGCGATGCCCTGGCCGCGCAGCTCGCTCGCCAGCGGGAGCAGGTGGTAGTCGTGCACCCAGATCAGGTCGTCAGGCTCGACCAGCTTGGCGAGCGCCTGGGCGAAGGTCTGATTGACGCGCTGATAGCCGGCATAGTCCGAGCGGGAGAAGGTTCCCAGCCCGATCCGGTAATGCATGATCGGCCAGAGCGCCCGGTTGGCGAAGCCGGCATAATACTCGCGGTGATCCTGCGGCGAGAGATCGAGGACGGCGTACTGGATCGGCCCGCGGTCGATCAGTTCCGGCTCGGTGCTCGGATTGTCGCAGATGTTTCCGCTCCAGCCGAACCACAACCCCTCATAGGAGGAGAAGGCTTCCTTGACCGCGACGGCGAGCCCCCCTGCGGAGACCGCATCCTTGCCCTCGGCGGGCACGGCGACACGGTTGGAGACAATGATCAGACGTGCCACGAACCCGGCTCCGGTCCTCGCTGGGGCCGGCACGCGGAGCGCGCCGGCCTAAGGGTCTTGCGTCTGTGGGAAAACGCGCGGAAGCCTGGCGCGATCCGTCGGAAGGCAGCCAAGCGCATCGCCACCTGCGGGTCAAGCAGGCGGCCCGACGATGTCACCGCTGTTCCATCCCGCATCCGCCCGCCCGGCCCCCACGCCTGCCCGCGTTCGTCGCAGTGCAGCAGAGCCGCCGCCACCATGCAAGGGGCAAACTGAACGGGCGCTGACATCCGGCACCGGCACGGAACGCGTCCAGGGCACGCGATCGACGGGAGCATCAACATGACATCAACATGGGCGCGGCGCGGCTTCCTCGCTTTTTCTTATTGCGTTCGAACCCGCTTGCATCCGGCGACGGCCGAGCGGAACGAGCTCTGAAAACGGAACTCCGCGAGGCAGCCAACGGTTCTCCGGCCGAGTTCATCACGGATCGACGTGCATCCGCACCGATCCAGCGACCATGCCCGGAGACACGCCCATGACATCGTCCGCGTCCCCAGATCCCGTCGGCAGCGCCAAGCCGGCCGAG
Organism: Methylobacterium sp. R2-1; assembly: GCF_014191355.1. Classification (GTDB taxonomy): domain Bacteria; phylum Pseudomonadota; class Alphaproteobacteria; order Rhizobiales; family Beijerinckiaceae; genus Methylobacterium. The sequence continues at coordinate 139,505 of NZ_JACHWM010000002.1, forward strand.
ACCAAGGCCGATCTGGAGGATCTGCGCCACGACGTGGAGGACACCGCCAGCCTCGCGGCCGAGCGCGGCAAAGGGCTCGCCGCAGCCGCGCGCCAGCAGGCCCTCGCCTACGTCGATGACCGCAAAGGCGAGGCCGCCCGCTCCGTTTCGGACCTCGCCAAGTCCTTGCGCGACTCAGGAAAGACCTTCGACGACCGTCCCAATATCCGTGCCTTCTTCGACAGCGCGGCAGAGGGTCTCGACGATCTCGCCGGCACGATCGAGCGGCGCAGCCTCGACGACTTCTACCGCGAGGCCGAGGCCTATGCCCGCCGCTCCCCGGTGACGGTCGCGGTCGGCGCCTTCGCGGCCGGCTTCCTGCTGTCGCGCTTCGTCAAAGCGTCGGGCGACGTGGAGACGCCCCGCCCGGCCGGCCGCTCTCATGACGGCTACCGGGCCTGAGGGGACGCACCATGGCAAGCCCCAATCCCTCCTCCTCCCCTCCGCCCTCCTCGATCCAAGCCCTCGTCGCCGATGCCCTGCGCGAGGCGAGTGAGCTTGCCAGCAAGGAGATCGCCCTCTTCCGCACGGAGATGACGAACAACGTCCGCTCGTTGTTCATCGGCCTTGCGATGATGGTGCTGGCTGCGGTCTTCGCGGTCACGGCGATGCTGGTGCTGATCGGCGCACTGGTGAAGTTCGTCGCGACGCTGGTCGGGTCCGAATGGCTCGCGGCGCTGCTCGTGGGCGGCGGCATGCTGCTCGTGGCGGTGGTGCTCGGCGTCATCGGCGCCCGGGCGATGTCGCTGTCGAATCTCGCTCCGACCCGGACCTCGCGGCAGGTCCGGCAGGATGCCCGCGCGCTGACGGAAAGGGTTTCGGGATGAGCGAATCGATCTCGGACCTGGAGAAGGACATCGAACAGAGCCGCGCGCGGCTCGACGAGACGATCGACCGGATCCAGGGGCGCCTCAACGCGTCGAGCCTTGTCGACGAGATGCTCGGCTCGGCCCGGCAGACGCCCTACAGCGGCTTCTACGACGACGCCCTCGCCACGGTCCGGCGCAACCCCCTACCGGTCCTGCTGATCGCGGCCGGCGTCAGCCTGCTGCTCAACGGCATGCGGAACGTTCGCCGCCCGACCTCGCGCGCCCTCGTGCCGGTGGATGCCAAGCCGGTCGCGAGCCCGGTCACCAGCCCTGTTACCGTGACCGGCGCCGACCGCACCTACGACCCCGACGCCCCGGGCGGGCGTCCGATCCCCGATCTGCCGCCCGAGCGTCAGGTCTAGCCCGTCACGGGCCGCGCGCGAATTCCCGCGCCGACGGCCTCAAGCAGTGGAGTCCATCATGACCCAAGGTCCCAATCATCAAGGCCCCGTCACCACCCCGCCCTCCGGCGCACCCGTGGAGATCCTGCCCGAGAACATCGCCGCCCGGTCCGGCATGCCCCGCGAGGCAGGGGTCGATCACAGCCTGCACGACGTCGCCGACCGCGCGACCACGCAGGGCCGCGAGGCCAATGCCCGCCTCCAGGCCGGATTGCAGGACACGACCGAACAGGCGCGGGAAGGTGCCCGCAACCTCCGCGATCAGGCTGCGGACCGGGCTTCCGAACTCAAGAATCGGGTGAGCGAGGCCGCCGATACGGTTCGCGCAGCCCGCGAGCAGGCGAGCGACACCTACGAGGATGCCCGCTCCTGGGCAGAGGATCGCTACGAGACGCATCGCCAGCGCGCGTCCGACCTTGCCGATCGTGGCTACCGCCGCCTGCACGAGGGCCGCACCGCCACCGAGCAGTTCGTCACCGAGAACCCGCTCCTCGTCGGCGTGGTCGGCCTCGCCGCCGGCCTGTTGCTCGGCGCACTCCTGCCGCGCACCCGGCAGGAGGATCGGGCGCTCGGCCCCTACGCCGACGACCTGCGCGACCAGGGCATCCGCTACGCCCGCGACCTGACCCATCGCGGCCGTGCCTTCGTCGAGACGGCACTCGATCCCGAAAATCTCGACGCGGCGGTCAAGCGCACGAACGCGCAAGGGGGCCCGCAGAGCGGTCAACAGGGCGGTCCTGCGACCGGCTCCGCTCCGGGCCGCGACGAGACCGAGCGGACGGCGCACCGTCTCTGAGAGACGCCACTCTGCTCTCTCCCCGCTCTCTGCCCGCACGCGGGGGAGAGGCCGGCCTGCACGTTGTCGTGCAGGTCGGAAGCGGAGGCAAAGTCCTCTCCCCATGCGGTGGGGAGAGGAGATGCACCCTGCAGGGACTGACTCGACCGATCAGCGCCTCACCCGAAATGTCGGGCTAACGTCTCGCGGACCGCCTCGACCATGCGCTCGATCGGCACCGAGACCTGCGCGGGACGGGCGGCTTTCCACTCGGCGTTGCTGGCGATGGCCTCGGCCGCGCGGGCGCCCTCGATCAGATCCTTGATCTGGACTTCGCCGGCCTCGCGCTCGTTGGAGCCCTGGATCACCACTGCGGGCGCACGGCGACGGTCGGCATATTTCATCTGCGCCTTCATCCCGGCCGCGCCGAGATAGAGTTCGGCTCGGATGTTTTCGGCACGCAGCCGCGCGACCAGCGCCTGATATTCGGCGATGTTTTCGCGATCCAAGACCAGTACGACAACCGGGCCCGGCTTGGCCGCGCCCTCGACCAGCGGACTCTTGGTCAGCCTCAGAGCCGAGAACAGCCGCGAGACGCCGATGGAGAAGCCGGTCGCCGGCACCGGCTCGCTGCGGAAGCGCCCGACGAGACCGTCGTAGCGTCCACCGCCCGCCACCGAGCCGAAGCGGACCGTCTGGCCATCCTCGTTGGTGACGGGGAAGGTCAGTTCCGCCTCGTAGACGGGGCCGGTGTAGTATTCGAGGCCGCGCACCACGGAAGGGTCGGCCCGCACGCGGTCGTGGCCGTAGCCCGCCGCCTCGCACAGCCGCATGATCGCGTGCAACTCGGCGATGCCCTCGCGGCCGGTCTGGGACGAGCCGACGACCTCCTGCCAGGAGCCGAAGAACTTCTCCCAGAACGCCATCCGGTCGGCGCCCTGGTGCGGGCTCGCCTCGAAGCCGACATAGGCCAGGATGCGCTCGATGGCGTCGTCCGCGAGCCCGGCGCCCCTGGTGAAGTCGCCGCTCTCGTCCTTGCGGCCGGGGCCGAGGAGCAGGCGCACGCCGTCGGCGCCGAGGCGGTCGAGCTTGTCGATCGCCCGCAGCACGGTGAGTCGCTGCCCGGCCTTGTCGGGACCGGCGAGGCCGATCGCCTCCATGACGCCGTCGAGCACCTTCCGGTTGTTGACCTTGACCACGTATTGGCCGGCGAGCCCGAGCCGCTCCAGCGTGTCGGCCATCAGCATGCAGGTCTCGGCATCCGCCGCAACGGAGCCCGCGCCGACGATGTCGGCATCGAACTGCATGAACTGGCGGAAGCGACCCGGCCCCGGCTTCTCGTTGCGGAAGACGTAGCCCGCCCGGTAGCTGCGATAGGGTTTGGGGATCGCATCGAAATTCTCCGCCACGTGGCGGGCGAGCGGCGCGGTGAGATCGTAGCGCAGCGACAGCCACTGCTCGTCGTCGTCCTGGAAGGAGAACACGCCCTCGTTCGGCCGATCGAGGTCGGGCAGGAATTTTCCCAACGCCTCGGTGTACTCGACGAAGGGGGTCTCCAGCGCCTCGAAGCCGTACAGCTCGAAGGTCTGCCGGATGGTGTCCAGCATGCGCCCCTGGGCCAGGAGGTCGGCCTCGGTGCGGTCGGGGAAGCCGCGCGGCAAGCGGGGTTTCAGGGTGTCGGCCTTGGCCATGTCGTCGCCGATCGAGCGGGAGTCTTCGGGAATGAGGCCCGGCTCTATCGCAGCCGCGGGCGAGGCGGCAACCCGAGGCCGTCTCAGAACAGCCGGCTGCCGTCCGGCACCGGTTTGTCGGGAGCGAACAGTACGACGGCGCCGGCCGCGTCGGCAAAGCCGAGCGTCAGCACCTCCGACAGGAATTTTCCGATCTGGCGCGGCGGGAAGTTCACCACCGCCGCGACCTGGCGGCCGGTCAGCGTGTCGGGGCTGTAATGCTCGGTGATCTGCGCGCTGGAGCGCTTGCGGCCGATCACCGGTCCGAAGTCGATGACGAGCTTGATCGCGGGCTTGCGCGCCTCGGGAAAGGGCTCGGCCGAGACGATGGTACCCACGCGGATATCCACGGCGAGGAAGGCGTCGAACCCGATTTTGTCCGCCTCGGGGGCTGTGGGATCGTGGGTGACGTGCATAGGCCGATCGGAGAGCTTGGCGGATTGGCGGAACGGCCTTCTACGAAAGCCGATGACATTCGCCAATTCATCCCCTGAGCCTGAGGTGCTGGAGCGCGGCGGAAGCTGTGAGAGGTGTTGCAGTGTCCGCGCCGGTCCTCGGCGGGAGGACTCGAGGTCGGCCGGTGCTATCTCAGAGCGTGAGGCGATAGGCCAGCAGCGCGGCGAGGCTGAGGACCGCCAGCGGGATCTGCGCCGGCCGCAGGCGCTCGAAGTACAGGGGCACCTCACCCCGGCGCGCGGCGATCGGATCGAGAATCGCGATCTCGGTGAAGCCGACGATCAGCAGGCCGAGCGCGATGGCAGGTTCGCCCCGTGCGAAGGCGATGACAGCACCGTAGCCCAGCAGGAACAAGCTCAGCATCGTAGCGATCTGCGCGAGAGTCGCCCCGCCCTCGGTGCGGAAGCTGACACCGCGGCGCACGCCGGAGAGGAACAGCAGGATCGCGCAAGCCCAGAGCAGCGTCAGGGTGAAGACCGCCTCGGCCGTCGGCCCTCGCAACACCCACACCAAGACCGCCCCGGCAACGAAGGGCAGCATCGGCCCGTAGCCGAACACGACGCTGAGCCAGGGCACGGCGCGAGGCTCGTAGGCGCGGATCGTGCGGCCGGTCTCATCGTCCTACGATCGGGCCGTCGGAGTTCGAACCATGCGCGCCTCGCGGCCGGGAGGAAACGCCCGGTGAACGGCCGAGGCGCCGAGCCTGTTCCGACCGATCAGACGCGCTTCACGCCGGCTTCTCCGCGGAGCGCGCAGCGTGGCGGCGCTCCTCGCGGCGGGTGCGGCGACGCTGGGAGCGGCTATCCTCGGTGGTGGCGGCAAGCCACCAGACCAGGGCAAGCGCCAGGACGCCCGCTGCGCCGAGTGCCAGGAAGGATCCGCTCCAGCCGAACCAGCCCTGGGCGAGGCCGCCGTACCACGCCGAGAGCGCGCCGCCCGCGCCCTGCACGGCGTTGACCGTGCCGAGCGCCGTCTGGGTGCGGCCCGAGCCCCAGGTGAGGTCGGCCACCACCACCGGCACCGCCACACCGATGATGCCCGAGGCTACGCCGTCGAGAATCTCGGCGGTGATGAGCCAGTACGGGTCATCGATGAAGGCCGAGAGAGCCGCCCGGACAGGCAGGGCGAGGCAGGCGGCGATGAGAAGCTGGCGCCGGCCGCGTCGGTCGGCGAGCGAGCCGGCGGCGAGCGCCACCGGCACCATCACGAGCTGGGCCACCATGACGTAGCGGGCGGTCCAGGCGGTGGGGTTGTCCGCCGTGTGCACGAGTTTCTGCCCCAGCAGGGTCAGCATGCCGCCGTTGCCGAGCTGGAACAGGGCGAGCGCCACCGCGAGCACAAGCAGCCGCTTGTTCGAGAGAATCTGGAAGAAGGACGAGCGGGCCGGCTCCGCCTCGTCCTCCTCCTTCCAGCCCGCCGCCCGGCGGTGGTTGAAGGCGCGGGCCGGCATCGCCAGCGCGGCGGCGATGGCGGCGGCAGCCATGGCCCCCAGCACCCAGAAGGCGATCTCGGGCCCGAAATGAGCGGTGCCGAAGGTGATGAGCCCGGCAGCGATCAGGATGCCGACATGGTTGAAGGCCTGGTTGCGCCCCTGTTGGCGTGGGAAGGCCTCCTTGCCGACGACCCCCAGCGTCAGCGCCGTGACCGCGAGCAGCAGCAGCGTGCCGCCGGCCGCAGCGAGGAACTGCGCCGCCAGAACCGGCACGAAGGAATGGGCCGGCATCAGGAGCAGCGTGCCGGCGAGGATCGCGGCGCAGGAGATCACGATGAGGAGGCGCGGGCGTCCGAGGCGGTCGACCAGCGCGCCGAAGGGACCGCTGAGCAGCAGCGTGCCCGCGCCTACCAGGGTGGTGACAAGCCCGACCTGCGACGGGCTCCACTGCCGCATCTGCGCGAGCCACGTGCCGAGGAACGGCCCGAGCCCGCCCTGGATATCGCCGATGAAGACGTTGATCAGGGCGAGGTGGGTGGTGGGCGCCATGCTGCCCTTGGAGATGAGCCGGGGAGATGAGCCGGTCGAAAGGCCGGGGGCGTTCCCCAGCGCAGGGCCGCGCGAGGGGCGATGCACGCGGCGTTGCGCGGGACGATCCGCGAGGCTGCCCCGTTCCGCCTCAACCCCGATGACGGCCCGTGGGTGACCGCGACCGCTCAGCGCGGCAGGGCCGGAAACAGCCGATGAAAAAACCCCGGCACCGTCGGCACCGGGGTTTCGTTCAGGGATTTCCGCTCGGAACGATGCGCTTGAAGCCTCGCCTCAGGAGGCGAGCGGCGCGCCCGTGCCCTGTCCGGCGGCCTGCGCTTCCATCATCTTCTGCTGATAGAGGCCGACGAAATCGATCGGGTCGATGTAGAGGGGCGGGAAGCCGCCGTTGCGGACCGCCTCGGCGACGATCTGGCGCGCGAAGGGGAAGAGCAGGCGCGGGCACTCGATCATCACCGCCGGGTGGATCTGCTCCTGCGGGATGTTGCGCATGCGGAAGATGCCGGCGTACTTCAGCTCGAAGGCGAACAGCACCTCGTTCTGGATCTTGGCATCGCCCTCGAGCGTGAGCTCGACCTCGAAGTCGGCCTCGGCGATCTGCTGGGCGTTGACGTTGACCTGGATGTTGATTTGAGGCCCGCCCTCCTGCGGCTGCAGGGAGCGCGGCGCGTTCGGGTTCTCGAAGGAGAGATCCTTGGCATATTGCGCCAGCGCGTTGATCGCGGGCGCGAGATCCTGGGCCTGTGCGCCGTTGCCGTTCGGTGCCGCGGTATCGGCCATGGCGTCTCTCCTTCTTGCGTCGTCTTTGCGCGCACGTGTCCCGCGCAAGAGCGCCCCTCCGGCGCGGGCTGCGGCTACCATGCCCGTATCCAGCGAACAAGCCGAACCCAAGCAATCGGCCATCCTCGAGCGAAGCCGCGAGGCCTTGTTCTCGACGTTGTCGGCATGGGCTTGGGATGCGCGCGAATGGGACGCGGAGGCTCGTCTCACCCGTTTACCTGGAATAGCTCGCGGCTACGCCCATATCACGGTAAGGTCACGGACTTCGAACAGTCGGAGACACTCAGACCCAAGCGCCTTTCTAGACGTCCGTTTCCGGCTCGATCCCCGCGCCGCCCTCGGCTAAGAGTGCCTCACGAAACGCCCGGTCACCGGCCGATCTTCCTTCGGCCGCCACGGCGCAGCGGGAGTTTCGTGAGAGACATTCAGAGCCGGTTTCGCGAACCCCTCTCCGGCCACGGTCGGGAGCCTCGCGAAGCCATCTGCCGGAGCGCGGTGGGCGGGATCACGGGACGGCCCTTCTCGTCCGAGCGGCCTCGCGGGCGCCGGACATACATGTGCGACGGTCACGATTCGGATCGGTGATGCAGGATTCCTTCGACGCAACCACTCTGATTTTCCTGGCGCTGGCCGTCTTCGTGATCTGGCGGCTGCGCTCGGTCCTCGGCCAGAAGACCGGCACCGAGCGGTCGCCCTTCCGGCCGGTCGAGCGCAACCGCACCGAGCCGCCGGCCGCCGGCCGCGGCGAGGGCGACAACGTGGTGCGCCTGCCCGGCGCCGACCGGGGACAGGCAGGGGCGGCGGTCCAGACCGCGCCCCGCGACTGGCGCGGCATCGCCGAGCCGGGCTCCGCGGTGGCCCGCGGCCTGGAGCAGGTCGTTCAGGTCGAGCCGAGCTTCGAGCCGAGGGCGTTCCTGGAGGGCGCCAAGGGGGCCTACGAGGCCATCGTCATCGCCTTCGCCAAGGGCGACCGCAAGACTCTGCGGGTGCTCCTGTCGCGGGAGGTCTGCGAGGGTTTCGAGCGGGCGATCTCGGAGCGCGAGAAGCGCCGGGAGACTGTCGAGACCACCTTCATCTCCATCGACAAGGCGGAAATGGTGGCAGTCGAGGTGAAGAACCGCGTCGCGCAGATCACCGTGCGCTTCCTCTCGAACCTCATCACCGCCACCCGCGACGCGGACGGCAAGGTGATCGACGGCAATGCCGAGACCGGCGTCGAGGTGCCCGACGTGTGGACCTTCGCCCGAACCCTCGGCTCGCGCGATCCGAACTGGCAGCTCGTCGCCACCGACGCGGGCGGCTGATCGATCCGCGTCATGCCGCGTCCGCACGTCTTCCTTTCGGCCGCAGCGGTCCTCGCCGCTGCGGCCGTTTCCGTTCCCGTCGCATCGCCACGCGCGGCCGAGCCGCCGCGCCTGCCGCCCCAGGTTCCGGGCGCCGTGCTGGAGCCGGTGGCACTCGCGGCGCTGCCCGGCTGGCGCGAGGATGACGGCGCGGCGGCTCTCGACGCCTTCCGCCGCACCTGCGCCGGGCCCGGCCCCAATCCTCCCCAGGCCCCGGGCGTGACGGGCTCCCCCGCCGACCTCGCGGCGGCTTGCGCGGCCGCCGCCGCGGTGAAGCCGGATGATGCCAAAAAATTCTTCGAGGCGCGATTCTCCGCCTACCGCATCGTGCGCCCGGCCTCCGGGACGGAGCCGGAGCGCCGCGTCGGCTTCCTCACCGGCTATTTCGAGCCGGAACTGACGGGTTCGCTCGAACCCGGCCCCGGCTACACTGCCCCGGTCCTCTCCCGGCCCGACGACCTCGTCAGCCTCGCTCCCGGCGAGACCGCGCCGGGGCTCGATCCGGTCTATCGGGCAGGCCGGCGCACCGAGGCCGGGCTCGTTCCGTATCCCGACCGTGCCGCGATCGAGGACGGGGCGCTCGGCGATCGGACCCGGCCGCTGCTCTGGCTGCGCGACGCCGTGGATCTGTTCGTGCTGCAGGTGCAGGGTTCGGGCCGGGTGCGGCTCCCCGACGGCCGCGGGATGCGGGTGCTCTACGACGGCAAGAACGGCCAGCCCTATACCTCGATCGGCAAGCTCCTCGTCGCCGAGGGCCACCTGCCGCTCAACGGCCTGAGCCTGGAGCGCTGGACCTCCTGGCTGCGGGCCAATCCGGACCATGCCCGCCGGCTGATGCGGATGAACGCGTCCTACATCTTCTTCCGGACCGAGCCGGTCACCGATCCGGCCCTCGGCCCCCCCGGCGCTGCGGGCGTGCCTCTCAGTCCGGGGCGCAGCATGGCCGTCGATGGCGGCCTTTGGCGCTACGGCCTGCCGTTCTGGCTCGAAGGCAAACTGCCGGGCCAGCCCGGACGCGGCCACCTCGTCGTTGCCGCCGATACCGGCTCGGCGATCGTCGGTCCGGCGCGCGGCGACCTTTATGTCGGCACCGGCGCCGCCGCGGGCCGGGCGGCGGGCGACCTGCACGACCGCATGGGCTTCGTGGTGCTGATCCCCAAGCCGGCGCCCACCCCGAACGGGACTGTGGAGGACGCTGCGAAGGACGCAGCCGTGCCGGAGGCCGCCGCTGGGGAGCCCCGTCCGTGAGAGAGCGACCGCCGCGGCGATCCCGCCTGCTCTCGCGCGAGGAGGCCCATCTCTGGAGCGAGATCGCCAAGCTGATCACGCCGCTGCGGGGCCGGGCCAAGCCGAGAAAGGCCCCCACGAACGCGCCCGCTGTCGAGGCGGAGCGGTCCACGACGCCTGTCGTGAGGGCCGCCGCGAAGACGCCTCCGAAGCCGGCGGCCAAGGCCGCCCTGAGATCCACGTCGAAGCCCGCCTCCCCTCCCCTGGCGCGACCGGCACCGACCGTCTCGCTGCCGCGCGCCCCCTCCAAGCCGCTCAAGCTCGGCGACCTCGCTCCCGAGATCGCCCGCGCCTCCGCCGCACCGGTTCCAGTCCCTGCGCCGGCGTCCCCGGGCGCGCCTGGGCTGGAACGGCGCGAGCGTCGCGGCCTGGAGCGCGGCACCCTGATGATCGAGGCGCGCATCGACCTGCACGGACTCTATCAGGCGGAGGCGCATGCCGCCCTGGTCGGCTTCCTGCTGCGCTCCCGTGCAGCGGGGCACGCCCGCGTGCTCGTGGTGACCGGCAAGGGCGGCGAGGGTCTCAGCGGGCACGACCGCGGCGGCTTCGCCGAACGCGGCGTGCTCCGGCGCAGCGTGCCTCACTGGCTGCGCGGCCCGGAACTGCGTGGCTTCGTGCTCGGCTTCGAGGAGGCGGCGCGCCACCACGGCGGGGCCGGTGCCCTCTACGTGCGGCTGCGGCGCCGATGATTGGCGGGCGGGAAGCTTCCGCAGAGTCGGGCGATCCGAAACCTGAGATGAAATCGGCGGGCGGGGACTTGAGCCGGGTAGCGAAACGCGCTACTGAGCCATGCTCTCCCATTGCAGCCGTGTCGCATTCCTAGGTCTGTCCGGCCCAGTGAAACCGATGCGTGGGCCGGGCCGCGCGCCCGCGACGGCTACGGACCCCGGGGCGCTTCCCCGGCGCCCGGCCCTGCTCCCGAACCGGCCGACCATTCCCCGCCATTCGTTGGTTGCATCTCCCCACATGACGTCACAGAACGACGCTCTCGCCCCCGTCGAAGCTCCGGCCGAAGCTGCCGTCGCGCCGGCTGAACTCGCGGCCCGACGCGAGGTGAAGCTCCAGGATCTCAAGTCGAAATCGCCGACCGAACTCATCACCTTCGCGGAGGAGGTCGAGGTCGAGAACGCCTCGACCATGCGCAAGCAGGAGTTGATGTTCGCGATCCTCAAGCAGCTCGCGGCCAACGAGACCGAGATCATCGGCTCCGGCACGGTCGAGGTGCTCCAGGACGGGTTCGGGTTCATGCGCTCGAACGACTCGAACTACCTGCCGGGTCCGGACGACATCTACATCTCGCCCACGCAGATCCGCCGGTTCGGCCTGCGCACAGGCGACACGGTGGAAGGCCCGATCCGCGGCCCCAAGGACGGCGAGCGCTACTTCGCGCTGCTCAAGGTCAACACGATCAACTTCGAGAACCCGGAGAAGATCAAGCACAAGGTCCACTTCGACAATCTGACGCCGCTGTTCCCGACGAAGCGGTTCAAGCTCGAGCTGGACAACCCGACCAAGAAAGATTTCTCGCCCCGCATCATCGACATCGTCTCGCCGATCGGCAAGGGCCAGCGCGCGCTGATCGTCGCGCCGCCGCGCACGGGTAAGACCGTGCTGATGCAGAACATCGCGCAGTCGATCACCCTCAATCACCCCGAATGCTACCTCATCGTGCTGCTCATCGACGAGCGCCCGGAAGAGGTGACGGACATGATCCGCTCGGTGAAGGGCGAGGTCATCGCCTCGACCTTCGACGAGCCGGCCACCCGCCACGTGCAGGTCGCCGAGATGGTGATCGAGAAGGCCAAGCGCCTGGTCGAGCACGGCCGCGACGTGGTGATCCTGCTCGACTCCATCACCCGCCTCGGCCGCGCCTACAACACCGTGGTGCCGTCCTCCGGCAAGGTGCTCACCGGCGGCGTCGACGCCAACGCCCTGCAGCGGCCCAAGCGCTTCTTCGGCGCGGCCCGCAATATCGAGGAGGGCGGCTCGCTCACCATCATCGCCACCGCGCTGATCGATACCGGGTCGCGCATGGACGAGGTGATCTTCGAGGAGTTCAAGGGCACCGGCAACTCCGAGATCATTCTCGACCGCAAGGTGTCCGACAAGCGCATCTTCCCGGCGATCGACATCACCCGCTCCGGTACCCGCAAGGAGGAGCTGCTGGTGCCGCCGGATTCGCTCAAGAAGACCTATGTCCTGCGCCGCATCCTCAACCCGATGGGCGTCACCGACGCGATCGAGTTCCTCATGGACAAGCTGCGTCAGACGAAGAGCAACAGCGACTTCTTCGACTCGATGAACACCTGAGGCGAGAAACCACGCCAAAAGGGCCGGCCGAGTCGATCGGCCGGCCCTTTTTCATGTCAGGCTGCGCCACGCGACGGAACGGGTCGAGCGCGAGACGGCCGGGTCCGGAGGAGCCATCATCCACCCGGCTCAGCCCCTGCGGATAAGGGGTCCAATGCTGCCGGATCCTGCCTCTCCGGCCTGCGCGATTATGCAGTAATCGCAAAATCTTCGTCCCTCCCGAACCATCGCTCCGAAGCGACGTTGGCCCGCCGTCACCGCCTTTCGAGGCGGTCCTGTTCGGAGACGGCGCATGGCAACCCGCAACGTATCGGATCTCGTGGTCGAGACGCTCCAGCAGGCGGGCGTGCGCCGCGTCTACGGCCTCGTCGGCGACAGCCTGAACGGGATCACAGAGGCGATCCGCAGCCGGGGCGTCATCGATTGGGTCCATGTCCGCCACGAGGAGGTCGCCGCCTTCGCCGCCGCGGGCGAGGCGCAGGTGACCGGCGAACTCGCGGTCTGTGCCGGCTCCTGCGGGCCGGGCAATCTCCACCTCATCAACGGCCTGTTCGACGCCCACCGCACCCGCACACCGGTGCTGGCGATCGCCGCCCACATCCCGTCGAGCGAGATCGGCCTCAACTACTTCCAGGCAACGCGGCCGGAGGAGCTGTTCCGCGACTGCAGCCATTTCTGCGAGTTGGTTTCCGACCCGGAGCAGTTGCCCAACGTGCTCGAGTCCGCAATCCGCACGGCTGTGGGCAAGCGCGGCGTCGCCGTCGTTGTCATCCCAGGCACCGTGGCGCTGAAGGACGCGCCGAAGCGCGCCCTGGCCGCCCCGGCGACGTTGCGCCCCCGGGCGCCCGTCACCGTGCCGCCGGCCGACGAACTCGATCGCTTGGCCGACCTCCTCAACAGCTCGAAGAAAATCACGTTGCTGTGCGGGCGCGGCTGCGCCGGGGCGCACGCACCGCTGATGCGGCTTGCGGAGACGCTCAAGAGCCCGATCGTCCACGCACTCGGCGGCAAGGAGCATGTCGAGCACGACAACCCCTACGATGTCGGCATGACCGGCTTGATCGGGTTCAGTTCGGGCTACGCGGCGATGGAGGCCTGCGAGACCCTGCTGATGCTCGGCACCGACTTCCCCTACCGCCAGTTCTATCCCGAGAACGCCAAGATCGCGCAGGTCGATCTGCGTCCGGAGAACCTGGGCAAGCGCTGCCGGCTCGAACTCGGCCTCGTCGGGGATGTGGCCGCCACCATCGAGGCGCTGCTGCCGCGGCTCACCGGCAATGACAACGCGCGCCACCTGGAGGCGAGCCTCAAGCACTACGCCAAGGCGCGGGAAGACCTCGACGACCTCGCCACCGGCAAAGCCGGCCGCCGGCCGATCCACCCGCAATACCTCACCCGGCTCCTCAGCGAGGCGGCGCATGATGACGCCGTGTTCACGGCCGATGTCGGCACGCCCACCGTCTGGGCGGCGCGCTACCTCCACATGACCGCCGGGCGGCGCCTGATCGGCTCCTGGGCCCACGGCTCGATGGCCAACGCCCTTCCCCATGCCATCGGAATTCAGGCGGCGAGTCCCGGCCGGCAGGTGATCTCGCTGTCGGGCGACGGCGGCTTCGCCATGCTGATGGGCGACATCCTCACCCTGACGCAGGAGAAGCTGCCGGTGAAGGTCGTCATCTTCAACAACGGCACGCTCGGCTTCGTCGAGCTGGAGATGAAGGCCGCAGGCTATCTCGAGACCGGCGTCACGCTCGAAAATCCGGATTTCGCCGCCATGGCCAACGCCATCGGCATCCATGCCCGTCGGGTCGAGGACCCAGGTGATCTGGAGGGCGCGATCCGGGACGTGCTGGCCCATCCCGGCCCCGCGCTCCTCGACGTGGTGACGAACCGACAGGAACTGGCGATGCCGCCGAAGCTCCAGGCCGAGCAGGTGAAGGGTTTCAGCCTCTACGCCCTCCAGGCGGTGATGAACGGGCGCGGCGACGCGATCCTCGACCTGGCCAAGACCAACCTGCTCCGCTGAGCCGGTCCCATCGCAGCGCGCCTTCACGAGCGGCGCGCCCCGCCTGAGCAATCGTTGCAGGCGCGTCACAGCGATTCGAAACCTTGGGAACGGACCTGAGTGAGGAGGGAGCGCAACCTCCCGAAATTCCTCCGGAAACTCGGCCATGATACACATTGTAATAGGTCTAAGTTGTTGATTTCTCGAACCTTTCCCCTTGTCGTCGCGAATAGGCGCCGACATTCAGGGGCCAGATCGGCTTCGAGGATCCACCATGCTCTCGCATCGCCGCCGCGTCTCGGCGCGTATTGCCGGGCTGCTGCTGACCGGGACGGCTCTCACCGGACCGGCCCTCGCCCAACAGGCGAGCACCACGCTGGAAACGATCACGGTGGAGGCGAGCCGCGGACAGCAATCCGCACGAGGACCGGTCCAGGGCGCGCTGCAGCCTCCGTCTCCCGCCGCGGCCTCGCTGCCGGCTCCCGGCGTTGCCGGTGCCGTCGGCGTCGGATCGGCGACGAGCGGCGGGGGCGGCGGTCCGACCGGCGTCGTCGGCTACACGGCTAAGGGCAGCGCGGCGGCGACCAAGACAAACACGCCGATCATTGAAACGCCGGCCTCGGTCTCGGTCGTCACCCGCGAGCAGCTCAACGACCGCAACGTCCAGACGCTCAACGACGCGATCGCCTACACGCCGGGCATCTCCTCCAACGTGTTCGGCTTCGATCCGCGCTTCGACGCCTTCTTCATCCGCGGCTTCTCGGTGACCAATATCGGTGTCTACCGCGACGGCCTGCGCCAGCCCTCCGCCCCCTTCGCCATTCCCCGCGTCGAGCCCTACGGCCTCGACGCCCTGACCATCCTGCGCGGGCCGGCGGCGGGCCTCTACGGACTCGGCGCGCCGGGCGGCATCGTCGATGTCACGTCGAAGCGCCCGACCTCCGTGCCCTTCGGCGAGGTCTGGCTGCAGCGGGGCAAGTACGGCCGCTACCAGGGCGCCTTCGATCTCGGCGGCCCGATCGAGCAGACCGACGGGCAGTTCTCCTACCGCCTCACCGGCCTGTTCCGGCAGGGCGACAGCTTCCTGCCCGGCGGCCGGGAGGACCGCGCCTTCATCGCCCCGGCGATCACGTGGCGGCCCGATGCCGACACCAGCCTGACGGTACTCGCCGAGTATCTCGACAACACGGTGCCCGGCAACGCCTCGTTCTACTCGAACTTCGCCGATCCGCGCTTCCAGAAGACGAACCTGTTCTCGGGCGATCCGGCCTTTCAGGATTTCACGACGCGGCAGTACCGTATCGGCTACGCGTTCGAGCACCGGTTCAGCCCGGACGTCGTGTTCCGGCAGAACTTCCGCTATCAGAACAACGACGCCGATCTGCGATACACGCAGATCGACACGATCAGCCCGGACCTCCGAACGGCCGGCCGCTCGAACGGTCGTATCACCGACACGCTCGACACGCTCTCGCTCGACAACCAGCTCGAGACCCGGTTCGCCACCGGCCCGGTCGCCCACACCCTGGTCGCCGGAATCGACTACACCAACGCGCGCTTCACCGAGCGAGGCGGTTTTCTCGTGGTGCCGAGCCTGCAGATCGGCGGCCTGATCCGCCCGAACTACGGCGCGCAGTTCATTCCCACGCCCGCCTATACGAGTGCCGGCCGTCAGCGCATCGAGCAGCTCGGTACCTACGTGCAGGATCAGGCGCGGATCGGATCGCTGATCCTCACCCTGACCGGGCGGCACGATCAGGTCTCGCAACTCACCGAGAGCTACAGCGCCCCGTCGGCCACGGGCGCGTCGGTCACCGGCGACCGCGCCTTCTCTTACCGCGTCGGCGCCAACTACCTGCTGACGGACTTCATCGTCCCCTACGCGAGCTTCGCCACGACCTTCGCACCGCAACTCGGCTTCGACCGGAGCGGCGCCGCCTTCCAGCCGACGAGCGGCGAGCAGTTCGAGGCCGGCATCAAGACCCAGGTGCCGGGCCGGAACGTGTTCCTCAACATGGCGGTGTTCGACATTACGCAATCGAACGTGCTGCGGCCCGATCCCGTCAATCCGATCCTGTTCCAGGCGGCGATCGGAGAGGTTCGCTCGAAAGGTGCCGAACTGGAACTGACCGCCAATCTCGGTGCCGGCATCAACGTGCTGGCCTCCTACAGCCACGTCGATATCCGCACGACCCGCAATCCCGGCGCACCGGACTCGGTCGGGATTCCGCTCTCGGGCATTCCGGCCAACACCTTCACGGCGTTCGCCAACTACGCCTTTCAGCCGGATACCGACCTGTTCGGCCTGAGCTTCGGCGGCGGCATCCGCTACGCCGGCACCAGTCCGGCCAATGAGGTGCCGGGCAGCTTCCGCAACTCGACCGTGGCGCTGTTCGATGCGGTGGCGGCTTACGACTTCGCCAAGGTCGATTCGCGGCTGCGAGGCATGCGACTTCAGGTCAACGTGAACAACGCGTTCGACCGCCGCTATTTCAACTGCCAGGCGGGCGCCTGCTACCGTGGCCAGCCTCGCCAATTCTACGCGAGCCTGATCTATCGCTGGTGAGGCGAGTTCCGCCCTGACCCTCGTCACCCAGGACATCCTCGACGGCGCCCTGACCGGCGCCTTCGCACCCTTCTCCGGCCGGCTCCGCCGCGATCCCGATCCACGGGCCTACGCGCTGTCGGACCTCGCGCACGGTGCGGTCTCCGACGGGATCGCCCTCTTCGCGGATGCCTATCCGGGGGCCGAGCGCAGAGCGGTGGCCTCGCTCTGGAGCGCCTACCTCTTCGCCGCACTGATCGCGCCGACGCTCGCGACGGGGGCGCGACTTGGGGCGGCCGTCGCTATCGAGTCGATCCGCTTTGCGCCAGGATCCGGGCTGCCGGCAACTCTTCACCTCGCGTCGGAACGGGCGCTCCCCTCCCCTCTCCCGGCTCAGGTCGACCGGCTGCTGGCCGAGGGCATCACGCCCGTGATCCAGGTTCTGCGGGCCGAGACGGGGCTGTCGCACCGGCTGCTGTGGGAGAATGCCGGCGGTCATCTGTTCTGGACGCTGAAGACGATCGCGCGGGAAAACCCGGATCGGGCGGTCGAGGCGGCCGAGGCCTTGCAGGCCCTGTGCTGGCCGCGCGAAGCCTGCACGGCGCTCACCCTGATGCGCGCCGACGCGCTGGCGGGCTTTGACGCGCCGCGCCGCCGGGTCTGCTGCCTGCGGCACGGGCTGCCGGGTTTCTCGAAATGCGAGGGGATCTGTCCTCTGCTCAAGCGGGGATCGTATCAGCCAAGCCCGCGGGGCATGTGACGCGAAGCCCGAATCCGCCATACCGAAGGGATCAAACGGACTTGGGATGAGAACCCGCCCGAGTCGAGACATCAGGCACCCAGCGGATCGGAGCGGACGATCCCATGCACTCTCATCCTGAAGTGCTGGAGCGGGGCCTCTCTCGGGGCCGCCACGCGGCACCTCAGGACGAGGTAAAGTGTTGAACAAGCAGCTCCAACAGGCTCTGAGCGGCCCCGCCCTCAGCCGCCGCGTCCAACTTCCGCGCCGAGTCCGCGCTGCGCCTTCGAGCGCAGGCGCTTGTTCTGAAAGACCAGCGTGACGGTGGCGCCGCTGCCGCGGTCCGACCAGAGATAGGTCTCGAAGGTGCCGAGCCCGGAGATCGTCGCGGTGGCGTCGATGGTGCCGCGGCAGCCGAGCAGGCCCTCGACTTCGGAGAGACGCATCTCGGCCTGGAGCAGCTCGAAGGTGCCGAGGCTGATCGGGCACTGCGTCCGCTCCGTCGACGGCCGGTGCGCGGCGACCGGCACCAGCGCGGGGTGGGGCGGCCCGGCCGGCGCCGGATCGGCGGCTGGCGGCTGCGCATGCCGGGTTCGGGCCGGCGGCGCGTCGTCCCACGCATCGGGGGAGGTGACTGGCATCGCGGCGAGCGCGCGGGGCGGTTCCGCGTGCGGGGCGCCGACGGGTGCCGCGACGGGCCGCTGACCTTCCGGTGCGGCGCCGCCGCTCCGCAGGGCAGGGATGAAGGCCGGACCCTGCCGCAGCCGGGCGAGCCCGGCCGAGGCACCATCGGGCCCGGCCCCATGCGGCGCCCGTTCCACGCCCGCCTCGACGGGGGGGCGGGCATGCCCGACGACGATGGCCCGGCGCAGGGCCGCCTCCAGGCCGCGCAGGTCGCGAGCGAGGTGCTCGCTTCGCTTGGTACCGGCCGGCCCGGAGCGGGTCTCGCAGGCTGCGAAGGCGGAGAGGGCGTCGCGGATCTCGTCCTCGGTCCACTGCCCGGTCGGCTTGCCGAACAGGTCGGCCTCGCCCTGCGGCACGGCGGTCGCCGTGGCGGCGCCGAGCCGGCCGAGCCTCTCCTCCGCAAGGGAACGGTGCGCGCCGCAGCCGCCGGCAACCGCGAGGGCCGCGCGGAACGGCGAGGGTGCGGCGGCAAGGGAAGAGCCGCACGCGACCGCGAGCAGGGCCGGTGCGAGAAGGAAGCGCATGGGGCGTTCGCCTGGGATCAGGTCATGCTGCCTAAACGAGCGGTTCGGCGTGAACGGACCCTTACCGCAGGGGCCAGGGCGGCCGAACTTCGGCCGCCATGCCTTACCGTCCGTTGACCGCCTCGCTCGGATCGACCGCACCCAGCCTCATATCAAATCCGATTGGTCTCTTCAGGTGATCGGATTTGGGTTCCGCTCAGGCGCCGCGCGAGATTGGCGGATGCAGCTCCCGGCAGTTTTCACGGGAAAACTGCCGCGCTTCAGGCGGCACCCTTCGACGACTTCCCCCGCTTGCGGCGGCGAGCCAGCATGTTGAGGACCTCCACGCCGGCCGAGAAGGCCATGGCGGTGTAGATGTAGCCCTTCGGCACATGTGCCCCGAAGCCCTCGGCGAGCAGCGTCATGCCGATCATGATGAGGAAGCCGAGCGCCAGCATCACCACGGTGGGGTTGGCGGCGATGAAGCGCGAGAGCGGATCGGCGGCGATCAGCATCACCGTGACGGCGGCGAGAACCGCGACGACCATGATCGCGACATGCTCGGTCATGCCAACCGCCGTGATGATCGAGTCGATCGAGAAGACGAGGTCGAGAACCAGGATCTGGACAATGGCGGAGCCGAAACCGAGCGCCACCTGGCTGCCCAGCTTTTCCTCCGGACTCGGATCGACGCTGTGGTGGATCTCCTTGGTCGCCTTCCACAGCAGAAACAGGCCGCCCGCGATCAGGATGAGGTCGCGCCAGGAGAACCCTTTCCCGAAGATTTCGAAGACCGGCTCCGTCAGGTGGACGATCCAGGCCACGGTGCCGAGCAGAGCAAGGCGGAGGATCAGCGCAAGACCGATGCCGATGCGCCGGGCCCGGCTCTGCTGGTCGGCCGGCAGTTTGTTGGTGATGATCGAGATGAAGATCAGGTTGTCGATGCCGAGCACGACCTCCATCACCACGAGGGTCGCCAATGCGGCCCAGGCGGTGGGATCGGCGGCGAGGTGCAGCAAGCTGTCCAAGGGGTTGGCCAAGGGTCGTCCGTCGGTTCAGAAGGGAAGAGGAAAGCGGCTCGTGGTGCCGGGTGCGGCGTTCGGCGGCGCGAGCACGCGCACCGCCTTCGGCACGATCTTGAAATGGGCCGGCGTCCAGGTGGTGAGTTCGCCGTCGGTGTTGACCGCCCGGGGCCTGCGGGTCGTCAGTACCAGTTCCGTGGTCTCGAAAGCGCGCACGTCCGCGGCCTTGCCGTGCGTGCCCCGGCGCAGGGCCGGCAGCAGCGCGATCAGCCGCCACCAATGGGCGACCTCCAGGCTGTAGAAATCGAGCCGGCCGTCATCGACGGTGGCGTCCTCCTGCACGGTCATCCCACCACCGTAATGGCGCCCGTTGCCGACCGAGGCCTGGATCGTCGTTACCTTCTCGGTACGGCCGTCATGCTCGATCGTGACCGTGAAGGGACGGGCGCGGCGCAGCAGGCGGATGGCTGCGATGGCATATCCCACCGTGCCCCAGGCCTTCTTGGCATCCGCCGTGAGTTCACTGGCGAGGTCGGCCGAGAAGCCGACGCTCGCCACGTTGAAGTAGTAGTGCCCGTTGACGCAGCCGAGATCGATCGCCTTCTCCGGCGCCGTGGGGATCAGCCCTGCGGCCGCCTCCGGTTCGAGGGGCAGGCCGAGGGAGCGGGCGAGATCGTTGGCGGTGCCGAGCGGCAGGATGCCGAAGGGCAGCTTCGTCTCGACGAGGGCCGGCGCAGCCGCGTTCATGGTGCCGTCGCCGCCGCCGAGGATCACGAGATCAACCGCCTCGGCATGGCGCCCGATCACTTCCTTGCAATCGGTGCTGCCTTCAGGCTCGATGAGGTCGAGCCCACCCTGGCGGAGGATCGTTCGGATCGCGTCCAGTGGCGCGGACCCGCTCCGGGCTTTGCCGTTCACGAGAAGGAGCGCGCGGCGCTTCTTCGGAGTCGAGGTTGCACTCAAGCGCCCGCTCCGCTCGCGCCCGGACGGAACAGGAAGACCACCATGACCGGCAAAAGCCTATCCTCGCACGCTTCCGCGCCGCGTTCGCGCCAGCGTAGATAAGGATCCGACATCACGGTCGACGCCTCGACCGTCAGAGGGGCCCGGACCCGTCCTCTGCAATCCCGCCCGATGCTCCCGCCGGGAGCCCTTGGCCTGCTCCGCCCTGAGGGCAGGAAGAGCCGGGACCGCCACGCTCAAGGTGGGGACTTCCCGCGGGTTGGCAAGGGTACAAACCAGGGGTCGAGCAAGAGGACAACGAGCAAGCGGAAAGGGTGTGCGAGGATCGAACCCGTCTCGGGAGCGCTCCGGGGAGGGACAGCGGGGGTAACGGGCCTTCCGACGCGACGCCTGTCGCAAAGGAGACCGGACTCGGTATAGGAACGCGTTGGCGAAATGCGTGGAACCGTCGCGGTGCGGTCACGCGTTCCGTCGCACCGACCGCCTCCCGCGGAACGCTCACTGCCGTCACCTGTCCCAGGTGAGAGCCAACGGTCGTCGGGCGCTTCGTGAGGCACCTTCAGGCCTGCTCGCCCGATCGGCCCCGTCATGCGCCCCGTCCTGCTTCTGACCCTTCTCCTCTCCTCGGCCTGCGCGACGGGAACCGCCCTGGCACAGTCGGGGTCGAACTGGGTCGATCCACCGGCGAAATCCGGGCCCTCTGCCGGAGGCGAGCGGGCGAAGCCGGCGGCCAAGCCGGGTCCCCGTTTCGAGGCAGCCAAGCCGGGCCCCCGTTTCGAGGTCGAACCGGGCGCGCGTGCCCCGCACCGGGCGGCCGCCCCCTCCCCCGCCCGGCGAGAGACGCACCGTCACGACCGCACCCGCGCGGCCGAGATGCGTCGCGCCCGCCGGGCCGCCATCCGCGAGCGGGCACGTGAGCAGGGCTATGCGCATACCGCCCGGACGGAGCGTGCTCTTGAGCGCCCTGCTCCTCCGACCGCTCGGATGGCACGGAGCGAGCCGGATCCGCGCTTCTCGGATTGGGCCGTGACCGCGCGGCGCCTGAGCCTCGATTATCTCGACAGCGTGTCCGCGCCGAACGGCGCGATGCTGGCCTCCGCGCCCCGCTTCTACGGCAGCACGGTTCGCTTCCACGGCCGTGTCATGTCGGCCGGCGCGCTGCTGGCCGAGAAGCTACGCTTCGCCCGGCGCTGGCCGGAGCGGCGCTATGAGCCGCAAGGGGAGCCGCGAGTCGCCTGCGACGGGCCGAGCGCCACCTGCCTCGTGCGCGTCGTCCACGACTTCACGGCGCTGAGCCCCTCCCGCGGGGCGCGCTCGCAGGGCATCGCCGAACTTACGCTGACGGTGAGCTTCGCGGACGGGGCACCGGTCATCGTCTCGGAGTCGAGCCGCGTCTTGAGCCGCGCCGGCGCCTGAGGCCCGGATCAGCCGCCGCATCGACCGGATACTCCGCCCGCTCCATGCTGTAGAAGCAGGCAACGGACGCCGCCATGCGGTGGCGTCTCGAACGATCGAGAACAGGGCATCGCGCGCGTGAAGGGATCGGCAAAAGCCGCAGGCCGGAGCAAGGACGAGACAGTGTCCCCCCCCGAGGCACCGGTCTCCGAGGACGACCGCCGCATCCGCGCGCTGATCCTGGCCGAACTCGACCGGCGCGGGGCACGGCCGGTGGCGCGCCGGACTCTGGCACTGATCGCCGAGGGCTTCGTCGAGCCCGCCGATGGCGTGCCCGGCTACCGGATCGTCGACCGGACCGGCGCGGTGCGCCTGCGGGGCGAGGCCGGAACCGGTGTGCCGCTGACGTTGCACGACCTCGTCGAGGAGCTTCGCGAGCAGCACGCCCCGCTGTTCTTGCCCCCTGCCCCAGAGCCTGAGCCTGAGCCGGCCCGTGACACCATCGCGGACGTGCGGAAGGCAGGCGCGCGCTTCGTGGAGACGCAATCGGCCCTGGCGCGGTCCCTGGCGAACAGCTCCGCCGAACGCAGCCGAGCACTCGCCAATGCCGCGAGCGAGACCGTCGAAGGCTGGCGCAGCCGGCTCGCCGAGCGCCTGAAGGCGCGGCCGAGACCTGCACCGGTCGGGACCTCCGTCGATCCCGCGGAGCCGACGCCGAATGCGGCGGAGCGCGTGGCCGAGGCGCGCGCCCGTGTCGAAGAGGGCTGGCGGCGAGTGGCAGGCGGGATCCAGCCTCGCCAGACCGCGACGCGGCTGCGCGATCTGACGGAAGACGCCCTTGCGGCCGGCAGCCGCCGCCCGGTGGCGCTGATGGCGCTCGGCGCCTTGGCGGGCGCTGGCCTCGTCGCCGCGCTCTCGTTGAGCGGGCGCGAGACGGAGGATACAGGACGCCCCGCTCAGCAGACAGCCGAGACTCAGCCGCAGCAGACGGCGCCTCCGGATTCCCCGCCGGCGTCGGGACGTGCCTCAGGCGAGGACGCGGCCCCCGACGCATCCGCGGAGATGCCGCCCGCGGAAACCGAGCGGCCGCCTGAGCCGGAGGCGCCGCGCAAGGGAGCCAATGCCGTCGTCGGCGTGCCGGAGGTGATCGACACGGCGACCTTGCGGGTGGGCGGCAAGGTCGTTCGCCTGTTCGGCGTCGAGTGGGTCCGCGGCGGTCAAGCCGACGAGTTGAGCAAGTACCTGCGCAAGCGCTCGGTGACCTGCCAGCCCGCCCCCGGTAGCAGCGCGTATATCTGCACGGTCGAGGGGCGCGACCTTTCCGAGGTGGTGCTGTTCAACGGCGGCGGCCGCGCCTCGTCCGAGGCGACGCCGGATCTCGCCGCAGCCGAGGACCATGCCCGCACTGAGCGGCTCGGCGTCTGGAAGCGGTGAGGCGTCGGGGACCGACGGTCCGATGCCCGTTCTCGACGCTTGAAATTCCGGCCTGGGAGTTCGGTCCGCACATGGCCGAGCCGTGCCTTTCCCGTCAGAGCAGGGGCTGGCGCGCGGCGGCATCCTCGCGGGCGCAGATGGTAGGGTCGGGCTTCGTCCCCTCCCCGCCCAGCACCCGCTTCAGATCGGCGCGGGCGCGCTCCAGATCGGCGCGGAAGCCGGAATCGGCGAGGAGCACCGACATCAGCGCCGAGGCGCCGGTGCGGGCCGCCTCCACGTCGCTGAGCCAGTGGACGCCGCACACCACCCGGCTCTCGCCGTAGAGCCGGCTGCGCACCAGAAACTGCGTCGCCTTCTCCGGCATCAGGCTCGCCATGATCATTCCGTAGGCCCAGCCCTGCCCGGCATGACCGGACGGATAGCTGAAGCTGTCGGCGAGTTCGGCCGTTCGGGCGACGCAGATCGGCGCCTCGTTGCCGACGAAGGGACGCAGGCGGCGGTAGCGGCGCTTCGCGACACGGGTGGCTCGGGCGACGTCGATGCGGGCCCGGTCGAGGAGCCGCATCAGGTCGGGCACGCGCGCCTGGTCGATGCGCTGGCCGAGAACGCAGGCATAGTCCTCCAGAAGCGCGGCACCTCCATCGGCGACGTCGTTGGTGGCGAGCGCCCAGCGCGGAGAACCCTGATAGGCCCGCGTGGCATTGTAGACCGCGCGGTCCGCCGCCTCCGCCGCCGAGTGCCCGGCCGGCGGCGGGGGCAGGATCGCCACGAGGTTCGGCGTCGCCTCCTCGCTGAGATAACCTTTCGGGGCGGCCGTCGAGAGCTTGTCCTTCTCCAGCGAGGGCGCGGAGGGCGGTGAGCCGGACGGCGCCGCCGGCTCGGCATGGACGGGCACGACGTGGAGCGGTCCGGTCGCGAGGATCAGCGTCAGCAGGGCGGCAAGGCGCACCGGCGCACGGGTCGGGCGGGACATCGGAGAAGCAGCTTTCGGGCGCCGGGTCGAAGGATCGGGACGGCGGAGAGGGGACCGAGCATCAGTCTCGAACCGATGCTCAGGGCCTGTCTAGAAGGGACGTGCGACAGATGCGTCACAGTCCGATCCCCCTGTCATATGAAATCTGTCGGATTGCTTCGCAGAGCGGATTTCGCGCTTCGCCCAAGCGCCGCACGGGCGTGCTGCCCTCCGCCCTTCTTTGAGACCGGATCAAGCCGCCCGGATCGCGGCGGCGATGGCACCCGAGAATTCCTCGTGGGCGCTCAGCGCTCCCGGCACGGGGATGGCCACGACGCGGCCCGTGCCGATCAGCGCGTCCATCTCGGCGCCGGAGCGGCGCGGCGCCTTCTCCGGCCGCAGCACCTGCACCGGCGGCAGGCCGTCGCCGAACAGGGCCAGGAAGTCTTCACGCGAAGCGGCCGGATCGAGGCCTCCGGTGACGAAGGCCGCCGTGCCGAAGCGGCCCCGGCTCTGCCGGGTGATCCGGTGCTTGGCGGCGATGACGGCGGGCGTGACATGGGCCGGCTCGGCATAGACGTGGGCGCGCATCATCCGCCCGATGATCGGCGGGCTGATATTGATCCGGTAGAGCGCCTCGCCGAGGAGCGGCATCTCGACGGCCCGGCGGATGCGGCCGAACCACGCGGCGCGCTCCGGACCCATGGCGGTCGGCAGCGGCCCGCGCCAGGTCGGCGCCACGAGCACGAGTCGCGCGAAGGCGCCGGGATGGCGGCGCGCCGCCGCGACGAGGTAGGGCGCGGCATGGCCCGCCGCGACACCGAGCGCATAGGGGCCGGGCGCCGCCGCCAGAAGCGCGTCGAGGAAGGCATGCAGGTTGGCCGGGCTCAGCGGCAGCCGAGTCCGGGGATGCGCGCCGAAGCCCGGCCAGTCGGGCACCAAGCAGCGGTACGTGTCGCCAAGTTCGCGGGCGAGCGGCAGCATCTCCTCGCGAGCCGAGATCGAGGAGAGAGCAGGCAGAAGCAGCGCGTCGGCGCCCTCCCCGATCAGGGCACAGGGCGTCGCCACCCGGTGCCCCGCGACGGTGAGGTCGAGGGTCCGGATGGCGTCCGATGGGCTGGCCGATGCCATCAGGTCCGCAGCAGCTCGTTGATGCCGGTCTTGGCGCGAGTGCCGGCATCGACGCGCTTGACGATCACGGCGCAGTAGAGACCGGGGCCGGGAGTGCCGTCGGGGAGCGGCTTGCCGGGCGTCGTGCCCGACACCACCACGGAATACGGGGGCACGCGGCCGTAGAAGGTCTCGCCCGTAGTGCGGTCGATGATGCGCGTCGAGGCGCCGATATAGACGCCCATCGACAGGACCGAGCCCTCGCCGATGATCACGCCCTCGGCGACCTCGGCGCGGGCGCCGACGAAGCAGTTGTCCTCGATGATGACCGGGTTGGCCTGGAGCGGCTCCAGCACGCCGGCGATGCCGGCGCCGCCCGAGATGTGGCAGTTCTTGCCGACTTGGGCGCAGGAGCCGATCGTCACCCAGGTATCGACCATGGTGCCCTCACCGACATGGGCACCGAGATTGATGAAGCTCGGCATCAGCACCGCGCCCGGCGCGATGTAGGAGCCGCGGCGCACGAAGCAGCCGGGCACGGCGCGGAAGCCGGCGGCGCGGAACTCGGCGTCGCCCCAGCCGGAAAATTTCGAGGGCACCTTGTCCCACCAGGCGGAGGAGCCGGGGCCGCCCTCGATCGGCACCATGTCGTTGAGGCGGAAGGAGAGCAGAACTGCCTTCTTAAGCCACTGGTTCACCTGCCAAGTGTCGCCCGCCTTCTCGGCGACGCGGGCCTGACCGGAATCGAGCAGGTTCAGCGCCTCGTCCACCGCCTCGCGCACGGCGCCCGTGGTCGCGGTCGAGATGCCGGCGCGCTCCTCCCAGGCGGCTTCGATGGTCTTTTCGAGATCGGCGTGTGACATCGGGGCTTTCCGGACTAGACGGCGCGAAAGGTGGTCGTGCTTACAAAAGCCGCCCGGTCCTGTCACCGTTTGCGTGGCGCGAGGCCCACAAGCCGCGCGCGCACGCCGGACAGGCCCCGCACCAGGCCCAGCAGCTCCTCGGCCATGCCGTCATGGATCGCCGCCGCTGCGTCCGGAAACTCGCGCAGCACGCGACTCATCAGCGAGGGCGTCACGCGCATCACCTCCGAGGCTTCCCGCGCCCGGGCGTCGGCCGGCCGTGGGACTTGGCGAAACAGGGCATTGCGCCCGATCACACCGGAGCGCGTGACTGTGACCGGCAGTGCATCGGGCAGGGAATCGGCCGAGGGCGGGACAAGGACGATAGTGCCGGACATGACGACGTAGCCGCCATCCGACGGTTCGCCGCGGGCGAACAACAGCTCGCCCTCCTCCAGGAGGCGCCGCTCGCCGGCGAAGGACAGCAGGCGCAGGGCATCGCGCCCGAACGACTCGAACACGGGCGCTGCGGCGAGGATCGCGATGTCGTCGTCGAGCCCCAACGCCTGTCTGCCCCTCGGCCACGATACGCTCAGAGCATCGTCCTGAATATCGAATCCAGGACGATGCTCTAGGCTCTTGCTTCTGCATCGTCTTTTCCCGAAAGCCGACGGCCACCTTTCGGGACGATGCTCTACCCTTCAGAGCGCCAAGCTTAACCGATGCGCGAGCCACGCGATACGCTGCTCGTCCGTGGGCTGTGCGCGGAGGTGGATAGTGCCCCTTCGGGACGAGGATCAGGGCAGCAGCTTGTATCCGCCGCCCTCGGTAACGAGGATCGCGGCGACCGCCGGGTTCGGCTCGATCTTCTGGCGGAGCCGGTAGATATGCGTCTCGAGGGTGTGGGTGGTGACGTGGGCATTGTAGCCCCACACCTCGGCGAGCAGCGTGTCGCGCCCCACCACCTCCCGTCCTGCCCGGTAGAGGTAGCGCAGAATCGCCGTCTCCTTCTCGGTCAGCTTCAGCTTGGAGCCGCGCTCGCCCACCAGCAGCTTGGCGCCGGGCCGGAAGGTGTAGGGACCGATGCGGAACACCGCATCCTCACTCGCCTCATGCTGGCGCAACTGCACCCGGATGCGGGCGAGCAGCACGGCGAACTTGAACGGCTTGACCACGTAATCGTTGGCGCCCGCCTCCAGGCCCTCGACCATGTCGTCGTCGGATTCCTGCGCCGTCAGCATGATGATCGGACCGCGGTAGCCGTTGCGGCGCATCGTCCGCACCGCCTCGCGCCCGTCCATATCGGGCAGGGCGACATCCATCACGACGAGATCGACCGGCTCCTGCGTGACGCGGTTCAGCGCCCCGGTCGCGGTCGGTTCGCCGATGACGGAGAACTCCTCATAGGCGTCGATCTGCTCCGTCAATGCCTCACGCAGGGCGTCGTCGTCGTCGCAGACGAGGAGGCAATAAGGATTGGACATCGACGCAGCGGCTCTCGACAAGCTTTCGGCCACCTGAACTTCGCGGAACGATCAGACAGGCGGCCAAGACAATTTCATGGCGGCACGCTCGTCCGAAGAGGCAATCGCCCGTTGGCCGGCCGCGGACGGAGCCCAAACAGCTCCGCCTGGCGATTAACCTAGTTCGTTTTGCGCGCCGGGAAATCCAGATTGCGCGCTTATGCAGAATTTTCGCCATGTTCCACCTCTCTCTACCGCGACACGACGTCAGACCAAGCGAAGTTCGGGATAGGTTGGGACGAACCGGCCATGCCACGCCCTCAGGTTGCGAAGCGGAACGGCGGCGGGATCGTCTGGCAGGGGAGAGCCGGATCGCTCGGCCTGCTGCGGGTGCGCCCTCTGCCAGGTGACGCGACTCGCGGCACGCTGATCGCGGGGGGAAGCGTGATCCCCTGCGCCCTCGGGCGCTCCGGCATCACGAGCCGCAAGCGCGAGGGGGATGGCGCCTCGCCACAGGGCGTGTTCCGCCTGCGCGGCGGCTTCTACCGGCCCGACCGTTTTCCCGTCCGCCCCGTGAGTCCGCTTCCCCTGCGGGCGACGCGGCGCGACGACGGCTGGTGCGACGCGCCGCAGGACCGCCGCTACAACCGGCCGATTCGGCTCCCGAGCACGACGGCCAGCGCAGAACAGCTCTGGCGCGATGACGGCCTCTACGATCTTGTGATCGACCTCGACTACAACCGTGGGCCGATCCGCCCGGGGCGGGGGTCGGCAATCTTCCTGCATATCGCCCGCAGTGGCTACCAGCCCACGGAGGGCTGCGTCGCCCTGAAACCCGCCGACCTGCTGCGTCTGCTCCGCCGCCTCGGCCCCAGGACGCGGATAAAGATCGGGCGGTAGACGCAGGCCCGGAGCGGCCGTCGCGCCGCGAGCCGCCGATCACCCGCGGGCCGACTCTCTCGAACTTATGCCCGCTTGGCGCGCCGTCCGAAGATCGCCGTGCCGACGCGGACATGGGTCGCGCCCATCTGGATCGCGGCCGGAAAGTCGGCGCTCATGCCCATCGACAGGATCGGCAGGCCGTGGCGCTCCGCGAGGCGGGCGAGCAGGCCGAAATGAGGGGAGGGTGGGTCCTCGGCCGGCGGGATGCACATCAGGCCATGGATCGCGAGGCCGTGGGTCTCGCGGCATTCCGAGAGGAGGACATCGACCTGATCGGGGGCGACGCCGGCCTTCTGCGCTTCGTCGCCGGTGTTGACCTGAATCAGGAGCTTCGGTGCCCGACCGCTCCGCTCGATCTCCTTGGCCAAAGCCGCGGCGAGGGATAGCCGGTCGAGCGAGTGGATCACGTCGAACAGCTCGACAGCCTCACGCGCCTTGTTCGATTGCAGGGGGCCGACGAGGTGCAGCTCGACATCCGGATAGCGCTCCCGCAGTGCCGGCCACTTGGCTCGCGATTCCTGCACGTAGTTCTCGCCGAAGATCCGCTGACCCGCCTCGAGCGCCGGCAGGATGCCCTCGGCCGGCACCGTCTTCGAGACGGCGACGAGATGGACGCTATCCGGATCGCGCTCGTTGTCCTCGGCCGCCCGGCGGATGCTCGCGCGCACCTCCGCGAGGCCGGCGGCGACGTCGGCCTCGCCGACCGGCGGCTTGGCGTCGAGAGGCTGATCCGGGGTCTGGCTCTGATCGGTCATGGGACTTCCTTGCGGCGGTGCCGCCGCGACTTCAAGGGCGACGGCGCCTTTCCATCGCCCCCGCCCGCGATATGCTGATGTCTCCCGTCCAAACGGAGAAGCCCGGCCCGATGTTCGATACGCCCGCCGACGCCCAGGCCCAGCTGGCGCAGCAGTTTTCGCGCCCGCAGGTCGAGATGGTCGTCGAAGCGCTGGTGCCGACGCTGGTGTTCCGGCCTCAGCCGAAAGGCAGGGCAGGACTCGGCGGCACGCGGATCGGCGGAACGCCCGACCTCCCGCCGGGCCTCGCATGGCCGCGCCGAACCAAGCCTGCCGATGTCGAGGCGATCGCCAAGCGCGGGAATGTGGAAGCCGGGGAGGAGATGCGGCGGCACTTCCGCAAGGAGCTGCCCTATGCCTTCTTTGCGCAGGTCGATCTCGGGGAAGCGCAGGAGCAGACGGGAGGGCAGGCGAGGGGGCAGGACGCTCCCGCCGCTGCCCTGCCCGGGCACGGGCGGCTGCTGTTCTTCTACGATCTCTCCGCCGGTCCCTGGGACAACGGCACCGAGTCCACCCGTGTGATCTGGGACGAGAGCCCGCACGACGGCCTCGTCACACAAGTCATGCCGCCCGACCTCGCGAGGGCGGCCGAGGCGCACCGGGCGGAGATCGCCAAGGTCAACCGCCAGTTCGCGCTGCCCGTGCCGAAGCCTGATTCCGGCACACCGTATGGCGGTCCGGCCCGGCCGATGAGCCTGCATGCTTCCCTGCGCCCGCCGGCCATCGAGAGCCTGGAGATGGAGGCGCGGCCAACCCTGAAGGCGGCGCTGGCGCCCCGCAGCGACGGCGAGGAAAGCTTCCGCGACGCTTATCAGGACCTCTTCTCGAGAGCATTCGACAGCTATTACGGCGCTGCCAACACGGGCCGGCGCAACCAGCTTCTCGGCGCGCCGCTGCCGGAGCAGAGTGATCCGCGCCTCGAGGCGGAGGTCGTCAGCCGCTTCGGTGTGCAACACCTCAGCCAGGAGCAGTGGAAAGCGCACCGGCCTGAGATCGAGGCGGGTGCGCGCGCCTGGCGGCTGCTCCTGCAGATCGATGTCGGCGACTTCCTGCAGGAGGACGGGGAGGGCACCGTCTATTTCCTGATCCGCGCTTCCGATCTCACAGATCGCCGCTTCGACCGCGTGGTGGCGGTCTATCAGCAGACCTGAGCCGTCCTCATCCTCGGTCCTTGATCGTTGACCCTTGGCCGTGCGGATATGCTAGGTGCCGGGCTTCGGGCCCCGCGATACCGTTGCGTGCGGCCCACTCCCTTTTCCGCTGATCCCGGCGCTCCCGATGACCGATTCCGCACAGCCCTCCCCGACCGCGCAAGAGCGCCACCAAGAGCGCTACAACGCCAAGGACGCCGAGCCGCGCTGGCAGCAGGCTTGGGACGCGGCCAAGCTGTTCGAGACGAAGAACGACGATCCTCGCCCGAAATACTACGTACTGGAGATGTTCCCCTATCCATCGGGGCGCATCCATATCGGCCACGTACGCAACTACGCCATGGGCGACGTGGTGGCCCGCTACAAGCGCGCCAGGGGCCACAACGTGCTCCACCCGATGGGCTGGGACGCCTTCGGCCTGCCGGCCGAGAACGCCGCCATGGAGCGCAAGGTCAACCCGCGGGAATGGACCTATGCCAACATCGCGACGATGCGCGGGCAGCTTCAGAGCATGGGCCTGTCGCTGGACTGGAGCCGGGAGATCGCGACCTGCGATCCCGACTACTACAAGCACCAGCAGCGCATGTTCCTCGACTTCCTGGGCAAGGGGCTCGTCACCCGCCGCACGGCGAAGGTCAATTGGGACCCGGTGGATCACACCGTGCTCGCCAACGAGCAGGTCATCGACGGACGCGGCTGGCGCTCGGGCGCGCTGGTCGAGCAGCGCGAGCTGACCCAGTGGTTCTTCAAGATCACCGATTTCGCGCAGGATCTGCACGACGCCCTCGACGGGCTGGAGCGCTGGCCGGAGAAGGTCCGGCTGATGCAGCGCAACTGGATCGGCCGCTCGGAAGGGCTGGAGGTGCGCTTCCCGCTCACCACACCGTTCGTCGGCATCAATGAGCTGACGGTCTACACCACGCGCCCCGATACGCTGTTTGGCGCCAAGTTCCTGGCGATCTCCGTCGATCATCCGCTCGCCAAGGCGCTGGCCCAATCCGGCCCGAAGGCCGCAGAGCTGCAGGCGTTCGCCGAGGAGTGCCGGCGCATCGGCACGGCGCAGGAGGCGATCGATACGGCGGAAAAGCTCGGGCACGATACCGGGCTCACGGTGCGCCATCCGCTCGATCCGTCCTGGGAGCTGCCGGTCTTCGTCGCGAATTTCGTGCTGATGGAGTACGGCACCGGCGCAGTGTTCGGCTGCCCGGCCCACGACCAGCGCGACCTCGACTTCGCTAACAAGTACGGGCTCGGCAACACCCCGGTGGTCTGCCCCGAGGGGCAGGATCCGGACACCTTCATCATCACCGACACGGCCTATGACGGCGACGGGCGGATGATCCATTCGCGATTCCTCGACGGCATGACCACCGACGAAGCGTTCAAGACCGTCGCCGACCGCCTGGAGGGCGAGACGCTGAACGGCGCCCCGGTCGCGCGCCGAAAAGTGCAGTTCCGCCTGCGCGACTGGGGCGTCTCACGCCAGCGCTACTGGGGCTGCCCGATCCCGATCATTCACTGCGACGCCTGTGGCCCGGTGCCCGTTCCGGTGGAGGACCTGCCTGTGAAGCTGCCGGACGAGGTCTCGTTCGATCAGCCCGGCAACCCGCTTGAGCGGGACCACGTTTGGCGGCAGGTGCCGTGCCCGCGCTGCGGCGCGGCCGCCCGGCGCGAGACCGACACCATGGATACCTTCGTGGACTCGTCCTGGTACTACGCCCGCTTCACCGCTCCCTGGCTCGCCGAGGCTCCGACGGACCGCAAGACCGTCGACCACTGGCTGGCGGTGGATCAGTATATCGGAGGCGTCGAGCACGCGATCCTGCACCTGCTCTATTCGCGCTTCTTCATGCGGGCGATGCGCGAGACCGGCTGGTCGGGCGTCTCGGAGCCCTTCGCCGGCCTGTTCACGCAAGGGATGGTCGTCCACGAGACCTACAAGGACCCGTCCGGCGCCTGGGTGCCGCCGGCCGAAATCCGCTTCGAGACCGAGGGTGGAGCGCGCAAGGCATTTCACGTGAAAACCGGCGCGCCGATCGAGGTCGGCCCGACGGAGAAGATGTCGAAGTCGAAGAAGAACGTCGTCGATCCGGACGACATCATCGCGAGCTACGGCGCCGACACAGCTCGCTGGTTCATGCTCTCCGACTCGCCGCCCGAACGCGACGTGATCTGGACCGAGGAAGGCGTACAGGGTGCCGCCCGCTTCGTGCAGCGCGTCTGGCGCCTCGTCCACGGCGCGGCGGCCGCGAGTGGGCCCGCCAGCTCCGCCGACACGGCCCTGCGCAAGGCCGCTCACAAGGCGCTCGCAGCGGTCGGAGAGGATATCGAGCGTCTCCGCTTCAACCGCTGCGTCGCCCATATCTACACGCTCGCCAACGCCCTCGAAGAGGGCCTGCGTAACGGCGCCTCCGAGGCCGCGGCCGGAGAGGCCGCACGCATCCTCCTGCAGCTCATCGCACCGATGATGCCGCACCTCGCCGAGGAATCCTGGCAGGTTTTGGGCGGGGAGGGGCTCGTCGCCGAAGCGTCCTGGCCTGTGGCCGATCAGGCGCTGCTGGTCGAGGACGAGATCACCCTGCCGGTGCAGATCAACGGCAAGAAGCGGGCGGACGTCACCGTGCCGCGCGACGCCGATGCCAAGGCCGTGGAGGCGGCGACGCTTGCGCTGGAGCCGGTACAGCGTGCCCTTGAGGGACGCGCTCCGAAGAAGGTCATCGTCGTGCCGGGGCGGATCGTGAATCTGGTGGTGTGACCGGTCTCGATACCGTTGAGCCTTGCTCGGCCACGCCCTTCTTTCCGGCACGAGAAGCGGGGCGGGACAACGCGATGAACCTCGATCCATGACTCTCGTCCTCCCCGACCGCGGCGACACCATCTTCGCGCCGGCGAGCGGCTTCGGCCGCGCGGCGGTGGCGGTAGTGCGGATCAGCGGGCCGGTGGCGGGGGCGGCGCTCGATCTCCTGGCCGGTGGACGTCCGGAGCCGCGCCGGCTGTCCCTGCGCCGTCTGCGCGATCCTGACTCCCAAGAAATCCTCGATCAGGCCCTCGTGGCGTGGCTCCCCGGCCCCGCCACCGCGACTGGCGAGGACATGGCCGAGTTGCACCTCCACGGCGGCCTCGCCGTACGAGCCGCCGTGCTTCGGGCGCTCGCGTGCGTGCCGGGTTGCCGGTCGGCGGAGGCCGGGGCCTTCAGTCGCCGCGCCTTCCTCAATGGCCGCATCGATCTGACCGAGGCGGAAGGCATTGCCGACCTCATCGACGCCGAGACCGAGGCGCAGCGCGTCCAGGCCCTGCGCCAGCTCGACGGCGCCCTCGGTCGTCAGGTGGCGACATGGCGCGAGACCGGCATCGAACTGCTCGCCAGCGCCGAGGCCGCTCTCGATTTCGCCGACGAGGGCGACGTGGACGAGGTCGGCCTCGACGCCTCCCTCTCCGGCCGCGCCGCCGTCCTTCGCGATGCGATTCAAAGCGCTCTCGCCGACGGGCGCCGGGGGGAGCGCCTGCGCGAGGGCTTCTGCGTGGTGCTGGCCGGCGCCCCCAATGCCGGGAAATCGACCCTGCTCAACGCGCTCAGCGGACGCGACGCGGCCATCGTCTCGGACATTCCGGGCACGACCCGCGATGCCATCGAGGTGCGGTGCGACCTCGGCGGCTTGCCGGTGGTGCTCGTCGATACCGCCGGCCTGCGCGAGACGGAGGATGCGATCGAAGCCGAGGGCGTGAAGCGGACGCATCGCCGCATCCGGACCGCCGACCTCGTGCTCCACCTCGTGCCGGCGGATGGAGAGGCCGTCGCGGAGAGGCTGGCGGACATCCCCGTCCTTCTCGTCCGCACCAAGAGCGATCTCGCAACCGGAACGTCGGGGGACGGCGACCTCGCCGTATCGGCCGTCACGGGCGCGGGTCTCGACGCGCTTCTCGATGCGGTCCAGGCCGCGGCCGCCGCCTCTCTCGGCCAGGGCCACGCCGTCGTCACCCGCGAGCGCCATCGGGAGGCTTTGTCCCGGGCGGCCGGTCATCTCGACCGCGTCGCCACCGCACCCGCCGGTTTCCCGCCGGAGCTGATCGCGGAGGACCTGCGGCTTGCCGTCCGGGCGCTGGGCGAGGTCGGCGGTCATGTCGGGGTCGAGGAGATGCTGGACCGCCTCTTCGCCGGCTTCTGTATCGGCAAGTGATCGCTTCGGTCAGTGATCGCTTCGAGACCTCGAAGAACCTTCCGGCAAAGAGCGCTGCTTCGATGGCCTCGCACCCCCAATCCGTCGCTGACCCGCCGGATCGGCAAGGATCGCGTTGACCTCTTCCATGGCGCGCGCATAAGCACGGACCATGCACGCATCTTCTTCCAGCTACGACGTCATCGTCGTCGGCGGTGGTCATGCCGGCGTCGAGGCGGCGGCGGCGGCCGCGCGGGTCGGCGCCCGCACGGCGCTGGTCACGCACCGGGCCGAGACCATCGGCGCGATGTCCTGCAACCCGGCCATCGGCGGTCTCGGCAAGGGTCACCTCGTGCGCGAGGTGGACGCTCTGGACGGGCTGATGGGCCGCGTTGCCGACGCGGCCGGCATCCAGTTCCGCCTGCTCAACCGCCGCAAGGGTCCAGCCGTTCGCGGCCCGCGGACGCAGGCTGATCGGGCGCTCTACGCCCGCGCGATGCAGGCGGCGGTGGCCGAGACGCCCGGCCTCATGGTGATCGAGGGCGAGGCTGACGACCTGATCGTCGAAGCGGGCCGCGTCGCGGGCGCGGTACTCGCGGACGGGCGACACCTCGCCGCCGCTGCGGTGGTCATCACCACCGGGACCTTTCTGCGCGGGCTGATCCATATCGGCGAGCGGCAGATCCCCGCCGGCCGCGTCGGTGAAGCGCCGGCCTTGGGACTGGCACGGACGCTCGACCGGCACGGCTTCCGCCTCGGCCGCTTGAAGACCGGCACGCCGCCGCGTCTCGACGGACGCACCATCGACTGGGCCGCGCTGGAGATGCAGCACGCGGATGCCGACCCCGTGCCGTTCTCGACCCTGACCGAGCGGATCACCACGCCGCAGATCGCCTGCGGCATCACCCGCACGACGCAACGGGTCCACGACCAGATCCGCGCCAACCTCCACCGCTCACCGATGTATTCGGGCGGCATCAGCAGCCGCGGTCCGCGCTACTGCCCCTCGATCGAGGACAAGGTGGTGCGCTTCGGCGACCGCGAGGGCCACCAGATCTTCCTGGAGCCGGAAGGGCTCGACGACCCGACCGTCTATCCGAACGGCATCTCGACCGCACTGCCCGAAGAGGTTCAGGCCGGCCTCATCGCCGCCATTCCGGGCCTGGAGCGCGCCCGCATCCTACGGCCGGGCTACGCCATCGAGTACGACTACGTCGATCCGCGCGAACTCGACGCGACGCTCCAGACCAAGCGCCTGCCCGGTCTGTTCCTGGCGGGCCAGATCAACGGTACCACCGGCTACGAGGAAGCGGCGGGGCAGGGGCTGGTTGCCGGCCTCAACGCGGCCCGGCTGGCGGGCGGCTCTGATCTCGCGATCTTCGACCGAGCCGAATCCTATCTCGGCGTGATGATCGATGACCTCGTCACCCACGGGGTCAGTGAGCCCTACCGCATGTTCACCTCACGCTCGGAGTATCGCCTGAGCCTGCGCGTGGACAATGCCGATGAGCGGCTGACTCCACGCGGCACGGTTCTCGGCTGCGTCGGCTCGGCGCGTGCCGTGCACTTCGCGGCCTCGCAGTCGGCACTCTACGAGGCGCGCGTCCGCCTCGACGCTCTGAGCCTCACGCCGAACGAGGCCGCCCTCCACGGTCTCGCCCTTAACCGCGACGGCCTGCGCCGCAGCGCCTTCCAACTCCTGTCCTATCCGGAGATCGGCTGGGACCGGCTGGCGGCGGTCTGGCCGGAGCTGGCAGAGGTGTCGCCGCGGGTTGCCGAGCGGCTGTGCACGGACGCGACCTACGCCGTCTATCTCGACCGGCAGAAGGCCGACATCTCTGCCTTCCGCCGTGACGAGGCAGTGCGCTTGCCGGCGTCTCTTGATTACGGCGCGATTCCCGGCCTCTCCAACGAGATGCGGCTGAAACTCGGCAATGTGCGCCCAATCACGCTGGGCCAGGCCGCTCGCATCGAGGGTGTGACGCCGGCTGCCCTGACGCTGCTTGCCGCGCATGCCCGTCGTGAGCGGACGCAGGCGACGGCGTCACCGCGATGAGGATTTTTTTCCAAGCCTTTGAGCGAGACGCTTCCAGTGCAGCGGGAGCTCCACAGGCCGCCCGGTGTAGTGCTAGCTTGCTTCACCTCACTCGCCATGACGGAAAGGCAGGCGGACGCCGTTATCGCGGGGCGGAGCCGAAGCGATCCAGCAGCGCGACGCTTCAAAGGAACGGGCATTCGGTGCCGACGCAGCCAGCTGCAGACAACACGTGGATCACGGCACCGCATGAGCACTGATCTGCGTAGCCGTGTACTGACTGAGCACAATGTTTCACGTGAAACAGCCAGCGCTCTTGATCTCTATGTTGCACAACTCACGCGCTGGCAAACCGTCAAGAATCTGGTAGGCCCGGCGACATTGGCCGAGGTCTGGCATCGACACATCGCCGACGCGCTGCAATTGCTCGCTATCGCGCCGGACGCCAAGCGCTGGCTCGATCTCGGCTCGGGCGCCGGTATCCCCGGCCTCATCCTCGCCATCGCGGGCAAGGGACGCCCCGACTTCCATGTCAGCCTTGTCGAGAGCAACGCACGCAAATGCGCCTTCCTTTCGGAGACGGCGCGCCTCACCGGCGCACCCGTTACCGTCCACAACGCGCGCATCGAGGCGATCATCGGCACCCTCACCGATATTGAAATCGTCTGCGCCCGGGCCCTGTCCTCGCTCACGCAACTTCTCGCCTGGACCGAACCTTTGTTGACAAGCGGCACCGTTGGGCTGTTTCCGAAGGGACGTGATGCAGCCGCGGAATTGACCGAGGCCGAGGATGCGTGGACATTCACCCGCGACCTGATTCCGAGCCGCACCGACTCGCAGGCACGGATCGTGCGCGTCACGTCGCTTTCCCGCGTGGACCCATGACCGACTTATCCACGGCCGCACCGGCCCCGGCTGCTCCGGCTCAAGCCAAACCGCTCCGCGTGCTCGCGCTCGCCAACCAGAAGGGCGGCGTCGGCAAGACCACGACGGCGATCAATCTCGGCACGGCTTTGGCTGCCATCGGCGAGCAGGTGCTGGTGATCGACCTCGATCCGCAGGGCAATGCCTCGACCGGGCTCGGCATCGACCGCCGTCGCCGCAAGGTCTCGACCTATCACGTCATGGCGGGTGAGGCGTCGCTGGCGGAGGCGATCACGCCGACCGCGGTGCCGCGCCTCTCCGTGGCTCCCTCCACCATGGATCTGCTCGGCCTCGAGCTCGAACTGGCAAGCGCACAGGACCGAGCCCACCGCCTGCGCAACATCCTGCGTGAGCTCACGACTCCGGAGGGCATCGAACCGATCAGCTACGTGCTGATCGATTGCCCGCCCTCCCTCAACCTGCTCACCATCAACGCACTCGCCGCCGCCGACGCGGTGATGGTGCCGCTGCAATGCGAGTTCTTCGCCCTCGAAGGCTTGAGTCAGTTGCTGCGCACCGTCGAGCAGGTGCGCGGGGCGCTGAATCCCAAGCTCCAGATCCAGGGCGTCGTGCTGACCATGTACGACCCGCGCAACAACCTCTCGACCCAGGTCGTCGCCGACGTGCGCGGCTTCATGGGCGACAAGGTCTACGAGACCATGATCCCGCGCAACGTGCGCGTCTCTGAGGCGCCTTCGCACGGCAAGCCGGTGCTTCTGTACGATCTCAAATGCGCCGGCTCGCAGGCCTATCTGCGGCTTGCTTCGGAAGTGATCCAGCGTGAGGGCCGCGCGCCCCCGCCCGCGGCTGCCGCTTAAGTCATTCAAAGGTTTGGAGTTTCGATCGTGGCAATGGCGGATGATACGGCGCGGCCGCGGCTCGGACGCGGCCTCGCGGCGCTGATCGGCGACTTTTCCGACGACGCACCGGAGGAGGCGGCCCGCACAGCCGGACATCCGCAGCGCAAGGTGGCGGTCGAATTCCTGCGCCCGAACCCGCGCAATCCGCGACGCCGGTTCTCGGAGCCGGAACTCGACGAGTTGGCCGCGTCGATCCGGCAGCGCGGCGTAATCCAGCCGATTGTTGCACGCGCGCTCTCGGGCGTGCCCGGCACCTTCGAGATCGTGGCCGGCGAGCGACGCTGGCGGGCGGCGCAGCGGGCAGGCCTCAACGAGGTGCCGGTGGTGGTCGTCGAGATCGATGACCGCACCTCGCTCGAATACGCGATCCTCGAGAACGTCCAGCGTGCCGACCTGAACGCCATCGAGGAGGCGTCGGGCTACGAGCGGCTGATGGGCGAGTTCAAGTACACCCAGGCCGAACTCGCCGACCTGCTCGGCAAGAGCCGCAGCCACCTCGCCAACACGCTGCGCCTGCTCCAGCTTCCGCCCGCGATCCAGGATCGGGTGATCGCCAGCGAGATCACCGCCGGCCACGCGCGCGCGCTGCTCTCCGTGCGCGATCCGGAGGCGGTGGCCCGCCGCATCGTGGCCGAGGGGCTGTCGGTGCGCGAGGTCGAGGCGCTGGCCGCGGCGGAAGCGCCGCAGGGCGACGCGCCCCGCCCCGGCCGCCCGCGCCGCTCCGCCGAGGGCGATGCGGCCCTGCGCTCCCTGGAGGACGTGCTCGGCCGGGCGCTGGGCTACAGCGTGGCGGTGAAAGCCAAGGCGACCGGAGAGGGCGAGATCCGCATCCGCTACGCCAGCGCCGAGGAGCGCGACGCGCTCTGCCGCAAGCTCGGCGGAGCCTGAGGGCATGAACCGCCGCTATCACGAGGCAAGCGGCGGCCTTCCCGACCAGACCGCGCTCCATACCGGCCGCGCGGTCTTCACCGAAGCCTACGCCGTGATCCCGAAGGGGGTCATGCGCGACATCGTCACCAGCCCGTTCCCGTTCTGGGAGAAGACCCGTGCCTGGGTGCTGGCGCGGCCGATGACGGGATTCTCCGAGACCTTCTGCCATTACCTGATGGAGACCGGGCCCGAGGGCGGCAGCGAGCGGCCCGAGCCGGATGCCGGCGCCGAGGGCGTGCTGTTCGTCGTCGAAGGCGCGGTGACGGTGACGCTCGCCGGAACGCCGCACCGCCTGGAGACGGGCGGCTACGCCTATCTCCCGCCCGGTGCGGGCTGGACCCTGCGCAACATCGGCAGCGGCCTCGCCCGCTATCACTGGATCCGCAAGGTTTACGAGCCGGTCGACGGTCTCGCCGTTCCGGATGCGCTGTTCACCTCGGACGCGGCCGTCGAACCGGTGGCGATGCCGCGCACGGAAGGATGCTGGGCGACGACCCGCTTCGTCGATCCGGCCGACCTGCGCCACGACATGCACGTCACCGTCGTCACGCTTCAGCCCGGCGGCGTCATCCCGTTCGAGGAGACCCACGTGATGGAGCACGGCCTGTTCGTGCTTCAGGGCAAGGGCGTCTACCGGCTCAATCGTGACTGGGTCGAGGTGGAGGCGGGCGACTTCCTGTGGCTGCGGGCCTTCTGCCCGCAGGCCTGCTATGCCGGTGGTCCGGAGCCGTTCCGGTATCTGCTCTACAAAGACGTCAACCGGCACCCGAAGCTCAGGCTTGCCGCGCGCTGAGATGGGGGACCGCACCGTCATCGCACAGCCTTTGACGGGGGATGCCTTCGCACCCTTCGGCGAGGTCATCGGCCGCGATGGGATCAAGCCGCGTCCGATGAACGGCGATCGGGCGTCGCGCTACCATGCGCTCGCCACCGCCGAGATTGTGGGGGAGGGGGCCGGCGTCGCCGTCAGCCTCGTCGATTCACAGCCCGTCTCCCTCCCTCTGGCCCTCGACCTCGTCGAGCGGCATCCGCTGGGCTCGCAGGCCTTCGTA
Organism: Methylobacterium sp. R2-1; assembly: GCF_014191355.1. Lineage (GTDB taxonomy): Bacteria > Pseudomonadota > Alphaproteobacteria > Rhizobiales > Beijerinckiaceae > Methylobacterium. The sequence goes on from NZ_JACHWM010000002.1 coordinate 179,978, forward strand.
CCGCTCGCGCCGGAACGCTTCCTCGTTGTGGTCTGTCCCGATGTCGATGGGCGACCGGGTCCGCCGCTGGCCTTCATCACCGCTCCGGGGCAGGGCGTGAATTACCGCGCCGGCACGTGGCACGGGGTGCTGGCGCCGCTCAGGGTCCCGCAGAGTTTCGTGGTCGTGGACCGCGAGGGACCCGGCATAAATCTCGAAGAGGTCTTCTTCGATCAGCCGTGGCGAGTCGAGATCAGCCCAGGCGCAGTTTGATAGCGTTTCCGGTTGATTCATTCGGTACCGCCTCCCCCGTCATCCCGGGGCCGCGCAGCGGAACCTGGGATCCACCCGTGATGCGACATCGATGCATGGCGTCCAGGCCAGTCGTGGATTCCGGGTTCGCCTTCGGCGACCCGGAATGACGGGGATGGGGACTGAACCGAAGCGATCAAACGGAAAGCGTATGACAGGCTCCTGTCACACCACAGGGCGCCATCACGAGCGTGAGCGAAGTGATCCAGCGGCACGACCTCGCCGGACGGGGCGGCTCCCTGGATCGCGTCGGTTTCGCCTCGCGATGACGGAGGAGAGACCGAACCGATTCATCAGCCGCGCCGCGCCGCCTCGACGGCAATCCGCAGGAAGATCCCCTGCGCCTGGGCGTGGGCGAGATCGGGTTCGGAGCGGCGGCAGGCCAGAACCGCGTCCTGAAGCCAAGCCACTGCCTGTTGCAGCCCCGGCGCCGACCAGCGGGCGAGCTGGGCCTCGGCCAGCGCCTTCCGGCGGAAGTGCAGGCCGCGCCAATTGGCGACGATCTGGCTCGCGCTGCCGCGCGGATTGTCGAGGCGCAAGGACAGCAGGGTGAGGGCATGGCGCAGGCCGGCACCGAGCATGGCGGACGGGTCCATGCCCTCATGGCGGAAGCGGCGATACTCGCGCTCGGCCTCACCGGCACGGCCGGCGAAGGCCGCGTCGATCAGCGCGTTGAGGACGCTCGCCCCGACATCGCTGACGATCGCCTCCACGTCGTCCACGCCGACGCTGCTCTGACCGCGAGCGTAGAGGGCGAGCTTGCCGATCTCGGACAGGCTGGCGCGACGATCACTGCCGAGGCTGCCCGTCAGGAGGTCGCGGGCGTCGCGGTCGATGCGCAGCCCGTCCTCCTGCAGCGTGCGCTCGATCAGGTCGGCGAGCGTGCGCTCGTCGTCGGGGTAGCAGGGCAGGGCGAGCGCCTTGGGAGAGCCCTCGCAGAGGGTGCGCAGGGGAGCGGAGCGGGCGAGGTCGCCCGCCTCCACGACGATGCGGGCGCCCTCGGTCGGCGCCTTCAGCACCGCGTCGACGGCCGGCGCGTAGTTGCGGCTGCCGGAGCGCACCCAGATCGTGCGGCTTCCGCCGAACAGTCCGACGGTGCCCGCCTCGTCCACCAGTCGGCCGGGGTCGGAGGCGAGGGTATCGCCGTCGATTTTGATCAGGGCGAAGGGATCGTCGGGGTCGGCCACCATGCCCCGCACCAGCCGCACCGACCGGTCGGCCACGAGACCGGTATCGGGTCCGTAGACCAGCACCACCGCGATGCGGGGATCGGGGCCGCGCCGGACCAGCCCCTCGACATCGCCGGCCTTGACCGCCGTCATGCCATGCCTGTCAGGGGTTCGGCTTGACGGTGAGGACCGAGGCGATCCGGGTCTTGATCTGGTCGGCCAGCAGCTTGGCGAGGCGGATCTCGGCGTCGCGCGCGGCGCGCAGCGAGGCGAAGCGCTGAATCGAACGATCGTAGGTCGCGGTGCCGGTCGCAACGCCCTCGGTGAGGATGCGGCGCCCGTCGAGGCTCTCCAGCGAGAACTTCACCGTGCCGACGATGGTGCCGGCCTCCGCCCGCGCCGTGGTCGACGAGACGATCGGCGTCTGAACCTGCTCGGAGCCCTGCATCTTCAGCCGGTAGCGCTTGGGCACGGCGGGTTGGCCGGAGCCGTCGAGATCGAAGATCAGCTCGCTGCGCAGGTAATGTCCGAGGCGCTCCTGATCCTGCGCCATGTTGACGTCGTCGACTTGGATCGCGGCGAGCAGGCCCTGCATCGACTCGCCCGACGCCGTCGGCCCATAGAGCGGACGGAAGCAGGCACCAAGATTCAGCGCGAGGCCGGCGGCGAGCGCGAGCCGCGCGATTCGAACCCCCGGCCTGTTCGTCGCCACACCCATCACCCGCCTCAAGGCTGTTCCTCGCCGCGTCACGCCGATCCGCCCGAGAACCAAGTCTCCGAAACCGGATCGGCACACGGTTCCGCTTGTACGGCAGGCACCGCGCCCGGTCACCCTGCCAGATCCCTGCTTTACGAATGCTGTGCGGCGAGACGATGATCGGTCGATCGAATCGGGACGCGGCAGGGCGCGGGAGAGCGCCGGTCGCTTGTGGAACCGGGTGACGATTCCCACCTTAATCTGACCCCGGAACCTGTTCCGAAACAGCGCCTTGACGGCGATCGGACGAGCGGCGTAGAACAGAACAAATGGCGAACAAACGAGCCCTGTCCTGGTCGGTCGCGCTCCGCGATCTGAAGGACGATCGATCCCGGAGAGCGGATGTGCGCGAGGAGCGTCTCCGAACCATGGCGGGCCTGCGCGGCGCCGCCCCTGCCTTGAGCGCGTGGCGCGGGCGTTCCGGCCGCCGTTACGTCGTCGGCGTCCACGAACTGGCCGAACCCGACCTCGCCGAGGTCGATGAGGCGGTGGTGATCGCCGTGCGTCGCGATGATGCCGGCATTGCCCAGGCGGTCTCGATCGCCGCTTCCGGCAGGGGACCGCGCGAGCGTCTGCACCGCAACTGGCTGGCCCGCGCCCGCCAGAAGGGCGCGACGGAAATGCATGTCCACCGTCTTGCCGAGGGGGAAGACGAGCGCCGCGCCGTCGTGGCCGACCTTGCCGTCGATACGGAGCAGGCAAGCGCCTGACCCGGTGTCTGGACCTCATCTCTGAGCTTCGCCCGCTCGCCAGTCCGTGACGGTCGGAGAAGGGGCTGGCCCTTGCCTTGCGCTGCCCCTCTCTCCAAACACGGGAGCGTCCGGCCGGTCCTGCCGGACCGCGCAGGAACGAGGCCGATGGTGCAGACACCCGAACCGATTCCCGGCGGACCGCTCCCGCGGCGCAGGCGGGTCGGCCTGTTCCTCCCCTACATCCTGCTCGCCGCCCTTGCCATCGCTTGGACGGCCGCATGGTTCTTCATCCGCGGCAAGGCCGAGAGCGAGATGGATGCCTGGCTCGCCCGCGAGGTCCAGGCCGGCCGCCAGTGGACTTGCGCCGACCGCTCGATCACCGGGTATCCCTTCCGCCTCGAACTCCGCTGCGCCTCGGTTCGCTTCGCCCGCTCCGACGGCAACTTCTCCCTCGGGCCGACCACGGCCGTGGTGCAGGTCTATGATCCGCGCCACGTGGTTCTCGAGGTCGCCGGCCCGTTCCATGTCGAGCAGGGCGATCTGACTGGCGATGTCACCTGGACCTCCCTGGAAGCGAGCTTCCACGCCGCCTCGAACGGCTTCAGCCGCGTCTCCCTCGTCGTTGACGGTCCGAAGGGCACGATCCAATCCCCCGATCCGGGCCCGGTGGACTTCGCCGCCCAGCACCTCGAACTGCACGCCCGACCCACGCCCAGCCGCTTCGAGAGCGACGGCGCCGTCGATGTCAGCCTGCGCCTCGCCAAGGCCGCCGTGCCGCGGCTCGACGCGCTCGCCGGCAGCAGCGACCCCGCCGACATCGATCTCGACACGACCATCGAACGGGCCACGGTGCTGCGCACCGGGACGGTGGCACGAGAGTTGGAGAAGTGGCGTCAGGCGGAGGGCCGCCTCGACGTGACCCGCCTGTCGGTCGCCAAGGGCGAGCGCCGCCTTCAGGCCAAGGGCGAGGTCGGCCTCGACGAGGCGCATCGCCCCGAGGGACGCTTCGACATCCGTACGCTCGGGCTCGAAGCCCTGGTCGGGCAGGTGATGGGCCAGCGCTTCGGCTCGGACAAGGGCGCGCTGATCGGCAACCTCGTCGGCCAGTTCCTCGGCGGGCTGCGCAAGCGCGAGGATGCCTCCGGCGACGCGCAGGCGGCGGATAACCCGAACGGACTCAAGCCCCTGCCGACGCTGCGACTGGGCGACGGACGCCTGATGCTCGGCCCGCTCGCCGTGCCGAACGTGGTGCTGCCGGCTTTGTATTGAAGCACGTTACCAGGGGCGCGGCGCCCTGAAGATCTTACGCCGGACGAAGCGTCCGGCGGCCTCGACGCGCGGCCGGTGCAGGTGGCGCAGCCGCCAGAGACGGTGCTCCCGCGGCGAGACCGGCTGCGCCAATTCCGGCACGGCGCCGGCCCGCGTCCGCAGCCGTAGGGCCTCGGCCGGCACGACGGTCTCCGCGTAGGCCAGGAAGTGGCGCATCTCGTCCAGGGTCGGCCCGATCCAGCTCTGCGTCCGCAAGCACGGCTCGGTTTCCGCCTGCGTCCCCTTCGCAGAGGCATCCTGGGAGGGGCGGGGATAGTGGTTGAGCCGGATCTCGCCGTGCCGCACGCCGAGCACAGCGTCGGGCCGCTCCGGGTCCGGCTCGGCAGGGCTGAAATCGCTCATCAGCCGCTCGCCCTGCACTAGGGCCGCCAGATTCGCATCGGTGATCGCGGCCACGGCGCCCTGCCGGTAGATCGCCGTGACGACGCGATTCTCCTCGCATTCCGTGTCGGCGAGGCTGCGGGGGAAGCGGCTCAGCAGGAGCCCGGAGGGGTTTCCGTCAGGTTCCGCGGTGTCGAAGACGCGCCGGTTGACCATCACCGCGCCGGCATGCGGCGGGATACGGGCGATCCAGTCCTGGATCGAGCGGCCGGGCGCCGGCACCAGCAATTCGTCGAGCCCGAGGAAGGCGGCGAAGCGAAACAGCCGCGCCCGCGAGGCGAGGAAATGGTTGATGGCCGCGAAACGCGGCGTGGTGTCGATGCGCGTCGGGCAGGGCAGGGTGGTGACGCCGATCGCCTCATGCGCCTTCAGGAGCGTGGCCGCCTCGCTGTCGAGGCCGTTGTCGTAGATCACGAAGTGGCGCACGCCGACGGCCCGGTGGAAGGCGAGCCACTCGAACAGGTCGGGCGCCGCGCCCTCGACGACGGCAACAATGGCGAATGTCCGCATCTCCGGCGCTTTCTCCTTCAGTTCGGCTTGTCCGCGGGCGCCGCCGCGTTGCGGGCGCGGCCGAAATCCGGCTCGGTCGTCTCCTGCCCCATGGCAACGATGCCGCGGCGGATTGCGCGGGTGCGGGTGAACAGGTCGTGCAGGGCCTCCCCGTCGCCCCAGCGGATCGCCCGCGACAGAGCCGACAGATCCTCGTTGAAGCGCCCGAGCATCTCCAGCACCGCGTCGCGGTTGGTTAGGAAGATGTCGCGCCACATGGTCGGGTCGGAGGCGGCGATGCGGGTGAAATCGCGAAAGCCGCCGGCGGAGAACTTGATAACCTCCGACTGCGTCACGGCTTCGAGGTCGGCCGCTGTGCCGACGATGTTGTAGGCGATCAGGTGCGGCACGTGGCTGGTGATGGCGAGCACGAGGTCGTGGTGCTCGGGCGTCATGGTCTCGACGATGGCGCCCAATCCCTGCCAGAGGCCCTGCACCCGCTCGATCGCCGTGGGGTCGGTCCCCTCCGGCGGTGTCAGGATGCACCAGCGGTTCGAGAACAGGGTGGCAAAGCCCGAATCCGGTCCCGAATACTCTGTGCCCGCCACCGGGTGCGCTGGCACGAACGGATTCGTTTCGCGAAGATGCGGCGTCACGGCGGTCACCACCGCCGCCTTCACCGAGCCGACATCGGAGACGACGGCACCGGGCTTCAGGTGCGGCGCGATCGCCGCCGCCACTTCGCCGATGGCGCCCACCGGCACGCAGAGGATGACGAGGTCGGCCCCGGCGACCGCCGATGCCTCGGTGCTCGCCGCCTCGGCCAGCCCCAGTGCCTTCACCCGCTCGATCACGCCGGCATCGCGGTCGACCGCCACGATCTCGCGGGCAAGGCCGTAGGTCCGGGCGCCGCGGGCGATCGAGGAGCCGATCAGGCCGAGGCCGACGATGGCGAGGCGATCCACCCCCTCGATCACGACCGCTGCGTTCCCAGGAAGTCGGTGAGGGCGTCCACGAAGGCGCGGTTGGCCTCCTCGCTGCCGACGGTCACCCGCAGGGCGTTGGGCAGGCCGTAGGAGGAGACGCGCCGCACGATCACGCCGGCGCGCGTCAGGTGCGCGTCGGCCTCTGCGGCGGTACGGCCGGGCGCGTCGGAGAAGTGGACGAGCAGGAAGTTGCCGACACTCGGCGTCACGGTCAGCCCCAGCTCCTCGATCGCGCGGGTGAGCCAGGCGAGCCATTCGTCGTTGTGGGCGACCGCCGCCGCGACATGGGCCTCATCGGCGATCGCCGCCGCGCCGGCGGCGATGCCGCCCGCCGAGAGATTGAAAGGCCCGCGGATGCGGTTGACCGCATCGACCACGGTCTCGGACCCGACCATCCAGCCGATGCGCTGCGCCGCCAGCCCGTGGATCTTCGAGAAGGTGCGCGTCATCACGACGTTCGGCGCCTCGAGCGCCAGTTCGAGGCCGGCGGTATAGTCGTTGGCGCGCACATACTCGGCATAGGCCCCGTCGAGCACCAGCAGCACGTTGCCGGGCAGGCCGGCATGGAGGCGGCGGACCTCCTCGAACGGCAGGTAGGTGCCGGTCGGATTGTTGGGATTGGCGAGATAGACGATCCGGGTGCGCGGCGTCACCGTGGCGAGGATCGCGTCGACATCCGCCGTCAGGTTCGTCTCCGGTGCCACCACCGGGGTGCCGCCCGCGGTCAGGATCGCGATGCGATAGACGAGGAAACCGTGCTCGCAGAAGATGCCCTCGTCGCCCGGCCCGACGAAGGCGAGCGCCAGCAGGGTCAGCAACTCGTCCGAGCCCGCGCCGCAGACGATTCGAGCCGGATCGAGCCCGTAGCGGGCGCCGATCGCCGTGCGCAGACGGGTAGCGCTGCCGTCGGGATAAAGGGCCAGCGTCGCGGCCTCCGCGCGCAACGCCTCGACCGCCCGCGGGCTCGGGCCGAGCGGCGTCTCGTTGGAGGAGAGCTTGTGGATCTTCGCCACGCCCGGCGCGGCGCTCTTGCCGGGCACATAGGCTTCGATGGCGAGCACGCCGGGGCGCGGCTGAGGGCGAAGCACGGGGTCGGTTGCGGGGGCGATTGCGGACATGGGGCCAGGGCCAGCGGGAAGCGTCGGACGCGGGTATCGCCCGTCCCTCTACAGCATTTCGCGGGAACGGGGAGCCGCCGACTTCGCTGCGCGCCGATCAGACGGCTGTCAGACCCGGGACGTGGCGGGCGATGGCGCCCGGCGTGGTGATCCAGACCTTTTCGTGCGCTGCGGCGCGGTGCGCCAGCGCCCGGAGCAAGGAGGCGAGCCGAGGCGGCTGGCCGACGATGGAGGGGTGGAGCGCGATTCCCATCACCTATCGCTCCTCTGTCCCCGCTCTCGCTCGGCCGGGATCGCTATGGCTGCCCCGGGTTGGGTCTATGGCCGCGCCGGCTTGGGTGCAGGTTCGGCGGGCGGCTCGTCGGAGCCCGGCGGCAGCAGGACGTTCTTCACCACGTTCCCTTCCGGCCCGTACTCGCCGGCCACCGCGAGGCAGGCCTGCTCGCGGTTGAGGTTCATCTGGTTGGACATCAGGGTGAAGATGCCCATCACCCGATTGCCGAAGGGCCCACGGGGGCTGACATCCTCGGGCCGCGTGTTCTGCTTGGCGAGCAGCGCCTCGAACTCCGACGTGTTGAGGCGATAGCCGCAGACATTGACCGCCGAGAAGATGTAGGCGGCGAATTCCAGCGCCCGCGGGCTCGGCGCGTTGCGGATCGGCCGCGGCAGCGCCGCCTCCTTCGATGGTTCCTGCGTGGCCGGAGAAGCGGGCGGCGGGGCGGTTTCCTGCGCGGCGGCAGGCCGGACGAGGCCGCCGATCACGAGGGCGGCGATGAGGGGACGAGCGATCATGGCGGGTTGAGCGTTCCTCGAAGCACGGATTCTCATGATCCGCTTAAGAGAAACCGAGATAGCCCGGCCGCCCGCCGCCTCCAAGGTACTGCCGGGCCGCGGACGGGCCCTGCGGCGATTCGTGTCTCATACGGGGCGACGTGCCACCCCGAGGCTCACCAGCGGTAGCTCACGCTCGCCAGCACGCGGCGGGCCTCGCCGTAGAAGCAGGAATTGGCCGACTGGCACGAGGTGACGAAGCGCCGGTCGCCGAGATTGGCGGCGGTGATCGCCATGCGCCAGCGCTCCCAGTTGTAATGTACGGTCGCGTCGAACAGGACGTAGTCCGGTACTTTCAGATTGTTGAGCTGGTCGGCGTAGGAACGCCCGACATAGCGCACGCCGCCGCCGAAGCCGAAGCCGCGCCAGTCGCCGAACGGGATCGTGTAATCGGCGAAGACCGAGGCGAAGGTCTCCGGCACGTTGGTCGGTGTCTTGCCGACGAGGTCGGCGAGATCCTGGTTGCGAACCCGGGTGTATTCGAGGTCGTAGTGGGTCACGGCCGCGACGACGTTCAGCCCTTCCGCGAGGCTGGCGACGAACTGCCCCTCGATGCCGCGGGAGCGCACGGTGCCAAGTTGCGTCGCGCCGAAGCCGAGGACGACCGGGAAGGGCGGGTTGTCGCGCACGAGGTCGAAGGCGGCGATGTTGAGGGAGAAGCGCTCCCCGACCGGCTCGATCTTCACGCCGACCTCGATCTGCTCGCCGCGATCCGGCACGAGCGAGGCGCCGGTGATGGCATCGACGCCGATCTGCGGCTGAAACGAGGTCGAATAGGCGACGTAGGGCGCGATGCCGGGATCGAAGTTGTAGAGCAGCGCGATGCGGCCGGTGAGCGCCGTGTCGGTGCGGGACGTGCTGGTCGCCGGCGCGAGCTTCTTGAAGACGTCGCTGTCGGCGATGTCGTAGCGCAGGCCGCCGATCAGGCTGAGCCGGTCGGTGAGCTTGATCTGGTCCTGGGCGTAGAAGCCGAGCTGCCGGAAGCTGTTGACATCGACCTGATAGGGCAGGGGCCGGCCGACGACCTGCCCGTACAGCGGGTTCAGGATGCTCAGGTTCGGTCCGGGGAAGAGCGAGGCCTGATTGTCGTAGAGCGAGTAGTTCTTGTAGTCGATGCCGAACAGCACGTCATGGGCGACGAGTCCGTCGGAGAAGCGGGCCTCCGCCTGGTTGTCGACCTGGAACAGGCTGACCTTGTCGCTGTACTGGAACTGGTAGCGGGCGAGCTGCGTCTGCGGCAGGTCGGCGTAGCCGAGCTGGCCGATATACGAGTTCTGCTTCGCGTCCGAGAACGAGTAGCGGAAGTTCTGGCGCACGGTCCACACGTCGTCGACCGCGTGCTCGAACTCGTAACCGGCGAAGACCTGCTCGCGCTGGAAGCTGTTGATGCGCGGATCGCCGACGTTGAGGGAGCGGTCGATGCGCAGGCCGCTCGCGTTGGGGCGCACGGTGCCGGCATAGGGCAGGAAGTTCGCGGTGACCGCGGTGGAATCGCGCTGGTAGCTCGTCAGCACCGTGAAGGTGGTGCCCGCATCCGGCCGCCACGTGAAGGCGGGAGCGATGTAGGCACGATCGGAATCGGCCCCGTCGACCTGGGTGCCGCCCTGCCGGCCGATGCCGGTCAGGCGATAGAACAGGTGGCCCGACTCGTCGGTCGGGCCGCCGACATCGAAGGCACCGTAGACCTGCCCGAACGAGCCGCCGGCGATCTCGACATAGCCGAAGGGCGCAAGCGTCGGTCGCTTGGTGATCTGGTTGACGATGCCGCCGGGATTGCCCGCGCCGAACAGCACGGCAGCCGGACCGCGCAGCACCTCGATGCGCTCCAGCCCGAAGGTCTCGGTCTTGAGCGTGCCGAAGCCGTAATTGAGGAGTTGCAGGCCGTCCTTGTAGATCCCGTAGTCGCTCGCCACGAAGCCGCGCAGGGTGAAGAAATCGACGCGCTCGTCGGCGCCGTAGACACCGGAATAGATGCCGGCGGTGTATTGCGTCGCCTGGGTCAGCGTCTGGGCGCCCTGCGCATCGATCTGCTCGCGGCCGATGACGGTGATCGCTTGGGGCGTCTCGATCAGGGGTGTGTTGGTCTTGGTCGCGGTAACCGAGCGGGTGGCGACGTAGCCTGCCACGGGGCCGCGCGGATCCTCGGGCGCCGCGCGGCCATCCGCGCCGCGCTGGGCCGTCTGGCCGCCGGTGGCGCCGGCGCCGCGGCCGCTGCCCTCGACGGACAGCTCGTCGAGGCGCGCGGTCGCCTGCTGCGCTGCGGCGCCCGCGGTGAGAGCGAACAGTGAGGCGCCTGCCAGCGCCATCGTCCGCAGGGCGCGGACGCCGACGAGAGTGCGAACCGACCCCATACTCCTGCCCCCATCTGTCCCGCACAGCCGACAGCCTCCGCGAAACACGCGGGACGGCGCCAACCGGTTGTTTGGAATTATGCTAAACTGTTGTTGTTGCTTGTTTTTCGCAAGATCAGCCGTACGAGACGGTGTGCGCGGACGCAAGATAGTCGCGCGCAAATCACCCTGCTGTAGCGAGCCAGCCACAGGACTTCGCGCAACTCTTCGTTGGCGTCTTGGTCAGTAAGTCCGTTCGATGATCCCGGTCTCGGTCCTGGCGCCGGATGCTAGAGAGGCCGACCTGATTGCATCCAACCGGCCTCTCTAAATCTTTGTGTCAACGCGCGTTCTTACGCCGAACCAGCCTCCGCTTGGTCGGCAGGCGCTCTACACCGTCACCTGCGTGCCGACCTCGACGACGCGGCCGGTCGGGATCTGGAAGAAGTCGGTGGCGTCGTTGGCGTTCTTGGCCAGCGTGATGAAGATCCGGTCCTGCCACAGCGGCATGCCGGAATGGGCGGCCGGACGGATCGAGCGGCGTGACAGGAAGAACGAGGTCGACATGATGTCGAACTTGAAGCCCTCACGCTTGAGCAGGGTCAGGGTGCGCGGGATGTTGGGCGTCTCCATGAAGCCGAAGCGCATCACCACCCGATAGAAGCCGAAGCCCACCGGCTCGATCCGCACCCGCTCTCCCTGCGTCGCGCGGGGCCGGTCCATGGTCTCGACGGTGAGCACCACGTTCTTCTCGTGGATCACCTTGTTGTGCTTCATGTTGTGCAGGAGCGCGGCCGGCGCGATCTCGGGATCGCTGGTGAGAAAGACTGCCGTGCCCTTCACCCGTTGGTAGGAGGTGCTCTTCTCCAACATGCCGACGAGCTCGATCAGCGGCACGTCGGTCTTGCGGGTCTTGTTGAAGAGAATCGTGACGCCCCGCACCCAGGTCCACATCATCAGCATCAGGCCGCCGGCCAGCATCAGCGGTACGTAGCCGCCCTCGTGCAGCTTCAGGAGGTTCGAGAGCAGGAAGAGGAACTCGAGCACGATGAAGGGCATGATGATCGCCGCCGAGACCAGCGGCGAGAACCGCACGACCTTCCACAGCACCACGTAGGCCATGCTGGCGGTGAGCAGCATCGTCCCCGTCACGGCGATGCCGTAGGCGGAGGCCAGCGCCGAGGAGGAGCGGAAGGTGATCGCCAGGATCACCACGCCGAGGGCGAGCAGGGTGTTGATCTGCGGCAGGTAGATCTGGCCCGAATGCGCCTCGGACGTGTGGCGGATCTCCATGCGCGGCAACATGCCGAGCTGGATCGCCTGCCGGGACAGGGAGAAGGCACCAGTGATGACCGCTTGGCTCGCCGTCACGGTGGCGATGGTCGCCAGGATCACCATGGGGATCAGGCCCCATTCCGGCACGAGCTGGTAGAACGGGTCCGTCGTCTCGGGCTTGGCCAGAACGAGAGCGGTCTGGCCGAGATAGTTCAGGACGAGGCAGGGCGCGACGAGACCGAGCCACGCCACCTGGATCGGCCGGCGCCCGAAATGGCCGAGATCGGCGAACAGGGCCTCTGCCCCGGTCACCGCCAGGAACACTGCGCCGAGCGCCACCAGCGCGCCGGTGCCGTGGCCGAGGAGGTAATGCACCGCATACCAGGGATTGAAGGCGGCGAGCACGCCGGGATTGCCGGCGATGTGCGGGAGTGCCGCCGCCGCCATGGCCAGGAACCACACCACCATGGCCGGCCCGAAGAAGGTCGCGACCCGCGCCGTGCCGTGGCTCTGGACCGCGAACAGGCCGAGGATGATCGCCACCGTGATCGGCAGGACGTAGTCGCTGAAGGCCGGTGTGACGAGCTTGAGGCCCTCCACCGCCGAGAGCACCGAAATCGCCGGGGTGATGACGGAATCGCCGTAGAACAGCGAGGCGCCGAGCAGGCCCAGCATGAACACGATCTTGGAGCCGCCGAGCGCGTGGCGGGCTTGGGCCATGAGCGAGAGGATGCCGCCCTCGCCGTTGTTGTCCATTCGCAGCAGGATCGCGACGTACTTGATCGTGACGATCAGAAGCAGCGCCCAGATGATGAGCGAGGCGGTGCCGATGACCTCCTCGGCCAGCAGGATGCCGTCGGTACGCGAGGGGGCCAGCGCTTCGCGGAAGGCGTAGAGCGGGCTCGTGCCGATATCGCCATAGACCACGCCGACGGAACCGATGGTGAGCGCCCAGAAACCCGACTTGGCGTGCCCTTCGGCCGCCGCGTCGGAGGGATCGTGCGCTCCCGCTGAAGCCGCGACCGGCCCTCCTTCACCGGGGGCCGGGCGGTCGGCGGCAACAGCGGCCGGCGGGTTCGCAGCGCTTGAGTTCGCAGCGCTTGGACTCGCGGCGCTTGGGCTGGCAGGCTGGGTCATCGGGCAGGCTTGCCTGGGCTCGTGCGCCATCCGACCGAATGTGGCGGAGGCGCATGAAGGAAATGCGTCGGTGGTGCGGATCGAGTACGCCGAAACGAACATCGGGCCGCGACGAGCCGGCTCGCCGGGGGCCGGGCAGGGCGGGTTCGGCTTGCTGGGCGCGGACCGGACATCGCGACGGCCGAGAAGGCGGGGCGAGGAGCGGAACGGACACCCCGACCCGAAATAGAAAGACGGCCGCTTCCATCACCCAAGCGAGCAATGGAAGCGGCCGTCTCGAGACAGACGCTCACTCGGCGGCGTCGCGCTTGCCCTGGCCGAAGCGGCGCTCGATGTAGTCGATCACGATTGCCTCGAAATCCTTGGCGAGCGTCGCGCCGCGCAGGGTCATCGCCTTCTTGCCGTCGATGAAGACCGGGGCGCTCGGACTCTCGCCGGTGCCGGGCAGCGAGATGCCGATATCGGCATGCTTCGACTCGCCGGGACCGTTGACGATGCAGCCCATCACCGCGACGTTGAGGCCTTCGACACCCGGATAGGTCTTCTTCCACTCCGGCATGGAGGTGGAGATCCAGTTCTGAATGTCGCGGGCCAGTTCCTGGAAGGTCGTCGAGGTGGTGCGTCCGCAGCCGGGGCAGGCTGCGACCAGCGGCACGAAGGTGCGAAAGCCCATGGTCTGCAGGAGTTCCTGCGCCGCCTTGACCTCGACCGTGCGGTCGCCGCCGGGCTCGGGCGTCAGCGAGTAGCGGATCGTGTCGCCGATCCCCTCCTGCAGCAGCACGCCGATGGCGGCGGACGCCGCGACGATGCCCTTCGAGCCCATGCCGGCCTCGGTGAGGCCGAGATGGATCGCGTAGTCGGACCGGCGCGCCACCTCGCGGTAGACCGCGATCAGATCCTGCACCGCCGAGACCTTCGCGGACAGGATGATGCGGTCCTTCGGAAGCCCCAGCGCCACGGCCCGGTCGGCCGAGGTCAGGGCCGACTGCACCATCGCCTCGCGCATCACCGCGCGGGCATCGATCGGCGCGGGCGAGCGGGCGTTCTCGTCCATCAGGTGCGTCAGCAGCTCGCCGTCGAGCGAACCCCAGTTCGCGCCGATGCGCACGGTCTTGCCGTACTTGATCGCCTGCTCGACGATGGTCGAGAACTGCGTGTCCTTCTTCTCCTTGAAGCCGACATTGCCCGGATTGATCCGGTACTTGGCGAGCGCCTCGGCGCAGGCCGGATGGTCGGACAGGAGCTTGTGGCCGATATAGTGGAAGTCGCCCACCAGCGGCACATGCACGCCAATGCGGTCGAGCCGCTCGCGGATCTTCGGCACGGCCGCCGCCGCCTCGTCGCGATCGACGGTGATGCGCACGAGCTCCGAGCCGGCGCGGGCGAGTTGCGCGACCTGGGCCACGGTGCCGTCGATATCGGCCGTGTCGGTGTTGGTCATCGACTGCACGACGATCGGGGCGCCACCGCCGACGGTGACCGCGCCTTCACCCTGGCCGATCTGCACGCCGACCGTGCGGTGGCGTGGTGCCGGCCCGGCGATCTCCGGTCCCCTCTTGCTCGGGCTCCGGGAGTCGAGCGGGTTTGCCAGGGCGTCGGGAGCTTCCATGACTTCCATCGTGCCTTCGCGGGTCAACTGTCGTCCGCGCGTGCCGGCGTTCGGCGTCCCGCAGGCGCGGGCATGATCTTATCCGAATCCGGTGCGATCCGCGACCTGCCGCCGCGCCCGCGCGAACGGATGCGCAGCATGCCTCGATACAAGGCCGCTTCCATGTCGCATCCCGAGCCAGATGTCGAGCGTGCGCCGTCGGGATGCAGGGATGTCGGCGCAGCCACGCGCTTGACCTCATATGGCATCGGCCGTCCGCGAGGCAAAGGACCGCACGAGCCTTTTTATCGCAACGCACCATCTATGGGTGCATCGCAACAGCCGTGCGAGGCACGATGGACGTCTCCCTCCCCGAGCAGGCCGCCGAGACCGATCGGCCGGACGCGCCGCACGACGACGCTCACAATCCGGCGACCGCCGTACCCGATCCGATCGCGGATTCGACGCGGGTCGGAAGCCGCTTCCGGGGACTGGCCGGACCACGAGCGGAGAAGGCGGTCTCGCTCGCGCTTCAGGGCGGCGGCTCGCACGGCGCCTTCACCTGGGGCGTGCTCGACGCGTTGATCGAGGACGGCCGCGTCGCCTTCGAGGCGGTGACGGGCGCGAGCGCGGGGGCGATGAACGCCGTCGTCCTCGTCGACGGCTGGCTCGCGGGTGGACCCGACGGGGCGCGGGCGGCGCTCGAGAGATTCTGGCGCGAGGCGAGTCTGGATGCCGACCTGAAGCCTGCGCAGCAGAGCTGGATCGACGGCCTCTTCCATGTCTGGAAGGGCAACCCCTTCATCGAAGCGTGGCTGAAGGTGCTCAATCCCGGCCCCTACACGGCCAATCCGCTCAACATCAATCCGCTGCGCGGGGCGCTGGAGCGCACGGTCGATTTCGACCGCCTGCGCGAGGCCGAGACCGCCAATGTGTTCGTCTCCGCCACCAATGTCTGGACCGGCAAGCTCGCCGTGTTCGAGCGTGAGCGCCTCACGGCCGACCATCTCATGGCCTCGGCCTGTCTGCCCACAATGTTCCAGGCGGTCGAGATCGAGGGCGTGCCCTATTGGGATGGCGGCTATCTCGGCAATCCGGCTCTCTACCCGCTGCACGGGGCGAGCACCCGCGACATCCTGCTCGTGCAGATCAACCCGGTCGAACGCCGCGAGACGCCGCGCTCGCCTCGCGACATCCAGGACCGGCTCAACGAGATCACCTTCAACGCCAACCTGATGCGAGAATTGCGCGCCATCGACTTCGTGCACGGCCTGATCGAGGAGGGCGGACATGAGGTTCCAGGCCTTGAGCGGGTCTTCCTCCACCGCATCGACGGCACCGACGAACTCGATGACTACGCCGCATCCACGCGCCTCGACGCCCGCTGGCGCGTCATCGAGCGACTGCGCGACAAGGGCCGCAGCGCGGCCAAGGCTTGGCTCGACACGGGTTACGCCGAAGTCGGCGTCCGCTGCTCCGTCGACCTGAAGAAGGCCTATCAGTAGCCGCCGTTGCCATGACGGCGAAGCGCGCTCGAAAACCTCTTGCGCCGAACCCGATGCGCACATAAAGATATCTTTATGTCTAGCGAGAGCGGTCTCAGTAACAACCCGGTTCCGGTGCCCTTCGCCGAGGCGCTCGCCGTGCTGCGGGCGGCGGCGGAGGAAACGCGGCTGCGCATTCTCGCCCTGCTCGCCGAGGGCGAGCTGTCGGTCTCCGACCTCACCGACATCCTCGGCCAGTCGCAGCCGCGCATCTCGCGCCACCTCAAGCTTCTCGTGGAATCCGGCCTGATCGAGCGCCATCGCGAGGGTGCCTGGGCGTTCTTCCGACTGCGCGAGACGGCCATCGGTTTCGTCGAGCCGCTGATCGCAGCGCTCGAACACGCCGCCCCTCCGCTCTCCGAGGACCGCGCCCGGCTCGAATCGGTGCGGGCGCAACGCGCGGACGCCGCCCAGGCCTTCTTCGCTCGGCTCGCTCCCAAATGGGACGGCCTGCGCTCGCTGCACGTGCCCGAGGCTGCTGTCGAGGCAGCAGTGCTCGACGTGCTCGGGGATCGGCCGATCCGCCACGTGGTCGATCTCGGCACCGGCACCGGCAAGATGCTCGGCCTGCTGGCGCCGCTCGCCGGCCGCGCCACCGGGCTCGATTCGAGCCACGCCATGCTCTCGGTCGCCCGCGCGAACCTCGAACGGCTCGGCCTGTCGCGGGTCGATCTGCGCCAGGGCGACCTGCACGCGCCGCCCTTCGGGCGCGGCGGGTTCGACCTCGTGGTGCTGCACCAAGTGCTGCACTACCTCGACGATCCGGCTCGGGCGCTCCGCGAGGCGACCCGCCTCGTCGCGCCGGGCGGACGCCTCCTTGTGGTCGACTTTGCGCCGCACAACCTTGAGCAACTGCGCGAGAGCCAAGCCCATCGCCGCCTCGGCTTCAGTGCCGATCAGGTCGCGGGCTGGCTCGTCCAGGCCGGCCTCTGCGACGTGGAGAGCCGCGACCTCGCCCCCGAGGACGGCACCGAGTTGCCTCTCACCGTCACACTCTGGCTGGCGCACGACGCTTCCGCCGGAATCGAGACGGCTGTTCCCGAACGCGCCGTGGCCTGAGCCGCAGCACCGCACGACACGATCATCCAAGAAAGGGACGACAGATGCCCAGCGATTCCCGGCACCGCGCCAGCCGCGACGGCTTCCGCCCGATCCGCGTCTCGATCGAGTTCTTCCCGCCCAAGACCGAGGAGATGGAGAAGATCCTCTGGTCCTCGATCGAGCGCCTCGCCCCGCTTCAGCCGAAATTCGTCTCGGTGACCTACGGCGCCGGCGGATCCACCCGCGAGCGCACCCACAACACCGTGGCGCGCATGGTGCGCGAGACCAGCCTCAAGCCCGCCGCCCACCTCACCTGCGTGAACGCCACGCGCGAGGAGATCGACGCGGTGGTGCAGTCCTACTGGGATGCGGGCGTGCGCCACATCGTGGCCCTGCGCGGTGACCCGGCCGAGGGCGTCGGCTACAGCTACCGGCCGCATCCCGGCGGCTACGCACAGACCTCCGACCTCGTGGCCGGCATCAAGCGGATCGGCGACTTCAAGGTCTCGGTTTCGGCTTACCCGGAGAAGCACCCGGAGGCCGCCTCGCTCGACGCCGACATCGACGCCCTGAAGGCGAAGGTCGATGCGGGGGCCGATCAGGCGATCACCCAATTCTTCTTCGATAACGAGATTTATCTGCGCTACCGCGACAAGGTGCGCGCGGCCGGCATCGACATCCCGATCATCCCGGGCATCCTGCCGGTGCAGAACTTCAAGCAGGCGGCCAATTTCGCCCGCCGCACGGGCGCCTCGGTGCCCTACTGGCTGGCCGCCCGCTTCGAGGGCCTCGACAACGACGTGGAGACCCGCCGTCTCGTCGCGGCGGCCGTCGCCGCCGAGCAGGTGCTCGACCTCGTCGACGAGGGCGTGGAGGACTTCCACTTCTACTCGATGAATCGCTCGGATCTCGTCTACGCCATCTGCCATCTTCTCGGCCTGCGCTCCCAGGCGCCGGCGAAGGTGGCGGCGGCGAAGGCGGCAGCTTAAATCAAGGCTGACTTCAGGAGAATCAGCCGTGGCCGATCCGCAAGACATGATGCTGCCGCTTCTGCGGGAGATGCGTGCCGAGATCAAAGATCTCGGCCGAAGCAACGAGCGCCAGTTCACGTCGGTGAACGAGCGGCTTGAGCGGATCGAAGGCCGGCTTGCGAACATGAGAGAGGCCATCAACGGCGAGTCCGTGCTCGGGCGCTACGCCGCAGCCGAAGTCGAAGAACGTCTGGAGATCATCGAGAGACGGCTCGCGTCGCTCGAATCGCGCTCCTGAAACTGCTGACAGTTCCCCATCGAGCGGATGCCATCGGCTCCGCCGATGCTCATGCCGATTGCCCGAGAGACCCGATGATCACCTTCCCCCCCGTCGACGGCACCGAGATCGAGCGCGCGCTGCGCCAGCGCGCCTCGGAAAAGATCCTCGTCCTCGATGGAGCGATGGGCACGGTGATCCAGCGCCTGAAGTTCACGGAAGAGGATTTTCGCGGGGACCGCTTCAAGGATCACGGGCACGATCAGAAGGGCAACAACGACCTCCTGATCCTGACGCAGCCCGACGCGATCCGGCAGATCCACCTCGACTACTTCCTCGCCGGCGCCGACGTCTGCGAGACGAACACGTTCTCCGGCACCACGATCGCCCAGGCCGATTACGGCATGGAGTCGATCATCCACGAGCTGAACGCCGAAGGCGCAAGGCTCGCCCGGGAGGCCGCCAAGCTTGCCGAGGAGAAGGACGGTCGCCGCCGCTTCGTCGCCGGCGCCATCGGCCCGACCAATCGCACGCTGTCGATCTCGCCGGACGTGAACAATCCCGGCTATCGCGCCGTCACTTTTGACCAAGTGAAGCAAGCCTATGTCGAGCAGGTCCGCGGCCTGATCGACGGCGGAGCCGAACTCATCCTGATCGAGACGATCTTCGACACGCTGAACGCCAAGGCGGCCATCGCCGCCGCGTGGCAGGTCTTCGACGAGACCGGCATCCGCCTGCCGATCCAGATCTCCGGCACGATCACCGACCTCTCCGGCCGGACCCTGTCGGGCCAGACGCCGGGCGCGTTCTGGAACTCGCTGCGCCATTCGAGCCCGCTGACCTTCGGCCTCAACTGCGCGCTCGGCGCCAAGGAGATGCGTGGGCACATCGCCGAACTGTCTCGCATCTGCGACACGCTGGTCTGCGCCTACCCGAATGCCGGCCTGCCCAACGAGTTCGGCCTCTATGACGAGAGCCCGGAGGCGATGGGCAAGCTCGTCGGCGAGTTCGCTGAGAGCGGTCTCGTCAACATGGTCGGCGGCTGCTGCGGCACCACGCCGGACCACATCCGCGCCATCGCGGAGGCCGTCGCCGACAAGGCCCCGCGAAAAATCCCCGAGATCCCGCGCCTGATGCGGCTGTCGGGCCTGGAGCCCTTCGTCCTCACGAAGGAGATCCCCTTCGTGAACGTGGGTGAGCGCACCAACGTCACCGGATCGGCAAAATTCCGCAAGCTCATCACCAACGGCGACTACGCCGCCGCGCTCGATGTCGCCCGCGATCAGGTCGCGGCCGGCGCCCAGGTGATCGACGTCAACATGGACGAGGGCCTGCTCGACTCGCAGAAGGCGATGGTCGAGTTCCTCAACCTCGTCGCCGCCGAGCCGGACATCGCCCGCGTGCCGGTGATGGTCGATTCCTCGAAGTTCGAGGTGATCGAGGCCGGCCTGAAATGCATCCAGGGCAAGCCGATCGTGAACTCGATCTCCATGAAGGAGGGCGAGGAGAAGTTCATCGAGGCCGCCAAGATCTGCCGCTCCTACGGTGCGGCGGTGGTCGTCATGGCCTTCGACGAGCAGGGCCAGGCCGATTCCTACGAGCGCAAGGTCGAGATCTGCACCAAGGCCTACAAGATCCTCACCGAGCAGGTCGGTTTCCCGCCGGAAGACATCATCTTCGACCCCAACATCTTCGCCGTCGCCACCGGCATCGAGGAGCACAACCCCTACGGCGTCGCCTTCATCGAGGCGACCCGCACGATCCGCGAGACGTTGCCCCACGCCCACATCTCCGGCGGTGTCTCGAACCTGTCCTTCGCCTTCCGCGGCAACGAGCCGGTGCGCGAGGCGATGCATGCGGTGTTCCTGTTCCACTGCATCAAGGCGGGCATGGACATGGGCATCGTCAACGCGGGCCAGCTCGCGGTCTACGACGAGATCCCGGCGGAGCTGCGCGAACTCTGCGAGGACGTCGTCCTCAACCGGCGCGAGGATTCCACCGAGCGCCTGCTGGAAGCCGCCGAGCGCTTCAAGACCGGCGCCTCGGCCCAGGCCAAGACCGCCGATCTCACGTGGCGTGAAGCCCCGGTCGCGAAGCGCATCGAGCACGCGCTGGTCAACGGCATCACCGAGTACATCGTCGCCGACACCGAGGAGGCGCGCAAAGAGGCCGAGCGCCCGCTCCACGTCATCGAGGGCCCGCTGATGGCCGGCATGAACGTGGTCGGCGACCTGTTCGGATCGGGCAAGATGTTCCTGCCCCAGGTCGTGAAGTCCGCCCGCGTGATGAAGCAGGCCGTGGCCTACCTCGAACCCTTCATGGAGGAGGAGAAGCGGGCCAACGGTGGCGACGGCCGGCGTCAGGCCGCCGGCAAGGTGCTGATGGCGACCGTGAAGGGCGACGTCCACGACATCGGCAAGAACATCGTCGGCGTCGTGCTCGCCTGCAACAACTACGAGATCATCGATCTCGGCGTAATGGTGCCGGCCGCCAAGATCCTCGAGACGGCCAAGCGCGAGAATGTCGACATCGTCGGCCTCTCCGGGCTCATCACGCCGTCGCTCGACGAGATGGTCCATGTGGCCGCCGAGATGGAGCGCGAGGGCATGGAGATGCCGCTGCTGATCGGCGGCGCCACCACCAGCCGCGTCCACACGGCGGTGAAGATCCACCCGGCCTACGCCAAGGGTCAGGCGGTCTACGTCACCGATGCGAGCCGCGCCGTCGGCGTGGTGTCGAGCCTGATCTCGAAGGAGAGCCGCGGCTCCACCATCGAGCGGGTGCGGGCCGAGTACGCCAAGGTCGCAGACGCCCACCGCCGCTCGGAAGCCGACAAGCAGCGCCTGCCGCTCGCCAAGGCGCGCGCCAACGCCTTCAAGGTGGACTGGTCGGGCTACGCTCCGAAGAAGCCCAGCTTCACCGGCACCCGCGTCTACGGCTCCTACGAGGTGGCGGATCTCGTCCCCTACATCGACTGGACGCCGTTCCTGCAGACCTACGAGTTCAAGGGCCGCTACCCGGCGATCCTCGACGATCCCGAGCAGGGCCCGGCGGCGCGCGCCCTGTTCGAGGACGCGCAGGTGATGCTGAAGCAGATCGTGGAGGAGCGCTGGTTCAACCCGAAGGCGGTGATCGGCTTCTGGCCGGCCAACAGCATCGGCGACGACATCCGGCTCTATACCGGCGAGAGCCGGCAGGAGACGCTCGCGACCTTCCACGGCCTGCGCCAGCAGCTCTCGAAGCGCGACGGGCGGGCCAATACCTGCATCTCCGACTTCGTGGCGCCGGCCGAGACCGGCATCGCCGACTATGTCGGCGCCTTCGTCGTCACCGCGGGGCTGGAAGAGGTGCGCATCGCCGAGCGCTTCGAGCGGGCGAACGACGATTACCGCTCGATCCTGGTCAAGGCGCTCGCCGACCGCATCGCCGAAGCCTTCGCCGAGCGGATGCACGAGCGCGTCCGCCGGGAGTTCTGGGGCTACGCGCCCGACGAGAGCTACACGCCCGACGAGCTGGTGCACGAGAAGTACGACGGCATCCGGCCGGCGCCGGGCTACCCGGCCCAGCCCGACCACACCGAGAAGGTTCAGTTGTTCGATCTGCTCAAGGCGGAGAGCCGCATCGGCGTGAAGCTGACCGAGTCCTATGCCATGTGGCCGGGCTCCTCGGTCTCGGGCCTCTACCTCGCCCATCCGGAGGCGCATTACTTCGGCGTCGCCAAGGTCGAGCGCGACCAGGTCGAGGACTATGCGCTCCGCAAGGGCATGGACATCGCCGAGGTCGAGCGCTGGCTCGGGCCGATCCTCAACTACGATCCGACCCGCTACCTCAAAGCGGCGGCCGAATAGGGCACGCCGAATAGGTCACACCTGGCGCGGGATCGCACACGGACGCTCCCGCGCCGTGACTTTTCCCTTGCCGAGGGATGGCGGGGCGCGGCACGCCTTGCATCCGACCCGCGGGGCTGCCCCGCCCTCGACAGGAAGTCCCGATGCGCCCCACGCTCCTTGTCCTCGCCGCCGTTCTCGCCTGCGGGCTGTCGGCCTGCAACAGCACCGATTCCGGCGGCCCCGGCCTGTCCTCCGCCTTCGAGACCAGCAACTACCGCCAGTCGTCCGACACCAACGGCACCCAGACCCGCCGGGACGTGAACCGCGCCTACACGCAGCCCTCGCTGCCCTCCATCATCAACCGCGGCTACTGATCGCGTCAGGCTCCGGCCACGGACCGCCGCAGCCGTCGCAGGCTCCGGGCCGCCGCCCAGAGCCGCGGCGAGCGCTTGATCCGGTGCTTGAGCCGCACCGCGAGCCGTGAGGCGAGCGCGAGCGCGTGGCTCGCCGGGCTTACCGGCACGGTCTGCTCCACGAGTTCGATGGTCTCGTCGCAGGTCTTGGCCTTGTAGCCCGCCTCCCCGACGCCGAGGTCGAGCGCCCTGCGGCCCCGTGCGGCCTGATCGCCGACCAGCCGGTGCAGCAGGATCTCGCCGGGGCTGAACCGGCCGAGTTCGGGGTCGGTGTCGAAGGAGGTCCACATCCCGCAGAAGCGGGCGCCGTCCACCGCGCCGCCGAAGGTCGCCAGGATGCGCCCGCTCTCGCTCGCCACCAGGGCGTGGACCTCGATCGCCGGGGTGCCGCCCGCCGCACCCGGCGCGGTCGCGGCGGCGACGAAGCGGCGGATCGCCTCGTCCGCATAGGGGTCGGCGACGCCGAGATCGGCGAAGCGCGCGGCCTTCTGCGCGTAGAACGCCGCCTGGATCTCGGCCGCCGCCTCAGGCGTCCCGGCGACGCGGTGCTCGACGGATCCGAGGAACTCCACGAGCTTGCGCTCCTTGGCCCGCAGCTTCTTGCGGGTATCGCCGCTGAAGACCCGGCGCAGGGTGGCCTCGGCGTCGGGCCCGAGCAGCATGCCGTAGGCGTCGCTCGGGGCGGGCAGGCCGCCCCCGGCCAACGGGTTCGGGGTTCCGTCCCAGAAGCGCGGCTGGTTGCGGAACATGAAGACGTCGATGCCCGCCGCTCGCCCGGCCTCGACCAGCGCCGCGGTCAGATCCTCGGCCGGCATCGCCGCCGCCTCGCGGGAGGCGAAGAGAGGCATGTGGAAATTGGCATGCCGATCGCCGATCACCCGCGCGACCCGCAAGGGGCCGCGGCGCCCGACGGTGAGCGGGATCAGCACCCGCGCTCGCCCGAGCGCGTCGCGGAGCACGAGGATGCGCGCCGCCTCACCCGCATCGATCCCGGCGCCGAGAAAGGCCG
Organism: Methylobacterium sp. R2-1; assembly: GCF_014191355.1. Lineage (GTDB taxonomy): Bacteria > Pseudomonadota > Alphaproteobacteria > Rhizobiales > Beijerinckiaceae > Methylobacterium. Next base: position 203,436 of record NZ_JACHWM010000002.1, read on the forward strand.
CCACCCAGTCGAAGCGTTGGTAGGGGGTCATCAGGACCGCAGGATCGGTCTCAAGCTCCCGCCACAGCCCCTCGACCGCGACGAGGTCGGAAAAAACCTCGGCGGTGAGGCCGCCACGGCCGCGCGCCGCCGCACGCGCGGTCTGCCCCAGTTCCTCAGCGAGAGCCACCATGCCCATTGTCCCCGGCGCCTGCGCCCGTCACCCGCAGGCTGCGCGAAATATCGGCGCGATCCTGCCTGCCTCGTCCTCAAGCGCCGGTTGACGCGGGTGCCCGATCTACGGGGATGGGTAACGAAAGCTTTTTGCGTCCGCCTCTAGGCTTAAGGCGATGCCGGGACCGTCCGGTGCTTCGAGCCTTGACGCGCCATGCTGTCGCCCCGCACCCGACACCGCCTGTTCCGCGCCGGCTTTCGGGCCATCACCGCCACGGGCGCCGACCGCTGGCTCGCCCCCGCCACCCGCGGGCGCGGCGTGGTCCTCACCTTCCACCACGTGCGCCCCGAGCCGGTGCCGGGTTTCGCGCCGAACGCCCTCCTGTCGATCACCCCCGCCTTCCTCGACCGGGCGCTGACGGGGCTGGCCGCCCGCGGCTTCGAACTCATCAGCCTCGACCAAGTCCCAGAGCGGCTCGCGTCTCCGGTGGGCGGGCGCCCCTTCGCCGTGCTGACCTTCGACGATGGCTACCGCGACAATGTCGAGCACGCCCGGCCCGTCCTGGCCCGGCACGGCGCGCCCTGGACGCTGTTCGTGACGAGCGACTTCGCCGAGGGACGCGGACGGCTGTGGTGGGTCGAGCTGGAGCGGGCGATTGCCCGGCTCGATACGGTGCGGCTCGGCTCCGGTCTCGTTCTCCCGGCTCGCACCGATGCGGAGAAGACGGCTACGTTCGAGACGGTTTACCGGATGCTCCGCGCTGGACCGGAGGCGGTGCTGCTGGAAGAAATCGCGCGCCTGTGCCGCGCGGCCGGGTTCGATCCCGGCGGCCTTGCCCGCGAACTCTGCCTCACGTGGGACGCGCTACGCGACCTCGCCCACGACCCGGCCATCACCATCGGCGCGCATACGCTCTCGCACCCGATGCTCGCCAAGCACGAGGCCACCTTCGCGGAGCGGGAGATCGCTGAGAGCCGGACGCGGATCGAGGCCGAGCTGAACCGCCCGGTGCGCCACCTGTCCTATCCCGTCGGAGACCCGACTTCGGCCGGGACGAGAGAGTTCGAAACGGCAAAAAGACTCGGCTTCGCCACCGCGGTGACGACCCGGCCGGGCCACCTGTTCACCGAGCACGCGAACCATTGCCACGCCCTGCCGCGGGTCTCGGTGAACGGGCTGCACCAGAGCGAGGCGGCGCTGGCGAGCCTACTCTCCGGCGTGCCCTTCCTGGCCTGGAACCGCGGGCGGCGGCTCAACGTGGCGTAGAGGGAAGGACCACCGTCAACGACGGCTACGGCGCGAGCGCGTCGAGCCGCCCTCCGACTCCGCCGCCCCGGCATCGGCGCTGCCGACATCGAAGCTGGCGACGGCCCGGCCGCGGCGGCCGGAGCGCCGCCCCCGGCGACGCACCGGCTCGACATCGGGCTCCTCGATCGAGGGAATGCCGGGGATCGTCGCAGTCGAGGCGACCGATGAGGTGCTGGAGGCCGCGTCACTGCCGCTGCCGCTGACGTAGCCGCCGCCGCTCGCGACGTTCCGGGCCGGCGGGCCGAACATGGCGAGGCACTGGTTGTAGGCGAGGTCGTTCTTCAGCCGCTCGCATTCCGCCATCGAGCGCGGCGTCCCCTGAGCTGCGGCATTGTGCGCGACGACCGGCGCGGCGAGCATCACGAGCGAGGCGGCGAGGAGGTGCGGTCGGAACGAAAGCGCGGGACGGCGCGGGGAGGGGCGCATGGGCAGCGGGCGACCTTCGGAGACGAACCTTGAGCGTAGGACGTCCCGCCTTCTCGCCAGGGAGTGCGGCGAAAAAAGGGGCCCCCTGTGTTCGACCGCGTCCGAATCTCTAATCGTCCGCCCGATCCATCCAGCGGATCAGCGGCATCAGCGGGAAGATCCAGGCGATGCCGAGGATCGAGTAGATCACCGTCTGCACCGCCGGATGGGTTTCGGAGATACGGCTGTCGGCAAGCGCCATGGCGAGCGGCGCGTAGACGATCACGAAGGCCAGGATCCCGAAGGTTCCGAGCAGGGTGCGCGTGCGGCGGCGCATGGGGGCCTTCGATCTCTCGCGTCGGGACGGCGCGCCGGTCCGGGCGCCGAAACGGGTCGTACCGGTCCTGTCCGGGCGCCGCAATGCGGAGAGCCTGCGACACGCGGCAATCACTCGAAGTCGCGTGAACGGCTTCGCGGCACGAAGAGCGCCACGCGAAGCGGGCCGCGGCTCCGATGAGGCGTCGAGCGGAGCGATAGCCTGAGCCTGCGGAGGCGGGCGCCGGCGTTTGAGGCCGGCAGGAAGCAAGGATCGCGTCGCGCGAGCGCCCGACCTGCGTCATAGGCCGCGTTGCGCGCTGGCCCCCGCTTCCCGTAAGCCACAGCCGAACGTTCCCGGCCGCCGGACCTGACGCGCGAGACCATGAGACTGTCGACAAACCCGCACCTCGATCGCTTCGACGCCGTTCCGGCGGCCTCGTACCGCCCCGGACACGGCGCGGTGCGCGCGTGGCTCTATCTGCTGGCCGTGCTCGTGGTGGCGATGGTCGCTATCGGCGGCGCGACGCGGCTCACCGGTTCAGGCCTCTCGATCACCGAGTGGCGGCCGGTAACCGGCGTGGTCCCGCCGCTCAGCGCCGCCGACTGGGCGGTGGAGTTCGACAAGTACCGCGACACGCCGCAGTACCGCATCCTCAACCAGGGTATCGGACTCGACGGCTTCAAGACGCTCTATTGGTGGGAATGGGGGCACCGCCTGCTCGGGCGGATCGTCGGCCTCGTGTTCTTCCTGCCCTTCGCGTGGTTCTGGGCCCGCGGCATGCTCGGGCGCCGCCTCCTGCTCGGCCTGCTCGGCCTCGGTCTGCTCGGCGGCCTTCAGGGCGCGATCGGCTGGATCATGGTGGCCTCGGGGCTCCAGCCCGGCATGACGGCGGTGGCGCCGCTCAAGCTCGCCCTCCACCTCACCACCGCGAGCCTGATCCTCGCCGGCCTCGTCTGGCTCGCCGCCGGCACCCGCGCCCGGGCGCTCGCCCCGGCGCCCGAGCCGATGCGGCTCTTCGCCGGCCTGCTGCCGGTGTTGGTGCTGATCCAGATCTGGCTCGGCGGCCTCGTCGCCGGCTCGAAGGCGGGCCTCCTCTACAACACCTGGCCCGACATGGACGGCGTCCTCGTGCCACCGGCCGGGGTGCTGTTCGACAAGGTGCCCTTCATCGAGAACTTCATCGACAACCTCGCCCTGGTGCAGTTCAACCACCGCCTCTTCGCCTATCTCGTCGTGCTGGCGGCCATCGCCCACGCGATCCAGGCCGTCCGTGCGGCGCCCGGCAGCGCCGCGGGCCGGGCGATGGGCGTGGCGGCGCTGGCATTGGCGCAGATGGGCCTCGGCATCCTCACCCTGCTCCTGCAGGTGCCACTCTGGGCCGGGCTCGCGCATCAGGTCTTCGCCATGGCGGTGTTGATCATGGCGACCGTCCATGCCCGCCTCAGCCTGGGCGTGCCTGCCGCCTCCGCGCCCGACACCGGGGCGGTGCCGATCGGCCTGGAGACGCTCGCCGGCCGCGGGATCTGAGACACCTCCGCATCGTCCCATCCGATTGGCGTGAAACCTGCCTCGCTCGCTGGGCAGGGTCACGAAACCGTCGCCATCTGTCCTGATGCTGGAAAACAGCACCGCGGCCGACCGCGGCGCAGCATAAAATTCGGCTTATCTTGCGGCGCAATCGATGGATGCCAGTCGTCGCAGCGGCAATTTCGGTGGAAGACGACGCGCTCGGTAGTTCGCCGATGGAACGACTCGCCGCACGATAGAATTGGATACCTCGCCAACACAGGAGCAGAGGATGTTTCTGGCCGAGGACGGACGCCCGATCGCGTTGACCTGGAACTACACGCCCGGCGAATTGCGGGCGGATGGTGCGGTCCACATCGCAGGTCTCGTTCTCGGGATTCTCGGCGCGATCTGCTTGGTCGCCACCGCCACTTTGACGCATCTCGGTTGGATCGAGCGGGCCTCTCTGCTGGTCTATGCCGCCGCGATGCTGGCCATGCTCGGTGCATCGGCCGCCTACAACATGTGGCCGGTGAGCCCGCGCAAGTGGATCCTGCGCCGCCTCGACCACGCCTTCATCTACCTGATGATCGCCGGCACCTACACGCCGGTGGTGGCGCTGGTGGGCTCGGGTCCCGTCGCCTGGATCCTGCTCGCCCTGATCTGGACGGTGGCGCTCGCCGGCATCGCCATCAAGATCCTGATGCCCGGCCGCTGGGACCGGGTCTCGATCGTGCTCTACCTGATGCTGGGCTGGAGCGGCGTGCTCGCTTACGAATCGGTGATCTCGGGACTCACCCCGTCAGCCCTCGGATTCCTCGCCATCGGCGGCCTGCTCTACTCGGTGGGCGTGGTGTTCCACGTCTGGCGGAGCCTGCCGTTCCAGAACGCGATCTGGCACGGTTTCGTGCTCGCCGCGACCGCGTGCCATTACGGGACGATCATGGCGAGCGTGCTGCACGTCGGGGCGTGAGTTCCAAGGCAGAGCCCTAACGGACGCTCTCCAATCCCTCAAGGTCGTCCTTCCGGGGCCACGTAGTGGAACCCGGAATCCATCCGTGATGCGCCGCTTATGCATCGCGTCGAGGCCCGCCATGGATTGCACGCCTCCGGCGCGCCCCTTCGGGTCCTGGTTCGCTGATCAGCGCCCCGGAATGGCGATCGTTGAATCTCGTTTCAGGCCGGCTCGGAGATGCTGCTGCCCTCGCCGAGCGTATCCGAGGCACGCTCGACCGCGCTGATCGCGTCGAGCAGGTGCTGGACGCTGCGCTCCACCTCGATCCGCGGCCGGTCCATGTTGGCAGCCCGCGCCACCAGCCCTTCGAGCTGATCCAGCACGACCAGAAGGTCGCCCGCGACGGCCGCCACGTCGCAACCGGCGCGGGCCGGTCTCGCGGGGGCAGGGCGGCGGAAAGGGATGATCGTGCTCATCGCCATCGTGTGTCGCGAAAAGGCGGGCGCATGGCCACCCGCCGACCGGGCGTCATCCACACCCAAGCCGCGGCTCGCGGTCGCCAAAGGGGAGTTCCTGCCGCAATTGGTGAGTTTTTCGTCGAAAGCATGGCTCGGATCCGCAGAACCGGGTCAAGCTTTCGCGCCGTGACACAGGGCGACCGCTTGAAGCGCTCTCCCTGATTCCATCTCGGCCTCAATCGCCGGCGGCCGCCTCCGCGGCCTCAGGCTTCCGCTCCGCTCGACGCCTCAACAAAAGCCGAGGCCCGCTCCGCGCGGCGCTCTTCGCGCCGCGAAGCGGCTCACGCCGCTTCGAGCGGCGCCCCTGCCGTGACAGCCGTCCCCTTCCGAAACGGAAAAATGTTTCCTCCGAATCGGCCCGTCGTGGCGATGCATTGACAAGGATCGCGCCGAGGCAGAGGCTGGAATCGTTCCGAGGGGGGCCCCGAAAGGGGGCTGAGAGTGGGCTGGCGCCCTGACCCTTGAACCTGATCCGGCTCGTACCGGCGGAGGGACGGGAACCAGTGGCCGCTGCTCGAAGCAGCATCGGCCATCCGCACCATCGTCGGGACCACGGGTCGTCTCCCACTTCAGGAGCGACAGCGATGAACGCACCCGTCCGTCCCAAAGATCTCCCCAGCGGCAGCCCTGCCAGCGTCACCACCGGCCCGGTCCAGGGCTCACGAAAAGTCTACGCGCAGGCCCCCGGCCGCCCCGACATCCGCGTGCCCTACCGGGAGATCGCCCTCTCCGATCCGAAGGAGGAGGCCGTGCGGGTCTACGATCCGTCGGGCCCCTACACCGAGACGGATGCGGCCATCGACCTCGAGAAGGGGCTGGCTCCGGTGCGCGAGCCCTGGATCGTCGGCCGCGGCTACGCCGCGGTCAAACCCCGTGACGTGAAACCGGAGGACAACGGGTTCGCGGCCGCCGACAAGCTCGTCGCCCCGTGCCCCGCCGAGCGCACGATCCGCCGAGCCGAAGCCGGCCAGATGGTGACGCAGTACGAGTTCGCCCGCGCCGGGATCATCACGGAAGAGATGATCTACGTCGCGCATCGCGAGAATGCCTGCCGCGAGCAGATGCTGGAGCGCGCGGAAGCCGCTCTCGCCGACGGCCAGAATTTCGGTGCGGCGGTGCCGCCCTTCATCACACCGGAATTCGTGCGCGAGGAGGTGGCCCGGGGCCGCGCCATCATCCCGGCCAACATCAACCATCTCGAACTCGAGCCGATGGCGATCGGCCGCAATTTTTTGGTGAAGATCAACGCCAATATCGGCAACTCGGCGGTGACATCGTCCGCTGCCGAGGAAGTCGAGAAGCTGGTCTGGTCGATCCGCTGGGGCGCGGATACGGTCATGGACCTCTCGACGGGGCGCAACATCCACAACATCCGCTCGTGGATCGTGCGCAACGCGCCCGTGCCGATCGGCACCGTGCCGATCTACCAAGCGCTGGAGAAGGTCGGCGGCGACCCGCTGAAACTCGATTGGGAAGTCTTCAAGGACACCCTGATCGAGCAGGCCGAGCAGGGCATCGACTACTTCACGATCCATGCCGGCGTGCGGCTCGCCCACGTGCCGCTCACCGCACGGCGCACCACCGGCATCGTCAGCCGCGGCGGCTCGATCATGGCGCGCTGGTGCCTCGCCGGGCACCGCGAATCGTTCCTCTACGAGCGGTTCGACGAGATCTGCGACATCATGCGGGCCTACGACGTGTCGTTCTCGCTGGGCGACGGCCTGCGTCCGGGCTCGATCGCGGATGCCAACGACGCGGCCCAGTTCGCTGAGCTGGAGACCCTGGGCGAACTCACCAAGATCGCCTGGGACAAGGGCTGCCAAGTCATGATCGAGGGCCCCGGCCACGTGCCGATGCACAAGATCAAGGTCAACATGGAGAAGCAGCTGCGCGAGTGCGGCGAGGCGCCGTTCTACACGCTCGGCCCGCTGACCACCGATATCGCCCCGGGCTACGACCACATCACGTCGGGCATCGGCGCGGCGATGATCGGATGGTTCGGCACGGCGATGCTCTGCTACGTCACGCCGAAGGAACATCTCGGCCTGCCGAACCGCGACGACGTGAAGACCGGCGTCATCACCTACAAGATCGCCGCGCACGCCGCCGACCTCGCCAAGGGCCACCCGGCCGCGCAGCTGCGCGACGACGCCCTCAGCCGCGCCCGTTTCGACTTCCGCTGGGAGGACCAGTTCAACCTCTCGCTCGATCCGGACACGGCGCGTGCGTTCCACGACGAGACGCTGCCGAAGGACGCGCACAAGGTCGCGCATTTCTGCTCGATGTGCGGCCCGAAATTCTGCTCGATGAAGATCACGCAGGATCTGCGCGCCGACGTGCTCGCCATGGAGGAGGCCGGCGTGGTGCTGGGCCAAGCCAAGCCCCTCTCCGACGAGGAGCGGAAGGCCGGCATGGCGGCGAAGTCGCAGGAGTTTCTGGCGGAGGGCGGCAAGCTCTACGTCGACGCGGCGGAGTAAGAGGGCCTCACGAAACGCCCGGCCGCCGATCGTCTCCCCTTCGGACGCGGCGGCGCGGCAGGCGTTTTGTGAGAGACACTGAACGACGCGTTCAAGAACGGGATGGCCGCTCGACGGGGCGACCATCCTTGGAAAACAGGTTTGCCGGCGCATTTTGCGAAAAGTCTTCAGACCATCTTAACCGATCCGTGAGGCTGGCGGCCGTTCCCGGGGGACAAGCGGCGAGCCTTAAGACTCCGGTAGCGATGCGCGCAATCTTCTGAGGTCCGGCCTCGCGCCGAAACCCGAAGGAATGCAGCCATGGACCCGATCAGGGCTGCGGCCTCGACGCCGCCCGTCTCGACCACCCCCGTCACCCCTGTCCGCCCTGTGGCGGACACCGATCGCAACGAGGCTTCCACCTCGCGCGTGCTCGACCCCGCGGTCACCGTCGCGGTGAGCCCCGAGAACACGGAAGCGAAGCCGTCCGAGCCGGAACGGCGGGCCTATATCCGCGACGCGGAGAGCAAGAGCCTCGTTTTCCGAGTCACCGATCCGCAGACCGGCGACGTGGTGATGCAGATTCCCGACGAGGTGATCCTCAAAGCGCGGGCCTATGCGCGGGAAACGACGCCGTTCCCCGGCGAACGCCTCGCCAAAACCGCCTGATACGGCTTCCGGTTGATGGCTTCGGTGCCCCCCGTCATTGCGAGGCGGAGCCGAAGCAGTCCAGGGCGCGACCTCTCCGGACCATGCGGAGGACTGGATCGCTTCGGCTCCGCCTCGCGATGACGGGGAGTGGCAAACCCGAAGCGATCAAGCGGAAGCTGTATCACAAAACTCCCGGCCACCGACCGTTTCCCTCGCTGTAAGCGACTGTGCAGCGGGAGTTTTGTGACAGCCACTAACCCGGCACAGGCCCCGAACCGGATGCCTACGCCCCCGGCCCGGCATCGCCCTGGAGACCGGCGGCGATGTGGTTGTTGAGCGAGACCAGGGACGCGATCTTCTCCGCCGTCGGTTCGATCATCGTGTCCACGATTGTGTGGAACACATAGGCCGAGAGTTGGGCCATGCCGTTGCGCACCTCGAGCGGGAGCGGGCTGCTCGGCTCGGTCGCGGCGGAGGCCAGAATCGTCCAGACTCGCTGATTGAAGTTCAGGGCCTCGTTGAGAGCGGGTCCCATCTCGGCCTTGGGCCCGAGCGCCTGGAGACGGCCGGCAGCCTTCAGCAGAACGGCGGCTTCGGCTTCCCGAGGCGAGAGCGCCACGCGCGCGACTTTCGCGTAGGCATTGGCCGCATACTGCATGATCGGAGTTCTCCCTGCACCGCCCTCGGCCGGTCGCAGGCGAATCATGCATCCGCTTTGTTAAAAGCGGGTATGCAAAGGTTCTGCCCCATTGGCGCCCCGAAAGGGAGTGAGTGCTTCGCCGTGGCCGGCCTTGTCGCCAAGCCGCGCCGCACCGGGTCCGGAACCCGCTTCAGATGACGAACTTCTTCCTCGGATTGATGGCCGGCTGCATCATCGCCGGCGTCGCCACCATCACTGCCGCGCGGCATCCGACGGTGCAGTTGCGGCTGGGGCTGGTACCGCCCGCTCAGGCGGCAGTCGTACCGCCACCGCGCCCCGAGACGACACCCCAATGCCCGGCCCCGAAGGCCGCCGCCATGCCCGTCGGCAAACCAGAGATGCTGTTCTCCCGCAGCCGACTGTGGTCGGTCGCGCCGTGAGCGTCTCGCCCTGAAATGGGCCTTTCGTCCGTCGCGGCGTGTCAGACGCTGCTGAGCAGGAACATCACCATCGTCGTCGCGACCGTGCTGCCGAGGAAACCGCACAAAGCCGCGGTGAAGGACGGACCGGTCCGCATTTCGACGGCGGGCTGACGGAAGGTGCTGTCGCTGGTGATCATGGCAGAGTCCTGAGGCAGATGAGAGGTTTCGTCCGGCGTGGGGCGAGGGTTTCGTTGCGGAGAATCTGCGCCTTAAGGCAACGCTTCGCGGTGCGGGACCACACCCGTCCCCGGGGTGATTCCGGCTTTCGCAACACCGCGTTGCGTCATGTCTTGTCGGTCGGAAGCGGGGTTTAAGTCCCGATCAGTCGCAGCGGTTCACGCGCTTGGCGACGCGCAGGGATCGGAGTTCGCTGCGCAGGTCGATCGAGACGATGTCGGCCCCGCAATCCTCGAACGCGTCCTGCGCCTCGTTGTAGCGATCACCGATCTCGTCGAGCGTGTCGCAGACCCGGTCGTGGTTGCCGAGCCTCGCCTCTTGGCGGGCCTGATAGCGCAAGGCGCTGGCCTCTTGGATCTTGCGGCGGCCGTCGATACAGCCGGGCGCCGCGAGCGCGGAGGAGATGAGGGAGACGCCGACGAGGGAGGCGAGAGCGGTGTGTCGCATGAGGTGACGCATGGGCAGACCGACGCTGGTTCGACCGAAGTCATGGAAAGGTTAAGGATCGCTCGACACGCGGGCCTCACAGTGTCGTCACTGCCGCCGCCGTTGCATCGCCGTCCGTGTCGGTCTTTTGAACGGTGACGCTAAGCCGATGGTTCCGAAAGCCGTTGACCGGATCTGCGCCGTTTCTTGGCGGAAGCTTCGGCCGCTTCGGACTTCATCGAACGCCCCTGCGCCCCGGCGGCATCCTCTCGGTCGAGACCTTGCCCGCCACGGCCTCGGCGGGAAACGAGGATCTGGTCGAGGGTGACCGGATGCAGGCCCTGCGCATCGACACCGACATCGTATTGGCGCGGGATCGGCTTGAGCCGGCCGTGGGAATGGCCGTGCAGGTTGATCGTGCCCCGGCCGAGACCGTTCCAAGTCCGGAAGGCGTAGTGACACAGCACGAGCCGGCGGCCCTCGACCTCGGTCTCGGCGTAATGCGCCACCGAGGCCCAACCGGATGCCGACAGGGTGGCGGGGCCGTCATTGTTGCCGACGATGAGGTGCTTGCGGCCGTGAAGCGTGTCGAGCAGGGCCACGATACGTTCCGGCGGCGGACCGAGGGCGAAGTCGCCGAGATGCCAGACAGTGTCCTCCGGGCCGACGACCGCATTCCAGGCCTCGACCAACGCCGCATCGTGCGTCGGAAGATCGGGGAAGGGGCGCCGGTCGATCCGCAGGATCCGCGGATCGCCGAAATGCGTATCGCTCGTGAAGAAGACCGTCATCCGCCGCGCCGTCCGCTGTGAGCGGGACAACGCGGCGGATCGGAGAACGGTGCCGGCCTTCGGCCTCGGGATCAGCGCCCCGGGCTGAAGCGCAGCGGCACGGTGACGGCGAGGCTCGGCTGCGTGACCCCGGCAGGGGCGGGCGGAAGGCTGCCGCGCACCGCCGCGAGCGCGGCGCCGTCGATGGCGCCGACCCCGCTGCTGCCGACCACGGCCGCGCCGCTCACCGCGCCGGAGCGGCTCACGGTGAAGCGCACGGTGGCCACGCCGCCGCTGGTTCCAGCCGCAGCCTCGCGGTTCATCCGGCCGCGGATCGTTGCGGCGATGGAGCCCTTCCAGGCGGCCATGGCATTGGGGTCGCTGGCCGAGGCGGCCGCACCCGTCGCGCTCTGGCGCGAAGTGGCGGCGGAGTTACGCTGCGCATTGCCGGCTTGCGCGGCCTGTGCGCGCCGGGCGGCGTCGCGCTCGGCCTTCGCCTTGGCCGCCTTGATCCGCGCTTCCTTCTGCGCCTCCTCGCGCTTCTTCTCCAAGACCTCCTGGCGGCGCGCCTCGCGCTCGGCCTCGCGCTTCTTCTCCAGCGCGGCCTTGCGGCGCTCCTCGATCTTGGGATCGGGCTTGGGCGGCTCGGGCTTCGCGGCCACAGGCGGGGGCGGAGCCAGCGGCTCGGCCTCCTGCGCCTCGGACGTGATGATCTGCTGCTCCTCCGGCGGCGGGGGCGGCGTGTCGGGCGGCACCTCCGTGATGGCCTCCGGCGGCGGAGGCGGCGGCTGGACCTCCTCCGGCATCACCTGCGTCATCTCGGTGGGCGGGGGCGGCTGCACCTCCTCCGGTGCGACCTGCGTCATCTCCGGAGGGGGCGGAGGCGGCACCTCCTGCGGCGTCTCGACCGGCTGGGCCGTCTCGGGCTCTCCCTCGGGCTTGGCCTCCTCGGGGACCGCCTCGGACTGCGCCATCTCGGCGGGCGCCTGGGTTTCGGCCTCCATCATCTGCGGCGCGAGATCGATCGTGATCTCCTGATCACCCGCAGGAGAGGGCGGTGTCAGGTGCAGATAGGTGATGCCGATCAGCCCCGCGGCGTGCAGGGCCAGGGCCAGGGCGAAGGCGGCCGCGAGACGGCCCTGGCCACCTCCCTCGGAAGGACCCGAGGGAAGCCCGTGACCGGTATGAGCGGGCAGGGGGGCAGGCATCGGAGCCGGCATCGGCGGCATGGGAGCGGCCCTCGGGGCTGGCTTGGGAGCGGCCATCGGCTTAACGGGCGGCCCCTGCGGCCGGCGCGCCGCCACCCGACTGGGCGATCAGCGAGACCTTGGTGAAGCCCGCCTGGCCGACGAGGCCCATCACCTCCATGATCTTGCCGTAGGGCACGTCCCGGTCGCCGCGCACGAGCACGACCTGATCCGGGTTCTCCGCCTTGAGCTGCTTCAGCCTCGGCAGGATCGTCTCCGACGTGAAGCCGTCCTTGGCGATGAACGGATTGCCATCCTTATCGATGGAGACTTCGAGCGGCTTCTGCGACTGCGCCACCTTGGCGGCGGTCGTCTTCGGCAACTGCACCGGCACGCCCGTCGTCATCAGCGGCGCCGCGACCATGAAGATGATCAGCAGCACCAGCATCACGTCGACCATCGGCGTGACGTTGATTTCGGACATCGGCGTCGCGTCGAGGCCGTCCTCGTCGTCACTCGCCGAACGAACGGTTCCCATGGCCATGCTTTCGCCCTCCCGGGCGTCGGCGGCGGCCCGCCGGACCGGGCGGGCGTCGCGTCGAGGGTTTCGGGGTGTTGCGCGTGGAAAGACCTACTCGGCCGCGGCGGCGCGGGCGTGGGGCCCACGGTCGCGGGCGAGACGGTTGCCGAGCACCGCGATGCAGGAGACGAAGCCCGACTGGATGCGGGCGACGTCGCCGGAGAGCTTGTTGTAGGCCATCACCGCCGGGATCGCGACGACGAGGCCGATGGCGGTGGCGAACAGCGCCTCGGCGATACCGGGGGCCACCACCGCTAGGCTGGTATCCTGGCTCTTCGCGATCGACGAGAACGAGTTCATGATGCCCCAGACGGTGCCGAACAGGCCGACGAAGGGAGCGGTGGAGCCCGAGGTCGCCAGCAGCGGCAGGCCGGCCTGAAGACGCTTCACCTCGATAGCGAGGGTGCCCTTCATCGCGCGCTCGATCCGCTCGCGGCGCTCGGCCCGGCTCTCGCTGGAATCCTGGTCGCGCCACGCGTCGAGCCCGGCCTTGACCACGTGGCCGGCGATGCCCTTCTGCCCCGTATCGATGGTGCCTTCCGAGCGCACCATCGCCTCGAAGGCCTTGGCCTGCCGCTTGGCGGCGGAGAGCCGCACGATCTTCTCGAACACCACGGTCCAGCAGGCGAGCGAGGCCACCACGAGCAGAATCATCACGCTTTTGACGATCGGGTCGGCCTGAAGGAACAGGCCGATGAACGACATGTCGTGGGCTGTAGCGACCGCCTCGGCGGGCACGGACGTCGGATCCATGTGTGACTCCTCGTGGCTCCAATGGTCGTCCGTCCGGCCCGGCTGAGCCGGTGGAACGGACGCGTTCCGCCTCAGCGATCGAAGGCGGCCGATGTCTTGCTGGTGGGCTCGATCCGCTCCAGGCAGGTCTCGCGGGTGGCGTCGCCGCCCTCGCAGGCGAGCACGTCGTTGAGCAGCAGGCGGCCGACCTTCGGGCAGGCGAGGCCGGCGAAGTCGAAGAGCCGGACCACGGTCTTCTTCTCCTGGACCGGTCCCAGTTCGACGGCGAGGCGCTTCTGGGCGACACCCTCGGTGTCGAAGGCGAACAGATCGACCTTGAGCGACTTCAGCGCGGGGCCGCGGCTGTTGTCCACGAGCATGTAGGTGCGGCAGGCATCACCTGCGGGCTCGAGACGGTTCAGTTCGATCTTCAGGGACGGGGCCTCCGACTTGGCCGCAGGGCTTACGTCTTGCGCAGCCGCGCCGGACGTCGCGGCCGTCATCGAGGCGGTCAGGGCCGCGAACAGGACGAAGCCCACGCGAAGGCGCTCCCCGATCCCGCTGTATGCCAGCATTGCGCGCCCCATACCCCAGCCTCCTTGAATCACGACGATCTCATCTCCCCAATCTCGCGGCGCTCCGGCGGATCCGGAGCAGCCGCTTGACCCGATGGCGGAAGGACTGCGGCCGTCCCGCCGAGGTCCATTCTGCCCGGGTTTCCTCACCCTAGGTTTCGACAGCGCTGGCAGGCGCTGTCCTGGGGCTTCGATCACCGCGACCTACTCCCCGGCTACGCGGCGATTTGCGGATACAGCAAAGGTCACGCCCGGTGCCCCCCGCAGCACCGTGTAACGTTTCCGGCGTGCCTATCCGACAAGCAGGGGGATGATCAAGGTTTGCCAAGAATTTAAGAGTAATTCCAAACTATTAGCGGAAGCTGGTCGCGGCTTCCGAAGCTGCCCATTTATCCCGGTTTAGATTGCCGCTTTATCCCACCCCTGTCCGGAGCCGGCTCGCGCATGTCGGGATGGTCGCGAGTTGCACGATCGTAGGCTGACCGCCCCTGCCGCCGGTTGCAGCAACCCTTGATCGATGTGCCTCCGCTTTCCATATCCCGTGTCAAGAGCGCTGCCGAAAGGCGGGCTCGACACCGCAGGGTGCCGCCACGGGCTCGACGTCGCTCGATCCCCAGGGCCTTGCCGGAGGTTTGAGTGACGATGACGCGGCCGTCTCCGTTCGGATATCCGTTCCTGCTCGGCTTCGACGAGATCGAGCAGGCCCTCGATCGGGTCTCGAAGGCCGCGAGCGACGGGTACCCGCCCTACAACATCGAACGCATCAGCCGCAGCGAGCGCGAGCCCGAACGCTTGCGCATCACGCTCGCGGTCGCCGGCTTTACGCAGGATCAGCTCGACGTCTCCTTGGAGGAGAACCAACTGGTCGTGCGCGGGCGGCAGGTCGATGACAAGTCCCGCCAGTTCTTGCACCGCGGCATCGCGGCGCGGCAGTTCCAGCGGGCCTTCCTCCTCGTCGACGGTATGGAGGTGCTGGGGGCGGAACTGTCGAACGGCCTGCTGTCGATCGATCTCGCGCGTCCGGAGCCGGAACGGATCGTGCGCAAGATTGCGATCGCCGCCAAGGATCCATGACAAGGATCCGTGACACGGGTCGCTGACGCAGGCCCCGGTCGGCGCAACGCCGACGCGATGTGAACATCACCGCGTCGATGCGGCGCAGACCGCACCGGTCCATCGCCCGGACCTCGATACCAACCCGGATTTGTCGCCGCCGATACGCGGGACCATATCCGCTTCAACGCTCTGCCTCGGAAGGAGGGCATTCATGACCAACGTCACGACGACCGATCTGACCATCGACACGACCGCCACGCCGGCCATCGATCCGGCGGAGTTCGCCGCGCTGGGCGAGGGGCACATCGCCTATGTCCGCCCGATCCGCTCGGACGAGGTGCGCAGCCTGTTCCCACAGGCTCCCGAGATGAGCCCCGGCCTCGACCTGTTCGCACTGCTCTCGGCGAGCGGCGCGCCGATCCTGCTCACCGATTCCCGCGAGGTTGCCGTGGCGAACGCCATGGCCCACCAGCTCTACCCGGTGAGCCTGCACTAAAACGTCGTCCCGAAAGGCGGCCACCGGCTTTCGGAAGAAGACGATGCAAAAACGAAAGGCCAGCGCATCCCCGCCGGAGGGCGGGGAGCGCCTCAGGCCATCGCCGCGACCGTGCGCACGAGGAGGTCGATATCCTCGGGCCGCGACAGGCGGTGGTCGCCATCCTTGATCAGCGTCAGCCGCGATCCCTGTGCGGGCAACCGCTCCAGAATCCGCAGGGCATGGGCATAGGGCACGTCCGGATCGGCCATGCCCTGGAGGATGTGGACCGGGCAGCCCGGCTCCAGGGGGGCGTCCAGCATCAGGTGGCGCCGCCCGTCCTCGATCAGCGCCATGCGGATCGGGTCCGGCTTCGGGGCATAGGGCGTCTCTCGATACCACACGCCATCTTGCTCCAGGGCCTGCCGGACCTCCGGCGGGAAGACGTCCCACATCAGCGCCTCGGTGAAGTCGAGAGCGGGCGCGATCAGCACCATCCCACCGACCCGCACCCTGCGCCACGCTCGCTCGCGGGCGACGAGGCAGGCGATCCAGCCGCCCATCGACGAGCCGACGAGGATCGGCTGCTCGTTCGCGTAACGGTCGATGACGGCACAGGCATCGGCCAGCCAGTCGGAGATCGTGCAGTCCTCGAAGCGCCCCTCCGACTCGCCGTGCCCGGAATAGTCGAACCGCACCATGCGCCGGCCGCTTTGCGCGGCCCAGGCGTCGAGGGCAGCGGCCTTCGTCGCCCGCATGTCGGAGCGGAAGCCGCCGAGCCAGACCACGGGCGGTCCCTCACCCTCCCGGATCCGCACTGCCAGCCGGCGCGGAGACGCCCCCCCGACATCGAGTGTCACGACGGGCATCGCGCCCAGTGAGGTTTGCGGATGGGGCACGGGCTGGGACACGGGCGCGGAAATCCTGTGATTCTGAAACAAGCCGACGACGCTTCGTTTACCGAACCGTAAAGCCGCGGGGACGATCCTTACCCGATGACCCACTTCCAAGCGACCGTCCCGCCTCGGGTGACGCGATGAACGGGGGCAGCCCGTCCGGCGGCCCGGTGCAGTTGTCCGAGGCCTCCCCGCTGGCGGGGGTCACGGTTCTGCAGATCATCCCGGCGCTGGAGGCGGGGGGCGCCGAACGCACCACCGTCGATGTGGCGGCGGCGCTGGCAGAGGCCGGCGCGCGGCCGCTCGTGGCCACGGAGGGCGGGCGGCTCGTCGGCGAGCTGCAGGCCAAGGGCGGGATCTGGGTGCCGTTCCCGGCCAATACCAAGAACCCCCTCGCCATGGCGCTCAATGTTGAGCGCCTCGCCCGGCTCTGCCGCCGGGAGAACGTGCAGATCCTGCACGCCCGCTCCCGCGCTCCGGCCTGGGTGGCGCTGGGCGCGGCGCGGCGGCTGAAGCTTCCTTTCGTGACGACCTATCACGGCAGCTATTCGGGCCGGACCAGCGTCAAGATCCTCTACAATTCAGTGATGGCGCGGGGCGACGTCGTGATCGCCAACTCGCACTACACCGCCGACCTGATCCGCCGGACCCACCCCGACCAGGCCGGGAGCCGGATCAGCGTGATCCATCGCGGCACGGATCTCGCGGCGTTCACGCCCTCCGCGGTTTCGGCCGCGCGGGTCGAGAGCCTGCGCCGGGCCTGGAACGTGGCGCCGCACGAGCGGATCGTGCTGCTCGCGGCCCGCCTCACCGCGTGGAAGGGCCAGCGCGTGCTGATCGAGGCGGCCGCTCGTATGCGCGACCTCGGTCTCACCGACTTCGCCGTCGTGCTCGCGGGCGATCCGCAGGGACGCACGGCCTACGAGCGCGAACTCGACGCCCTGATCGAGGCACGCAACCTGGCGGGCATCGTGCGCCGGGTCGGCCATTGCACCGACATGCCGGCGGCCTTCCGCGCGGCCTCCGTCGTCGCGGTGCCCTCGGTGGAGCCCGAGGCCTTCGGCCGCTCGGCGGTGGAGGCGCAGGCGCTCGGCATCCCCGTGGTCGTCTCCGATCTCGGCGCCGTGCCCGAGACGGTGCTGGCGCCCCCCGATGTCGAGCCCGGCCAGCGCACCGGCTGGCGGGTTCCGCCGGGCGATGCCGCGGCACTCGCCGAGGCCCTGAAGGACGCGCTGTCGCTGGGTGCCAGCGCCCGCGACGCCCTTGCACGGCGGGCCCAAGCCCATGTCGAGGCGAATTTCTCGCTTGATCGAATGATCGAGGGCACCCTCAACGTCTACGCGGATCTTCTGAACCGGGTGAAAACGTGACAGGGTGAACCGAAATCAGTCCCATGAGTTGACTCGGCAAGAAGATTTGCCAAGTTAGTGCCGTCCGGCCGAGCCGGATCAATCGGTGGCCGGGGCTCGCCAGACGCGGTGGCTCTCAGGCTGCCGTTTTGTCGTTGATACAGGAGAACTGAGCCATTCGCAGACCAATGAGAGCCATGCCGGCCCCGCAGAAGGACGGGCCGCGCGCAAACCGGGACATCCGCGGCGTTCGCGACGTCCAGCTCATCGACCAGGACGGGCAGAATCGGGGTGTCGTGCCCTTCTTCGACGCGCTGGCCATGGCTGAGGAGGTCGGCCTCGACCTCGTCGAAATCGCGCCGAATTCGGTCCCTCCCGTCTGCAAGTTCCTCGATTACGGGCGCTTCCGCTTCAACGAACAGAAGAAGCAGAACGAGGCCCGCAAGAGGCAGAAGACGGTCGAGGTGAAGGAGATCAAGCTCCGCCCCGGCATCGACAAGCACGATTACGAAGTGAAGATGAAGGCCGTGCAGCGGTTCTTCGAGGAAGGCGACAAGGTCAAGGTCACCCTGCGCTTCCGCGGTCGCGAGATCGCCCACCAGGATATCGGCCTCCGGCTCTTGGAGCGTGTGAAGCAGGAGACCCAGGAGATCGCCAAGGTCGAGAGCGAGCCGATGCTCGAAGGCCGTCAGATGATCATGATCCTGGCGCCGCGCTGACACGTTCCGACAGTTCCGCCGTCCCGCGGAAAAGGCTCGTCTGCGAATGCGCTGCTCCCTTGCGGGGGCGGCGCATTTTTCGTTTTCGTGCGAGGCCGCTCGGCCGCTCGTAAAAGACCTACTTCAGCATCGAGATCTGCACGTCGCCCACGCGCCGCGTCACCGCCACGGTCACATCGCCGCCGTGGCGATGCAGGCGGATATCCGCCCGTGAGTCGCCGAGCTTGAGGTTGAACAGTTCCACCGCGTCGAGGAAGCGCGGCAGGATCGGGGTGCGGAAGCGGATGCGGTTACGGGCGTGATCGAGTTCGAGCCCGAGGCAGGCCGCGAGGAAGGCGAAGGGGGCCGCCGCCGCCCAGGCCTGCGGCGAGCAGGCCACGGGGTAGCTCACGGGTCCGCGCTGACGCCGCCGCATGAAGCCGCAGAACAGCTCCGGCAGGCGCTTCTGGTCGTAGTACAGGCTCGTATCGAACATCCCCTCGAACACCTGCGCCGCCTCCTCCTTGAGGCCGTAGCGGGCGAGCCCGAGGGCGCAGATCGCGTTGTCGTGCGGCCAGATCGAGCCATTGTGGTAGGACATCGGGTTGTAGCGCGCCTCGCCCTTGGCGATGGTGCGGATGCCCCAGCCGTTGAAGCCGTCATTGGACAGAAGCTGCGCCGCGACGCGCGGGGCCCGCTCGGGCAGGGCGATGTCGGTGAACAGGGCGTGGCCGGTGTTGGAGGAACGCACGGCGCATTGCCGCTTGGCGCCGTCGAGGGCCAGCGCGTAGGTGCCGATCTCCTCGCACCAGAACGCCCGGTCGAAGTTTTCGCGCAACGTGTTGGCCTGCCCCGTCAAGCGGACCGAAAGGTCGTCCTCGCCGAGAAGGCTCGCGAGACGGGCAGCACCGCGCTTCGCCGCGTAGACGTAGCCCTGCACCTCGCACAGCGCGATCGGCCCCTTGGCCATCGCGCCGTCGGCGTGGAAGATCGAATCGTGGCTGTCCTTCCAGCCCTGGTTGGCCAGGCCCTGCTCGGTCTCGCGGGCATATTCGACGAAGCCGTCGCCGTCGCGGTCGCCGTATTGATCGATCCATTCCAGCGCCAGCTTGAGCTGCGGCCAGATCGCCCGGATCGTGCCGAGGTCACCCGTCACCTCGTAGTACTGCGCCGCCAGCATCACGAAGAGCGGCGTACCGTCGATGGTGCCGTAGTAATGGCGGAAGGGCACCTCGCCGAGCATCGCCATCTCGCCGCGGCGGGTCTCGTGGAGCACCTTGCCGGGCTGGGCATCGGCGGCCGGATCGACCTCCTTGGCCTGAGTGGCGGCGAGGAAGCGCAGCACGCCCTTACCGAAATTCGGGTCGATCCAGAGCGCCATCATCGCGGTGATGATGCCGTCGCGCCCGAACACCGTGGAGTACCAGGGGATGCCGGCGAAGGGGTAGATGCCCTCCTGGGTCCGGGTCGCCAGCATGTAGAGGTCGGCGGTCGCCCGGCAGAGCCCCTCGTTGAACTGGTCGTTCGAGGAGATGATCGTGGTGATGCCGGCGGTGATCTGGCGCTGGTCGCGGCGGTTGTCGCGGTAGGCGCGGGCGAAGATGCGGCCCTCGCTCAGGTGTCGGTCCGGCTGCTCGGCGAGGCTGCCGGCGGCGCGCGACAGGGCCGCCGCCGCGGATTCACCGGCCCGCTCGGGCCCCGGCGCGCTGGTATAGGCGCGGTGCGACTGGCAGACCACGCGGATGAACAGCGAGGTGTTGGCCCCGGGTTCGAGCTCGACCACGAACTCGGCCTTGCCCGGCTCCAGCGTGTGCGGCTTCGGCCCGAAATGCAGCGAGGTGGTGCGCACGATCTCGTCGAGGCCGGCGTAGCGGAACTGCACCTCCGTCTCGCTGCGCCGCTCGACGGTCCGCTTGCCGCGGTTCGCCCGGTCGGAGCCGCGCACCTCGAACAGGTCGCGGTAATCGGCATCGAACGTGACGCCGATGCGCAGGTGACGGCGGCGAGTGTCGTAGTTGCGCAGGCCGATGCGGTCGTAGCAGGCGCCCTTGAACAGGAACTTGGTGCGCTCGATGGCGATCAGCTCGCGGGGGATCGCGGTCTCGTCGCCCGCGTCGAGGCGGATATCGGGCGTGGTGAGATCGACGCTGAGTGCCCCGTTATCGTCCTGAATCGCCGAGGACAGCATCATCGGCCGCTCGTCCTCGATCGTCAGCGCGAGGCGCGAGAGGTAGCGGGTGTCCTGGAAGTAGAGGCCCTCCGGCCCCGGATACCAGCCGATATCGCCGTAACTGTCGAGAACGGCGAAGGCCTCACCGTATTTGAGGGCGCGTAGGGGGCGGTCCACCAGGGAGGCCTGCGCCTCGATATGATACTGCGGCAGGTTCTCGTCGGCGTCGAGAAAGCCGAATTTCGAGGCCGTCTGCCCTTCGGAGCGGTCGGCGTGGAAGTGGGCTGCGTCGTCCTGTACCGCCATGCGATGCGCCTTTTTGCCGTTGATCCGATGAGAGCGCGTGCACCCTCGCAAATCGAAGGCCGCCGGCCGCCTCTCAGCGACCGGCGGCCCTGTCGGACCCGTTCAGTTAGGCGCTCGCCCGGCCCCGGCGAGGGGCGGGGGACGAGTTTCCGTTAAGCCTTTCAGGCCGGCATCGCCGCGACGTGGATCGGGCCGTGGGCGGTGCCGTTCAGCTCACCGTACTGGGGCGAGAAGGCGCCGGCGGCGGGCATCTTGATCACGTTTCCCTGGCCGGCCAGGAGTTGCTCGTAGGCCGAGACGTACTTGCGGACCATCACCTCGGCGGTGAAGCGGCCCTCGAAATGGGCGCGGACGCCGGCCCGCGGCAGATCCTTGGCCTTGCGGCAAGCCTCGACCGCCTCGTCCATCGAGTTGACGATGAAGCCGCTGACGCCGTCCTTGATGACTTCCGGCACCGAGCCGTTGCCGAAGGCGATCACCGGCGTGCCGGCCGACATCGCCTCGATCATCACCAGGCCGAAGGGCTCCGGCCAGTCGATCGGGAAGGCCAGCGCCAGGGCATTGCCGAGGAAGTCCTTCTTCTGCTCCTCGTTGATCTCGCCGATATACTCGACCAGCGGATGATGGATCATCGGCTCGATCGTCTCGTCCCAGTACTCCTGGTCGGCCTTGTCGACCTTGGCGGCGATCTTCAGCGGGATGCCGGAGCGGATCGCCATCTCGATCGCGCGGTCGGGGCGCTTCTCGGGCGAGATGCGGCCGAGGAAGGCGAGGTAGCCGCCCTTGGCCTCCGGGTAGTACGGGCAGTTCTGCTTCGGCAGGCCGTGATGGATCGTGGCCAGCCAGTTGGAGCTCTCCGGCATCGGCTCGCGCTGGTTGTCCGAGATCGAGACCAGGGGCATGCCCGTGAACGTGTTGTAGACCGGCATGAAGTCCGGCACGTCCAGGCGACCATGCATGGTCGTCAGGCACTTGTGATACAGGTCCTCGAACATCGGATACTGCAGAAGATCGATGTGGAAGTGGATCACGTCGAACTCGTGCGCCCGGCGATGCACATGGTGCAGCATGGCGAGATGGCCCGCGGTGTGATCACGGTAGCCGAGAAGGCGCAGGCCCTCCGGATGGCAGGCGGCCAGCTTGGCCGAAGTCTGGGAATCACCGCTCGCGAACAGGGTCACGTCGTGACCCTGGCGGACGAGTTCTTCCGTGATCCACGAAACGACACGCTCGGTGCCGCCATAGAACTTCGGCGGCACGGCTTCCGCGAGCGGGGCAACCTGGGCAATGCGCACGAAGACGTCTCCTGTGACAGGAAATAGGGATGTTGGAGAGACTAATGGGGGACGCGGCCTGAGCGGGACATGAACGAAACAGACAGCCAAGGTTTATGGTTCCGCCCGGCGACTGGGGCGAGCGGCAATCTTTGCAACCCCACCGAATGCTCTCTTTCCACAGATGCCCACCCCATGGGTGCCCGCCACGGCGCGCATACCGGCAGGTCCGATCCGCCCGAGCGCGCCAAAATCCTCTTTGCAAGCCGCCTGCCATCGGTTGATTGAAACCGCGAACGGTTTCTGCCATAAGCCGCCCGCGTTGAACCGCCCGGCCGATTAGGGCTGCCGTGGCGGTTCCCGTTGCTCCAGCAGCATTCAAGCGCGAAGTGCCGGCCGCCGGTCGGATCGCTGTCGCGTTCAGGAGAGCCAAATGCCCAAGCTGAAGACGAAGTCGGGCGCCAAGAAGCGCTTCAAGATCACCGGCACCGGCAAGGTGGTCTATGCCCAGGCCGGCAAGCGCCACGGGATGATCAAGCGGACCAAGAAGCAGATCCGCAACCTGCGCGGCACCACGACCCTGTTCGAGGGCGATGCCGCCAACGTGAAGAAGTACTTCCTGCCGAACCAGCGGTAAGTCCTTCCACCTCTCGCGATCTGTTTTTGTCTTAAAGTTCCAGGAGATCTCCCATGGCCCGCGTCAAGCGCGGCGTGACCAGTCACGCGAAGCACAAGAAGGTTCTGAAGGCCGCCAAAGGCTATTACGGCCGGCGCAAGAATACGATCCGCATCGCCAAGCAGGCGGTGGAGAAGGGTCTGCAGTACGCCTACCGCGACCGCAAGAACAAGAAGCGCACCTTCCGCGCCCTCTGGATCCAGCGGCTCAACGCGGCGGTGCGCGAGCACGGCCTGACCTATTCCCGCTTCATCGACGCGCTGGCGAAGTCCGGCATCGAGGTGGATCGCAAGGCGCTCTCCGAGCTCGCCATCCACGAGCCGGCCGCCTTCGCGGCGGTGGTCGAGAAGGCGAAGTCGGCCCTGCCGAAGGCCGCCTGATCGCTCCGCCACACGGCGGAACGCTCGAAGCTTTGACAAGGCGCGGCGCGGCAAGCGCCGCGCCTTCTTCATTTGGACCTCGGCACCTCTGCCCGATGGTCTCGATTTGCAGCGTTTGCGCGCTTGCAGGAATGCAAACGACGCGCGAAGGCAGCCCGCGGACGACTGGCCAAGGACAGCGGTGATGGATCTCGACGCTCTCGAACGCGATCTTCTCGGACAGATCGAGCGGGCCGGGGACGAGGCGGGCCTCGAGGCGCTGCGCGTGGCGGCGCTCGGCAAGAAGGGCAGCGTCTCGGAACTGCTCAAGACCCTGGGCACGATGACGCCCGACGAGCGGCGTGAGCGCGGCCCGCTCATCAACGGCCTGCGTGACCGGGTGCAGGGGGCGATTGTCGAAAAGCGCGAGGCGCTGGGTCAGGCGGCCCTCGACGCGCGGCTCGCCGCCGAGCGCATCGACGTGACGCTCCCCTTGCATGAGGCGCCGGAGATCCGCGGCCGCATCCACCCGATCAGCCAAGTGATCGAGGAGATCACCGCGATCTTCGCCGATCTCGGCTTCTCGGTGGCGGAAGGGCCCGACATCGAGACGGACGAGCTGAACTTCACCGCGCTCAACTTCCCCGAGGGCCACCCGGCGCGGGAGATGCACGACACGTTCTTCCTCGCCCCCGACCATCTCGGGCGGCGCAAGTTGCTTCGCACCCACACCTCGCCGGTGCAGGTGCGCACCATGCGGGCCAAGCAGCCGCCGATCCGCGTGATCATGCCCGGCCGCACCTACCGGCACGATTCCGACCAGACCCACACGCCGATGTTCCATCAGGTCGAAGGCCTCGTCATCGACCGCTCGGCCAACATTGCCAACCTGAAATGGGTCCTGGAATCGTTCTGCCGCGCCTTCTTCGAGGTCGAGAGCGTGACGATGCGCTTCCGCCCCTCGTTCTTCCCCTTCACCGAGCCGTCGGCTGAGGTGGACATCCAGTGCTCGCGCAAGGGCGGTGAGCTGCGCTTCGGCGAGGGCACCGACTGGCTGGAGATCCTCGGCTGCGGCATGGTGCACCCCAACGTGCTGCGCAGCGGCGGTCTCGACCCGGATCAGGTCCAGGGCTTCGCCTTCGGCATGGGCATCGACCGTCTCGCGATGCTCAAATACGGCATGCCGGACCTGCGCCCCTTCTTCGAGGCGGACGTGCGCTGGCTGGAGCATTACGGCTTCCGGCCGATCGACGTGCCGAGCTTGGTCGGCGGCTTGACCGCCTGAGCCCCGCCGCCCTGACTTTCGATCCCGGCCCGGTCCGCTCCGGCGGCCGCGAGGATGTTCTGAGATGAAATTCACCCTCTCCTGGCTCAAGGACCACCTCGACACCGAGGCCTCGCTCGACGCGATCAGCGAGACGCTGACGCGGATCGGCCTCGAGGTCGAAGGCATCGAGGACAAGGCCGCCGCGCTCCGCCCGTATGTGATCGCGCGGGTGATCTCGGCCGAGCAGCACCCGAATGCCGACCGTCTGCGGGTCTGCCAGGTCGATGCCGGCGACGGCCAGCCGCTCCAGGTCGTGTGCGGCGCGCCCAACGCGCGGACCGGCATGCTCTCGGTCTTCGCGCCTCCCGGCACCTACGTGCCGGGCAAGGCCATCACCCTCTCGGTCGGCACGATCCGCGGCGTCGAGAGCCGCGGCATGCTCTGCTCCGGGGCGGAGCTGGGCTTGAGCGAGGATCACGACGGCATCCTCGATTTGCCCGCCGACGCGCCGGTCGGCACGCCCTACGCCCTCTGGGCCGGGCTCGACGATCCGGTGATCGAGATCAACCTGACGCCGAACCGCTCGGACTGCGCCTCGATCCACGGCATCGCCCGCGATCTCGCCGCGACCGGCATCGGCACCCTTAAGCGCGAGCCGCTGCCGCCGGTCCGCGGCGAGGGCGCCTGCCCGACCCCTGTCACGCTGCAGTTCGAGGCGCACGACAAGGGTCTCTGCCCGCTCTTCGCACTGCGCCTCGTGCGTGGCGTGAAGAACGGCCCGTCGCCCGAGTGGATGCAGAAGCGCCTACGGGCGATCGGCCTGCGCCCGATCAACGCGCTGGTCGACATCACCAACTACATGACCTTCGACCGCGGCCGGCCGTTGCACGTCTTCGACGCGAACAAGGTCGCGGGCGGCTTGACCGTTCGTCGGGCCGAAGACGGCGAAAGCCTCGTCGCGCTGGACGGCAAGACCTACCGGCTCGATTCGGACACGGTGGTCATCGCAGACGGCAACGGCGTCGAGTCGATCGCCGGCATCATGGGCGGCGAGGCCTCGGGCTGCGACGAGACCACCTCCGACGTGCTGATCGAGTCGGCGCTCTGGGACCCGCGCAACATCGCCCGCACCGGCCGGCGCCTCGGCATCATCACCGATGCGCGCTACCGCTTCGAGCGCGGCGTCGATCCGGCCTTCGCCCTGCCCGGGCTCGACCTCGCCACCCGCCTCGTGATCGATCTCTGCGGCGGCAGCCCGAGCGAGGCGCGCATCGCCGGCGAGATCCCGGATCTCGACCGCGTCATCGACTTCCCCTGGACCGAGGTGCGGCGGCTGGCCGGCATCGAGCTGTCGCGGGCCGAGATGAAGGTGACGCTGGAATCCCTCGGCTTCCACATCTCCGGATCGGGCGACCGCGTGAAGGTACTGCCGCCCTCGTGGCGGCCGGACGTGGAGGGCAAGGCAGACCTCGTCGAGGAGATCGTGCGCATCGCCGGCCTCGACCGGATCGAGCCGAAGCCGCTGCCGCGGATCGAGACGGTGGCGGTCGAGCCGATGCTGACGGTGCTGCAGCGGCGGGGGCGCCTCGCCAAGCGGGCGCTGGCCACCCGCGGCATGCTGGAAGCCGTGACCTATTCCTTCATCCCACACGAGGATGCGCGGCTGTTCGGCGGCGGAAGGGCCGATCTGGCGCTCGCCAACCCGATCGCCGCCGACCTCTCCGACATGCGTCCGAGCCTCGTGCCCGGCCTGTTGCGGGCCACGCAGCGCAACGCCGACCGCGGCTACCCCGACACCGCCCTGTTCGAGGTCGGCCAGTGTTTCGCCAGCGATGAGCCGGAGGGCCAGTCCCTGCGCGCCACCGGCCTGCGCCGCGGCACGGCTCGGCACGCGGGCTCCGGGCGCCACTGGAGCGGCACGGCGGACGTCGTGGATGCCTTCGAGGCCAAGGCCGACGCGCTGGCGCTGCTTGCGGCGCTGGGCGTGCCGACCGGCGGGCTCCAGATCGTCGCCGGCGGGCCCGACTGGCTGCATCCCGGCCGCTCGGGCACGCTCCAGTTCGGGCCCAAGAACGTGGTCGGCCATTTCGGCGAACTGCACCCGCGGCTCCTGAAGGCGATGGACCTCAAGGGGACGCTGGTCGCCTTCGAGATCACCCTCGATAGCCTGCCGCTGCCCCGCCACCGGCCGACCAAGGCCAAGCCTGCCCTGGCGCTGTCCGACCTCCAGGCGATCTCCCGCGACTTCGCTTTCGTCGTCCCCCGCGACGTGCCCGCGGCCGACATCCTGAAGGCGGCGCAGGGGGCGGAGCGCAAGATGATCATCGGCGTCGAGGTGTTCGACCTCTACGAGGGCGCCGGCATCCCGGACGGTTCGAAGTCGGTCGCGGTCGCGGTGCGGCTGCAGCCGGCCGAGCGAACGCCGACCGATGCGGAGATCGAGGCGGTGAGCGCCAAGATCGTCGCCGAGGTGTCGAAGAAGACCGGCGCGACGCTCCGTTCATAACCGAGGGAGGCAGGCCATGGACGCGGATCTTGTCGCGGTCCTCACGGAAGAGAACCATCTTCCGGCCGAGGCGCTGAACCGGGCCGCCCAGAACCCCGAGGCGGTCGCCGAACCGGTGCTCGCTCTTCTCGAGCGGGCGGCGGAGGATGCCGAGGCGATCGAGGACGAGGAGACCAACCTCCTGTTCTGGGGCCTGCACGCCCTGGCCGCGTCACGGGACACCCGCGTCTTCCCGCTGCTGATGCGCCTGATGCGCCAGGACGGCGAGGCGGTCGACGGGCTTCTCGGCGACGCCTCGACCGAGACCCTGCCCGCGGTGATCGCCTCGACCTTCGACGGCGACACTGCGACGCTCGCCCGGCTGATCCTCGACAGCACAGCCGACGACTTCTTGCGCAACGCGGCCTTCAACGCGTTGGGCTTCCTGACGCGGCAGGGTCGGATCCCGCTTGAAGAGGCGGAAGCACTCCTCGTGCGCTTCGACGAGGCGCGGGCGGCGGTGGAGGAGGCGCCGGCCTGGATCGGCTGGGAAGAGGCGATCGCCTATCTCGGGCTGACCGCGCTCGCGCCACGGGTCGAGGCGGCCCGGCGCGACGGGCGCATCACCGACGAGTTCAGCGACCTTCCGTGGTTCCGCAAGGCGTTGCGCCAAGCCTCCGCCGCACCGCCGGACCTCAGCGCCTTCGACGCCCACCGCTACGCCTATCTCGACGATCCGGTGGCGGCATTGGCCTGGACCGCGGAATCCTACGGCCAGCCGGTCAAGAACCCGTTCAAGGATGTCGGCCGCAACGATCCCTGTCCCTGCGGCTCGGGCAAGAAGTACAAGAAGTGCTGCCTCAACGCGGTGGAGGCGGGAGCGTCGCCGGCGCGCCCGCCGGGTCTGTCCTGACCCCGGCCCCGCTCCCGTTGAGCGGGTTATCCGGGTCCCAGGCATATCGCAGCGTCTCGAAGCGCATCGAGCGGGCATCCACCATCAGCAGGCGCCCGACCAGGGGCTCGCCGAAGCCGGCGAGCGCCCGGATCACCTCCATTGCCATCAGCGAGCCCATGACGCCGGCGAGCGCCCCGAGCACCCCGGCTTCTGAACAGGGCGCCACGCTGCCCGGCGGCGGCGGGCTCGAAAACAGGCAGCGATAAGTCGGGTTCGGATGTCCATCCGGACCGGTCTCGTGGGCGCGGATCGTCGTGAGCGAGCCGTCGAAGGCGCCGAGCGCCGCCGTCACCAGCGGTTTTTTGCCAGCGAAGCACGCGTCCGACACGGCGTAGCGGGTGGAAAAGTTGTCGGAGCCGTCGGCGACGAGGTCGTAGCCTTCGAGCAGCGCCGGGGCGTTCTCGGGGGTCAGCCGGACGGCATGGGTCTCGACGCGCACATGCGGGTTGAGCCGGGCGATCGCCTCGGCCGCGCTCTCGACCTTCGGGCGGCCGAGATCCGGCGTGCCGTGGATGACCTGACGCTGCAGGTTCGACAGCGAGACCGTATCGTCGTCGACGATGCCGATGGTGCCGATGCCGGCGGCGGCCAGATACTGGATCAGCGGCGCCCCGAGCCCGCCGGCACCGATGACGAGCACGCGCCCCGCCTTCAGCCGGGCCTGACCCGGACCGCCGACCTCGCGCAGGACGAGGTGGCGGGCGTAGCGTTCGATCTCTTCGGAGTTGAGGGCCATGAGCGCCATGTAAGCCCCTGGGGCCGGCAGCGGAAGCGGCAGGGCGTGCTGCGCGAGCGATGCGTGCATGCTACGGCTGGCCCTCCAACGATCGTCGCCGTTTCCCTCCCGCTCCCTCCTCCTGAGGTGCCGCGGAGCAGCCTCGAAGGATCCTCAGGAATCCGCTTGGAGCCTGGAAGATTCTTCGAGGCCCGCTGACGCGGGCACCTCAGGATGAGGGCGAAGGATGGGATGAGCGATTCGACCGAGCCTGACGGTGCCGCCCTTGTCCAGCCCCTCACCCCTCGCCCTCGCCCAGGCGCTGATCCGCTGCCCGTCCGTCACCCCGGAGGAGGGTGGCGCCCTGTCGTTCCTGGCGGAGGTTCTTTCGCGGGCGGGCTTCTCCGTCGAGCGTCCGGTCTTCTCCGAACCCGGCACGCCCGACATCGAGAATCTCTACGCCCGGATCGGCACCACAGGGCCGGTTCTCGTCTTCGCCGGCCATACCGACGTGGTGCCGCCGGGCGAGGCGGCCTCCTGGACCCATGGGCCGTTCTCCGGCGAGGTCGCCGACGGCTTCCTCTACGGCCGCGGCGCGGTGGACATGAAGGGCGGCATCGCCTGCATGCTCGCGGCGGCCCTCGCCTTCCTCGCCAAGGCCGGGCCGGATTTCGGCGGCTCCATCGCCTTCCTCGTCACCGGCGACGAGGAGGGGCCGGCGGTCAACGGCACGGTCAAGCTGCTCGACTGGGCGCGGGCGCGGGGCGAGCGCTTCGACCATTGCCTGCTCGGCGAGCCGACCAACCCCGATACCCTCGGCGAGATGATCAAGATCGGCCGGCGCGGCTCGCTTACGGGACGCATCACCGTGCACGGGCGCCAGGGCCACGTCGCCTATCCGCACCGGGCCGAGAACCCGATTCCCGGCCTGCTGCGCCTCGCCTCGGCGCTGGTCGCCGAGCCGCTCGACGGCGGCACCGCGCATTTCGATGCCTCGAACCTCGAATTCACGACGATCGACGTCGGCAACCCGGCCACCAACGTGATCCCGGCCTCGGCGAAGGCGGTGTTCAACGTGCGCTTCAACGACGACTGGACGGCGGACACGCTCGGCGCCGAGATCCGTCGGCGGCTGGAAGCGGCGGCCGGCAATGCGGTGCGCTTCAGCCTCGACCTTCAGCCCTCGAACGCGCCCGCCTTCCTGACGCAGCCCGACGTCTTCGTCGATCTGGTGGCGGATGCGATTCAAGCCGAGACCGGACGGCGCCCGGCGCTCTCGACCACGGGGGGCACCTCGGATGCCCGCTTCATCAAGGATGCCTGCCCGGTGATCGAGTTCGGCCTCGTCGGGCGGACCATGCACGAGACCGACGAGCGGGTGGCGGTGGCGGATCTGGAGCGGCTGACCGCGATCTACGGGCGGGTGCTGGACGCTTACTTCTCGTCGTAATCGACGCCCACAAAAGTCAGCCCACAGGCCGGTGCCAGCGGGCCGCAGCGGTGCTTGGCCTTTGTGGCCAGAATCTCCGCCACGTCGTCGGCGGAGAGGCGCCCGCAGCCGGCGAGCATCAGCGTGCCGGCCATGGCGCGCACCTGATGGTGCAGGAAGGAACGGGCCGAGGTCGCGATCACGATCTCCTCGAACAGGCCCATCCGCTGGCGCGTCACGTCGAGCTGTTCCAGCGTGCGCACGGGCGATGTCGCCTGACACTCGGCGGCGCGGAAGGCCGAAAAGTCGTGGCGTCCGAGCAGGCGTTGCGCGGCGGCGTGCATCAACCCGGCGTCGAGCGGCCAGGGCACGTGCCAGACATGGGCGCGGGTCAGCGCGGCGGGGCTGCGCCGGTTGAGGATGCGGTAGCGGTAGTGCCGCCGGATCGCCGAGTGCCGCGCGTCGAAGTCTTGCCCGACGATCTCGGCGGAGAGGATGGAGACCGGCTGCGGCCGCAGATGCGCGTTGAGCGCGTCGCGCACCGTGTCGGTGCGCCAGTCCTTGGCGAGATCGAGATGGGCGACCTGATGGATCGCGTGCACGCCGGCATCGGTGCGGCCGGCGCAGGTCAGCCGCGCCGCCTCGCCGGAGAAGCGGGTGACGGCGGCCTCGATCGCTGCCTGCACGGTCGGATCGTCGGCCTGCCGCTGCCAGCCGCAGAACGGTCCGCCGTCATACTCGATGACGAGCTTGTAGCGGGGCATCAGGGGTCAGCGCTCACGCAAAGGAGGCCCCCACCTCCAGCCGCGCCCCCCGCAAAAACTCTTCGCCGCTCGCCGTACCACCCCTGCCGGCCCGGCGCAGTTCGAGGAGCCGCACCGCGCCCGTGCCGCAGGCCACGGTGCAGGCGGCGTCGAGCAGCGTGCCCGGTGTGCCGGAGTCGTCGGTGGGCAACGCCCGCAGCACCTTCACCCGCTCCGGTCCCTTGTCTCCCCCCTTGCCGAGCCCCTTGCCGAGATCGGCCTCGAAATAGGCGCCGGGAAACGGCGACAGCCCGTTGATGTGGCGCGCGACCTCCGCCGCCGGGCGCGACCAGTCGATCCGCGCCTCTTCGTTGGTGATCTTGTGGGCGTAGACCACGCCCTCGGCCGATTGCGGCGCGAAGGTCAGGCCGTCCCGCTCCAGCGCCTGGATCGCCCGTCCCATCAGGTCGGCGCCGAGCGGCATCAGCCTGTCGTGCAGCTCGCCCGCGGTCATCCCCTCGGGGACGGACACGCGCGCTTCCATCGCCACCGGCCCGGTATCGAGCCCGGCCTCCATCCGCATGACGCCGACGCCACTCTCCCCGTCCCCTGCCATCACCGCCCGCTGAATCGGCGCCGCGCCGCGCCAGCGCGGCAGCAGCGAACCGTGCAGGTTGAGACAGCCGAAGCGCGGCAGGTCGAGGATCGTTTGCGGCAGCAGCATGCCGTAGGCGACGACCACCGCCACGTCCGCACCGTGGCCGGCGAATTCTTCCGCCGCCTCCGGCGTCTTCAGCGTCGCGGGGGTCAGAACGGGGATGCCCAGCGCCTCGGCACGGGCATGGACGGGTGAGGGCTTGAGCGCCATGCCGCGGCCGGCCTTGGCCGGGGCGCGGGTGTAGACGGCGGCGATGGCGTGGCCGTCGGCGTGGAGACGGTCCAGGGTGGGAACGGCGAAATCCGGCGTCCCCATGAAGACGATGCGCATCGGACCCCGTCAGGCGGCGTCGCGCTTGGCGGCCTTGGTGAACTTCTTCATCACCCGGTCGCGCTTGAGCCTCGACAGGTGATCGATGAACAGCACGCCGTTGAGATGGTCGATCTCGTGCTGGAGGCAGGTGGCGAGCAGGCCGTCAGCCTCCTGCTCCACCATCTCGCCGTCGAGGGTCATGTAGCGCACCCGAACGCGGTCCGGCCGCTCGACCTCGCCGTAGAATTCGGGGATCGACAGGCAGCCCTCGTCGTAGACGCGCTTCTCCTCCGACACCCAGACGATCTCCGGGTTGATGTAGACGGTGGGGTTCCGGGCCGTCTCGTCCTTCGAGGTGTCGATGGTGACGACGCGCTTGGCGACCCCAATCTGGATCGCGGCGAGGCCGACGCCGGGGGCGTCGTACATCGTCTCGATCATGTCGCGGGCGAGCGTCCGGATCTCGTCGGTGACCGTCGCCACCGGCTCGGAGATGAGGCGTAGCTGCGCGTCGGGCAGGATCACGAGGGGGCGGACGGTCATAGCTTCCGGGCCGGAATGGGCAAGGGCATGGAAAGGGGGATGAAGACGCGCGAAAACGCGTTTCCTCACCCGGAGATAGGCGGCGGCACGGGGGCGGTCAAATGTCCAGATCGAGTACGGCCCGGGCGCGCCGGGGCCGCGATCACAGGCTCAGGCGCTTGAACACGGGCTCGGGGATCGCGCCGATCACCGCCATGACGAGGCGCCAGACCTTGCGCACGTAGATGATGTCGCGGCCTCCCCCTTCCGCGGCGGCGTAGACGGCCTGCCCGACCTCGGACGGCGCGGCGGTCAGCAGCGGCGGCAGGCGCATGCCGCGCGTCATCCGGGTGCGCACGAAGCCGGGCTTGACCGTCACGACCCGGACACCGCTTTTGGCCAAGCGGTTGCGCAGGCCGGAGAGGAAGGCGGTGAAACCGGCCTTGCCGGCTCCGTAGACGTAGTTCGAGCCGCGCCCCCGGTCGCCGGCCACCGAACTGATGCCGACGATCACGCCGCTGCCGCGCGCGGCGAAGCGCTCGGCGATGAGGCCGAGCAGCAGGGACGGCCCCAAAAAATTCGTCCGCATCACCTGCTCGGCATGGGCGAGGTCGCCCTCGGCCCGGCCCTGGTCGCCGAGTTCGCCGACCGCGCAGACGACCGTGTCGGGGAGCGCCGGCAGCCCGTCGAGCCATGCGGCGAAGCTCTCCGTCTCCAGGATGTCGAGGCGCAGCAGCGCGACCTCGGCCCGATGGCGCGCGAGGAGGTCGTCGGCGTTGCGCTGGGCCCGCTCCGGGTCGCGTGCCGCCAGCAGGATGCGCCAGCCGGCCTCGGCGTAGCGCGCGGCCACGGCGTGGCCGATATCGGAGGTGGCCCCGACGAGGAGCAGGGTTCCGGCCATCACAATCCCAGGCGCGTGGAGAGGCGGGAGGCGAGCACCCCGTCGGCACCGAGCCGCCGCCGGAGGTCTCGGAAGGCGGGGAGGGCGGGATAGCCAGCCTCGAAGGTGTCGCGGCTCTGCCGGGCATCCTTGGCGAGGTAGAGCCGCCCGCCCGCAGCGACGACGCAACGGTCGAGCGCGTCGAGCAGGGCGAAGGTCGCCGCGTTCGCCGGCAGGTCGAGGGCCAGCGTGTAGCCCTCCATCGGGAAGGACAGCCCGCCGCCGCCGGGGCCGAGCCGCTTGAGCACCGCCAGCGGCGAGGCGGTGCCGAGGCGGGCGACCCGGTCGAGCATCCCCGACAGCACCGCCTCGGCCCCGAGCCGGGGAACGACGCATTGGTGCTGCACGAAGCCGCGGGCGCCGTAGAGGCGGTTCCAGGCCGCGAGCCCGTCGAGGGGGAAGAAGTAGCTGTGCCACGGCACGAGGGCCGAGGCACCCGCTGCCCTCCCGCGGCGAAAATACAGCGCGTTGAAGGCCGTGACCGAGGCGCGGTTCAGGGTCCAGCCTGGCAGTCCTGGCGGCACCGTGAGCCGGCCCCGAGGCGGAATCGGAAAAGGGTCGCGCCCGGCGGCGAGGCAGACCTCGCGGCCGGCATGCTCGCCGCGATAGACGAGGCCGCGTCCGAGGGCGGGTCCGCGGGCGAGGCAGTCGATCCAGGCGACGGAGTAGGTCGCCGCGTCGTCCGCATCCAGCGCCCGCAGCATCGCGCCGAGGTCGGCAGCGACGCGGGTCTGCTGGCGGATCCAGCCGCTCTCGACCGGCCGCAGGTGGAAGGTCGCGTCGAGGATCGTGCCGGTCAGCCCCATCCCGCCGACCGTCATGGCGAAGAGTTCGGGCTCCCGGTCGCGCGCGCAGAGGCGCGGGACGCCGTCGGGCGTCAGAACGGTCAGGGCCTCCACATGGGCACCGAAGCCGCCCTCGCGGTGGTGGTTCTTGCCATGGACATCGGAGGCGATCATCCCGCCGACGGTCACGAACTGCGTGCCGGGCACGACCGGCGGAAAGAAGCCCCGCGGCAAGAAGGTGCGGACGATGTCGGCGAGGGTGACGCCGGCCTCGGCCCGCAGCCGACCGCTGGCGGGATCGAAGCCACGCAGCCGGTCGAGAGCGCCGGTCAGGACGGTGGTGCGCCGGCCGACGGCCGCGTCGCCGTAGGCGCGCCCGGCGCCGCGGGCAATCACGCCCCGCCGGCCATGCAGGAGCGCGGGGAGGGTCTCGGGCGAATCCGCCGCCAGGATCTCACTGGCCGCGCGAGGATACCGTCCCCAGCCGGAGATCATCCGGGAGCTGCGTGCCTCCGGCCCCGCCTCGGTGAGGGTAAGGTTTGCGTGCATCACCGGCCCTCAGGCGGCAATCGGGCCGACCGGCACGACCCTCGTCCCCGCTGCATCGAGACCGGCCGCGGCCCGCCCCCGGCGCAGGATGCGCCAGACCAGCGCGAGCAGGAGAAGGAAGGGCGGGGCGGCCAGCGAGATCTCGACCGAGGACGCGGCCTCCGTTCCGACCAGGGCTTCGTGCAGCCCACCGGCCACGAGGCCGTAGCCGCCCACCATCCAGCCGAGCACCAAGAGCGCGACCTCTTCCCCTCGGCTGGCCCGTCCGAGGAGATCCGGCAGCAGCAGGGCGAGGGCGACGCCGTAGAGCGGCAGGTCGTAGTCGTAGGCGTAGGGGCTGACGAACAGGCTCGCCAGCGCGGCAAGGCCGACGACCTGCCGCCGCGGCATGCCGCGCCGGAGGGCGAGCGGGATGAGGCCGAGGACCGCCACGGCCGTCGCCGCCTGGGCGGCCAGCGCCAGGGCGGCCGGCAGATCGAGGCTGCGCAGCCACGCGTAGACCGAGATCATCCGGAAGAGAGGGTAGGCGCCCGCGGCCAGAAATGCCTTGGCCTCGTCCACGCCGCCGAAGAAGGCCGGCCAGATCGCGGGGCCGAGCACCAGGGTGGAGAGGCCCAGAGCGAATCCGGCCGTCGCGGCGGCGAGCGCGAGACAGCGCCAGCGGCGCAGAACGAGAGCGCCGACCGCGAGTCCGATCGCGAGATGCGGCTTGATCACCATCAGGCCGAGCGGAAGGCCGGCACGCGCGCCCCCGCTCAGGAGACCGAGACCGGTCAGCCCGATCAGCGTGCCCATGAGGAAGCCGTTCTGGCCGCCGGCCACCGCGACGAAAAGAACCGGTGCCAGCGCGACGACGACGGTCGCGAAATGCGGGCCGGCGATCCGGCGCAGGACGAGCAGGTAGGTCGCGAGCGTCGCGCCGACGAAGAGGAGGTAGGCGAGGCCGATCGGCAGGGGGGCGAGCGCCGCCACCACGAGATTGAAGGGCGGGGGATAGGTCCAGGGCAGAAAGGCTTGATCGCCCGTGAGAGCCTGCTGGACCTCCAGCAGAGCGGGGAGATGGTAGGCCTGCGCGATGTCACCCCGCCACACCATCCGGCCGGCGATGTGGAAGGCGTCGAAATCCGTGATGTCCTGAGCGGGAAGAAGTCCGGCGTAGCGGAGCGCCTTGCTGAGCATGACCGCGGCAAGGCTCATCAGGAGCATCCGCACCACGAAGGGGGTCGCCAGCCTTTCGTGGAGCCTCGGAACTTCGAGCCTCGGCGCACAGCCGCGGTCCTGTTCCGGTCGAAGATCCATCATGGTCGAGCCGAGACGGTCCGTGCGGGAAATACTGTCTTTCGGCACAGCCGCGCTGGTCCGCGACCAGATTTGTCATGGCGCGATTTAAGAAGCCGTTACGGGATCGTTCGAACGAAGTCGGCGTGGTTCCGCGAAAGGCCGCCCTCAGAACGCCGTGCGGCTGCGGATCGCCGCCGTGAGCGTGCCCTCGTCGAGATAATCGAGTTCGCCGCCCACCGGCACGCCGTGGGCGAGACGCGTGATCGTCAGCCCGAGATGCTTGAGCGATTCGGTGACGTAGTGGGCGGTGGTCTGGCCATCGACCGTCGCGTTCAACGCCAGGATGATCTCCTTCACCCCCGGCTCGCTCGCTCTCTCCACGAGGCGGGCGATGGTGAGGTGTTCGGGCCGTACCCCGTCGAGCGCCGAGAGCACGCCGCCGAGCACGTGGTAGCGCGCCTTGACCGCGCCGGAGCGCTCCAAGGCCCAGAGGTCGGACACGTCCTCGACCACGACGAGGGTGGTAGGGTCACGCGTCTCGTCGCGGCAGATCGTGCAGGGGTCGCTGGTGTCGACGTTGCCGCAGGAGCGGCACACGACGATGCGCTCGGCGGCGATCCGCATCGCGTCGGCCAACGGCGCGAGCAGGGTCTCGCGCTTCTTGATGAGCTGGAGCGCGGCTCTACGGGCGGAGCGGGGCCCGAGGCCCGGCATCCGCCCGAGAAGCTGGATCAGGCGCTCGATCTCGGGGCCGGCGACGGCTTGGGGCATGCGGGGCGATACGGCTGTGGCTGAGGAGGGGCGGCAGGCGCCCTCCCTCACATAAGCCTTCCGCCGGAATTTTGCCCGTTCAGGATCCGGACAGCCCGGCCGCCCCGTGAGGAGCCGGCGTGCAAATTTTTTTTGAGCCCCTACCAAGGATTAGTTGACGGCCAAGCCGGAGACCGATCCATTGAGTGCCGGGGCGGAGAACCTGCGTGCGGCGGCCCTGACCGACCGCGCGGACGCCTCGCGAGTCAAACACGAAACAGCCGGAGAGACCGGCGCGATCAGGGGCCGTGAGGGAGGGAAAGCCCATGAAGACCATTGGTGAATTCAATGCGGCCCATGGTCCGGAGGCGATCGGCCTGACCGATCTCGCCGCCGTGCACTGGAACCTCGAAGCGCCCCGTCTCTACGAGGAGGCCCTGCAGCGCGGCGAGGCACAGCTCGCCCGCGGCGGCGCGCTGGTGGCGACCACCGGCAGCCACACCGGCCGCTCCCCCAAGGACAAGGTCGTGGTGCGCGACGCCAGCACCGAGAACGAGATCTGGTGGGACAACAACGGCTCGATCACCCGCGAGCAGTTCGCGACGCTGCTCGACGATTTCCGGGCTCATGCCCGCGGCAAGGAGCTGTTCGCCCAGGATCTCTACGGCGGCGCCGATCCGGCCCACCGCGTGCGGGCGCGGGTCTATACCGAGTTCGCGTGGCACTCCCTGTTCATCCGCAACTTGCTGATCCGGCCCGAGCGCGACGCGCTTGGCCAATACGTGCCGGAGCTGACGATCATCGACCTGCCGAGCTTCCAGGCCGATCCGGCCCGGCACGGCTGCCGCTCCAAGACCGTGATCGCCATCGATTTCGCGCAGAAGATCGTGCTGATCGGCGGCTCGGCCTATGCCGGCGAGATGAAGAAGTCGGTCTTCACTTACCTCAATTATGTGCTCCCCGGCGCGGGCGTGATGCCGATGCACTGCTCGGCCAACGCTGCGCTCGATGAGACCGGCGACTCGGCCCTGTTCTTCGGCCTGTCCGGCACCGGCAAGACCACGCTGTCGAACGATTCATCGCGAAAGCTCATCGGCGATGACGAGCACGGCTGGAGCCGGGACGGCATCTTCAACTTCGAGGGCGGCTGTTACGCCAAGACCATCCGGCTGTCGCGCAACGCCGAGCCGGAGATCTACGCCACCACCGAGCGCTTCGGCACGGTGATGGAGAACGTCGTGATCGACCCGCTCACCCGCGTGCCGGACTTCGACGACGCCTCGCTCACCGAGAACACCCGCTGCGCCTACCCGCTCGACTTCATCGCCAATGCCAGCGCCACCGGCCGGGCCGGGCATCCGAAGAATATCGTGATGCTGACCTGCGACGCCTTCGGCGTGATGCCGCCGATCGCCAAGCTCACCGGCGCCGAGGCGATGTACCACTTCCTCTCGGGCTACACCGCCAAGGTGGCGGGCACCGAGCGCGGCCTGACGGCGCCGGAGGCGACCTTCTCGACCTGCTTCGGCGCCCCGTTCATGCCGCGCCATCCGAGCGTCTACGGCAACCTGCTGCGGGAGCTGATGGCCGAGCACGGCGTCGATTGCTGGCTCGTCAACACCGGCTGGACCGGCGGCGGGGTCGGCACCGGGCGGCGCATGCCGATTCGCGTCACACGCCGGCTGCTCACGGCGGCGCTCGACGGCTCGCTGGCGCAGACGGAGTTCCGCCGCGATCCGTATTTCGGCTTCTCGGTGCCCGTCGAAGTGCCCGGCATCGAGACGCAGGTGCTGTCGCCGGTCGAGACCTGGACCAACAAGGCGGCCTTCGCCGAGACCGCCACGCGCCTCGTCACGATGTTCCGTGAGAACTTCAAGCGCTTCGAGAGCCACGTCGATGCCGATGTGCGCGCTGCAGAGCCGGCCATGGCGCCGATCGCGGCCTGAGCGATCACAGCCCTCCCCGCGCGAGCGGGGAGGGGACAAACGAATCAGTCGACCTGATCCGCGTAGACGGCCTCGGCGCCCATGCCCTCTTCGAGCATCATCCGAGCCCGGGCGCGCAGCTTCTCCGTCTCGCTCTTGAGCTGACCGCAGGCCGCCAGGATGTCGCGTCCGCGCGGGGTGCGCACCGGCGAGGCGTAGCCGGCGTTGAACACGAACTCCGAGAACCGCTCGATCCGCTCCCAGTCCGAGCACTCGTATTTCGAGCCGGGCCAGGGATTGAAGGGGATCAGGTTGATTTTGGCCGGGATGCCCTTGAGCAGCCGCACCAGGGCGCGGGCATCGGCATCCGAATCGTTGACGCCCTTGAGCATCACGTACTCGAAGGTGATGCGCCGGGCATTGCTCAGCCCCGGATAGTTCCGGCAGGCATCGAGAAGCTGCTCGATCGGGTACTTGCGGTTCAGGGGCACCAGCTCATCGCGCAGGTCGTCGCGCACCGCGTGCAGCGAGATCGCCAGCATGGCGTTGGCTTCCAGCCCCAGCCGCTCGATCTGCGGCACCACGCCGGAAGTCGAGACCGTGATGCGCCGTCGCGAGAGCGCGAGGCCCTCCTGATCCGACATCACCGCGATGGCGTCGATCACCGCATCGAGATTGTAGAGCGGCTCGCCCATGCCCATGAACACGATGTTGGTCACAAGCCGCCCGGCCTCGCCGCTATCCTTGCCCGGCATCTGGCCGGTGAAGTCGCCGAGCGCATCGCGGGCGACGACGAGCTGCGAGACGATCTCGGCGGTGGAGAGGTTGCGCACGAGGCGCTGCGTGCCGGTGTGGCAGAACGAGCAGGTCAGCGTGCAGCCGACCTGGGACGAGACGCAGAGCGTGCCGCGGTCGTCGCCGGGGATGTAGACGCACTCGATCTCGGCGCCGCGATTGTGGTCGTGCGCGCCGGTCGGCGCCATGCGCAGCAGCCACTTGCGGGTGCCGTCGCGGGAGACCTGCTCGGTGACGACCTCCGGGCGGTCGAGGGAGAAGTGATCCGCGAGCTGCGCCTTCAAGCCCTTGCCGACATTGGTCATCTCGGCGAACTCGCGGGCGCCGCGCACGTAGATCCAGTGCCAGATCTGACTCACCCGCATCCGCGTCTCGCGCTCGGGCACGCCGATGCCGAGCAGCGCAGCTTTCAGACCCTCGCGGGTCAGGCCGACGAGGGAGGCCTTGCGGCCGGGCAGGGTCGAGAGGGCGGTGACCTCGGGGGCCTTCTCGATTGCGGGGAGGGCGCGCGATGCGCCCGGGGCGGAGTCGAACGACGCCGTCGCCATGGCTCAAGACCTTAGGAAGCTGGAACGGCTCTCATATAGGCGCATTCGGGCGGGAACGCGACTGCACCCGCTCCAGCCCTCCCTTGCACCGCACTGGGCCGTTCAGCCCCGCAACTCCTCCTGCAGGAACGCCCGCACCTCCGCCGCGTCGATGCCCGGCGCGATGAAGCTCTGGCCGATGCCATGGGCGAGGATGAAGGTGAGCTGGCCGTCGCGGACCTTCTTGTCCTGGGCCATGGCGTCGAGGAGCGCGTCCGGGTCGCCGGCCCCGCCCGGCACCTGTTGCAGGCGGGTCGGCAGGCCGGCGAGCGCGAGGTGGTTGGCGACACGGCCCGCATCCTGGCCGGGGCAGAGGCCGAGCCGGGCCGAGAAGCGGAAGGCCAGAGCCAGTCCGATCGCGACGCCCTCGCCGTGGACGAGGCGGGCGGCGTCGTAGCCGGTCAGTCGCTCGAGGGCATGGCCGAAGGTGTGGCCGAGATTGAGCAGCGCCCGCTCGCCGTCCTCCCGCTCGTCGCGGGTCACGACACCGGCCTTGGCGCGGCAGCAGGCCGCCACCGCCTCGTCGCGCTCCGGCCCGCCGGAGAAGATGCCGGCCCAGTTCGCCTCGCACCATTCGAAGAAGTCGGCGTCGCCGATCAAGCCGTACTTGGCGACCTCGGCGTAGCCCGCCCGCATCTCGCGCTCCGAGAGTGTGTCGAGGGTCGCGGTATCGGCCAGAACGAGGCGTGGCTGGTGGAAGGCGCCGATCAGGTTTTTTCCGAGTGGCGAGTTGATGCCCGTCTTGCCGCCGACCGACGAATCAACCTGCGCGAGCAGGGTCGTGGGCACTTGGACGAAGCGGACGCCGCGGCGCAGGGAGGCCGCGGCGAAGCCTGCGAGGTCGCCGACCACGCCGCCGCCAAGCGCCACCACGAGATCGCCGCGCTCGATCTTCTGGGTCAGGAGCCCGTCGCAGACCCGGGCGAACTCCGCGTAGCTCTTCGAGGCTTCGCCCGGAGGCACCGCGATGATCCCGCAGCGCAGACCGGCGGCCTCCAGGCTCGCCCGCACGCGCTCGCCGTAGAGGCCGGCGACCCTCTCATCGGTGACGATGCCGGCGGCCTTAGCGCCGAGATCGCGCGCCTCCGCACCCGCCGCATCGATGAGGCCCCGGCCGATCCGGATGTCGTATTCGCGCCCACCCGAGAGAGGAACGTTCACGCGCATGGGTTGTTGCTTCATAGAAAATGTCAAATGTTGTGTTTGAACCACGCTGGACGGGTTGATGTGGATGTCGAGAGCTTCCATCACATCCTCCACCACGCGGTCGTGAGACACTTCGCGGGACAGCACCGTGACATCGGCCTGGGCATAGACCGGATGGCGTACCTCCATCAGCGCGCGCATGGTCGCCTCCGGATCCTCGGTCTGGAGGAGGGGGCGGGTGTTGCGCTTGCGCACGCGGCGCATCAGCACATCGAGATCGGCCTTGAGCCAGACCGAGATGCCGCCCTCGGCGATCCGCGCCCGCGTCGCCTCGCGCATGAAGGCGCCGCCGCCGGTCGCCAGCACCATCGGCCCCTCGCGCAGCAGACGCGCGATCACGCGCTCCTCGCCCTCGCGGAAGCTTGCCTCGCCGTAGATCGTGAAGATGTCGGCAATGGTGAGCTTGGCCGCCGCCTCGATCTCATGGTCGGCATCCTTGAACATCAGGCCGAGGCGGCCTGCGAGACGGCGGCCGACGGTGCTCTTGCCCGCCCCCATCAGACCGACGAGCACGATCGACCGGGCTCCAAGGCCGCGGCGCAGGCGTGCTTCGATCGGTTCGCCGGGCGGCGGCGCCGGCGGCAGGGGGACGGTCATCGGGCGGTCATAGACGGTTTTGCGGATGCGGCGAAGCGCCGGGTATCGCCGTCCACGCCCGGCCGGAAGCCCCCTGATCGCGCCCTGCGTGCATTCCAAACGGGATCCTCACAAAAACCGGAACCGGGAGGGGTTGCAAAGTGCCGCGTGGACGGGGAGGCTCGTACGCGAGCGCGTGGGACGGCACCGCTCTCGACTAGGCTTGCCCAGTCGAGTGCCCCCACGCTTGTTGTCTCTGTGCCAGGAAAGTCATGTTGCCGTACGGATCAGTTTCCCTTCCCGTCACCCTGACCGACAGCGAGAGGGAGGCGAGCGATCCAATCTCCGATCCGCGTGCCGGCCCCGCTCGTCCGCACCGCCTCAGCGGCCCCGCCGCCCGCGCCAGACCCACGCCGGTCTCGACGGATGCGCGGCTGCTGGCCATCGCCACGGAGCACCTGACCCGGCTCGGCCCTAAACGCGTGACGGTGGTGGCGGTCGCGGCGGAAGCCGGCATGACCCATGCCAACGTCTACCGCTACTTCCCCTCGAAGGACGCTCTGCTCGACGCGGTCGCCGGGCGCTGGCTGCGCGACCTTGAGACGGAACTCGCCGGCATCGCCGACGCGCCCGATCCGGCCGACGACAAGATCGAGCGCTTCATCAGCGCGCTTGCCAGTGCGCAGAGCGAGATGCTGATCCGCGAGCCTAACCTGTTCGCAGTGCATCTCGACGCCACCGTCGCCTCCCGCCCGATCGCCCGCCGCCACCGCGTAAGGCTGCGGGCCCTCGTCGAGCGAGTGGTGGAGGAGGGGATCGGCACCGGCGTCTTCGCCGCCCGCGACCGTGAGCGGGCCATCGCCGTCATCTTCGACGCCAGCTACCGCTTCACCCACCCGGTGGCGATCCAGCACGACGCGGACGTGCCTCGCGACCTGCTCGACGCCCGGCTCGGGGCCGTGATCCAGTCGATCCAGCGGGCCCTGCGGACGGGAACTTTCTGAATACGGAATATGATCTCGCTGCTGCATCGCGGCGCGACCGAGTTATCACGTAATGACAGACCGAGAATCCTGTCACTAACCCCTTGCCGGCTGTCCTTTGCCACCGCCAAGGAACCTAAATTTCTGAAATTCATCGGTTTTTACCAATAGCCCGTTGCTCTTGGCGGTTCTCCGGCTGTGATCCGGCCCCGCTCACCCGGACCTTCGTCGGGTTGAAGCCCTGTGGCTTTTCCGCCAAACACCGCCCCATCAGAATTGATCGGCGAAGGTTCGGCTGCAGCGCACCATCCGCGACATCGCCGACACGTTTTTCCGAACCGTCGCGAATTCCGACCGGAGGCTAGACCATCCATGGCACGCAGCAAGATCGCGCTCATCGGAGCCGGGCAGATCGGCGGGACGCTCGCCCATCTCGCGGGCCTCAAGGAACTCGGTGACGTGGTGCTGTTCGACATCGTCGACGGCGTGCCGCAGGGCAAGGCGCTCGACATCGCCGAGTCCGCCCCGGTCGAGGGCTTCGATGCCAAGTATTCGGGCGCCAGCGACTATTCCGCGATCGCCGGCGCCGACGTGGTGATCGTGACGGCGGGCGTGCCGCGCAAGCCCGGCATGAGCCGCGACGATTTGATCGGCATCAACCTGAAGGTGATGGAAGCGGTCGGCGCCGGCATCAAGGAGCATGCCCCCGACGCCTTCGTCATCTGCATCACCAACCCGCTCGACGCGATGGTATGGGCGCTGCAGAAGTTCTCTGGCCTGCCCACCAACAAGGTCGTCGGCATGGCCGGCGTGCTCGACTCCGCCCGCTTCCGCCACTTCCTGGCCGAGGAGTTCGGTGTGTCGGTCGAGGACGTGACCGCCTTCGTGCTCGGCGGCCACGGCGACGACATGGTGCCGCTGACCCGCTACTCGACGGTGGCCGGCGTGCCGCTGACCGATCTGGTCAAGCTCGGCTGGACCACTCAGGAGAAGCTCGACGCCATGGTCGAGCGCACCCGCAAGGGCGGCGGCGAGATCGTCAACCTGCTCAAGACCGGCTCGGCCTTCTATGCGCCTGCGGCCTCCGCCATCGCCATGGCCGAGAGCTACCTGCGCGACAAGAAGCGGGTGCTGCCCTGCGCGGCCTACCTCTCGGGTGAGTACGGCGTCGACGGCCTCTATGTCGGCGTGCCGGTGGTGATCGGCGAGAACGGCGTCGAGCGTGTCCTCGAAGTGACGTTCGACGAAGCCGAGAAGGCGATGTTCGAGAAGTCGGTCGGCGCCGTGAAGGGCTTGATCGCGGCCTGCCAGGGCATCAACGAAAAGCTCGCTTAAAGCGCCCTCAGGCTCGGCGGCGGGAGGCTCGGGCCGCCCGCTCAGCCCACTTCCTTGCCCGTCCGACGAGGTCTCGATGAACATTCACGAATACCAAGCGAAGGCTGTCCTCAAGGAGTTCGGCCTGCCGGTCTCCCGCGGCGTGGCGATCTTCAGGCCCGAGGAGGCGGCCGCGGCAGCCGACGAGCTCGGCGGCCCGGTTTGGGTGGTGA
This sequence comes from Methylobacterium sp. R2-1, assembly GCF_014191355.1. Classification (GTDB taxonomy): domain Bacteria; phylum Pseudomonadota; class Alphaproteobacteria; order Rhizobiales; family Beijerinckiaceae; genus Methylobacterium. The sequence goes on from NZ_JACHWM010000002.1 coordinate 247,546, forward strand.
AGTCGCAGATCCATGCCGGCGGACGCGGCAAGGGCACCTTCAAGGGCGCGCCCGAGGGCGCCAAGGGTGGCGTGCGCGTCACCAAGTCCAAGGACGAGGTGGTGCAGTTCGCGGGCGAGATGCTCGGGCAGACCCTGGTGACGGTGCAGACCGGCGAGGCCGGCAAGCAGGTCAACCGCCTCTACATCGAGGAAGGCGCCTCGATCGCCGCCGAGTTCTACCTGTCGATGCTGGTCGATCGCGAGACCGGCCGCGTCGCCTTCGTCGTCTCGACGGAAGGCGGCATGGACATCGAGCAGGTCGCCCACGACACCCCGGAAAAAATCGTCACCTTCTCGGTCGATCCGGCCACGGGGATCATGCCCCATCACGGCCGCGCGGTCGCCAAGGCACTCGGCCTGTCCGGTCCTCAGGCCAAGGAGGCGGGGGCGCTGACGGAGAAGCTCTACGCGGCCTTCACGGCCAAGGACATGAGCATGCTGGAGATCAACCCGCTGGTGCTCACCGGCGACGGTCATCTCAAGTGCCTCGACGCCAAGATCTCCTTCGACTCGAACGCCCTTTACCGGCACCCGGACATCGTCGCCCTGCGCGATGAGACCGAGGAAGATGCCAAGGAAATCGAGGCGTCGAAGTACGACCTCGCCTACATCGCGCTCGACGGCACCATCGGCTGCATGGTCAACGGCGCCGGACTCGCCATGGCGACGCTCGACATCATCAAGCTCTACGGCGAGGAGCCGGCGAACTTCCTCGATGTCGGCGGCGGCGCCTCGGAGGAGAAGGTCACGGCGGCGTTCAAGATCATCACCGCCGACCCTCAGGTGAAGGGCATCCTCGTCAACATCTTCGGCGGGATCATGAAGTGCGACGTCATCGCCCGCGGCGTGATCGCGGCGGTGAAGGCGGTCGGCCTCGAAGTGCCGCTCGTCGTGCGCCTGGAAGGCACCAACGTCGAGGAGGGCAAGGAGATCATCCGGAACTCCGGCCTCAACGTCATCCCCGCGGACGATCTCGACGACGCCGCGCAGAAGATCGTCGCCGCGGTGAAGAAGGGTTGAGCTGACAGATGTCCATTCTCATCGACCAGAACACCAAGGTCATCTGCCAGGGCTTCACCGGCAAGAACGGCACCTTCCACTCCGAGCAGGCCATCGCCTACGGCACCAAGATGGTCGGCGGCACGAGCCCGGGTAAGGGCGGCTCGACCCATCTCGGCCTGCCGGTGTTCGACACCGTCGCCGAGGCGCGCGAGGCCACCGGTGCCGATGCTTCCGTCGTCTACGTGCCGCCACCCGGCGCCGCGGATGCGATCTGCGAGGCGATCCAGGCGGAAATTCCGCTGATCGTCTGCATCACCGAGGGCATTCCGGTGCTCGACATGGTGCGGGTGAAGCGCGCACTCGAAGGCTCGAAATCCCGATTGATCGGGCCGAACTGCCCCGGCGTCGTCACCGCCGGCGCCTCGAAGATCGGCATCATGCCGGCCAACATCTTCAAGCCGGGCTCGGTCGGCATCGTCTCGCGCTCGGGGACCCTGACCTACGAGGCCGTGTTCCAGACCTCGAATGCCGGGCTCGGGCAGACGACCGCCGTCGGCATCGGCGGCGATCCGGTCAAGGGCACCGAGTTCATCGACATGCTCGAACTGTTCCTGGCCGATCCCAAGACCGAGTCGATCGTGATGATCGGCGAGATCGGCGGCTCGGCCGAGGAAGAGGCAGCGCAGTTCCTGGCCGACGAGGCCAAGCGCGGCCGCAAGAAGCCGATGGTCGGCTTCATCGCCGGTCGTACCGCCCCTCCCGGCCGCCGTATGGGCCATGCCGGCGCCATCATCTCCGGCGGCAAGGGCGGCGCCGAGGACAAGATCGCGGCGATGGAGGCGGCCGGCATCCGCGTCTCGCCGTCGCCGGCCCGGCTCGGCTCGACCCTGGTGGAAGTGCTGAAGGGTTGATGGGGTCTGTAACCGAGACCTGCGCGGCTGTGTTGCACCGCACGCGAGCTCGGGCGACCCATATGGAAGAACATGTCGGGGCGCGCCCGTGCCCCGGCCGGATCCGGAGGCGCGACGCGGGGCGGTAGCACTCCGCTCGGCTCGGCCACCGGATCGGACACGACGCGGCGGCAGGCTCAAAACAGCGCCGCCCGAGCGGTAGGACAGGCAGCGATGGCACGCCAGGACGCGAACGAAGCGCTTCTCCAAACCTCCTTCCTTTACGGCGCCAACGCCGCCTGGATCGAGGAATTGCAGGCGGCCTATGCCCGCGACCCGAACTCGGTCGATCCCGAGTGGCAGCGGTTCTTCAAGGATCTGGGCGAGGACGACGCCCTGGTGAAGAAGAACGCCGAGGGTGCCTCCTGGACCAAGCCGAACTGGCCGGTTCCACTCAACGGCGAGATCGTCTCCGCGCTCGATGGCAACTGGGGCGCGCTGGAAAAGGCGCTCGGCGAGAAGATCCAGGCCAAGGCCCAGCCCGGCAAGCCCGGCGACTCGGCCAAGGGCGCGGCCATCGTCGCCGCCACCGGCGTCTCGGTCGAGCAGGCCACCAAGGATTCCGTGCGCGCGATCATGCTGATCCGCGCCTACCGCATGCGCGGCCACCTGCACGCCAAGCTCGACCCGATCGGGCTCGCCCCGCGCGGCGACCACGAGGAGTTGCACCCGCAGCATTACGGCTTCCAGGAGAGCGACTGGGACCGGAAGATCTTCCTCGACAACGTGCTCGGCATGGAATTCTCGACGATCCGCGAGATCGTCGCGATTCTGGAGCGCACCTACTGCCAGACGCTCGGCGTCGAGTTCATGCACATCTCCGATCCCGAGGAGAAGGCGTGGATCCAGGAGCGCATCGAGGGCAAGGACAAGGAGATCTCGTTCACGCCCGAAGGCCGTCGAGCGATCCTGAACAAGCTGATCGAGGCCGAGGGCTTCGAGAAGTTCCTCGATCTCAAATACACCGGCACCAAGCGCTTCGGCCTCGATGGCGGCGAGTCGATGGTCCCGGCGCTGGAGCAGATCATCAAGCGCGGTGGTGCGCTCGGCGTCGAGGAGATCGTGCTCGGCATGGCCCATCGCGGCCGGCTGAACGTGCTCACCAACGTGATGGCCAAGCCCTTCCGGGCGGTGTTCCACGAGTTCAAGGGCGGCTCGGCCTCACCCGCCGAGGTCGAAGGCTCGGGCGACGTGAAGTACCATCTCGGCGCCTCCTCGGATCGCGCCTTCGATGACAACACCGTCCACCTCTCGCTCACCGCCAACCCGTCGCACCTTGAGATCGTCGATCCGGTGGTGCTCGGAAAAGTGCGCGCCAAGCAGGACCAGAAGGCCAAGCCGAACGTCGAGCGCCGCAAGGTGCTGCCGCTCCTGATCCACGGCGACGCGGCCTTTGCCGGCCAGGGCGTGGTGGCGGAGTGCTTCGGCCTGTCGGGGCTCAAGGGTCACCGCACCGGCGGCTCGATCCACTTCATCATCAACAACCAGATCGGCTTCACCACCGACCCGCGCTTCTCGCGCTCCTCGCCCTACCCGTCCGACGTGGCGAAGATGGTGGAGGCTCCGATCTTCCACTGCAACGGCGACGATCCGGAGGCCGTGACCTTCGCGGCCAAGGTCGCGACCGAGTACCGCCAGAAATTCGGCAAGCCGGTCGTGATCGACATGCTGTGCTACCGCCGCTTCGGGCACAACGAGGGCGACGAGCCGGCCTTCACCCAGCCGAAGATGTACCAGCGGATCCGCAAGCATCCGACCGCGCTGGAGACCTACGGCAAGAAGCTCGTGGAGCAGGGCGACCTGACCCAGGAGCAGCTCGACGCGCGCAAGGCCGAGTTCCGCTCCATTCTGGAGAGCGAGCTCGACGTCGCCGGCGGCTACAAGCCGAACAAGGCCGATTGGCTCGATGGGCGCTGGTCCGGCTTCAAGGCGGTGCGCGAGGACGTGGACGACCCCCGCCGCGGCCGCACCGGCGTGCCGGTCGAAACCCTGCGCGACCTCGCCACGCGGATCACCACGCCGCCGCCGGGCTTCCACCTGCACCGCACGATCCAGCGCTTCTTCGACAACCGCGCCAAGGCGGTCGAGACCGGAATCGGCATCGACTGGGCGACGGCGGAAGCGCTCGCCTTCGGCTCGCTGCTGATCGAGGGCCATCGGGTCCGGCTCTCGGGCCAGGACGTGGAGCGCGGCACCTTCTCGCAGCGCCACGCCGTGGTGATCGATCAGGAGAACGAGCAGCGCTACACGCCGCTCAACTCCGTGCGCGAGGGGCAGGCGAGCCTGGAGGTCATCAACTCGATGCTCTCGGAGGAGGCGGTGCTCGGCTTCGAGTACGGCTACTCGCTCGCCGAACCCAACTCCCTCGTGCTGTGGGAGGCGCAGTTCGGCGACTTCGCCAACGGCGCGCAGGTCGTCATCGACCAGTTCATCTCATCGGGCGAGCGCAAGTGGCTTCGCATGTCCGGCCTCGTGATGCTGCTGCCCCACGGCTACGAGGGCCAGGGACCGGAGCACTCCTCCGCGCGTCTGGAGCGCTATCTGCAGATGTGTGCCGAGGACAACATGCAGGTCGCCAACTGCTCGACGCCCTCGAACTACTTCCACATCCTGCGCCGCCAGTTGAAGCGCGACTTCCGCAAGCCGCTGATCCTGATGACGCCGAAATCGCTCCTGCGCCACAAGCGGGCGGTCTCGAAGATCGAGGACATCGCGGAGGGCTCGACCTTCCACCGCATCCTGTGGGACGACGCCGAGCACGATGAGAGCGGCGTCAAGCTCGTGCGCGACGACAAGATCCGTCGCGTCGTGCTGTGCTCCGGCAAGGTCTACTACGACCTCTACGACGAGCGCGAGAAGCGCGGCGTCAACGACGTCTACCTGATGCGCGTCGAGCAGCTCTACCCGTTCCCGCTCAAGGCGCTGGCCAACGAGATGAGCCGCTTCCGCAACGCGGAGGTGGTGTGGTGCCAGGAAGAGCCCAAGAACATGGGGTCGTGGACCTTCGTCGAGCCCTATCTCGACTGGGTGCTGGGCCAGGCCGGCTCCGCCTCGAAGCGGCCCCGCTATGTCGGCCGTCCGGCCTCGGCCTCGACCGCGGTCGGCCTGATGTCGAAGCACCTCGCCCAGCTCCAGGCCTTCCTCAACGAGGCTCTGGCGAACTGAAGCCCCGATGCCCTACTTCCTGCTCCGCCTGGAACCACCGCGCCCGACCTTCCCGTTCGATGCAACGGAGGCCGAGAAGGCGCTGTTCCAAGAGCACGCGGCCTACTGGATGGCGCGGGCGGAGGACGGAAGGGCGATCGCCGTAGGGCCGGTCTTCGAACCCGGCGATGCCGCCGATCCGGCCAAAACGCCTGCCAAGACCTGGGGCTTCGCCCTGGTCGAGGCTGCCGACGAGGCGGGCGCCGTCTCGCTCGGGGCCGCCGACCCGGTCATCCGTGCCGAGGCCGGCTTCAGCTACACCGCCGCGCCCGTCCCGTCCCTGATCCTGCGGCAGCCGCGAGGCGCGCCGTCACTTAAATCCTGAACAGGAGGCCCCCGGCCCGGGGGTGCGACAAGACCATGGCAACCGACATCCTCGTCCCGACGCTCGGCGAATCCGTGAGCGAGGCCACGATCGGCCGCTGGTTCAAGAAGCCCGGGGACACGGTGACCGCCGACGAGCCGTTGGTGGAGCTCGAGACCGACAAGGTCACGCTCGAGGTGAACGCGCCGGCCGCGGGCCAGCTCGGCGAGATCCTGGTCAAGGACGGCGAGACGGTGGAGCCCGGTGCGGTGCTCGGCTCGATCCTGGAGGGCGGCAAAGGTGCCGAAAAGGGCGCGGGCAAGCCGGAGAGCAAGCCTGCCGCGAAGAGCGCCGAGACGGCCGAGACCAAGACGCAGTCCCGCGAGGAGAAGGGCGACGGCAAACCCGCCAAGGCGGATGCGCCCGCCCAGGAATCCTCCGCCTCTTACGGAAGCCACGGCGATGCGCCGCCGGCAGGGGGCCGCGGCGCCGACGAGAGTGGCCCGGCGGTGGCCAAGCTCGCCCGCGAATCCGGCCTCGATCCGGCGAGCCTCAACGGCAGCGGCAAGGACGGTCGCGTGACCAAGGGCGACATGCTGGCTGCGATCGACAAGAGCAGCCAGAAGTCTTCGGTCCAAGATGCCAAGCCTCCAGCCCCCCCGCGCGCGCCCTCCGCGCCGGACGACGCCGCGCGCGAGGAGCGCGTGCGGATGACCAAGCTGCGCCAGACCATCGCCAAGCGCCTCAAGAGCGCCCAGGACACGGCGGCGATGCTGACCACGTTCAACGACGTGGACATGGGCGCGGTGATGGCCCTGCGGAGCCAGTACAAGGACATCTTCGAGAAGAAGCACGGTACGAAGCTCGGCTTCATGGGCTTCTTCACCAAGGCGGTGATCGGCGCGCTCAAGGACGTGCCGGCAGTCAATGCCGAGATCGACGGGCAGGACCTCGTCTACAAGAACTACTATCACATCGGTATCGCGGTCGGCACCGATAAGGGCCTCGTCGTCCCGGTGGTGCGCGACGCCGACGACCTGTCGATTGCCGGCATCGAGAAGAAGATCGCCGGCTTCGGCAAGAAGGCGCGTGAGGGCAAGCTCTCCATCGAGGAGATGCAGGGCGGCACCTTCACCATCACCAATGGCGGCATCTACGGCTCGCTGATGTCGACACCGATCCTCAACGCCCCGCAATCGGGCATTCTGGGGATGCACCGCATCGAGGAACGCCCTGTCGTGCGTGGCGGAAAAATCGAGGCGCGGCCGATGATGTATCTGGCGCTCTCCTACGATCACCGCATCGTCGACGGGAAGGAGGCCGTGACCTTCCTCGTGCGCGTCAAGGAGGCGCTGGAGGATCCGGCGCGTCTCGTGCTGGACCTGTAACCAGCGATGTCGGCAGCGATCGCAATGGCGATTTCGCCCGCGACGGCTGCCGACACCGACCTGCCGACGGCAGTATTGTTCGTCGTCTTGCTTGTTGATTTCGCCGCGATAGCCGCGCTGGCTTACCTGCTTTTCATCTCTGCGCGCGGGCTTGCTCGACTTCTTCTCCGACTCGTCAGGTAGACTTGATGTCCTACGATCTCGTCGTCATCGGCACCGGCCCCGGGGGCTATGTCTGCGCCATCCGGGCGGCCCAGCTCGGGCTGAAGACCGCGGTCGTCGAGAAGCGGGCGACCCACGGCGGCACCTGCCTCAACGTCGGCTGCATCCCGTCCAAGGCACTGCTGCACGCCTCCGAGGCGTTCGAGGAGGCCAACAAGCACTTTCCGGAGTTGGGCATCGACGTGGGCACGCCGAAGCTTGATCTCAAAAAAATGCAGGCGTTCAAGCAGAGCGGCGTCGACGGCAACACCAAGGGCGTCGAGTTCCTGCTCAAGAAGAACAAGGTCGAGACCTATCACGGCCGCGGGCGCATCGCGGGCGCCGGCCGGGTCGAGGTGATCTCGGACGACGGCGGCAACCAGCTGCTGGAGACGAAGAACATCGTCATCGCCACCGGCTCCGACGTGGCGCGGCTGCCCGGTGTCGAGATCGACGAGAAGACGGTGGTCTCCTCCACGGGTGCGCTCGAACTCGCCGAGGTGCCGAAGCGGCTCGTCGTGATCGGAGCGGGCGTGATCGGGCTCGAACTCGGCTCGGTCTGGCGTCGCCTCGGCGCCGAGGTGACGGTGATCGAGTATCTCGACCGCGTGCTGCCGGGCATGGACGGCGAGGTCGGCAAGCAGTTCCAGCGGATTCTGGCCAAGCAGGGCATGGTCTTCAAGCTCTCGACCAAGGTGACCGGCGTCGAGGTCAACAAGAAGGGCGGCGCGACCGTCACCGTCGAGCCGGCGCAGGGCGGCGAGTCGGAGAAACTTGAGGCCGACGTGGTGCTCGTGGCCATCGGCCGGGTGCCCTACACCGAGGGGCTCGGACTGGAGACGGTGGGTGTCGCCACCGATAACAAGGGCCGCATCGAGACCGACAACCACTACGCCACCAACGTCACCGGCATCTACGCCATCGGCGACGTGATCGCCGGGCCGATGCTGGCGCACAAGGCGGAGGACGAGGGCGTCGCGGTCGCCGAGATCCTGGCGGGGCAGTCCGGCCACGTGAATTACGGTGTGATCCCGAACGTCGTCTACACCTTCCCGGAGGTCGCCTCGGTCGGCAAGACCGAGGAGGAGCTGAAGAAGGACGGGATCACCTATAAGGCCGGCAAGTTCCCCTTCACGGCCAACGGCCGCGCCAAGGCCAACGGCACCACCGACGGCTTCGTGAAGATCCTCGCCGACGAGAAGACGGATCGCGTACTCGGCGTTCACATCGTCGGTGCGGATGCCGGCAACCTCATCGCCGAGGTCGCGGTGGCGATGGAGTTCGCGGCCTCCGCCGAGGACATCGCCCGCACCTGCCACGCCCACCCAACGCTGACGGAAGCCGTCAAGGAAGCCGCGCTCGCCGTCGACAAGCGGGCAATCCACGTCTGATCTCGTCGCAGCCGGCCTCGGCTTTCCGGGTCGGGCTGCCGTGCTGCGATCCTCCGTGGGCAGGCGGCATCCAACCTGAGGGACAACTCTGCGACTTCGTGCCGTTCACGAAGCCTGCAAGCCGTCGATTCCTATGGAACGAGCTTCTGACGCATTCGATTGACACGCGCACTCCGACCCCCTGGGTCGTACCCGCTGGAAAGTTTTGATGCCCTCGTCACCCAACAAGCCTGGGGGAGGGCGGCGCCCGTGATGATCCGGGATCAGACCGCGGATGCCTCGACCTCGTAACCGAACTCGGCCGCCGCGTGCTCCAGCCACTGCCAGAAGCTGCCGGCGAAGCTGCGGGCCACCGCGATCTCGTAGGTTGGTCCGGCATCGCGCTGCCAGAGCTGCACGCCGATATGGGCGATGCTCGTCACCGCCGCCCGGCCCGGCCCGAAGGCGCGGGGATGCAGGTCGACGGCGACGCCCTTGGCGAGCAGGGCGCGCGCCTGCGGCCCCGAGATCCGCACCAGGGCGCGGCTGTCGCTCTGGTCGGTGACCGCCGCGACGCCGCGGAGAACCTCGGGCAGGTCCCGAAGGCCCTGCGGCGAGGGCGCCAGTGCGAGCCACTGGCCGGGGGCGGACCAGATCAGACCGCGCTCGCCCTCGACATGCGCCGCGCCGGTCTCCGGCAGGGATAGGCCGAACCGCTCCGCCAGAGCAGCTTGTAAGTCGGCTTCCTTTCCATCCGCTGCGATCAGCGTGGCGAGGCCGAAGTTTTCGCGGAGCGTGAGGCGGATCCCCGCCGGCCCGTTCGCCGCGCCGTGCCGTCCGGTCTTCGCCACTCCCTCCCAGGCGCCGCGGGGGCGCCAGAGGGACGAGGGCGCTCGGGTCGTTGCCGCCTCAGACACGCAGCTTCTCCTCCTTGGGATCCACGAAGACCGGCGAACAGATCTCGACCTCGATGTCGGCGCCACGCACAGGGTCGTAGGCGCGTACCCGCTCGCCGTGGCGCTCCGCCCCCCGCCGGATCAGGCCGATGCCGATCCAGGTCCGCAGGCTCGGCGAGTAGGCGACCGAGGTCATCACGCCCTCGTCGGCCTCCAGGCTCGGCGCGGCGTCGAGCCGTAAGAAATGCGCGCCCGCCCGCACTCGGTCGCTGGGATCGACCGGGCGGAAACCCGCCAGGATCGGCCGGTCCGGATCGGTGAGCGCGGGGCGCTCCTTCATCAGGCGGCCGACATAGTCCTTCTTCTTCGCGAGCATCCCACCGAGGCCGAGGTCGCGGGCGGTGGTCTGGCCGTTGATCTCCGCGCCGGCCGCGTGGCCCTTCTCGATGCGCATCACCGAGAGCGCCTCGGAGCCGTAGGCGGTGATGCCGTAGGGCAGGCCCGCCTGCATCAGCGCCCGCCACGCCGCGTCGCCATAGGCTGCCGGCACCGCCAGTTCGTAGGCGAGTTCGCCCGAGAACGAGATGCGGAACAGCCGCGCCGGGATGCCGCCGCCGACGGTGATGTCGGCGCAGGCGAGGAACGGAAAGGCCTCGTTCGAGATGTCGAAGCCGGGATCGATGATCCGGCGTAGTGTATCGCGGGCGCGTGGACCGGCGACCGCGTATTGCGCCCATTGCTCGCTGACCGAGGCGAGTTGCACATCGAGCTCCGGCCACAACCATTGCCGGCAAAATTCAAGGTGCTGCATCACCCGCGCGGCGTTCGCCGTCGAGGCGGTCATGACGTAGTGCGTCTCGCCCATCCGCGCGACGGTGCCATCGTCCATGACGAAGCCGTCCTCGCGCAGCAGCACGGCGTAGCGCGCCTTGCCGACGGGCAGCGTCGCGAAGGGGTTGGCGCAGACCCGCTCGATGAAGGCCAGGGCGTCGCGGCCCTGGATGTCGATCTTGCCGAGCGTGGTGACGTCGCAGATTCCGACGCGGGCGCGCACCGTCTCGACCTCCCGCACCACCGTGTCGAGCCAGTCGGTCTCGCCGGGCCGCGGGAAGTAGGCGGGGCGCAGCCACAGACCGGTCTCGACGAAGACGCAAGCATTCTCCTCGGCCCAGGCGTGGGACGGGACGTGGCGGGTGGCGCGGAACTCCTTGCCCCGATGATGGCCGGCGAACGCGCCGATGGCGACCGGGGTGAAGGGCGGGCGGAACACCGTGGTGCCGACGCTCGGGATGTCCTTGCCCGTCAGCTCGGCCATGATCGAGAGGCCGGCGAGGTTCGAGGTCTTGCCCTGGTCCGTGGCCATGCCGAGGGTGGTGTAGCGCTTCAACAACTCGACCGCGCGAAAGCCCTCACGATGGGCGAGCTCGACGTCGGAGGCTGCCACGTCGTTCTGGAAATCGACGAAGGCTTTTCCGCGCGGCTTGGGCACGCGCCAGAGCGGCGTGTGATCGATGCTCTCCGGATCGGTTCTCGGAGTGGTCTCGGCCGTGGCGGTGAAGCCGCAGGCGGTCGCCGCCTCGGCGCCGGCCCGGGCGCCGCTCTCCAGGCATTCGGCGAGGGTGAAGCGACCGGCGGCGGCGCCCGCAGCCCGCATGCCGGAGGGAAGGGTGCCCGGCACGAAGGCGTGGATCGCCTCGTCCCAGACCGGCCGGCGCGACAGGTGTGAGTCGAGATGGACCACCGGATTCCAGCCATTGGCCATGGCGAGGCAGTCACAAGCGATCGTTTCGGTGCTGTGGTAGCCGTCCACGACCTGGATCGCGCTCAAGCCCAGATGGCCCTTGGTGCCGGCGACGTATCCGCCCGTCACCACCCGCGCCCCTGCCGCTTCCGCCATCCGGCGCAAGGCGGGAGGAACGTCGGTGCGCGTGTCGATCACGGCCGCGAGGCCGCCCCCCGCTTCCAGCACGTCGGCAGCGGTGCGCCAGCCGTCATCGCTCGACGTGAACACGGCGATGCGACGGCCCGGCAGCACGCCGTAGCGGTTGAGATAGGTCCGAACGGCGCCGGCCAGCATCACGCCGGGACGGTCGTTGCCGCCGAAGACGTGCGGGCGCTCGATGGCGCCGGCCGCGAGCACCGCGCGCCGCGCCACGATCCGCCACAGCCGCTGGCGCGGCGCATGGGCGGCCGGCACCGCAAGATGGTCGGAAACGCGCTCCACCGCACCGTAGGCGCCGTGATCGTAGACGCCGAACAGGGTGGTGCGGGAGAGGATGCGGACGTCCGGCATACTCTCCAGCTCGGCCACCGCGCGCGCGGCCCAATCGGCCCCGCTCTCGCCGCCGATCTCCCGCCGCTCCGCCAGCAGGCGGCCGCCGGTCGCGAAATCCTCGTCGACGAGGATCACCCGGGCGCCGGAGCGACCGGCGGCGAGCGCCGCCGACAAGCCGGCCGGGCCACCGCCGATGACGAGCACGTCGCAATGGGCGTGGGCGTGATCGTAGGTGTCGGGATCGGGCGCGTCGGCGGCCCGGCCGAGGCCCGCGGCGCGCCGGATCATCGGCTCGTACAGCTTCTCCCAAAGCGAGGCCGGCCACATGAAGGTCTTGTAGTAGAAGCCCGCCGCGAAGACCGGCGAGAGCAGGGCGTTGACCGAGAGCGCGTCGAGCGCGAGCGAGGGCCAGCGGTTCTGGCTCGTGGCCTCCAGCCCCTCATAGAGTTCGGCCATGGTGGCGCGGGTGTTGGGCTCGCGCCGCGCCCCGGAGCGGAGCTCCACCAGCGCGTTCGGCTCCTCCGAGCCCGCCGAGAGGATGCCGCGAGGCCGGTGGTACTTGAACGAGCGGGCGACGAGGCGCACGCCGTTGGCGAGCAGCGCCGAGGCCAGCGTGTCGCCGTGGAAGCCGGTGAGGCGTTTTCCGTCGAAGGTGAAGTCGCGGGGCCGGTTCCGGTCGATCAGACCGCCGCTGGCGGTGCGGAAGGGCTGGCCGGCGGAAGCCGTGGCAAGCGGCTCCACGCGCTGAAGAGCGAGCGTGGTCATGCGGCTTCTCCCGAGCGGCGCGCCCGCGCGACGTCGCGCGCCGGCTCGACGGCTTCAATCGCGTGGGTGCGGGTGTCGCGGGTCACGACCAGCCAGGAACGGCATCCGGCGGCGTGGTACCAGAGTTCGCGGATCGTCCCGGCCGGATTGTCGCGCAGGTAGACGTAGTCGTGCATGGCCTGGGCCGAGGCCTCGAGCCCGTCCGGGCGCTGAGGCGCGGCGTCGCCGAGGTAGCTGAACTCCCCGTTGTCGCGCTCGCCGCAATAGGGGCATCGGATGCGCATGGCGTGTCGTCCTTCTTAAGATCGGTGCCCGCTGGAGCGGGCATCGCAAGCGCGACCGCGTGTCGCCGCTCGTGCGGCGAATGGCGCCGGCACGGCCGGCGCCGCCAAAGGAGCGTCAATGCAGGTTGGGCTGGGCGCCCATACCCTTCTCGTCGATGAGATGACCGGTGGCGAAGCGATCAAGGCGGTAGGCGCTCGCATCCGCGTGCGGCGCGTCGCGGGCGATCAGGTGGGCAAAGCAGAAGCCTGCGGCGGGGGTCGCCTTGAAGCCGCCGTAGCACCAGCCGGCGTTGAGGTAGAGGCCGCCGATATCGGTGCGGTCGATGATGGGGCTGCCGTCCATCGACATGTCCATGATGCCACCCCAGTGGCGCAGCAACCGAAGGCGCCCGAGGCCCGGCCAGAGCGCCATGCCGCCCTCCATCACGTCCTCGATGGTGTGGAGGTTGCCGCGCTGGGCGTAGGAGTTGTAGCCGTCGATGTCGCCGCCGAAGACGAGGCCGCCCTTGTCCGACTGGCTGACGTAGAAGTGGCCGGCGCCGAAGGTCATCACGCAGTCGATGAGCGGCTTCACGCCCTCGCTGACGAAGGCCTGGAGCACGTGGCTCTCGATCGGCAGGCGCATGTCGACCATGCCGGCCAGCAGCGACGATGAGCCCGCCACCGACAGCGCCACTTTCTTTGCCCGGATGAAACCGCGGCTGGTCTCGACGCCGGTGACGCGGCCGTTCTCGCGGCGGATGCCGGTGACGGCGCAGTTCTGGACGATGTCGACGCCGCGGTCATTGGCGGCGCGGGCATAGCCCCAGGCGACCGCATCGTGGCGCACGGTGCCGCCGCGGCGCTGGAGCAGGCCGCCCTTCACGGGGAAGCGCGCATTGTCGAAGTCGATGAACGGCACCATCGCCCGCACGCCCTCGCGGTCGAGCAGTTCCGCATCGATCCCGGCGAGCCGCATGGCGTTGCCGCGGCGGGCATAGGCGTCGCGTTGCGCGTCCGAATGGTACAGGTTCAGCACGCCGCGCTGGCTGACCATGGCGTTGTAGTTGATGTCCTGCTCCAGCCCCTCCCAGAGCTTCATCGACCGCTCGTAGAACGGGATGTTGCCGGGCAGGCCGTAATTCGAGCGCACGATAGTGGTGTTGCGCCCGACATTGCCGGAGCCGATGTGGCTCTTCTCCAGCACGGCGACGTTGGTGATGCCGTGCTCCTTGGCGAGATAATAGGCGGTGGCGAGCCCGTGCCCGCCGCCGCCGACGATCACCACATCGTAGGCTTCCTGCGGAGCGACGTCGCGCCATTGCGGGGTCCAGTCGCGCTGGCCGCGCAGGGCTTGGCCCAGAACGCTGAAGAGGGAGTAGCGCATGCGGGGATCCGCTCATCGGCGAAGGTGTATCGCTCGTCCTCAGCAATAGCCGACAGCATCCGCGTTCAGGCTTGCATTTCGCGACATAGTTCCGGCAAATCGCGCAGAAATGCGCGATGTCACGGAATCGACCGGTCGTGCCCGGTCCGGGCGCAGGGCGCCGCGGGCGGAAAGGCCCGCCCCCCGAACGGTCGGCTTCGTGCTGGTGCCGGACTTTCCGCTGATGGCCTACACCGCGGCGGTCGAGCCGCTCCGCGCCGCCAACACCCTGTCGGGCTGCGAACTCTATCGCTGGTGGCACGCCGCGCCCGGCGGTGGTGTGGTGCAGGCTTCGAACGGGCTCGGCATCCTCACCGACGTCGCCGTCGGCGCAAATGCGAGCGCCGACCGCGTCTTCGTCTGCGCCGGCGGCAACCCGGCCGATTTCGATGATTCGTCCCTGTTCGCGTGGCTGCGCGGACTCGCCCGCCACGGGGTGACGCTCGGCGGCATCTCCGGCGGCCCGTACCTTCTCGCCCGCGCCGGCCTGCTTGTCGGAAGGCGCTGCACGCTGCACTGGGAGCACGTCCCGGCCTTCGAGGAGCGCTATCCCGATATCGAGGTGGTCCGCTCGCTGTTCGAGATCCAGGGCGACCGAATCACCTGCTCCGGCGGCATCGCCGCCCTCGACCTGATGCTCGACCTGATCGGGCGCGACCACGGCGCCGGCCTCGCGGCGGGCGTCAGCGACTGGTTCCTGCACAACCAGATCCGCGAGGGCCTGAGCCCGCAACGAATGGATCTGCGCCAGCGCTTCGGTGTGCGCGACCCGCGCCTGTTGCGGGCGCTCGCCGCGATGGAGGCGAACCTCGAAGCGCCGCTCTCCCGCGAGACCCTGGCGGATCTCGCCCGCGTCTCGGTGCGGCAGTTGGAGCGTCTGTTTCGCGACGGACTCGGGCGAGGCCTCCACCGCCATTACCTGCACCTGCGCCTCGATCGGGCGCACCAGCTCGGCCGTGAGAGCGCGCTGAGTCGCGCCGAGATCGCCACCGCGACGGGTTTTGCGAGTGCGGACGAGCTGTCGCGGGCCGAGCGGCGGCGCAGGCAGCAGGGGGCGGAGGCTTGAGACCGTCGCCGTCGTCCACCCCGCCGTGATTGCGGGCATCCGCGAAGCAAGCGAGGAGCGCGAACGTTCAGAGGAGGGCAGCGCCCTGGAATGCTCCGCCTCTGCCTCGTGATCACGGGGAACAAGCTGTCAGGGCCGATTCGAACCATCAGACGATCGCTGCGAGAGAACGCGCTCTACCGAGCACGACCGCACCTTTCGTTTCATGAGAGGAAATTTTCGTGCTTGAAAGTTGACGTGGCCGCGAGGTCGTGCGATCAATCTCAATAGTGATCGAACGGACGGGGCGACGCCGATGTGCGGTATTGTCGGACTATTCCTCAAGAATCCGAAGCTTGAACCGCAGCTCGGCGCGATGCTCTCCAAGATGCTGGAGACGATGACCGATCGCGGTCCGGACAGCGCGGGCTTCGCAGTCTACGGCTCGGACGGCGTCTCGGATGCCGGCAGCGTGAAGCTGACCCTGCGCGGCCCCGGTCCGGCCGATCTGCGCAAGGCCGTCGCAGGGATGGAGGAGGCGCTTGCCCTCTCCACCGAGGCGACCGAGCGTGACACCCACACGGTCCTCGCCGTGCCCGCCGAGCGTGAGGCGGACATCCGCGCCTGGCTCCGGGACAACGCTCCCGGCATCGACGTGGTGAGCGCGGGTAAGCGCATGGAGATCTACAAGGAGGTCGGACTACCGGCCGCCGTCGCCGAGCGCTTCGCCCTCGAGCGGATGACGGGCACCCACGGCATCGGCCATACCCGCATGGCCACCGAGAGCGCGGTGACGACCAACGGTGCCCACCCGTTCTCCACCGGCACCGACGAGTGCCTCGTCCATAACGGCTCGCTGTCGAACCACAATGACCTGCGCCGCCGCCTTCGGCACGAGGGCCTGAGCTTCGCTACCCAGAACGACACCGAGGTCGCCGCCGGTTACCTCAGCTGGCGCATGCGCGAGGGCGCCTCCTTGAAGGAAGCGCTCGAATCGAGCCTGACCGATCTCGACGGCTTCTTCACCTTCGTGGTCGGCACCGAGACCGGCTTTGCCGTGGTGCGCGATCCCATCGCCTGCAAGCCCGCCGTGATGGCCGAGACCGACGACTACGTCGCCTTCGGCTCCGAGTACCGGGCGCTGGTCGGCCTGCCCGGCATCGACACCGCCCGCGTGTTCGAGCCCGAGCCGGCCAAGGTCTATGCGTGGGAGCGCCAAGTCGGGAGATCGACGGGTGCGGATCACGCCTCCGGGGAGCGCCAGTAATGCCGAGCTTCGACCTGCGATCCGCGCCCCTGCGCGAGCTGAACCGGACCCTGCACGCCCTGCGGCCCGACACCAACGAGACCCACTGGACCGTCACCGGCCCGGACGGGCGCCACGCCATCGCCGCCGGGCTCGACGCGCCGGTCTCGGTCGAGATCGAGGGCAATGTCGGCTATTACTGCGCCGGCATGAACAAGCTCGCGACCGTTCTCGTCAACGGCAATGCGGGCGTCGGGGTCGCCGAGAACATGATCTCCGGCCTCGTCCACGTGCGGGGCGATGCCAGCCAGTCGGCCGGTGCCACGGCCCATGGCGGCATGCTCATCATCGACGGCAATGCGGGCGCTCGCTGCGGTATCTCGATGAAGGGCGTCGACATCGTCGTGAAGGGCTCGATCGGCCACATGTCGGCCTTCATGGCCCAGGCCGGCACGCTCACGGTGCTGGGCGACGCGGGCGAGGCGCTCGGCGATTCGCTCTACGAGGCGAAGCTCTACGTGCGCGGCTCGGTCAAGAGCCTCGGCGCCGACTGCGTCGAGAAGGAGATGCGCGAAGAGCACCTGCGGGAACTCGCCGACAAGCTCGCCGCCGCCGGTCTCGCCGGGGAGGTGAACCCCAGCGAGTTCCGCCGCTACGGCTCGGCCCGCACCCTCTACCACTTCCACGTCGACAACGCCGGAGCCTATTGATGACCGATCATCGCCAGCCTCCGCGCACAAAACCGCGCCTGTCGGCGACCTTCACCCCCGACGTGATGTCCGAGATCCGCCGCGCGGCGGCCACCGGCATCTACGACATCCGCGGTGCCGGCGCGAAGCGCGCGCTGCCCCATTTCGACGACCTGCTGTTCCTCGGGGCCTCGATCAGCCGCTACCCGCTGGAGGGCTACCGCGAGCGCTGCGGCACCGAGGTGGTGCTGGGCTCGCGCTTCGCCTCGAAGCCGATCCACCTGAAGACGCCGGTCACCATCGCCGGCATGAGCTTCGGCTCGCTCTCGGCCAACGCCAAGGAGGCGCTCGGACGCGGCGCGACCATCGCCGGCACCTCCACCACCACGGGCGACGGCGGCATGACGCCGGAGGAGCGCGGCCACTCCAAGACCCTGGTCTACCAGTACCTGCCCTCCCGCTACGGCATGAACCCGGACGACCTGCGCAAGGCCGACGCCATCGAGGTCGTCATCGGCCAGGGCGCCAAGCCCGGCGGCGGCGGCATGCTGCTCGGCCAGAAGATCACCGAGCGCGTCGCCGGCATGCGCTGCCTGCCGCCCGGCGTCGATCAGCGCTCCGCCTGCCGTCACCCGGACTGGACCGGGCCGGACGACCTCGCCATCAAGATCGAGGAACTGCGCGAGATCACCGACTGGGAGAAGCCGATCTATGTCAAGGTCGGCGCCTCGCGCCCCTACTACGACACCGCGCTCGCGGCGAAATCCGGCGCCGACGTGGTGGTGCTCGACGGCATGCAGGGCGGCACCGCCGCGACGCAGGACGTGTTCATCGAGCATGTCGGCATCCCGACGCTCGCCGCGATCCGCCCGGCGGTACAGGCGCTGCAGGATCTGGGGCTCCACCGCAAGGTGCAGCTCGTGGTCTCGGGCGGCATTCGCTCCGGCGCGGACGTGGCCAAGGTGCTGGCGCTCGGCGCCGACGCGGTCGCCATCGGCACCGCCGCCCTGATCGCGCTCGGCGACAACGATCCCCGTTGGCAGGCGGAGTACGAGGCGCTCGGCACCACGGCCGGCGCCTACGACGACTGGCACGAGGGGCGCGATCCCGCCGGCATCACGACGCAGGATCCGGAACTCGCCAAGCGCCTCGATCCGGAACTCGCGGGACGCCGGCTCGCCAACTACCTCGCGGTGATGACGCTGGAAGCCCAGACCATCGCGCGGGCCTGCGGCAAGAGCCACCTGCACAACCTCGAACCCGAGGATCTGGTGGCGCTCACGATCGAGGCCGCGGCGATGGCGCAAGTGCCGCTCGCCGGCACCGGCTGGATTCCGGGCAAGAACCCCACGACGTCCGGCATGTGAACTGCGAGGGCCGCTCCTGAAGCTTCGAGGGCGGCCCTAATTTTTTCTGGTGATGGGGCCGAACCAACAATCCGGGAGGATTCTTGCAATGTCGCACGATCTCGAAATCGCCGCCCGGGAACGCGGCATCAAGTACTTCCTTGTGTCGTATACCGACCTGTTCGGCACTCAGCGCGCCAAGCTGGTGCCGGCCGCCGCGATCGGCAGCACCTGCCGCAACGGCGCAGGTTTTGCCGGATTCGCCACCTGGCTCGACATGAGCCCGGCCGACGCCGATCTTCTGGCGATGCCGGATCCCGAGGGACTGATCCAGTTGCCCTGGAAGCCGGAAGTCGGCTGGCTGCCCGCCGACCTCGTAATGAACGGCAAGGCGGTCGAGCAGGGCCCGCGCAACATCCTCAAGCGCCTGATCAAGGAGGCGGCCCGCGAGGGGCTGCAGATGAAGAGCGGCGTCGAGTGCGAGTTCTTCCTGATCACGCCCTGCGGTTCGGAACCCGCCGACACCGCCGACAAGCAGACCAAGCCCTGCTACGACCAGTCCGCCCTGATGCGCCGCTACGAGGTGATCACCGAGATCTGCGACGCGATGCTGAGCCTCGGCTGGAAGCCGTACCAGAACGACCACGAGGACGCGAACGGCCAGTTCGAGATGAACTGGGACTACGACGACGCGCTGATCACCGCCGACCGGCACGCCTTCTTCAAATACATGACCCGCTCGATCGCCGAGAAGCACGGCTTCCGCGCGACCTTCATGCCCAAGCCCTTCATGGACCTGACGGGCTCCGGCTGCCACGCCCACGTCTCGCTCTGGCGCGACGGCCAGAACGTGTTTTCCGACCGTTCGGACGAGATCGGCCTGTCGCAGCTGGGCTACAACTTCATCGGCGGCCTGATCCACTCCGCCGACGCGCTCGCGGCGCTCACCAACCCCTGCGTGAATTCCTACAAGCGCATCAACGCACCGCGCACCACCTCCGGCGCCACCTGGGCGCCCAACACGGTCACCTATACGGGCAACAACCGCACCCACATGATCCGCATTCCCGACGGCGGACGCTTCGAGTTCCGCCTCGCCGACGGCGCGGCCAACCCCTACCTGCTCCAGGCCGGCATCCTCGCCGCCGGCCTCGACGGCATCCGCAACGGGCGCGATCCGGGCCAGCGGCTCGACATCAACATGTACACCGACGGACACACGGTGGAGGGCGTGAAGCGCCTGCCGCTCAACCTGCTCGACGCGCTCCGCGCCCTCGAGGCCAGCCCCGTCCTCAACGAGGCGCTCGGCGCCTTCGTGCCGAGCTACCTCAAGCTCAAGCGCTCGGAATGGGACGATTACTGCCGCCACCTCACCCAGTGGGAGCGCGACACCACTCTCGACTGTTGAGCCCCACCCACGGCCACGATAAGGGCACGGCAGCGCTCCCGGAAGGAAGACCGAGCCGTGCCTGTCGACCTTCGAGGCCGCTTCCATGCTCTGTGGTCCCGTGCGGTCGGCCCCGCCGGGCTCGAGGAGGCGTGGCGGGCGCTCGATGCCGGTTACGGCGAGGCCGCGCGCCACTACCACGATTGGCGGCACGTCGCGGCGCTGCTCGAAGGGCACGACGCCGTGCGCCCGCGCGCATCCTTCGCCGGCCCGGTCTCCGACGCGATCGATCTCGCGATCTTCTTCCACGACGCGATCTATGATCCGGCCCGTCAGGACAACGAGGCTCGCAGCGCCGCCCTGCTGAGAACCTGCGTCGGGGCGGCCGCGGATTCGGAACTTCTGTCCCTGTCGGAGGCGATGATCCGCGCGACCGCCGACCATGCACCGCAGGCCGACCCGGCCGTGCGTCTGATGCTCGACCTCGATCTGGCAATCCTCGGCGCGCCGCGCCCGGACTACGAGACCTACGTCGCGGCAGTCCGGCGCGAATATGCCGCCGTGCCCGATCCGGTCTGGCGCGTCGGGCGTGCCTTGGTGCTGGAGCGTTTCCTCGCCCGCCCGCACCTCTTTCAGACCGATTCCTTCCGCGCTCGGTTCGAGACCGGAGCCCGCGCCAACCTCGCGACGGAAGCGGCGGCCCTGAAGAGGGACTCATAAAACGCCCGGTCGCCGGTCGGCGGCTTGCCCGAGCCGGCTCGGAGACCTATCGATCACTTCGCCCCGCCGGTATTCCGGTGCGGGACAAGGATCCGACCTGCCGATGCGGATGCTGGGACGCCTCCTGCTCGCGGCCTTCGCCGTGATGATGGCCATTCCCGCCGGAACACTGGCGCTCACCGCCGGCGTGCTCCTCGACCCATCCTTCCGCGAGGCGTTCGGCCGGCTCGGCCTCGTTGGGCTGTTGGCCGGCTTGTCGGACTTCGCCGCCGGCGTCCCGCCGGAGGTGGCGGTGATGGCCGCCATCGGCCTCGCCCAGGCGCTCGGCCTCCTGCTGATCCTGCCCCCCGCGCTCACCGCGCTGATCGGCGAAATGCTCGGGCTACGCTCTCCGGTCTGGTATGGCGGCGCGTCGGGCGGCCTGACGGCGCTCCTGCCCTGGCTCGCCCGCGGCAGCGTAGCCCGACCCTCCGGCTCTGAGGCAGCGGCGGCGGAGGGTCGGCTTGCCGCGATCCTGCTTCTGGCCGGCGCCGTCTCCGGCCTCGTCTACTGGCTGATCGCGGGCCGCACCGCCGGGGCCCGATCCCTCGATCGGACCGGCCCCGCTTGATCGAAGCGGATCCGGCGGCGGACGCATTTTTGGGGTGGACAGGCGCCGGCCATCGCTTATGAAAATGACAGGCTCCCGACGTCTCCGGCTTCGGGAACTCCTGTCCGGCTCAAGGAAGCGCCAGCGCCTCATGAGCGGCCGGATGCGGGCGTAGTTCAGTGGTAGAACGTCAGCTTCCCAAGCTGAATGTCGTCGGTTCGATCCCGATCGCCCGCTCCAACTAACCAGCTGAAGCGTCAGCCTTTTTAACGCTCTACCGCTGACCTCGCATTCCTCTCGCGCCGCGCAGGTATCGAACCGGACAATCGGAGCGAGAGCCCGCGCGTGTCAGCTCGCCTCGGTGGCCTTCGGAGTGAGAGCCTCGACCGAGGCAAGATCAAGCGCGACGTGTCATCGAGCGCATTGCACCGCCGGGACGGGGCGCAGACTGGCTCACAATCGATGAGCGGTCCCGCCGCCCGATCCGCTCACGGGCTGACGGGTCCCGTCATGGTTCCCGTCACTCCCGTCGGGCGGGTCCTCTGGACCGCCGAAGCGGCGGGTGACCTCACCGCGACGGGCCACCAGAGGTCATGCCGTAGTTGGGCACGGAGCGGTCATTGAGTTCCGCGTTGCCTTCCTTGGCGGAGCGGTCGATGCCGTGGCCCCAAACCGGACCGATCGAACCGGTCGTCAAATCGTCGTAGGCATTCGGAGCCGGACGATCCGTGAAGAAGCTCGACGGCTTCTCACCTCGGACCGTTGAGATATTCTGAGCAAGAACAGGAGAGGAGATCGCACTGACACCGAGGACAACAGCGGCGATGGTGGGATTGATACGAATGTTCATGGCACAACCCGATAAGGTTTGCGCGGTCTCCGTCGAGTGGCGGCTGGCCGTGACTTGTTGCGTGACCCTGAGTTAGGTCCGATCTCTCTGGAATTACGTGCCATTTGGCACCACACCATCGACGACTGCTGTTTCAGGTGCTTCGGCGATCGTCCTGACACCGTCCGGACATACCATCGAGGTGCGGGCCGGCACTGCGTCCAGATGGCATCGGCGCCTCGGCGGGCGGCGATCCGCGAGCCAATTACCGGCGAGGCTGAGAAAACGTCCCGTGCCTGCCCGATCCGGAGAGACGATGATCATGGCTCGGTCGCGCAGGACGGCGAACGCCGGTCGGCAGGAGCAGATCGGGCCCGATCTCCGCGAGCGCGGCACACGTCGGTTCGCGGGCCGTCAGAACAGCGAGATCACGAGGATCCCGGCCACCATCAGCGCTGCCCCACCGAGCCGCGACGCGCCGGCCCGGACCTGCTTCATGCCGAGCCAGCCGAAATGGTCGAGCGCCACCGAGGTCAGGAGGTTGGCGGTGATCAGCAGGCCGTTGAAGGCCCCCGCGCCGACCTTGTCGACGAAGAGCAGACCCGCGAACACCGCGACCGCGCCGGTGAGGCCGGCGAGCGGCATCCACCAGCGCATGCCCTCGACATCCGCCCGCCGCGGCAGCGGCTTCGGCCGCAGCAGGAAGACCAGCACGAACACGAACACCACCGGCAGGAACGAGACGAGCGCCGCCAGCCAGGGATTGATCAGGGCGCCGCGCAGCTGCGCGTTCCACACCACACCGATCGCCTGCAGGGCGCCCGCGACGGCGATGAACGGGTAGAGCAGCTTCGGATTCAGGCCGTGTCCGGCTTCCCTGCCCGAGTCCTTGTCGGGTGTGACCCGCGCGATGAAGGTGACGCCGACCGCCATCAGCAGCCCGCCGAGCCAGGGCATCGGCTTGAACCCGCCGCCCTGCAGCCCGAATAGGCCGAGCGCATCGAGGGCCAGCGAGGTCAGGATGTTGGCCGTCAGGGTCAGGCCGTTGAATGGCCCGGCCCCGACCTTGTCGACGAGAGCGAGCCCGCCGAACACCGCGACCGCGCCCGCCACGCCGCCCAGTGGGGCGTACCACGGCATGGCGCCGAGACTCTCCAGGCTCGGCAGCGGCGTCGGCATCACGAGGAACAGCGTCGCGAAGACGAACACGATCGGTAGGAACGAGACGGAGGCCGCCAGGAACGGATTGACGAGCCGCCCGCGCAGTTGCGCGTTCATGGAGTTGCCGAGGGCCTGGAGCACGCCGGCCACGATGATGAAGGGGTAGAGCAGGGCGGCGGTCACGGGCACGTCTCCGGAGCGGGCAAGGGGGCGGGCAGGGGGGTGGGCAGGGGCGGGGATCAGACGAGGATCAGGGCAGCGAGGGCGAGGACCAGGGCCGGCGGCATCACAAGAATGCCGAGCTTGAGGAAACCCCACACCGAGACGTCCTCACCCTCGCGGCGGATCGCGGTGAGCCAGAGGATCGTCGCCAGCGAGCCCGTGACCGACAGGTTCGGTCCGAGATCGATGCCGATCAGGATCGCGCCCGCGACCTTCTCCGGCACCTGCGCGGCCTGCACCGCGGCTCCGGCCAGAAGCCCCGCCGGCAGGTTGTTGACGAGATTCGAGCCGAAGGCGACGACGGCCCCGCCGGCCCAGGCGGCCGCCGAGGGGTCGGCCTGCACCGCCCGCTTCAGGAGATCGGCGAGCATCCCGAGGACGCCGGTCCTCTCGAGGGCCTCGACCAGGACGAACAGGCCGGCCACCAGCGGCAGGACGCCCCACGAGACATCCTTCGCGACCTCGACGAGACCACCGCGGTTGATCCCGAGCACGATGAGGGTGGTGGCCAGCCCCGCGATGAAGGTCGGCAGGCCGAGCTCGATCCCGGCCGCCGAGGCACCGATCAGGGCCGCGCCGGTGGCGACGATGCCGGCCCCGGCGATCTTGCCGCCGGTTCCCAACACGGGCGTCTCGACCTCGGTTGCGACCGTCTCCGCTTTCAGTCGCGCGTTCTGCGTCAGGCGCAGGACAGCGTAGGTCGTCAGGATCGCCAGGACCGATGGCAGGGTGAAGGTCGCGAGCCACCGGCCGAGCGGCGGCATGTGTTCGGCGAAGACGACGAGGTTGGCCGGGTTGGAGATCGGCAGGACGAAGCTCGCCGCATTGGCGATGAAGGCGCAGATGAAGAGGTAGGGCAGCGGCTGCTTCACTCCGGCCGCCTTGGTGGCGGCGAAAACGGCCGGCGTCAGCACGACGGCGCAGGCGTCGTTCGAGAGGAAGACGGTCACCACCGTGCCGACGACGTAGACGAGCAGAAACAATCGCGTCGCCGACCCCTTCGCGGCCCGCACCGCGTGGGCGGCGAGCCAGTCGAACAGCCCTTCCTTTCGGGCGATTTCCGAGAGCAGCATCATCCCGATGAGGAAGAGGTAGACGTCGGTGCCTTTGGCCACGCCCACGAGGGCCGCGCTCCACGGCATCAGGCCGAGAGCGACGAGGAGCACGGCGCCGAGCACGGCCCAGATCGCTTCGGGCCAGGAGAAGGGCCGCAGGATCACGCCGAGCGTCGCCAGCGCGGCGATGCTCCACGTCGCCAAGTTCGGGGTCAGGATGAGCGCGCCCATCGGCGTCCGGCTTCCTTCGTTTCGAGGGTTAGGAGATCACGCGCCGACGGAGGCTCACCGCTGGCGCCCGTTCCGGTTCGGGCCGCGCCGGATTCCAAGCAAGTCTTTTTCGCAAGTCTTTTTCGGGCCAAGGGCCAAGCTCCGGTCGCGTCGGCGGCGTCGCCGGAAAGTCCGGGGCGCGGTGCCGGATGATCGCTGTCCTCAGAAGACGAGGCTCCGGCGACCCAGCCAACATTTCAGCGGGATGGTTCCGCCACGCCGGCAACCGCCGCTTAAGTTGTTGCCCGGGGATGTGTTCCTGTTTAATCCGTCACAAGACTGTGATTTTCAGTCTATCGGCGACTACCTCAGCCGGCCTTCTCCACCGCCGCGGTCAAGGCGGGCAGATCGGGTTTCGGACCGAGCCCGATCGTGTCTCGGGCCCAATCGAGCCTCGTCGGCGACGGGTCGCCGGGGCGACCGAGGGCGACCTCACGACCGTCGGCGCAGGTGATGAGCCGGGGGTGCAGAAAGCCCTTCTCGAAGCGTCCCTGGATGGTCACGGCTTCGCCCTTGCCCGCCAGCGTGCCGCCCTCGCGGCCGGTCTCGACCAGGGCGCGGCCCGTGCCGTCCGGAATGATGTACTTGTTGCCGTAGATCTCGGTGACCTCGCCCTAGCGGCGATGGCACCGACGACGAGGCCGTGGCGGTGCCGGCGCGGGCGCCCTGTCTCCGTTCAGATCACTCTGCCCGCCTGATGGCTCACCCAGCAGATCCGCTCCCGGAAGAGGTTCGGCTTCTCGATGCGACACGGCCAGATCGTGGCTCAAGCTTGCCGCGGGTCGTTTCGGCCATGCTCCGTCCCCGCAAGTCCAGAACTTTCACCGGCCGCAGCTGGGCGACGATGTTCTCCGGTTTGTGCCGCCTCGCTCCCACCGGTGACGCCCGACTTCAGGCAATCCCGTCATAAAGAAGGATCTGTCCCTGCCCGCGCACTTCGACGGCCCGCGGTAAACTCATCAGGCGAAGCCCCTCTTTGTCTACGTCGCGATTGCGATAAAAAGAGTCGCCATGCGACAAGAACATACTTGCTTTCAACGTATATATTCAATTCTTTCAGTTTAATTATCTCTCAAAGAGCTAATTATTTCGAGTCGATATGGGAATGTCGCTGCGAATGGCAGCGTTCTTCGCATGTTTAACCCAAAATAATATTTTTAACTTATAGATCTGTCACGGCATTACGCCGAGGCGAAGAGATCTGCCATGTTCATGAGACGCAGCTTGGCCAACAAGCTCATGCTCGCTGCCGGAACGGCGGTGACCGCCGTTCTGGTGGGATTCCTCGGCATAACGAGCTGGAGGACGGCTGATCGCGTCAGGTCCGAGGTCACGGACCTAGCGACGGAGAAGGCGGCGGGCGTGGCCGCGCAAGTCGGCACACAGATCACCGAGGCCGTGTCGGCGGGCACGGCCATGACGGCCGGCTTGTCAGGCCTTCTCGAGACCGGCGGGGCGCGGCGATCCGACGTCGTGGCCGTCACCAAGGCGACGGCGCTGCGCTACCCGAACATCTACGGCGCCTGGATGGCCGATACGGTCGAGCGTCTCTCCGAGGCGAGGCTCTCCGGCACCGAGGCCGTGAACGCGAAGGGGATCTTCACGCCGTACTGGACCAAGACGGCGGCCGGCGGGCTCGAATTCTCGACCTTCACCTTCGACGGCACGGAGCAGTGGTACAAGGCGCCGGTCGTCTCCGGCAAAAGCCTGGTGACGGAACCCTACCTCACCACCCGCGGCGACCTCGTGACGTCGATCACGGCACCGGTCAGCGTCGGGGGCCGCGTCGTCGGCGTCGGCGGCGTCGACATCAAGCTCGACAAGCTGCCGGAGATGCTAAGTGCGCTGCACCCCTTCGACAGCGGGCGGGTGATGCTGCTGTCCAACGGCGGCAAGTGGCTCTCGCCACCCGCCAAGAATCAGGAGATGAAGCCCTATTCCGGTTTCGGAGCGGACGAGGTCAAGGCGGCCCTGTCGGACGGGAGGGTGCGGATCCTCACCGGCAGCCCGGACGGCGCGCTGCGCCTGATCTACCCCTTCTCGGCGCCGGGGATGAACACGACCTGGGCCGTGGTGATGGACGTGCCCGAGCACGTCATCTCGCAGCCGATCTACAGGCAGCTCGCCGAGACGGCTGCGGGCGGCGGCGCCGTCCTGATCGTCGTGCTCGTCACGATCTTCGCGATGTCGAAGATCCTGATCGACCGTCCGCTGAAGCACTCCGTCCAGACAATCGAGGCGCTGATCGACCGGCGCTACGACGTTGCCATTCGGGATACGGATCGCGCCGACGAGGTCGGCTCGATCGCCAAGGCGCTGGAGGTGTTCCGGGACAAGGCACACCGGGCCGAGCAGCTGGCCGAGGAGCAGGAGGCGCAGCAGCAGCGTCAGCTGTCGCGCGCGGAGTCGATCCGCAGCCATTCGCAGAGCTTCGACAGCAAGGTGTCGCGCCTGACGGACGCCGTGCTGAGCCTCGTGAACGATCTCGACACCGCTTCCTCGACCCTCACCAGCGGCGCCGACTCGACCAGCATGCGCAGTGCGTCCGTGGCGGCGGCCTCCGAGCAGACCTCGGCGAACGTCGCGGCGGTCGCCTCCGCGGCCGAGGAGCTGCTCGCCTCGGTTCACGAGATCGGGCGCCAGATGAACCTCTCCACGGAGATCGCCGGGAACGCCGTGAGCCAAGCCCGGAACGCCAACGTGAAGGTCGACGCCCTCGCCGAGGCCGCCCACCGCATCAGCGAGGTGATCAAGCTCATCTCCACCATCGCTGCGCAGACCAATCTGCTGGCACTGAACGCCACGATCGAGGCGGCCCGCGCGGGCGAGGCCGGCCGCGGCTTCGCCGTCGTCGCGGCGGAGGTGAAGGAGCTCGCCAACCAGACCTCGCGCGCGACGGACGAGATCGCCGTGCAGGTCGAGGCGGTCCAGACCGGCACCGGGGATGCCGTGCGGGCGATCCAGGACATCTCGAGCACGATCCAGCGGATGAACGAGATCGCCCGCTCGATCCAGGAATCGGCCTCCCAGCAGGGTCTGGCGATGCACGAGATCGCCCGCAACATCCAAGAGGCCTCGGCCGGCACCCGCGAGGTCTCGGCGAGCATCTCGGCCGTCTCGCGATCCGCCAGCGAGACCGGTGAGACCGCGCAGGTCGTGAGTTCCGCCGCGGTGACCCTTCAGGACAAGTCGAACGAACTGCGCCAGGAAGTTCTGTCCTTCCTGTCGAACGTCCGGGCGGCTGGCTGACGGCGAGGGCGACGGCAAGGGGCGACGGGAAGGATAACGGCGGCATACACCGTTCGTCGCCGGGGCCGGGTTTCGAGCGGCACGCCGGTAACAGGCACGAAAAACCCCGCTCCGGAGAAACCCGGGCGGGGCTGAGGTCCGTGGCGGCCTACTGACTACTGGCCCGCGCCATTGCCGCTTCCGCCACCGGCGCTGCCTTGGGGAACGGCGCGCTCGGGCTGATTGGCATTGCCACCGGCGGCAGAGTTGCTTGTGATGGTGTCGGCCCCCGTGGCGCCGCGCGAGATCGTCACGCCTCGATCGCGCCCGCCGGTGACGCTGCCGTCATCCGTCACGATCACCCCCGATCCGGGCCGAGGTTGGGCCGTGGCGGGGAAGCAGGCGGCTGCGAGCGCCAACCCGAAGGCACAGGCTATCGTCGATGGGTACTTCATGATGGTTCCTGTCGATATCTGCATGAGCAACCCGGCCTGAGGCCTGTTGTTCGTGCCCGGTCGGGAACCGCACCGTTCTCTCACACTCGTTGGACCAGTTACCGTTTTCTTGGGAGGCGGATCCATAACACCGCTCGCCGATCCCTCACTTCGATGGCCGGCAACGAACGCAGTCGCGGGGTAAGACTTCCGCGCGGCGGGTTACGCCGCCTGGACGAGTCTCCGGCGCGCAACACCTCGTCTTTTCCTGCGAAACCAGGCGCCGGCCTCTCCAAAACCGTCAAGGTTTGGCTATCAGGCTGATCCGGTCACCTCATGATTGATCGCCGTCATGCTGTCCGTCTCCCGCGCCGTCGTTTCGAAGCACCGTGAGATTTCCGCGTTGCTCGCGACCTATGCCATGTTCCTCAGCGGGGTCCTGATTCTCGCCTGGGCGGCATAGGCCCCGGGCCGGAAACGGCCGAGGTCTCGCCGATCCGGAGCCGGGAGCATCGGCGGGGCACCGTCCGCGACGGTTGCATCCTCCCGAACTCGTCCGGCAACGGCTTCGCTCGAAGCGGGATGTGAACGTGATTCCGGGTTACCGTCGATGGGGATAGGGCTCAGCGTCCGCACAGAGCGGCGAAGGCCGCCGGTTGCGGCACCCCGCCTCCCTCCGAGAAGCGGGTCGGCGTGCACAGGCCCGGATTGGCGCCGCAATAGCCATTGAAGCTGAAGCGCGTGGCGGAGCCGCGTGGGGCGGGGGTCACGCCACTGGCGGTCACGATGACGACGGAGCCGGGCTGGTCGAGAGTGAGGCAGGCCTGCGGGCTCGCTTGGCGCGTGCAGACCCGAACCTCGCCCTCGACGAGGGTGATGACCGAGCGCGCGCCGGTCGTCCAAACATCGAACACCGTTCCCCGGACGCCGATCGTCGCGACGGGTGTCTTGATCTCGTAGGCCTTCTTGTCGAGATCGCCGGTCACGAAGCGGTAGGTGCCCTTCAACAGGTTGAGCGCCACCTTCCCGGCCGGCCGCTCTTCCGAATAGACGTACTGGTTGAGCGCGATGCGCGCGTTCGGCCCGATCGAGAGGTTGGTCTGGTCGAGGAAGACGATCTTGGCGAGACTGTCCGCTCCGGTCTGCACCGCCTCGTCCCGGAACACCGTGTCCCCCTCGGCGAGGCTGTTCTTCTGCGCGCCCTTCAGGCGGGACACCTCGTTCTTCACCACCGTCGTCGCACCGATCTGCTGGGCCGACGCGAGGCCCGTCAGGCCCAGCGCGAGGCCGACGGCCAAGCCGGCGCAACAGATCTGTCTGACGAGGCTCATCGCGGCGCAGTCCATCGGCAAGTCGCCCCATCGTAGACGCGAAACCCGCGGCGGCAACGGTGCCGCAAGCTTTTCCCGGCGGTGTTGCACATCGACGGCAAGCGCGCGGCCGATCTTCGACGTGTCCGCCTCCGGCCGAGGCGGGGGATCTACTGAATATCGGCGCCCCCCGAGGCGGGAGGGCCGATCCGGTAGAGGTCGCGCGGATCGGCCCCGATCTGGCGCCGGAGGGTCGCGATCGCCTCCGGGGGCAGGGCCTCGATCCAGGCCCGGAAGCGGACATGGTCGGGCCGGTCCCGGGCGCCGGCGGGCGGCGTCTCGCCCAGGGCCTCGTAGGCAGCCGCGTAGGTCGCGAGGCCGTTGACCGTCGCCGCCCCGGTCCAACCCATGGGAAGACCGCTCGCCCGCGCGCCGAGCAGGAACACGCGGTCGCCGATCTCGGCCAGCGGCCGGGGCGTCAGCGCCCAATGGCCGAACAGGTGGAAGCCTGCCGGAAGGAAGAGGTAGCCGCTGGCATCGACGAAGCGGTCCGCATCCTCCTCCGGAAGCGGCAGGACCGTCAGGTCCGGGCGGCAGAGCCGGCGGGACGTCGTGACGATCCCGCACCGTTCAAATCCGACGCGCAACGCCGCGACGAGGCAGCGTTCGATGTGATCCGGATCGTACCAGCACCCGGCATCGAGGAAACAGACCGCCGTATAGCCCCGCGCGGCCGCGAGCAGGCCGCCAGCGGCCCAGGCCGCGCGGGTGCCCGCCTCGCCTGTCGGGCCGAGGCGGATGTGGTCGGCGACCAAGGCGTCCAGCGTTTCCTGCAGCCCCTCCTGCGGTGCGCCCTCCGCGAGCAGGATGTGGTCCGCCGCCACGGTCTGGCCTGCCACCGAGGCGATGCAGCGCCGGAGCGTCTCGGGACTTTCCGAGCGGTATGCCGTCACCACGGCGATTCGCGGGGCACGATCCTTCAGCGTCTCCGTCCAGAGGGATCCGCGCGCCCTCAGGCGGTCGTAGGCGTAGTCGCGGTTGGCCCGCACCCGTTCGCGTGTCGAGGAATCGAGACCTTCGCGCGTCAGGAGAACCGCGCAGGCGACGAGGCAGTCCATGGCGCGCCCGGCCCAGTAGGCGTTGACCGCGAATTCGTCGAGCAGCCCGATCTCGTAGATCCAGGGCTGAAGGAACAGGCTGGCCTCCGGCTGCGGACGACCGAGCCCGCGCTCCGCGGCCGCAAGCCCGCGCGCCCACTCGCCCCGCTGCCGGCCGATCAAGGCTGCGGCATGCAGCGCCTCGACGCGCTCCGGCACGGTCGCGCTCGCGCGGTCGAGCACGGCCAGGACCGCCTCCGTCGGGGCCCCCTGCCGCGCCATCAGCTTGCCGGCATTGAAAAGGCTCTCGAACACCTCCTGATCCCAGAAGCCGAGCTCAGCCCGCGCGAGATAGGCCTCGAGCGCCCGCTCGAACTGCCCGGCATCGCGCAGGCTCTGGGCGAGGTAGAAGGTGTAGCGGGCGCGCAGGAACGGATCGGTCTCGACCGCCAGCGCCGCCTCCAGGAGAGCGGCATCCCGGGCGAACTTTTGGGGATCGCGCGAGCGCGCCCCGTCGCCGCCGTAGATGATGTGCAGCCCCGCCGCCGCGACGTGAGACCGCACGGTGTCCGGGATGTCGAGAAACTCGTGCAGGACCGACCGGTAGCTGAAAGCGAGGCGGTTCGAGAAGAGTTGCGGCCGGCGGTACACCGCGCCCCCGTGATGGATGTCGAGGTCGTAGACATCCGCGGACAAGCCGGCCTTGAACGCCGCCGGGTCGAAACCCGCTTCGAAGGCGAGCCGGTCGTCGGCGTCGATCACCAGCGCATAGTCGATCGCGGGGTCCTGCCGGAGCGCCGCGAGGGCCGCGCTGCGGTTGTGGGCGAAGTCCTGCCACGGCTGTTCGGCCACCGTGCCGGGAATCCCATGGCAGGCGAGGTAAGCCCGCACGATCTCCGGCGTGCCGTCACGTGAGCCGGTATCGACGATGACGGCGCCGTCGATGAGGGGCCGGACGCTGTCGAGGCATCGCTCCACGACATGCGCCTCGTCCCTGACAATCATGCACAGGCCGATCGTCGGCATTCATCCGTTCCCCGACACGCCACCGTTCGATCGGGTCACGGGCCCGTGCCGGAGCCTGACCGCATCGCCGATGCTAGAACATCGTCCCGAAAGCTGGCCGCCGGCTTGTCAGAAAAGACGATGCAAAACACCGGCGAATCACGGCCGGCGACGATCAGCAAGGGGCCCGGATTCCCGCCGCTTTCCTGGAACTCTTCCATGGTTCTGTTGCGGCAGACCCACACGTCACGGCCTTCTGGCCAAATTCGCCTGCGGAAGACCGTCATCACCGACAATGTTCGGCTTCATGGAGGCGAGGCGAGACGCTATTGTCCGCGAGCAGTCCACCCGGCAAACCAACAAAAGTATGATCATGCCGCCGGCAAGGCTGCCTCCGCGCGGGGGCTGTTTCGATCAGGAAAAGCTCTTCGCCGGTGTGCGCAGGTTCGGCCCCGGCGATGCGCAATCAACGGGGTCGGCTCGTCGATGGAAACATCGGCTATGCGTGAGACAAATTGAAAAATAAGGCTCGACCCCGGCCCGCAATTGGAAAACGCGCCGGTGGGGCCGGGCGGTTCGGCGTGCGGTGGGGCCGGCGGCCTCGGGGCACGAGCGCGGGACGGGGTTGGGGGCATGGCTCAGCATAAGCGCGACGCGCTGCTTACGACCGTCTTCGTCGGGAGCGCCGTCTTCGCCCTGTTGTTCCAGGGCGCACCGGCATGGCCGGCCAGCGGAGGCACCGGTGGGCGGACATCGGGCGACACGCTCGACAACGGCAGGCCCGGCGCCGACGCGCCCGCGGGCAGTGCCGACCCCGACGGCATTCTCGGCAATTCCGGGGCCGGCGGCGGTGGCAATGGCGGCGGGCCGGGTCTCGCCGGCGGGGCCGGTGGAAGCGGCTACGCCTTTCCGGATGGCGACGGCCCGCTGGTCGCGAGCCCAGGTGGCGCGGGCGGTGCTGGGGGCACGAACGGTTCACGGAACGGCGGCGATGGCGAGGACGCGCCGAGCTTCTCCACGAGCGGCGCGGGCGGCGGCGGCGGCGGCGCGAGCGGCAACGGCGTCGCCGGCCAGGCGCAGATCGACAATGCGGGCGTGCTGACCGGCGGCGCCGGCGGCCGGGGCGGCGGGGCGGCCCACTACGATACCGCGCGGCCCGGCAGCTTCCAGGGCGGCGGCGGGGGCGGAGCCGGCGGCGAGGGGGCGATCGTCACGGGTGCTGCGGGGACGAGCACCAACCGGGGCGGCGGCACCCTGCAGGGCGGGGCCGGCGGCGCGGGCGGCGACGCGCAGGCGGGCGGCGGTGGCGGTGAGGGCGGCATCGGACTGCGCAACGCCGGAGCGGGCGCCTTCATCAATACCGGAGCGATCCTGGGCGGCGACGGCGGCAACGGTGGCGGCACGGCGCGGGCCGATGGCGGACCCGCGGGGGCCGGCGGCGCGGGCGGGATCGGCGTCTTTCTGTCCGGCCGCAGCCCCTTCACCAATGCGGCGGGCGGCACGATCACGGGCGGGGCCGGCGGCATCGGCGGGAGCCTCGGATTTCCGGGCCAAGCTCCGCGCACGATCCTCGGGGTGTCCGGCGAAGGCGGCGCCGGTCTCTCCGGACCGGCCGGTGCGAGCCTGTCCAACGCCGGCAGCATCACCGGCGGGATCGGCGGCGGCGGTGCCGTCGGCGCGCCCGGCTTCGTCGAAATCACGGGACCTTCGGGGGCGCCGGTCGCCATCGGCGGAACCGGCGGAACGGGGGGTGCCGGCGGCCGCGGCGGGGCCGGCGTGCAGCTCACCGGCGCGGAGGGCTTCAGCAACACCGGCCTCCTGGCCGGCGGGGCGGGCGGCATCGGTGGGACGGGGGGGGCGGCCGGCGGCCGCGGCGAGGGGCCGTCCGCCCCACCCGACGCGTCCGGCGGCACGGGCGGCATCGGCGGAACGGGCGGGACCGGGCTGCGGATCGGCGGCGGGACCACCCTCGGCAATGCCGGGACCGTTCTCGGCGGCGACGGCGGACGGGGCGGCGACGGCGGCCTGCCGGGGTTCAGCCTGGAAAGCCGCGGTGGGGACGGGGGCCAGGGCGGCGCGGGCGGGATCGGGGCGCAGATCGCCGGCACCGACTTCACCAATTCCGGGCTCATCGCTGGCGGCCGCGGCGGCGCGGGCGGAGCCTTCGGCACGGACGGCGCCTCGGGCGCGTCCGGCGCGACGGGCGTTGCCGGAATCGGCGGCACCGGTCTCCTGCTCGACGGCGCGACCCGTCTCACCAACGCCGCCGCGGGCCGCATCGCGGGTGGCACGGGCGGGACCGGCCGCGGCGCGGGCGGGATCGGCGTGCTCGCCCCCACCGGTGGCACCCTGATCAATGCCGGGACGATCACCGGCGGTGCGGGGGCCACCGGCGCGAGCGGCGCCGCGGGAGGCCCCAGCGGTGTCTTGGGTGAAGGCTTGGGCGGAACGGCCGTCGTCGGCGCCGGTCTCGCCATCGTCAATTCCGGCCTCATGGCGGTCGGGGCCGGCGCCACCGGCCCCGCCGCGGCGGAGACGGGCCGGGCCATCAGCTTCACCGGCGGGCTCAACAGCCTCACCCTGACCTCGACCGGGCAGATCGAAGGGGCCGTCGTCGCCTTCAGCGCCGCCGACCGGCTCATCCTCGGCGGTGCGACCGACGGAACCTTCTCCGCCGCGGCGATCGGAACGCAGTTTCAGAATTTCGGCGTGTTCCAGAAGGTCGATGCGGGAGTTTGGACGCTCACTGGAACGACGCCGGCGGTAACCCCCTGGCAGATTTTGGGCGGGACGCTGGCAATCAGCACGGATGCCAGTCTCGGGGCGCCCTCCGGCGGCGTTCTGCTGAACGGTGGGACGCTCCAGGCCACCACCGGCCTCTCAACTGCGCGGACGGTCACCTTGGGCGCGGCCGGCGGGGCGATCCAGACAGATCCGGGCGTCGCGATGGTTGCGAGCGGGCCGCTCACGGGCGCGGGCGGGCTGACAAAGACGGGGGCCGGCACCCTGACCCTGACCGGCGCCAACAGCTATACCGGGACGACGACGATCGCGGCCGGCACGCTGGCGCTCGCGGGTGCGGGCACGATCGCCTCCTCACGCGCGGTCGGTGTCACCGGCGAACTCGACCTGTCGCAGACGAGTGCGGGTGCGCGCCTCGTCACCCTGTCGGGCACCGGCACCGTCACGCTGGGGACGCAGACGCTCACCGTCACCGAGGGTTCGACCACCTTCGCCGGCACGATCCGCGATACCGGCGGCCTCCTCGACTCGGCCGGCGGCGGCCTCACCCTCGCGGGCGGGCGGCTGACGCTCACGGGCAGCAATACCTATACCGGCGCCACCACGGTGAGCGGCGGCACCCTGGCGCTCGTGGGCTCCGGCGCGCTCGCCCCGTCGAGCGGCGTGGGGCTGGCGACCGGCGCCGGCCTCGACATCACGGGACTGACCAATGGCGGCACCGCGATTGCCGGCCTGTCCGATACCGCCGCGGGCCAAGCCGGCATGGTGAGCCTCGGCGCCAACCGCCTGACGCTCACCAACGCCGCCGGCATCTTCTCCGGCGCGATTACCGGCACCGGCGGGCTGACGCTCGCGGGCGGCACGCAGACGCTCGCGGGCCCGAGCGGCTATACCGGCGCAACCCTCGTCTCGGCCGGCATGCTGCGGGCGGGCGCCGTCAACGCCTTCGCGGAGGCTTCGGCCTTCACCGTAGCCGGGGGAGCGACCCTCGACCTCGCCGGTCTCAGCCAGACCATCGGCTCGCTCGCTGGCGCCGGCAGCGTCGCGCTGGGGGCCGGCACGCTCACCACGGGCGGCGACGGACGCGCGATGGCCTTCTCCGGCTCGGTTTCCGGCGCGGGCGGCCTGACCAAGGTCGGGGCCGGCACGCTGACGCTGTCGGGGACCAATACCTATACGGGCGGCACGGCGCTGAACGGCGGCACGATCCTCGTACCGAGCGATGCCAGCCTCGGCGCGGCGACGGGCGGCCTGAGCTTCGGCGGCGGCACGCTGGCCACCGGCACGAGCTTCACCACGGGCCGCGCGCTGACGCTCGGCGCCTCGGGCGGCACGCTAGCGCCGGACGCAAGCGCGAGCCTCACCCTGACCGGCGTGGTCGGCGGCCCCGGCGGGCTCACCGTGGGCGGGGCCGGCCGCGTCATCCTGACCGGGGCCAACGGCTACGGCGGGGGCACACGGGTGAATCCCGGCGCCACCCTGCAACTCGGCGACGGCGGCACGGCCGGCGCGATTCCCGGCGATGTCGTGGCCAACGGCACGCTGACCTTCAACCGCTCGGACCGGCTGGATTTCGCCGGCGTCATTTCCGGCTCCGGAACCCTGAACCAGTCGGGCGCGGGCGTCACGACGCTCACCGGCAGCAATGGCCCGGCGGCCCCGTTCACCGGCACCGCCACCATCAATGCCGGCACGCTGGCGATCAACGGCACCTTCGGCGACACCGCCGGCAACACGGCAAGCGTCAACGTCAACACCGGCGGCACGCTGCACGGGTCGGGCACCATCGCCGGCTCGGTCGCCGTCAACGGCGGCACCGTCTCGGCCGGCAATTCGCCGGGCACGCTGACGGTCGCCGGCAACTACACCCTCAATCCCGGCTCGACCTCGCTGTTCGAATTCGGCGCGCCGGGCGTCGTCGGCGGAGCGAGCAACGACCTCATCAATGTCGGCGGCAATCTCGGGCTCGGCGGCACGCTCAGCCTCGTCTCGGCGGCCGGTGCCACGGCTGCACCGGTCTCGGGTGCCTACCGGCTGTTCAACTACGGCGGCACGGTCTCGGGCACCTTCGACGGCGTCACGACGCCGAGCGCCGGCACCAGCGCGCTCGTCTACACCGACATCCCGAGCCAGGTGAACGTGCTGCTCACCAACGGCAACCAGTCGGTGCAGCTCTGGGACGGCACCGACACCACCGGCGTCGCGGCCGGCGGCCAGGGCGGCACCGGCACCTGGAGCGCGGGCGGCACCAACTGGACCCGCCTGCCCGGCGGGCAGATCAACGACATCTGGCGCTCCGGCGTCGGCCTCTTCGGCGGCAGCGCCGGCACGGTGACGGTGACCGGCACGCAGAACGTCCAGGGCCTGCAATTCACCGCAGACGGCTATCGGCTCGGCGGCACAGGCACGCTCAACCTGACCGGCGACCCCTTCATCACGGCGGGCCAGAGCTTCGTCACCGTCGATGCGGGCGTTTCCGCCACCATCGCCAACACACTGACTGGACAGACGGCGGGGATCGGCCTGCGCAAGCTCGGGTCCGGCACGCTGACCCTGTCGGGCGCCGGCAGCTATACCGGCACGACGACGATCGAGGCCGGAACGCTGGCCCTCGCGGCCGGCGGCGCGCTGGCCTCCCCGGTGACGACGCAGGCCGGGGGCAGCTTCGCCAATGCGGGCACGGTGGGCGGCGGCCTCACCAATGCCGGCTCCGCCGGCAACGACGGCACCATCGCCGGACCGGTCACCAACAGCGGCAGCTTCGTCAACCGCGGCACGGCGGGAGCGCTGACGAGCACGGCGGGCACGGTGACCAGCACCGGCACGCTGAACGGTGCGGTGACGATCACCGGCGGCAGCCTCGCGCTCGGTCCGGGCAGCCTCGTCACCGGCGCGCTGGCGAACAGTGCCGCGGTGACGGCTCAGGGCCGGATCTCGGGTCCGGTGACGAACCTCGCCGGGGCAAGCTTCACCCTGACCGGGGCCCTGGCGGACCTCACCGCCCTGACCAATGCCGGCAGCGTGAGCCTGGCGGGCAACGCTCTCGGCGTCGATACGCTGACGGGACAGGGCGGGGTGATCCAGAACGCCGCCGCCACGGCGGCGACGCTGACGCTGGGGTCCGGCAGCACGACCGGGACCGTGCTGCAGGACGGTGCGGGCGGCGGCGCGCTGTCCCTGGCAAAGGTCGGGGCCGGCACGCTGACGCTGACAGGGGCCAGCACCTATCGCGGCGGGACCACGGTGGTGGGCGGCACGCTGGCGCTCGGTGGGCCGGGCTCGGCCGGCAGCGGCGCCATCGCCCTGGATTCCGGCACCCGTCTGGCGTTCCTCGGCAGCGGCTACACGGTCGAGAACGCCATCCGCCTCACCAGCCCCGCCGTCGCCACGATCGATTCCGGTCCGGGAGCGATCGCCCTGTCGGGCCCGATCTCCGGACCCGGCAGCCTGGAGAAGGCCGGCCTCGGCACGCTGGTGGTGTCTGGCACCGGGACTTACGCCGGCGGCACCGCGGTCACGGCCGGCATCCTCCAGGTCGACGGGGCGCTCTCGGGAGCGTCGGCCCTGATGGTCGGGCCGGGTGCGGGCCTGACCGGAACCGGACGGATCGGCGCGCTCACGGTCCAGTCCGGCGGCTTCGTGGCGCCCGGCAACGCGGCCAACCTCACCGGCACGCTGACGGCGGAAGGACCGGTGGTGCTTGCATCAGGCTCCACCCTGGCGACGACGCTGTCGCTGACCGCGGCGAGCCGGCTGGTCACGCCGTCCACCGCGACGATCGCCTCCGGGGGCATCCTGCAGATCACGCCGTCGACGCTGGCCTACACCACCCCGGTGCGGCTGCCGATCCTGGTGGCAAGCGCGGGGCTCACGGGCCAATTCACCACCGTCAACTTCACCGCGCCGGTGCGGGGCCTTCAGCCGACGGTCGGCTACGACGCCAACAACGCCTACATCCAGTTCGGCGAGGGGGAGCCCGGCGGCCCGACCGAGCCGGGGCGGGACCTGACAAGCGCGATCGCCTCGGCGCAAGGCCTGGCGCGCGACCGCTTCGGCGCCTTCGTGACGCAGCGCGTCCTCGGCAGCGTGCTCACCGGCTTCAACCAGCAGATCAGTTGCGGCGACTGCCTCAGCGGCTTCGGCATGGCCGGCTCCTACAGCGTCGGCGCGCAGGGCCGTAAGGCGCTGACCGAGGAGCTGATCGTCATCGGCGGCTTCGCCTATACCGGCTACGACAGCGGCCGGGTCCGCGTCTCCGGCGCGCCGATCTTCGCCGGCCTCCTGCGCTACGATCCGGCGGGCCTCGGCTCAGTGCGGCCGTTCGTGGATGTCGGCGGCCTGTTCGCGCCGAGCCAGAACACGACCTACAGTCGGGGCTACACCTTCGGGAACATGACCGGTCAGGGCATCGGGCAGGTGTCGAGCGTCGGCGGCTCGGTCTTCGGCCGGGTCGGCGCCGTCGCCCGCCTGTCGCCGCAGGACGAGGTCGCGGCAGCCGTCGAGTACAGCCGCGGCTGGCAATATGCCGGCGCCTACAACGAGGGCCTGCTCGCCCCGAACCCCTACGCCCTGGCGAGCCGCGGCGGCACCGACATCATCAACATCGCCAAGGTCGGCGGGCAAGTCACGCACCTGTTCGGCACCGCGATCGAGGCACAGCTCAATCTCGGCGTCGCCCACGGATTCGGCCTGAAGAGCGGCCTGCGCGGAACGGTGGCCGACGTGCCGTTCACGACCCCGATCAAGGATCTGACCTGGGCCGAATACGGCGCACGCATCAGCTACCGACTGCAGCAGGATCTCGCGCTCGACGGCTTCATCCTCGGCACGCTCGGGCCGCAGCCGGTCGGCGACACCATCCACGGCGGCGCCTCGGTGCGCTACGCGTTCTGACGTTTTTTCCGCGCGAGAAGCGGCGTAAAGGGCCGCGCATGGGGCCGCGGATGCGCAGGACGATCATACCCGTCCTGTCCGCAGGCCGGGGCGCCCTCGGCTGGATCGGCCGCCGCATCGGGCCGGGGCGCCTGCTGGCCGGCGGCCTGCTCGTGCTGCTGCTGCTGTTACGGATCACCGATCCTCCGGCGGTCGAGGCCCTGCGCGTCCGGACCTTCGACGCGCTGCAGGTGCTCGCGCCGCGAGTGCCGCCGGCCGAGCGCCCGGTGGCCATCGTCGATATCGACGAGGCGAGCCTGAAGGAATTCGGCCAGTGGCCGTGGGCGCGCACGCGGCTGGCCGCGATCTGCCAGAAGCTTCAAGAGGCCGGAGCGGCGATCGTCGCCTTCGACATCATCTTCTCCGAGCCGGACCGCCTGTCGCCGCCGCTCCTGGCCGAGACCCTGCCCGACCTCGGTGAGGCGGCCCGCGCCGACCTGCGGGCGCAGCCCGACAGCGACAGTGTCTTCGCCGAGGCGATCGGGCGCATGCCCGTGGTGCTGGGCCAGACCGCCGCAAGCACCCCCATCGCCTGGACGGGGGAGGGGCCGCCGCCGCAGACCGGCACCGCCGTGGTGGGGACGGATTTCGATCCGGAGGCGGCGCTCATCGGCTTTCCCGGCCTGATCCGCAACCTGCCCGTCCTGGAACGGGCCGCCGCCGGGCGGGGCGTCTTCACCATCAGCCCCGAGCGGGACGGCGTGGTGCGGCGGGTGCCGCTGGTGCTGCGGGCGGGCGGCACCGTGGTGCCGACCCTGGCGCTCGACATCCTGCGGGTGGCGACCGGGGCCGACACCCTGCTGATCCGGACCGAGGAGGCGGGCGTCGTCTCGATCCGCCTGCCCGACCTCACCGTGCCGACCGATCCGCACGGGCAGATCTGGGTGCGCTTCAGCCCGCACGATCCGGGGCTCTACGTGTCGGCCCGCGATCTCCTGAACGGCACGGTGCCGCCCGATCGGCTGCGCGAAAAAATCGTCCTCGTCGGCACCTCCTCCGTCGGCCTGCTCGACAACCGCACCACGCCGCTGGACCGCTCGATGCCGGGCGTCGAGATCCACGCGCAGCTCCTGGAAAACCTGCTGACCGGCGCCACCCTCACCGTGCCGAACGAGGCGACCCTGATCGAGGTCGGCGCGACGGCAGCGGTGTCGCTCGCCATCATCCTGTTCGCCCCGATCCTCGGCGCCCTCGGCCTGCTGCTGTTCGGCGGCCTCGTCGCGGGGCAGCTCGTGTTCCTGTCGTGGTACCGGTTCTCCGCGAATGGCATCCTGTTCGATGCCACCTTCCCACTGCTGACGACCTTCCTCGTCTACCTCACCCTCGTCTTCACCAACTACTTTCGCGAGCAGGCCGGGCGCAAACGGATCCGCACCGCCTTCGGCCGCTACCTGTCGCCAACCCTCGTGGAGCAGCTCGCGCTCTCGCCCGAGCCGCTGCGGCTCGGCGGCGAGGAGCGGCGTCTGACGATCATGTTCTCGGACGTTCGCGGCTTCACCGCGATCGCGGAGTTCTACAAGACCGATCCGGCCGGGCTCACGGCCCTGATGAACCGCTTCCTCACGCCGCTCACCCACGCCATCCTCGACCGGCAGGGGACGATCGACAAATACATGGGCGATGCGATCATGGCGTTCTGGAACGCGCCGCTGCGCGACGACGACCACGAGGCCCATGCTGCGGCGGCCGCCCTCGACATGCTGGCGCGGATGGATGCCCTGAACGCCGCGCGTCGGCGCGAGGCGGAAGCGGGCGGGCACCCGGTGCTGCCGCTGGAGGTCGGCATCGGCATCAACACCGGGGCCTGCGTCGTCGGCAACATCGGCTCCGACCTGCGCTTCGACTACTCGGTGCTGGGCGACCCCGTGAACGTCGCCTCCCGCCTCGAAGGCCAATCGAAGCTCTACGGGGTGAAGATCGTCCTCGGCGCGGCGACGGCGGAGGCCATCCGCGACCGCTACCCGGTGCTCGAACTCGACCTCGTTCGGGTGAAGGGCAAGAGCGAGCCCGAGACCGTCTTCACCCTCGTCGGCGACGAGATGTTTCGAATGTCCGAGCCGTTCCGGCAGCTCGCGGCCCGGCACGCCGCGATGATCGCGGCCTACCGGGCCCGGCACTGGGAGGAGACCGGCGCGGCCGCGCAAGCCTGCCGCGCGCTGGCGCAGGACCTGCGGATCGACGGCCTCTATGCGCTCTACGAGGCCCGCGCCGAGACGTTCCGCCGGGAGCCGCCGCCCGCGGATTGGGACGGCGTCACCATCGCCACCGCGAAGTAGCCGGCGGGACGCTGCAAAAGGCCGCGGTCGATCCGCGGCGCGCCGAACCCGCCGCGGGGCTCGCGGCACGCGCGACGCCGCCAGCGCGCCCGTCGAAGTTTCTGCCCGGAATCCCGCCGCTCCGGCACGGATCATCTCCGTGCGCGGGACGTGCGAGAATGTTCGTCTCGCCACCTCGCCGGCCTTGCCCCGGCCGCGCCGCCGTGACGGCACCGACACGCCGCGGCAGCCGGCCCAAATCCCCGATCGAGATCCCCGATCGAGGCTTGCAAAACCGCGCCGGATCCCCAATTATCGAGTTAAGACAATGACTTAGCGAAAAACATGCTTCCGTCTGTCCCTCTCGCGACTGAAATCTTCTCCGCCGGCCGGGGACATTCGGAAGACCTTTTTCGGACCCGAAACCACGCGCAACCGCACAACCGGAATCAGGCCGTTCCAAACGGCCGCTTGAGGGAGTTCGATGCCATGGCTGCAGCGACGGTGACGCCGGGCGATCAGGTCGTGTTCGAGCGCCTCGACCTCGCCGAAGCCCTCGGGATCTGGCGCCATGCGCGGGGTCGGGTCGTCGGCATCCACGGACAGGGCCGGGGGATCGCCACCATCGACGTGAAGTTCGACGGACACGAGACCCTGCAGCGCTACCTGCCCGACCTGTTCCGCCGCGTTCACTGATCGGCCGGGGGGCCAGCCCATGACCGCGCACATCACGGCGCAGGCGGCCACGCCGGTGGTCACGCACGCGGCGATCCCGCCGCCCTTCCCGCCGCCCTTGCGCACCACGAGCCGCAGCACCCGCGAGGGCGACGTCTGGGTGGAACTCCGGGCCGAGGCCGAGGCGGCGCTGATCGAGGAGCCGCTCTATGCGGGGATCGTCCAGGCGACGGTCCTCGACCAGCGCAGCCTCGCCCAGGCCCTGGCCTATCGTCTGGCTCACCGCCTCGGCGACGGCGATCTCTCGCGGCTGGCGATGCGCGACCTCTGCCTCTCGGCCTTCGAGGCGGACCCCGATGCCGGCGGGCACGCGGTGCGCGACCTGATCGCCATCCGCGAGCGCGACCCCACCTGCCGGCGCTATCTCGACCCGTTCCTGTTCTACAAGGGGTTCGCCGCGCTCGAAGCCTACCGGGTCGCGCACTGGCTCTGGCACCAGGGCCGGGCCACGCTCGCCCTCCACGTGCAGAGCCGCATCTCCGAGGTCTTCGGCTGTGATATCCATCCCGCCGCCCGGATCGGCTCGGGCGTGTTCATCGATCACGCCACCGGCGTGGTGATCGGCGAGACGACGGTGATCGCCGACGACGTCTCGATCCTGCAATCGGTCACCCTCGGCGGGAACGGCAAGGAGAGCGGCGACCGCCATCCGAAGATCGCGCGCGGCGTGCTGCTCAGCGTCGGCGCCAAGGTGCTCGGCAATATCCGCGTGGGCGAGGGGGCGAAGGTCGCCGCCGCCGCGGTGGTGCTGCACGAGGTTCCGCCGCACACCACCGTGGCCGGCGTTCCGGCCCGGGTGGTTTCGCGCCTCGCCCCGAACGAGGCGCCCGCGCTGAGCATGGACCAGTCCTTCGGCTTCGGCGACGGAATCTGAGTGTCTCTCACAAACCTCCCGCCGCGCTGTCATCGCCAGACCGAGAACGGTCAGAGACCGAGAGTTTTGTGAGGCACTCTGAGCCGCCTTTAGGGAAAAATCCTATTCGGCAAGATCG
Source organism: Methylobacterium sp. R2-1 (assembly GCF_014191355.1). Lineage (GTDB taxonomy): Bacteria > Pseudomonadota > Alphaproteobacteria > Rhizobiales > Beijerinckiaceae > Methylobacterium. Next base: position 290,920 of record NZ_JACHWM010000002.1, read on the forward strand.
CTCTACCGCGGCCAGTGAAGCTGATCTGGCAGAGAACATTGTTCTATGAAACACCGAATAACTAGTAGAACATTCTTTCATAATTCGGTATTGCAACAAACCCATCTCCGATAGGCACAAATTTTAGAATATTGTTTCGTTGACCTGAATTTCCCATCTCGCTTATCCCTTGGGCGCGGCGCAGCTAGACTAGAACAGCCACACCGCCTGAAACAAGAACTGTCACCGGCATGTGTTGTTACATGTCGGTATTGATCAGTGCGACCTGATGATGAGGTTTTGCGCGGATCGACTTCATCGCGGCTGCACCCTCCTGTGCCGCGGCCCGCCTCGGGCCGGACGCCGCGCGAGCCAGCATCCGAACACGACGGACGGAGAAATCAGACGATGAGCGGACCGGGTTTGAGCGTCAGCGCTTCAGCGGCACGCAATCTTGCGACGGCAACCGTCACCTCGGTCCAGAACGTGGCCAACACGCCGCGCTGGCTGCTGCGTCTCCTGCCCTTCGTGGATGTCCCGGGCGGCGTCTACCGCGTCAACCGCAGGGCGGTGGTGCTGGCCAAGCCCGGCCGCCTCGACCTCGCGAGCGAAGACAAGGGCCGCGTCGTGCGCCCGGGCTCGCTGCGCGCCGTGCCGCTGTTCAGCCGCCTCGGCGATGCCGAACTCGCCGCGCTGGCGGCCAAGTTCACCGAGAGCAAGCACAAGGCCGGCGAGGTGATCCACGAGGAGGGCTCGACCGGCCGCAGCCTCGTCGTGGTCGCCGACGGCACGGTCGAGCTGACGCTGTCGGGTCCCTACAAGGGCCGGCTGCGCCAGGGGCTTGCGACCCGCGGCGACTATTTCGGCGACGGCGACCTCGTCGGCGAGGCCGCCCCGGCCCCGGCGGTGAAGGCTCTCTCGGCCGTGACCCTGCTGACGCTCGACCGCACCGCGATCGAGAGCGACGAGATCCGCGCCCGGATCGCCCAGCACCAGGAGGAGCGTGACCGGCTGAAAGGTCACACCAATTCCTACGGCGAGCAGGGCATCGAGCTGCTGGCGGTCCATGCCGGCGAGCCGCGCCTGCCCACCACCTTCGTCGATTACGAGGTCGATCCGCGCGAGTACCACCTCTCGACGATCCAGACGATCCTCAACACCCATACCCGTGTCACCGACCTCTACTCGAACGAGATCGACCAGCTCCGCGAGCAGATCCGCCTCACCGTCGATGCGGTGAAGGAGCGCGAGGAGTGGGAGCTGCTCAACAACTCGCAGTTCGGCCTGCTCAACGAGGTCGCCGGTCGCCAGCGCATCCCGACCCGCGGCGGCCCGCCCACCCCGGACGACCTCGACGAGCTGCTGACCCTGGTGTGGAAGAAGCCGGCCTTCTTCGTCGCCCACCCCCGCGCCATCGCGGCCTTCGGCCGGGAAGCCACCCGCCGCGGCGTCCCGCCGGTCGTGGTGCACCTGTTCGGCGCGCCCTTCATCACCTGGCGCGGCGTGCCGCTGGTGCCGAGCGACAAGCTGCCGATCGACATCGACCCGGTGACCGGCGCCCAGACCACCTCGATCCTGCTGGTGCGGGTCGGCGAGGGTGAACAGGGCGTGGTCGGCCTGCACAAGTCGGGCGTCACCGGCGAGATCGAGCCCGGCCTGTCGGTGCGCTACATGGGCACCAACGACCACTCCATCGCCTCGCATCTCGTGACCCGCTACTTCTCGGCCGCCGTGCTGGTCGAGGACGCGATCGCCCGCCTCGATAACGTGCTGCTCGGCAATTACCATGACTACGCCTGAGGCCGGTTCCTTGGGATTGTCCGCCCTCGGCCTCCCCTCGGGGAACCCCGGCGAGCTGGCTCACGCGGATCTCGTCGGGCGCCTCGCCCGCGAGATCTACGGGCAGGGGCAGGCCGCGAGCCAGCCCTTCGCCCCGGCGCTGCCGGCCGGGCCGCAGGTGCCGCAGGCGCTTGAGGGCCTGCCCCCGGGGCCGGGCGGCGCCCCGCTCCCGAGCGCCGCTCTCGGGCTCCCCTCGGCACCGGCCGGGGGACAGCCCTCCGGCCTCCAGCCGGACGCCTCGGCGCTCGCGGCGCGCTCCTTCGGTGCGCCGCCGGTCGGCTTGGCCGGTCTCTCCGGTCCGAGTCTGCCGAACCTCGCCCCCGCGAGCCCGGCCTTCTTCGATACCGCCACGATCCCGCCGGTCCATCCGGCGAGCCCGCGGACGGCCCTGCCGGACTTCGCCTTCCCGAGCGGCGCGTTCCCGAGCGCGCCGGCCCTGGCGGGGGCCTTCCCCGGCGGCCCGGAGCTGCACCGGCAGATCGCGGCGGACCATCCGCGCGCCAACGCCTTCGCGCACGCTCTGGCGCCACATCTCATTCCCGCCGACCCGTCGCGGGCCGGCGTGGACGAGGCGCAGAAAAGCTTTTCGCAAACCGGCCGGCTCTCACGGGCCCCCGAGGCTCCGGCCTCCGACTACTACTTCCTGAACCTCGGCCCCGGCCCCGCCCGCAAGGCGCCGGCCGCCCCGCGGGTCGAACCGAGCCGCCATCCGGGCTCCGCCCCGCGGGCGATCGCGCACGGGTCGAGCCCGGTCGCGGCGCCCTTCGACGTCGAGAGCGTGCGGCGCGACTTCCCGGCGCTGCACCAGAGCGTGAACGGGCATCCGCTGGTCTGGCTCGACAACGCCGCGACCACGCACAAGCCGCAGGCCGTGATCGACGCGACCTCGGACTTCTACGGCCGCCACAACTCGAACATCCACCGGGCCGCGCACACGCTCGCGGCGCGCTCCACCGACCTGTTCGAGGGCGGGCGCGAGGCGGTGCGCCGCTTCCTCAATGCGCCGAGCAAGGACGACATCGTCTTCCTGCGCGGCACCACGGAGGCGATCAACCTCGTCGCCAACTCCTACGGGCGGCCCCATATCGGGCCCGGCGACGAGATCATCCTCTCGACGATCGAGCACCACGCCAACATCGTCCCCTGGCAATTGCTGGCGCAGGCGACCGGGGCGACGATCCGGGTCATCCCGGTCAACGACCGCGGCGAGATCATCTTCGAGCAGTACGCGGCGCTGCTGTCGGGCCGCACGAAGATCGTCTCGGTGACGCATGTCGCCAACGCGCTCGGCACGGTGAACCCGATCCGCGAGATCATCGCGCTGGCCCACGCCTACGGCGTGCCGGTGCTGGTCGATGCGGCGCAATCCTCGCCGCACATGCCGCTCGACGTGCAGTCGCTCGACGCCGACTTCCTGGTCTTCTCCGGGCACAAGGTGTTCGGCCCGACCGGCATCGGCGCCCTCTACGGGAAGACCGCGCTGCTGGAGACGATGCCGCCCTGGCAGGGCGGTGGCCACATGATCGAGGACGTCACCTTCACGCGCACCGCCTACAAGGGCGCGCCGGAGAAGTTCGAGGCCGGAACGCCCGACATCGCCGGGGCCGTCGGCCTGGGCGCGGCGCTCGGCTATCTGGAGAGCATCGGGCTTCCCGCCATCGCGGCCTACGAGCACGACCTCTTGGACTACGCGCAAGGCGGCTTGGCCGAGGTGAAGGGCCTGCGCCTGATCGGCACGGCGCGGGAGAAGGCGAGCGTGATGTCCTTCACGATCGAGGGGCAGGAGAACGAGGCGGTGGCCCACCATCTCGACGGGTACGGCATCGCCGTGCGCTCGGGGCACCACTGCGCCCTGCCGGCCCTGCGCCGCTTCGGCGTCGATCAGTCGGTCCGCGCCTCGCTCGCCTTCTACAACACGCGGGCGGAGGTCGATGTCTTCCTGAAGGCGCTGCACAGCCTGCCGCGCACCTGACCGGAGCCGACCGACCCCCTCGTGCGCCGTCCCGGACCCGGAACGGCGCGCGGTTTTTTAAGCGCGATCCATCACATCCAGCGGTGCCGGAGACCCCTCTCGGCATGCCGGCGATCCATCGGTCCGGTTCCGCCTCGGAAAACCCGTCCTCGCCCAACCGCCACGCTGCGCCATATGCTCGGCGAGCGTGGAATGGATGAGGCGATCGTGAGCGTCGGACTGTTAGCCCTCTTGGATGACGTGGTCGCCCTGACGAAGGTCGCGGCCGCCTCGCTGGACGACGTGGCGGCCCAGGCGGCCAAGGCCGGGACCAAGGCGGCCGGCGTCGTGATCGACGATGCGGCGGTCACGCCCCGCTACGTCGTCGGCTTCTCGCCCGACCGCGAATTGCCGATCGTCTGGCGCATCGCCCGGGGCTCGCTGATCAACAAGCTGGTGTTCCTGCTGCCCGCCGCGCTGCTGCTCGGCGCGTTCGCGCCCTGGGCCATCACGCCGCTCCTGCTGCTCGGCGGCCTGTATCTCGCCTACGAGGGGGCCGAGAAAGTCTACGAGATGATCGTGCCGCACGCGGCGCATGCGCACGAGGACGAGGCGAAGGCCGCCGCACCGAATGCCCAGGTGCTGGAGAACCAGCGGGTCTCCGGCGCGATCAAGACCGACTTCATCCTGTCGGCCGAGATCATGGCCATCACCCTGTCGGGCTTGAGCGACGGGACGGTCTGGTCGCGGGCCGTGGTGATGGCGCTCGTCGCGATCGGCATCACGGTCGCGGTCTACGGCGCCGTCGCGCTGATCGTGAAGGCCGACGATATCGGTCTGGCGCTGGCCCGACGGGGCAGCGGCGTCCTGGCCGCGCTCGGCCGCGGGCTGGTGCGCGGCATGCCCATCTTCCTGAAGGCGCTCGCCGTTCTCGGCACGGCGGCCATGGTGTGGGTCGGCGGCGGCATCATCGTCCACAGCCTCGCGGGCTACGGCTTCGCCGGCCCCGAGCACCTGATCCACGAGGCCGCGGTGGCGGCGAGCACGGCCGTGCCGGCGATCGGCGGAGCGGTCGAGTGGCTCGTCACCGCGGCCGGTGCGGGCGTGATCGGGCTGATCGCGGGCTTCGCGCTGATTCCGATCGCCGGCAAAGTCCTGGCGCCGGCGTGGAAAGCGGCGACGCGCCTTCTCCCGATGCGCAGAAAAGTCGCCTGACGCGAGCCGCGAAGGGGGCCATCCATCTGCCCCTTCTCCTCAGCGGAGACGCTCCCTCTCCCGCCTCCATACTCCAAGCCTTCCTCGAACGACCATCGAGACCGCAGAGTAACAATAAACATACGATAACCTTTCCTTAGGTGCCGCCGATTAACCTTTGTTGGCTTGAATGTCCGATAGCCACGGCTTGGGATTAAGGCGGGCGGCCCCGGAACACGATGCGTACAGCACCCCACACGAAGCTCCTTCCATGAGAAGTGAGCCGGTCGTCCCGCAGCACAGCCTGTATCCTGCAGAGGACCGGCAGAGCACCGATCGGATCGCGCGCTCGGCCGTCCTCGGTCGGGCCCCGCAGAATCCCGGCTCGAAGCCTTCGACCGAGGGCGTCGTCACGGACACCCGGCCCGTCCGGCCTTGCACCGAGGATCTGCAGACCGCGGATCTTCAGGCGGCCCTGTCCCAGGGAGAGCTCTCGCTCGTCTACCAGCCCATCCTATCGGCGGCGACGGGGGCGATCACGGGCTGCGAAGCGTTGCTGCGCTGGAACCACCCGTCCCTGGGTCCAATCTCACCCGCTTTCTTCGTGCCCCTGGCCGAGAGGACGGGGGATATCGTCCCGATCGGGGCGTGGGTTCTCGACACCGCCTGCCGGCAAGCGGCGGCCTGGCCGGCCATCTGCCGGGTCTCCGTGAACGTCTCGCCGGTTCAGATGCAGGAGCCGGGCTTCGCGACCAGGGTCGCCGCCGCCCTGCGCGCGAGTGGACTGGCGGCCGGCCGCCTTGAACTGGAGCTGACCGAGAGCGTGCTGATGGGGGACGCCGCCGTCGCGCTCGATCACATCATGGGCATCCGGGCGCTCGGCGTCAGCGTCGCCCTCGACGATTTCGGAACCGGCTTCTCGTCGCTCGGGTACCTGCAGCGCTTCGCCTTCGACCGGATCAAGATCGACCGCTCGTTCATCAAGGCTCTGGGCAAGGGACGGGAGAGCCGATTCCTGATCACGACGATGCACGACATCGCGCATCATTTCGGGATGGCGGTGACCGCCGAGGGAATCGAGACCGAGGACGAGGCCCGGACGCTTCGCGACATCGGTTCCGCGGAGCTGCAGGGCTTCCTGTTCAGCCAGCCCCTCGCGAACGAGGCCGTCGTGTCGCTCCTCCGGGAGGAGGCTCACAGGCAGCGACGGGGCAATGTCGGGCGGCAACCGCGATCCTCGAGACACGCGGCCCCGTGATGGGCCGCGCCGCTCAGCCGACCTCGCTCGGACGCCCGGCAGCATCGGCTCCGAACCCCTTTCCTGACGTGCCTCTCGCCGAACCGGCCACCCGCTCCTGCGCCGGACCACCCCGACATGCGGGCCCTCCGCAGAGGAGCTGAACGGCCATGCTCGACTTCAACACGCTTCAAGTCGCCAGCATCAGCAGTCGGCTCGCCTTCGTCCTCGTGTTCTTCGTCACCCTGCTGCGGCATCCGCGCGAGGTCTACTTCGGTGTCTGGGCTGGCGCGCTGTGCTGCTCGCTGGTGGCCTCGATTCTGATGCTGGGAGATCCACCGAGCGTCCCGCTCAATGGCGTCAAGGGAAGCGCCGTCTACATCCTGTACGGCGCGAGTCTCGCCCTGTCCTGGGCGGGCCTGCGCCACTTCTACGAGCGGCCGCCCCGCATTCCGCAGACCCTCGTGCTCGCCCTCGCCTCCGGCCTGCCTTACGGCGTCCTGCTGCAGGCCGGGGCGACGATGTCATGGAGCCTGACCACGGTGTTCGGCGGCATCGCGCTGAGCACGGCCTTGTGCATCATGGAAATCCTGAGAACGCCCGCCTCGATGCGCCTCTGGACGCAATACATCGTTCTCTTGGGCTTCAGCGGTTACTTCTGCGTCTTCCTCCTGTCGATCGGCGTGGTCCAATTCGCGAGTGAGCGCCTCGCTTCGCCCGAGAGCGGTATCTTCTCGCTGCTGTTCGACCTCTGGTGCGGTGTCTTCATTCAGGTCGGCTATCTGGCCATGGTGAGCGAGCGCGCGCACCTGAAGCTCAGCCGCTTGGCCGAGACCGATCCGCTCACCGGGCTGGCGAATCGGCGCGGGCTGTTCGCGGCGATGAGCCGACGGGCCGGCCGCACACCGTCCCCGCCGCGCTGCGCGATTTTGCTCGCCGACATCGACCACTTCAAGTCGATCAACGACACCTACGGCCACGATAGCGGCGACGCGGTTCTGATCGACTTCGCAGAGCGGTTCCGCAGCGTGATGCGGAAGGACGACCTCATTGCGCGTTGGGGCGGCGAGGAGTTCCTGGTCGTGCTCGACCAAGCCGACGCCACCACCGCCATCGCCATCGCCGAGCGGCTGCGAGGGATGGCGGCGGGGCAGCCCTTCACCGTGAACGGAGCGGCTGTGACCGTGACCGCGAGCATCGGGGTCTCGATCGTGGCGGCTGGCGAGGAGCGGATCGAGCCCGCCCTGTCCCGGGCAGACGCGGCCCTCTACGCCGCCAAGAGGGACGGCCGCAATCGCGTGTGCCTGGAACAGCCTGCCGCCCCGCTTCGGCCGGACACCGGAGCCGCCCGAGCGGAGCCGCCCGAGCGGAGCCGCCCTCCGGGCTTCGCGAAGCCATGGACGCCGTCCAGATCGTCGGGCAGCAGCGATCCGGGATGGCCTGAAACAAACGCTCACGGGTCTTCGAAAAACACGAGCCATGTTCGACCGTATCGCCCTGTCTCTCCCCTTCTCCGGGCGAGTGCCTCGTCCCGAGCGCACGTCGCCGGGGCGGATGCCGCTCCGGCGCAAGCAGCCGCCGCGAGGAATGGGTGCGGACGAGACTTCGGAGCCGGCGTCGATGGCGGCGCGATGGGGCCGTCATCTCGCGGCCGCGCTCTGCCTGTTCGGGGTCTCCGTTCCCGGTCAGGCGGCCGAACCGGCCGCGGACACGGCGTCCCCGGGCGGACTGACCGCCGGGAGCCTCCTCGTTCGCGGACGGGTCATCGGCGCCATCCCGGTCGGCCAGTACTCGCGGGTCGAGCCGATCGGCGGGCGTGTCATCACCCCGGCGCGTCCCCTGCCGGACCTCGACGTGACGTATTTCCCGTCCGATCACGTCGCGGTGGCGGGCCAGATCGGCGTCGTATCGACCCGGACCTCCATCCGCGGGTCATTCATCAGCGACCTGCCGATCGGCTCGACTTGGAGCCTCTCCATGACCGGCGCGGTCCAGTTCCATTTCCTGCCCGACAACGCCTTCAATCCGTATCTCGGCGCAGGCGCCGGCTACACGCGTCCGATCGCCTACGAGCCGGCGAAGCCGCTCGTCACCACGATGAAGGCCGACCCGCAGCTGGGACCGATGCTCCAGGCCGGTTTCGACTACCACCTCGTCGGCGACTGGTACGCCAACATGGAGATCAAGAAGATCTTCCTGCCGCCGCAGGTCTCCCGGATCGGCCCCGGCAGCGCGACCGTGAGGCTCGACATGCTGATCGTCGGCGCAGGCATCGGCTACCGCTTCTGAACGGCGGCCGGTCTCAGGCCGGTCCGGTCGGCGCCGGCCTCAGCGGGCGGCGGCGCGCCACCCCTGCAACCACGAGGTCACCGGGTCGACGACGTAAGCCGCGACCGACGCTGCCCAGGCCCAAGTTCCGGCCCCTGCCCGAACGGTCAGGGGGAGGCCGGCCCTTCGCGCGGCCTCATCCTCGCGGGCATGTTCGCGCATCGTGGCGGCCACCAGCCGGTCCTCCTGCTCCCGGCACTCGTCGAGAACGTTGCGTTGCATGCCGGCCCGGCTCTGTCCCGGCCGCTGCCGGGCATAGGCGTCCCGCACACAGCCGTACCAAGCCTCTTCGAGGATTTCGAGATCGCCTGTGCCGGCCCTTGCGGTGCCCAGGCTGCCGCCGATCACCGACAAGACCAGGAACAGGGCCATAGACTGAGCAACGAACTGAGCAATGAGAAGCCTCGGCGCGTTCATGGCGGCGAGATGCCCCCGAAGCCATCAAGGCCGACTTAACGGAGCGACGGCCGAGCGCCCGATTGACGAGTCGATCGACGGAACGAGTCCGCTTCACGGCGCTTCCCACCTTCCGGCGATCAACGCCGCTACGGGAGACCGCATGGCCAAGGACGTGACCACCTACACCCTCAAACAGGCGCTCGCCGCGAAGGTCGAGGACCATATCGAGATCGCGGTGGAAGCCGAGGATGGAACGAAGTTCAAGATCCGGGCGACTTCCGAGCAACTCGACGCGCTCACGGGCGATCTGGAGTCGATCCTCGACGGGGACGACGCGGAGGACGCCTAACCCGCGCACGACCCGATAGGTGAGGCTCGATCTCGCCGCGAGCCGTCACGGCTGCCACCGCACGACCATGGGTGCCGACGCCGCTCCTCGATTCTTTCCGAGGCCGGACGTCGGCACTGTGCTGTCCGTCTCGACCTCCGAGGCGGCGGGGCGTCCATCGTGAAGGCGCGGCATTCGCTCGCGGCATCAGCCTCCGGCATGAGGCCCGGTTCTCGCAATCGCCCGCAATCGACAGAACCGAGAGCGGCGTCCGAATCGGTCCGAGCGAACTTTCCCGGGGTCGCCGGGTTGAGGGACGCTGCTTTTCCTCGAACAGGACACCCCATGCGGCTCACCCCGATCGCGCTGGCTCTCGCGCTGAGCGTCTCAACCGCCGCGGCGCAGGCGACCGAGGAAGGGCGGCCCTCGCCGCCGAGCCCCAAGGCTTCGGCCACGGGATCGCGGCCGGTGCCCGGTCCGAGCACGGGCATCCCTCCGGCCGGGACCCCGAACGAGCCGGCCGTCGTCGGCGGCACGCCGGGCGCCGTGATCGGCGGCACGCCGACGGGCGGACCGCCCGGCACCGGCGGCACCGCGGGCGGCCCGTCGTTGAGCGGGCAATAGAGCCACACGACGGACGACTGGCGTTCGGGGCCGGCGTTTCGGAAGCATGGCCGCGCCTCGCATTTGCGATAAGTTCGGGGCATGACACCGATCTCGCCCGTTCGCGCCGCCCTCGCGCTTCTCCTCGCCGCCTCCCTCGTGGGGCCGGCCCAGGTCCGAGCCCAAGTCCAAGGGCAGGCGGGGCCGCCCGCGCCCGAGCTGCCGCCGATCCAATCGGACGAGGCCCGACTCCTGCCCGTTCTCGCCAGCCGCGGCATGGTCTCGTCGCAGGACGCGCTCGCCACCCGCGTCGGCGTCGAGATCCTGAGGAGGGGCGGTAACGCCGTCGATGCGGCGGTGGCGGTCGGCTTCGCGCTCGCCGTCACCCTGCCGCGGGCGGGCAATCTCGGCGGCGGCGGCTTCATGATGGTGCACCGCGCCGCGACCAAGGACACGGTCGCGGACACGATCGCGATCGATTACCGCGAGACCGCCCCGGCTGCGGCCACCGCCGACATGTTCCTGAACCCGCAGGGCGAGCCGGACCGCGCCGCCTCCACCCGGACCGGCAAGGCGGTGGGTGTGCCCGGCACGGTGCGGGGTCTTGTCGAAGCCCACCGGCGCTACGGTTCGGGCAAGCTCACGCTGGCCGAGCTGATCGCCCCGGCCGAAAAACTCGCCCGCGACGGCATCCCGGTCGAATCGGGGCTCGCCGATTCCCTGCCGCGGGCCTCGGGCCTGCTCGGACAGTGGCCGTCGAGCCGCGCGGTGTTCTTCGAGGGCGACCACGTCCTCCCCCGCGGTGCGACGCTCACCCAGCGCGACCTCGCCGACACCCTGAAGGCGATCGCCGAGCGGGGGCCGGACGCCTTCTACGAGGGGCCGATCGCGCAGAAGATCGCGGCGGCCGTGCAGGGTGCGGGCGGGATCATGACCGCGGCCGACCTCGCCGCCTACAGGCCGGAGATCCGCACGCCCGTGCGCGGCACCTATCGCGGCTACGAAATCGTCTCGATGCCGCCGCCGAGTTCCGGTGGGGTGCATCTCATCGAGATCCTCAACATCCTGGAAGGCTACGATCTCGCCGGCATGGGCGCGGGCAGCGCGCAGGCACTGCACACGATGGCCGAGGCGATGAAGCCGGCCTACGCCGACCGGGCCACCTGGCTCGGCGACCCCTCGCGTACCAAGGTTCCCGTCGCGGGGCTCACGGCCAAACCCTATGCCGCCACCTTACGCGAAAAAATCGATCCGAAGCGGGCCAAGACCGCCGCGGAGGTGAGCGCCGGCAATCTGCTCCCTCACGAATCCGACCAGACCACGCATTTCTCGGTGGTGGACGCCGAGGGCAACGCCGTTTCCAACACCTACACGCTGAACTTCTCCTACGGCATCGGCCTCGTCGCCGAAGGGACAGGCGTGCTGCTCAACAACGAGATGGACGACTTCTCCGCCAAGACCGGTGCGCGCAACGCCTACGGCCTCGTCGGCGGCGAGGCCAACGCCGTGGCGCCGGGCGCGCGTCCGCTCTCGTCGATGACGCCCACCTTCGTGTTTCGGGACGGTCGGCTGTTCCTCGTCACCGGAAGCCCGGGGGGCAGCCGCATCATCACGACCACGCTCCAGGTCATCGTGAACGTGCTCGATTTCCGCATGAACCTCGCCCAGGCGGTCGCGGCGCCACGCATCCACCACCAGTGGCAGCCCGACGTGCTGATGGCCGAGGAAGGCCTCTCGCCCGATACGCTCGCCCTCCTGCGAGCCAAGGGCCACAATGTGAAGGTCGGCGCGACTTCGGGCTCGGCCAACTCGGTGATGGCAGAGGACGGGCTGCTGGCCGGCGCGTCCGATCCGCGTCAGCGGGGGACCCTGGCCGAAGGGCCTTAAGAACAACGCTCCGGCTAACCCCGACCAAGGCTCTGCCCTGGACTCGCGAAAAGGCTCGCCTTTTCAAAATCCGGGCTGTTACGCACCAGTGCCTCGATCGCCGCCAGTACTTCGGCGTCGGTACCGGAGGGGCGGCCGAACAGGCGCGAGACGGCGACCGGCAGTCGCCACGCGGTGATGGTCTCCCTCGGCAGGCCGCTCGCCGCGCAGTAGCTCGCCACGTACCACGCCGCGACCAGCCGGCGCGCCATCCGCACGGGAGCCAGCCGGCTGAACCAGGCAGGGCCGAGCCGGCCGTAGCGCAGCACCAGCTCGGAGCGGGCCACGTCGGCGGCCGGATCACCGGCGGTGGCCTTCTGCCAGTCGATCAGGTGCAGCCCGGCCCGGGTCGAGATCACATTGCCGGGATGCACGTCGCCATGACAGAGGCGGTTCACCACCGGCAGGCGGTCGAGCGCGGCGAGCGCCGCATTCCTCAGATGCTCCGGCACCCGCGCGCCCTCGATCTGGTGCCGGAGGCGGGCATGCTGCGAGGGTAGGCCGGGAGCGGGATAGGCATGGACCGCGTGCTGGATCCGCGCCACGCGACGGAGCGCCAGCATCAGCCCGAACGGGTTGTAGGCGTAGCGCAAAGTCATGGGCGGACCGTCGAGGCGCACGAACAGGATGCCGGTGCGCCCCGCCCGTCCGACGATGCCGAACGCTTCCGGCACCGGCAGGCCGAATCCGTGAGCGAGGCGGCTCGCTGCCAACTCGTTCGCCACCGCCTCCGGCTCGAAGGGCTGGCGGTAGAGCTTCACCACCCGGTCCGGCCCTTCGGCAAACACCTCCGAAGAACGGCCGGCCCCGATGCGATCCGGCGCCGTGCCGGGCGGGCAAGGGACGTGGGTAGGCCCATGGAAACACAGGGCGCGGACCATGGCTGCGGCTCCGAGCGCGCTCCAAGGAGGGTTCGTTCGCTCGCGAACACCCTCTCCGTCCCCTTACCCAATCGATATCGACAGGCTATGGTAGTGTAAATCTCATTTGTTATGCCGGTTTGCGATGAGCATCTGCGTATATATCCCTTCTATCTAAGACAACCGAACATACTTTCAGAATTAAATCCTACATCGTCTTCCACGATGCTTGCACGAAAGCGCAGGCAGGTTCGGTCCGCCCCGAGGGCGCTCCCGATCTTCGTCATCGGCATCAAAACCGGCCTGGGCAACTGGCCTCCCTCGACCGATGCGAGCCGGATAGGGTGATGGCGGTGGTGCCGCACCAAACGGCCGGCGGCGACCGGCAAGCCGCTGCAACGGGTTTCCGCCGGGCGACGGTGGGCAAGCGCGGGTCCCCGCGATAAAGGAGCGGCAGTCTCACGCGGACCGCCAATGCTCCTCTTCCGCTCGCTCGCCTTCAACCTCTCGTTCTACGTCGCGACAGCTCTGATCGCGATCCTGGGACTGCCGGCCTTCGTCACACGCAAGGGCGTGATCCGGGTGGCGCAGTTCTGGGGCCGCACGGTGCTGTTCCTTCTGCGCGTGGTCGGCGGCACGCGGGTGGAGTTCCGCGGCCTGGAGAACATCCCGAAGGGTCCGCTGCTGGTCGCCGCCAAGCACCAGTCGGCGCTGGAGACGCTGGCGCTCACGATTCCGTTCGATGATTTCGGCTACGTGCTCAAGCGCGAGCTGATGTGGGTTCCGGTGGTCGGCTGGTACTTCGCCCGGGGCGGCATGGTGCCGATCGACCGCTCGAAGGGCACCCGTGCGATGGCAGCGATGAACAAGGCGGCGGCGCAGGCGATCAGCGACGGGCGCCAGCTCATCATCTTCCCCGAGGGCACACGCCGCCCGGCCGGGGCGCCGCCGGCCTACAAGCAGGGTGCCTCCCACCTCTACACGGCCTTGAACGTGCCCTGCCTGCCGGTGGCACTGAACACCGGTCTGTACTGGCGCCGCCGGGGTTTTCGCCGGATGCCGGGTACGACAGTGATCGAGTTCCTGCCGGTCATTCCGCCGGGCCTGACGCGTGCCGCGTTCCTCAAGGAGCTGCAGAACCGCATCGAGACGGCCTCCGACGCGCTGCTCGCCGAGGGCCGAGCCGACCTTGCCCGCCATGGCTACCCGGTCGCCGTGGCGATGGGCGGCTCGGCACCCGCGACGGACACGTCGGGGACGCTCTGATCAGCCGGTTGCGCAATGGCGCACAACGGAGGATCCGCGAAGGACGATCCACCGGCCGGCAAATCTCTCGACCAAAGCGAGGCAGTGGGTCCGGCGGATGCGGTTCCAGTCGCCGTGTTTGCTCAGAAACTCGAAGGCAAGCTGCTCCGGGCAGCCCTCTGCCCGAGGATCATGATCCGCTGCGACAGCGGGCTCACCCTCGCCCGGCCCCGCGCCTCAGCAAAAACACCCCCTGCGCGCCGATCAGGTTCCAGAACCACCACGGCATCGAAAAGCGCATCGGCCGCCCCCGCGCGTCGAGGGCGGTGGCTTTCTCGATGCGGGCGCCGACGTCGCGGCACAGGCCGACGAAGTCGCGGATCGTGCAGTGATGGATGTTGGGAGTCTCGTACCACGTCTCCGGCATGATCTCGGTGACCGGCATCCGGCCGCGGAAGGCGAGTTCGGCCCGCACCCGCCAATGGCCGAAATTCGGAAACGAGATGATGACCTGCCGCCCGATCCGTAAAAGATGTTCCAGCACGATGCGCGGGTTGCGGGTCGCCTGGATGGTCTGGGACAAAACCACCACGTCGAAGGCGTCGTCGGGATAGTTGGCGAGATCGGTGTCGGCGTCGCCCTGGATCACCGGCAGGCCGCGGGCGAGACAGGCGTTGACGCCCTCGCGCGACAATTCGATGCCGCGGCCATCGACGCCGCGCTGGTCACGCAGGAGCGCCAGCAGAGAGCCGTCGCCGCAGCCGATATCGAGGACGCGGGCGCCCGGCGGCACGAGGCCGAGCACGACGATGTGGTCGATACGCGCCGCGCCCTCGCCGCGGGGCAGCGCCTCGGCGGCTTCCCAGGGCGCGCCGGACGCGGCGTCGGTGAAGCTCTCGCTCATCGTCTCACAGTCCAGTTCTCAAAGACCTCTGGCCCGGGCCGCCGCGTCGATGAAGCCCTTGGCGGCGGAGAACATCGCGGGCTCGTCGAGCAGGAAGGCGTCGTGGCCCTTGTCGCTCTCGACTTCCACGAAGGCGACGGGTGCGGCGACCGCGTTCAGTGCATGGACGATGGCGCGGGAATCGGCGGTGGGGAACAGCCAGTCCGAGGTGAAGGACATCACGCAGAAGCGGGTTTTCGAGCCGCGGAAGGCGTTGGCCAGCACGCCGCCATGGTCCTCGGCGAGATCGAAATAGTCCATCGCCCGCGTGAGATAGAGGTAGGCGTTGGCATCGAACCGCTCGACGAAGCTGAGGCCCTGGTGGCGCAGGTAGCTCTCGATCTGGAAGTCGGCGTTGAAGGAGAAGGTCGGCGCTGCCCGGTTCTGCAGGCGGCGGCCGAACTTGCGGTGCAGGGCCGGCTCGGAGAGGTAGGTGATGTGTGCGCCCATCCGCGCGACGCCGAGGCCCTTGGACGGCCGGGTGCCGGCTTCGAGATAGCGGCCCTCCTCCCAGGCCGGGTCGGCCATGATCGCCTGCCGGCCGACCTCGTGGAAGGCGATGTTCTGCGCGGAATGCCGCGCGCCGGTAGCGATCGGCATGGCGGAAAAAACCCGCTCGGGGAAGAGCGAGGCCCATTGCAGCACCTGCATCCCGCCCATCGAGCCGCCGATGCAGAGGAACAGATCCGGGATGCCGAGCCGGTCGAGCAGCATCGCCTGGGCGCGGACCATGTCGCGGATCGTCACCAGCGGGAAATCGAGTCCGTAAGGGCGGCCCGTCTCCGGGTTGAGCGAGGCGGGCCCGGTCGAGCCCATGCAGGAGCCGATCACGTTCGAGCAGACGACGAAGTAGCGGTCCGTGTCGACCGGCTTGCCGGGCCCCACCAGCGTCTCCCACCAGCCGGGCTTGCCCGTCACGGGGTGGCGATGGGCGAAGTGCTGGTCGCCGGTGAGCGCGTGGCAGATCAGCACCGCGTTCGAGCGCCGGGCGTTGAGGGTGCCGGCGGTCTGGTAGGCGATCTGGAAGGGGCCGAGGCGCGCGCCGGAATCCATGGCGAGCGGTTCGTCGGCGGTAAACAGCATCACGGGGCTGCGCGGGTCGGAGGCCGGCGAGGCTTCATAGACCGCCCGGCGCGCATCCTCCCGCAGGACGGTCTCGGCGTCACGCTCGGCGTTCTGAATGAGGGTGGAATCCATGGCATGTCCCGGGTGCCGGCCCTGGAACCGGTCCCGAGCGGCCCGGCACCGACTGTCCCGCCGGTCGTGCGGGCGGAGCGATACACCCGCGCGCGTATCTTGGGAGCGTGTCTTGGCCGGCTGATCATAGGAGGTAATGTGCGCGTCCCCGAGCGTCAACGCGGCGCGAAAGGCGGATCGGGCGGCGGTGCCAGGACGCACATGCCCTGCGCCCCGGTCCTCCGGAGCCGCGGACCGTACATCCCATGGGCACGCCGGACTTCGTCGTCGCCAACCCCTCTCGACGGCCCGGCGGCGCAGCGCGACTCGGTGCTCTCGGCGAAGCCCCGGAGCGGGTCGAACGCGGCACCGCGTCCTCGACGAGGTCGGCAGCCACGCCGCCCGGTTTCGGGTCCGAGGCCGGCGCAACCCTAACGGATGTCAATGCGGGCCGAACGGCTCCGGCTTACCGATATCCTTGCCTCGGATGTCCCTCCGAGGATGTCATCACCAACCCTCCTCGCCCCGCGCCCCATGGGCAGCGGGGTTTTCTTTAGTTGTCTCCGTTATCCCCGCGTATTCTCCGCGCCGGAAGCGCGACGGCCGATAGCCTGCGGCGGTTCGTCTTCGCGGCGGCCTGGACCGTTCCGTGCTATCGATTGCGCGCGATTGATGATCCTGTGCATGCCGCCCGAGCCTCCGGGGAGTCCGTCCTCCCCGCAAGCCGCCGGGCGGCCTGATCCGTCGGAGTCCCCGCGCATGAACCGCCGCCAGACCTTGCGAGCCGGAGCCTCGTTGCTGGGCCTACTCGCCGCCACCCGCCTCACGGCCGTGATGGCGGCCGGTTCCAGCTCCGCCGGAGGGTTCGAGGTCGAGAAGTCCGAGGCCGAATGGCGCGCGCGGCTCTCGCCCGCCGCCTACCAAGTTCTGCGCGAGCACGGCACCGAACGGGCCTACACGAGTCCGCTCAACGGCGAGAAGCGTCCGGGCCGCTTCGTCTGCGCCGGCTGCGACCTGCCGCTGTTCTCCTCAAAAACCAAGTTCGAGAGCGGCACCGGTTGGCCGAGCTTCTTCGAGCCGCTTCCCGGCGCGGTGGGGACGCAGGTCGACACCGCCTACGGCATGAGGCGCACGGAGGTACATTGCCGCCGCTGCGGCGGTCATCTCGGCCACGTCTTCGAGGACGGCCCGAAGCCGACCGGCCTGCGCTACTGCATGAACGGCGTGTCCCTGCGTTTCGAGCCCGCCGCCGACGGCCCGGCCTGAGGCGCGGATCCGAGACAGGCATCATCGACAAGCATCGTCACCGAGGACGAGCATCGAGGATCGAGATCATGATGACCGAACGCCTCCGCCCACGCATGTCGCTTCTGCTCGGCGGTCTCGCCGGCCTCGCCCTGCTCGCCGGCGCGGCCCTGCCCCTGGCGCCCGCCTCGGCGGAGGAGGGCGGGCGGCGCCTGCCGGAAGCGGCGATGACGGCCCGGGAGACGGCCAAGGATTCTGCCAAAGATCCGGCCAAGGATCCGGCGAAAAGCGGTTCGGGCCTGCGCACGGCGACCTTCGCGGGCGGCTGCTTCTGGGGCGTACAGGGCGTGTTCCAGCACGTGAAGGGCGTGACGAACGCCGTCTCCGGTTATGCCGGCGGCACTCGGGCGAGCGCCCGCTACGACGAGGTCGGCACCGGCCGCACCGGGCACGCGGAAGCGGTGCAGGTCACCTACGATCCTGCGGTGGTCCGCTACGACGAGTTGCTGCAGATCTTCTTCTCGGTGGCGCTCGATCCGACCGAGGTGAACCGGCAGGGCCCGGATACCGGCCCGCAATACCGCTCGGCGCTGTTTCCCGCAGATCCGGAGCAGGCCAAGGTGGCCAAGGCCTACATCGCCCAGCTCGATGAAGCGAAGGCGTTCTCGAAGCCTATCGCCACCAAGATCGAGGCCGGCGCCTTCTACCCGGCGGAAGGCTACCATCAGGATTACATGACGCTTCACCCGACCAACAGCTACATCGTCGCCAACGACGCGCCGAAGCTGCGGGACCTGAAGGCGCTGTTCCCAGAGCGAGCGAACGCGCAGCCGGTGCGAGTGGGCCGCCCGCCGGCCTGACCGGGCGTCCCCTCCCGCGAGGGGAGGGGACGAGACGGATCACTCTTTCTCGGGCGCGATCTGCTCCAGGCCGCCGACATGGCGCTGGGCGTAGAGCGGCAGGCCGATCTGGCCGATCAGGTCGAGCTGCGTCTCGAGGAAGTCGATATGGCCTTCCTCGTCCTCGGCCAGATCCTCGAACAGCCGCTTGGAGACGCGGTCATTGATCGAGTCGCAGTACTTGGCGGCTTCGAGATAGAGCGCGCGCGCCTCGTTCTCGGCGGCGAGATCGCACTCGATGATCTCCTGAACGTTCTGGCCGATCCGCAGCGGGTCGAGTTCCTGCAGGTTCGGGAAGCCGTCGAGGAACAGGATCCGATCGATGAACCGGTCGGCGTGGTTCATTTCCTCGATCGATTCCTTGCGCCAGAACTTGGCGAGATCGACGTAGCCCCAATCGTTCAGCAGGCGGAAATGCAGCCAGTACTGGTTGACGGCCGTCAGCTCGCTGCGCAGGCCCCGGTTGAGATAATCGATGACCTTGGCATCGCCCTTCATCCGTCACTCTCCTCGTGAGGCGTCGGGACGAACGACCGCTCGTCTCAGGCTGCGACGCCCTCGGGCTCCCTTGTAGTTTGGAATGATCCCAAACTGCAAGATGTCTCGCAAGCCGTCGAACAGGCGTGGGCGCTGCCATGCGTCGATGTATGAGCCTGCGCTTCATCGATGGCGTTGCGCAGGATCGAACGGATGGTTCGCGCGCAGCGTCCGCATTTCGGACTGCAGCCGAGACAACCATAGACCTGGGCCGGCGTACGGGGACAGCCCGGACCCGGCTGCAGGCACGCGCGCACCTGTCCGTCGGAGAGGACGTTGCAAGAGCAGACAATCATGCGGGCGATCGCAACCTGTCGTGCCTGTCGGGAAGCCTTCCCGCGAGGGCCGGCGGAGCCCGGAGCCTCAATCATTCGCACCGCTCAAGGCCACTGGAAATCGGCCGATTTGAGGCAAGTGCAGATTAGAATGATTGAAAACTTCAAGCTTTTCAGGACTTTAGCGATCGAGGCGGGCTATGACAACTCCTGACGGGCACGATTGAATGCGACGCGAGCCTTCGTCGTGACCGGCCGCGAAACGGCAGCGGCCCCATGAGCCGGCACTTCGGATGAACGGCACTCGGCCGAACGTCCTCGCCGACAACGCGAAATTCGCGCGGAGCCCGATTGTGGGCTCTCGGAAGCGCGGGCGCCGCCGCTCAGTGCGCCATCAGCACCGGTACGGTCGCATGCGACAGGATGTGGCTGGTCGGCCCGCCGAAAATCATCTGGCGCAGGCGGCTCTGGGTATAGGCGCCCTTGATCAGCAGGTCGCAGCCGAATGACTCGGCGTTGTCGAGATAGAGTTCGCCGGGGGTACGGCGGCCGGCAGGGAGCGCCTTGTGGGCGGCCTCAATCCCCTCGCAGGCGAGCGCGCGCGCCACATCCTCCGCGCTCGGACCCGGCACCATCCCGCCCTCGGCGCTGAGCACGAGCACGCGCCGGGCCCGGCGCAGGAACGGCATGGCGAAGGCGATGGCGCGCGCCGTCTCGGTCGAGCCGTTCCAGGCGATCAGAATCGCCTCGCCGACGCAGGACGGGGCGGCGGGCGGCGCGAGGAGAATCGGGCGCCCGCTCTCGAACAGGGCGGTCTCGAAGGTGGTCATGCGCGGTGCGCCGTCATCGGCGCCCGGCCGGCCGACGACCGTGGCCGAGAACAGCCGCGCGTACTGGCCGAGGAAGGCGTCCCCCGGCGGCACGTCGGGCTGCCAGCGGTAGCGCGGTCCGGCATTGGCCACGGCATCCGGGGCGCAGGAGGCGCCGGGCTCGCGCCGGGGCAGGCCGGCCGCCTCCATCGCCGCGACGAAGCGCTGGCCCGCATCCTGCGCCTCGGCCTGGTCGGCCTCCTCGTCGCGCAGCCATGTCATGCCGCCGACCATGTCCACGGGCACATATTCGGCGAGCGCCGGGCGCAGGGACACGCCCTCGATCAGGCTGCCGAAGCGGCGTGCCACCAGCACCGCGGTCGCAAAGACCGAGGGCAGGGCGTCGTGGAGGGTGACCGGGACGAGCAGGGTCTTCATGGCCGGCCTCCGAAGGGTGCGAGGGGCAAGAGGGACGTGTGAGGGACGTGTCCGGCGGAGGCTAGATCGAAATGGCGCGTCGGAAAACCGCGCAGCAAGCCGTCATCCCCGCCCGTGTCGCCGCCGTCGTCGGGCCGGGTATCAACCGGGTGTCGCGGCGTTCCTCGTCGCCTCGGCGGGATGGCTGGGATCGAGCCGGCGGCGGACGAGGCGGGTCAGAGGCCGCTCCACCAGCCGGTGTGCGAGGAGCGCGGCGGGCAGGGTCAGCGCGACCATGATGACGAGACTCGGCCATGGTCCGAGCACGGGCGCGAGGCCGGTGCGCAGCAGCCCTTCGCGGACCGCCCGCAGAACGAAGGGATGCAGAAGGTAGAGGGCGTAGGAGGCATCGCCCAGCCGTTCGGCCGCACCGAGGGAACGGGCAGCCCACCCGCCGCGCACCGCTTCGGGCCGATCCCGGCCGAGCACCGCCGCCGCCACGAGGAGCGCAGCGGGCAGGCCCCAGGCAAAGAGGCGGAAGGCCGGCTCAGCCGGAGCAGCGGCGAGCCCGAACAGACCCGCCGCGGCGAGCGCGACACGGGCCGGTGCGTGCAGACGAAATCCCTCGGCGCGCAGCAGCGCGAGCCCTGCGCCGAGAGCGAATTCGAGCACGATCGGATCGGACCAGAAGGCGAGGGGGACCGGCGGTGTTGGCATCAGCCGCCCGGCGAGAACGACGAGCGCCAGGGCGCCGACGAGCCACGCCACCGCAGCACGTCGCGGAAAGCCGAGGCCGAGGGCAAACAGAGCGTAGAAGGCCATCTCGTAGTTCAGGGTCCAGCCCAGCCCGTAGAGCGGCAGCACCGCCCCGTCGGGCCGGGCCATCGGCCAGAACAGGAACGAGGCGAGGGTGCGGGCGAGGTCCGGCGCGCCGCCCTCGCCGCTGAGCAGGGCGGGCACGGCCAGACCGAGGGCGAGATAGAGCCCGGTCACCAGCCAGTAGAGTGGCACGAGGCGGGCGATGCGATGAGCGACGAAGCGGCTCCGCGCGCCCGACTGGCCGTAAAGCGGGCCCGCGGCGTGGACGATGATAAAGCCGGAAATGACGAAGAAGATGTCGACGCCGGCCGGCCAGGGCAGCCCATCGCGCCGGACGAAATCAGTTCCCGTTCGCCCGGCCAGGATCGCGGCCTCGTTCTGCGCGTGGTGAACGACCACCATCAGCGCGGCCAGGGCGCGCAGCCCCTGCACGAGGACCAGTTTTCCCCGAATGGGATGAAAAGGCCTAGTCAAATTTCGGGAACCAGCATGAAAGGTCGTCGTTGACGCGTCGAAGTGATCTTCACGGCCTCGACCGGTGCATTCGGTTGTCGAGGTCAGTTCGCATGTCGGCAATCTGATATTTGAGGTTTGGTATGCTGAAGAAATACGCTGCTGCGTCCGCTCTCGTCGTCGCCATGGCGACCCCCGCTTTCGCCCAGGTCGGGGGCGATTTCCGTCTGGACGCCATGCAGGCAAATGCCTTCGAGATCCAGTCCGCCCAGATCGCGCTGCAGAAGAGCCGCAACCCGTCGGTGCGGGCCTATGCCCGCGAGGCCCTGCGTGACCATCAGGCCGCCAACGTCGCCCTGGCCGGCGGCGAGAGCAACTACGCGGCCGCCCGTCAGGCCGGCCCCGGCGGTCTCGTCGGCGGTCTGGTCGAGGCTCCGCTCGCCATCGCCGGTGGCGCGGTCGGCGCCGCAACGGGTGTGGCGACCGGCGTCGTCGGCGGTACCCTGCAGGGCGGACCGGTCGGCGCGATCGAAGGGGCCGGCACCGGCCTGAGCCGCGGGGCAGCCGCGGGCGCCCGCGCCTTCGACGTCGACGCCACCGCGGGCACCACCGTGGTGCAGCCGAACCCGCAGCAGCAGCAGATGCTGGCCGAGCTGAACGCCGCCCCGTCCGGCGCCCGCTTCGACCGTCTCTACGGTCAGCAGCAGGTGATGGCGCACCAGATGTCGATCAGCATGACGCAGTCCTATGCTCAGTCCGGCCCGAATCCGGCTCTGCGCAACTACGCTCAGCAGGCCCTACCGGTGCTCCAGCAGCACTACGCCCACGCCCAGCGTCTTCCGGGCGCCCGCTGAGGCGGGTCCTTCACCTCCAGGCACGGAGGGAAGGCGGCGGACCGAAAGGTCCGCCGCCTCTTTTTTGCTCGGATGCCGCGAGCGGGGCCCCGACAACCTCCGCTCATCACGTTACCCGATACGAAAACGGCGCCTCCGAAGGCCTTCGGAGGCGCCGCACCTTTGTCGGAGCGATCGAAGCGATCGCGACCTGTTACGCCTCGGAGCAAGCGATCAGGGCCGAGGCGGAGAGCGTCTGGCCATCGCGCTCGACCACCGATTGGAACTCACCGGTCTTCGGGTCGCGGATGCGCAGCTCACCGGTGACGATGCCGAAATGCGCGCCGTGCAGGTGCAGGCGGCCCGCCTCGACGGCCTCGCGGATGAAGTCGAAGGTCATCAGGTTCTCGAGGCTCTGCGCGACCATCGCGTATTCGAGGCGCGTGAGGAAACCCTCCTTGTCCGGGGTGTCGCCGGATTCGATGAGCTTCTTCTTCGCCGGCTCGACCAGCGAGACCCAGCGGCCGATGAAGTTGCCGGACGAGAGCGGGTCCGCGCCGAACCCGGCGGCCTTGATGCCGCCGCAGGTGGCGTGGCCGAGCACGACGATGTGCTTCACCTTCAGGGCCTGGACCGCGAACTCGATCGCCGAGGAGGTGCCGTGATAGGCGGTGTCGCGCTCGGCGGGCGGCACGATGTTGGCCACGTTGCGGATCGTGAAGATCTGGCCCGGCCCCGTATCGAAGATCACCTCCGGGGCGACGCGGCTGTCACAGCAGCCGATCAGCAGGACTTCAGGCTCCTGGCCTTCCTTGCCGAGCGTCTCGTACTTGCGCCGCTCGCTCGGGAGCCGCTCGCCGAGAAAGCTGCGATAGCCATCGGTGAGAACCTGGGGGAACATGGTCGGTGATCCTTTCATCCTTACGGTCGTGGGACGCGCTAACCAAACGATCTGATCATTGAAATCCATCCCAGCCCGCAGATGCGCTTGCGCACATCCTGTGCGCCGGGCGTGATCACATTGCGCGATTCCACGGCGTGATCCCACGGCACGCTCGAAAGAGCCGGATCGGAAACGATCCTGCCGCCGACCAGTCAAGCACGCCAGGCCTCCATGCGGCGGCGCGCCGCCGCGGATTGCGGCGGGCGGCTCGCGTGGAAGGCTCAAGCGTTCTGCCAGTCGAGGCGGACGGGCTGGTCCGGAACGTCGCCGGACGCGATTCGTTGCGCCAACTCGGCCAATCCGGCGGGTTCGATGCGCTCGGCCGAGGCCGCGAGTTCGGCGAGCGGCCACCAGCGGGTGCCGCGCACGGGGTTGTCCTCGGTCTCGGCGAGCCGGCTCGTATCGACGACGTCGCTGGCGAGCCGGACCACGAAGTAGCGTTCGCGGGCCCAGCGCGGCTTGCGGAACAGGTGGAACGGGCCGTCGCAGACGGCGACGCAGGGGCCGAGCTCCACCTCGGCGACGCCGATCTCCTCCGAGAGTTCGCGCCGGCACGCGTCCTCGTGGCTCTCACCCGGCTCCAGCCCGCCGCCGGGCATGAACCAGAAGCCGAGGGCCTCAGGGTTGGCCGGATCGATCGGGCGGACGGCCTCGTACTCGATCAGCAGTAGGCGGTTCGATGGGTCGAAGACCAGGGCGCGGGCGATGTCGCGCGTCGGCAGGTCCGCGTCAGGGCGGTCGGTCACGGGCTCAACTCCTCACGGCAAGGGATCACGGGCGGGGTGAAGGCGGGGCACTGGCAGGGCTGCGGGCGCCCAGATCACGATCGGCAGGCCATAGCTGTCGCGCTCGATCGTGTTGGGAAGCGGCTCGGCGCGACCCTCGGCGATGTCGCGGGCGACGAGGAGTGCGGCCATGGCGTCGAGATGGTCGTCGGCGGCGACCCCCGTCGGCGGCGGCGAGCCGACCATCGCCTCGGGCAGCCCGGCGGCAATCAGCAGGGCTCGGCGCGCGGCAAGACCCTCGGCGCGGGCCGCGCCCTTCTTGCCGGCGGCGAGAGGCCGCTCGCCGTTGAGGCGGAAGAAGGCGACCTCCGGATGCACCTCGTGCAGGCGCGTCGCGAGATCGGCGTGCCCGCGCAGGAGTTCGTCGACCTCGCGGACGTATCGCAGGATGTTCCAGCACTGGATCGACGGCGCAAAGGGCGGCTCGGATCCCGCCCGCGACAGCGTCTTGGCCGCGTCGTAGCTCGCGGCATAGACCGCCGCGCGGGGCGGCACCGGAAAGACGCTGGAACGCCCCGCCCCGAGAAACGCCCGCGCCGCCCGGTCGGCGGAGCGCCCGCCGCCGCTCACCCGGTCGGGCAGGCCGATCGGCACGTCGATGCCGACGCAGACCGGCGCCTCCGGGCCGTCGAGCAGGTCGATCACCCGTGGGACGCGGGCGCAGCGCCAGTGCGCCGGATCGTCGAGATCGATCAGGGCGCCGGCCCAGGCCCCGCGGCACCCGTCCAGTCCCGCCACCCAGCGCGCCATCCGCTCGCTTCCGCCTTCGCCCGCGATTGCCCTGTGCGACCGCTTCAAAGAAAGCTTTTTCGCACTCTCACCCGGACGTCGAGGAACCTCCTTGGAACCCCCCCTGCAAGCATCCCCTTCGAAGGTCGGCCTTCACATCCTCGATCCGCGGCTCAGAGAATGGGGCTTTCCCCGCTGGGGCAGCGCGGCGGCCGCGGGGCTCGACCTGCATGCCTGTCTCGACGCGCCGCTGCTCCTCGAACCGCAGGCGCCGCCCGCGCTGATCCCGGCCGGCGTGTCGGTGCGGATCGGCGATCCCGACTGGTGCGGGCTGGTGTTCGCCCGCTCCGGCCTCGGGCATCGGGAGGGCCTCGTGCTCGGCAACGGCACCGGGGTGATCGACGCCGATTACGAGGGGCCGCTGATGATCTCCGCCTGGAACCGCAACCCGCCCGGCCGTCGCGCGGCGATCCGCATCGAGCCGGGCGAGCGCATCGCGCAGCTCGTCTTCACCCGCGTCCTCCGGCCGGATTTCGAGATCCGCGAGGGCGCGCCGGAGCCGGATGCGCCTCCATCGGGACGCGGGCAGGGCGGCTTCGGCTCGACGGGCCGCCGCTGACGGGGGATCTGTTCAGATCCCGAACATCCCTCACAAGCGCTCCGAAGAGCAAGTCTGCTGAAGAGCAAGCTTGGCCGTTCGAAGTTTCGAACGACATCAAGACAAGCTTCACCGAGAGAAAAGCGAGAGAAAGCGCGGCGGAACGATTGAACTCTTCTCCCCGTCCTCCGTTGGTTCCCCGCACCCACCCGCGAGACGAACCATGGCCGCCCCTCACGACATCCTCGGTTTCTTCGAGCACCGCACCGATGGCGCCTGGGTCTGCGTCCGGCCCTTCACGCTCAATACCCGTTCGACTCAGGTCGATATCCGGCGCGGCATGCGCTTCGAGTACGGCCGGCGCGTCGGCGGTCTCGACCTCGCCGAGTATCTCGAACAGCTCGGCTCGCAATTCGGCTCCTGAGGCGTTCGTCAGAGCCGGAGGGCGATAGCCCGCATTCTTGCGACGAACCGACCCCATTTCGCCGATACGGGGTGTTGCAACGCCCGAGCACGTGGATCAGCGCATCGTCCTCACGCAGGAGGATCCTGATGGGCTGCCGGTCTCACGACGGCAGGAAGGTGCAGTGAACGGCCGGATCAAGCATGAGGCTGTCATGCCGATGGTCGCCGAGGACGCGCCGGTCACGACGGTGGGCGTTGTTCCGCACCGGCTGGTCGGGCGGCTGCGGCGGCAAAGCCCTTATGCAGACCAGCCTACTCGGACCGGCCGCCGGCTTTGCAACTGCGCATCAAAAGCATCCGATGAGAGCCATGCTGTAGCAGCATCTCCCGATCTGTTCACGCGACCCCTCTTGCGAAGCAGGCGAGCACACTGCCCTCAAGCTCAGGCGCCACCCCACTGCATGGTCAATCCACCATCGACAACGAGCGTGTGCCCCGTCACGTAATCCGAGTCCGAACAAGCGAGATAGAGCGCGGCGCGGGCGATCTCGTCCGGCTGACCGGTGCGGTGCCACGCGATACGGTCGAGCGATTGTTCGAGTTTCTCGGTATGCTCGGAGCGGTCGGCGGTCATCGTCGTTTCGATACGGAAGCAGGGTCGCCGACATCGTCCTGAATGACGAGCGCTCTGCGACCGGCCGCCTCGACGCGGGCCGCGGTCTCGGCAATGCCCGCCGCGTCGGTGTTGTAGGTGATCGCGACATCGGCACCTGCTTGCGCGAACAGGATCGCCGTCGCCCAGCCGATCCCGGAATCGGCGCCGGTGATCAGGGCCCGCTTGCCTTCGAGCTTCATGAGGCATCCCGTCTGCGAAAACAGCCGCCGTCCGATGATTGCGCTAGATGGTCGTACACAGCCGGTCAGGATGTTTCGGCGGCGTCGATTCCGGGGCAATCGAGGCAGGAGCGCCCCGGTTCTGGGACGCAAGCGGGGGCGTTGGAACGGCCTGCCCCTCTGGTGCTTTGTGAAGCCAACTGTTCGCGTCAATCGGTTTTGACGCGGCCGGTGTCAAAGCTTAGGTGATGACGACGATGCCCGCCGCCACGGCCCATAGTCTTCCCCCCTCCGACGAGATCGCGCCGACGACGCGCGATCGGATCGTGGAGACGGCGGCCCGCTCGTTCCAGGATATCGGCTACCAGAAGACGACCGTCGCCGACATCGCCCGCACGCTGAAGATGAGCCCGGCCAACGTCTACCGCTTCTTCGATTCGAAGAAGGCGATCAACGAGGCGGTGGTCGAGCAGCTGACCGGCGAGATCGAGGCGATGATCGCGGCGATCGCCGACGCCCCGAACCTCGACGCGCCCGAGCGGCTCAGCCGGATCATCACCGCGCTCCACGACGATTGCCGTCGCCGCTTCGAGGCGCATCCGCGCGTCCACGAGATGGTCGAGGCGGCGATGAGCGAGAGCTGGGGGGTGTGCCAAGCGCATGTCGACCGCATCGGCGCCGTTCTCGCGCGGGTGGTGGCCGACGGGATGCGCGAGGGCGCGTTCACCGTCGCCGACCCGACGAGTGCGGCGGCCTGCCTTCAGGCCGGGATCACCCGCTACTGCCATCCGATGCTGGTCGGCCGCCAGCCCAGCACGATCGAGCCGCCGCTGCCGGTGATGATCGCCTTCCTGCTCAGCGCCCTGCGGGCGGCGGGCCGCTGAGGCGGCCTGCCAGGAGTGTCATCGAGACCCGCTATTCCGAGGCGGCACCTGGCGTCGGGGCTGGCTCGGAGACGACGGGCTGCGGGCCGTCATAGCCCTCGATCACCAGGATGTCGGCCTCGGCACCGCCTTTCTGCAGGGCGCGGGCTGATTGATAGAGGTCGGAGTGCCAGCAGGCCAGCGCGTCCTCGTAGCTCGGGAACTCGACGATGACGTTGCGCGCCCGCGCCTGCCCCGCCACCGCCTCGAAGGCGCCGCCGCGCACCAGGAAGCGCCCACCGAAGCGGGCGAAGGCGGCGCCGTTGGCCGCCGCGTAGGCCTTGTAGGCCTCCGCGTCGCTCACATCGACCCGTACGATCCAGTAGCCCTTGGCCATTTCAGGCATCCTCTGTTCTGTCCGATCACGGTTCCCGCCCCTGCTATCGGAGCGGCGCCGCGAGAGCGAGTGCGTCCGCTGTGAGGCGGATCTTTGTTCTTGATCTGTTCGTCATGTCACCTACCGTATCCGCACCCTCGAATCGCGCGGAGACATCGGATGCAGCCTTACCTCACCCTCGGCGCCCGCGATGCCGCGATCGCCCACGCCTTCTACGGCGCCGTTCTGGCAATGGTGGGCTGGGGCATGCACGCGGATTTTCCGGGCTGGCGCGGATACTCCCTGGCCGGGCGTGGCGAGGGGCTGATCGTGTGGGTCTGCACGCCCTTCGACGGCAAGGAGGCAAGCGCCGGCAACGGCACGATGATGGCTTTCCCGGCGCCCTCGCGCGCGGCGGTCGACGCATTCCACGACGCCGCCATGGCCCGTGGCGGAACCGACGAAGGCGCGCCGGGCCTCAGGCCGCAATACGGCCCGAACTGGTACGCCGCCTATCTGCGCGATCCGACCGGCAACAAGCTCGCCGCGGTGTTCGACGGCTGAGCCGGCGTTCGCTTCTGCGTCAGGCCATCTCGGCGACGATGGCCTGGGCGACCGTGCGAGGATCCTCGGCCCCGGTGATCGGGCGCCCGACCACCACGTGGTCGATGCCCGCCGCCCGCGCCTGTCCCGGCGTCATCACCCGCTTCTGGTCGCCGGCCTCGGCGCCCGCCGGGCGTATGCCGGGTGTCACGATCAGCCGCGACGGGCCGATTCTTTCGCGCACTGCCCCGGCTTCCGCCGCCGAGCAGACGATCCCGTCGATGCCGATCTCCGCCGCCTGTTCCGCGCGGCGCGCGACGAGGTCGGCCACGGGAAGCGCGTAACCGGCTTCCGCCGCGTCGGCATCATCGTAGGAGGTCAGCACGGTGACCGCGAGGATCTTCAGACCCGCCCCCCGCCCGCGTACGGCCGCACGCATGGTCTGCGGATAGGCATGTACCGTCAGGAAGGTCGCGCCCAGCGCGGAGGCCGAGCGCACGCCCTCCTCGACGGTGTTGCCGATGTCGTGAAGCTTGAGGTCGAGGAAGGTCTTCTTGCCCTCGCGCGCCAACCGCGCGGCGAAGTCGAGCCCGCCCGCGTAGGCTAGCCGATAGCCGATCTTGTAGAAGGTCGCCGCGTCGCCGATGCGAGCGACCAGCCGCTCGGCCGCCGCCACGTCGGGCAGATCGAGGGCGACGATCAGGCGGTCGCGGGGGTCGAGAAGGGTTGCGCTCTCCGGCATCGGGCTCTCGTTCATGGGCAGATTCGAGCAGCGATCCCCTCGCGGGGAACGCCTGTCAATGCCGAGCGGCCTCGGGCTCCGAACCTCCTCCTTCGCAGGTCGCGGCTATGTTGCGGCCTTGCCGGGCCCATGGCATGCCTTGTTGCGCGTCATCCTGCCCGCCCGAATCTCTCGCGAGCATCGAGGTTTACTGTCGCCGACCTCATCTCCTTCGAACCGAACGACGCTGTGCGGGCCTGATTGTCGATGGAAAAGAGCAGAACGGGCGAATTCACCGGCTACCGCACCACCGCTCAACGCGAGCGGGATCAGCGTTTCAAGGACATCGCCTTGGGCGTTCTCGAAGACAGCGGGCCGAACTGGTCGATCCATGCCTTGTCGGTGATGAAGCGCAATACGATCGCGCGCGTCATCTACTATCACGACCTCTATCAGCGATGCCTGTCCGTGCCGGGCGTCATCTGCGAGTTCGGTGTCCATTGGGGTGCGGGTCTGTCCACGCTGCTCAACCTGCGCAGCCTCCTTGAGCCCTACAATCACTCCCGCCACATCGTCGGATTCGACACGTTCGAGGGCTTCGCCGATACGCATGCCAAGGATGGCGAGGCGCAGGCGGGCGATTACTCCTCGCGCGCGGACTTCGCGAGCAGCCTCGCCGAGATCCTGGCCTACCACGAGTCGATCGCGCCCTTCCCCGAGGTCCGCAAGCACAGCCTCATCCAGGGCAACGTGGTGGATACGGTGCCGGTCTGGCTGGAGGAGAATCCGCACGCCTCGATCGCGCTCGCGATCTTCGACATGGACATCTACGCGCCGACGAAAATCACACTGGAGCGGATCCTCGACCGGATGCCCAAGGGCTCCGTCCTGGTCTTCGACGAATTCAACTGTCCCTTCTTCCCGGGTGAGACCCAAGCCGTCCAGGACGTGCTGGGCATCCGGAACCTACGGCTGCAGCGCCACCCCCTGCAGACCTACTGCGCCTTCTGCGAGCTGTGACGATGAGACCGTACGTCTTCCCCGATTACGACATCGAAAAGTTCCTGGCGAATCTCGCGCCGATCACGGAAGCGTACAACGAGTTCGGCGTTGTGATCTTTCCGGGACTGATGAATTCCGATGCAAACTACAGAAAATACACCTCGGAGATCGAGAGTCTGTTCGACGGCATCATCGCGCACAAGCTCGATCGCCAGGCACGGGATCTTGAGGTCGGCGAGAAGCTGACGCTGCTGGCAGCCCTGCAGCCGATACTCGGGAAGATCATCACTAATCTTGGCACGCAGCACAACAAGCTCTTTAGCTTCAACAAGGTCAAGTACGCCGATTATGTCGAAGCTTTCCTCAAGAGCGTCTGGGGCGAGGATGCTTTGCTGGCGACGCCCCAGGCGGGAGACACGCTGCACTTCTTTCCACCCGGCGAAAACTATCACCGCTACAACCTGCCACCCCACCAAGATTACCAATACCTGATGCAGTCACCGCGGCAGATCACCATGTATTTCGGCATCTCGAAGTACCATGACGGTGTCGGCGGTCTGCGTATCTGGGAAAAATCGCACCAACTCGGGATTCTTCCCTGCCACAAGACCGAGAACGGGTCGTTCGAGGTGCACGATTGGGAGTCCAAGCTCGCCGGCTACGAGGTGTACGATTATTCCTGGAATAAGGGGGATTTCGGGATCTTCGACAGCCTCCTATCGCATAGCTCGATTCCCAACACGACACGGACCCATAGCCGGATCGTCCAGATCTTCCGCTACTCGGACCTCAACGACGATGTGGCCCGCTCCTACGATTTCGGATCGACCACCTATCCGCGCAGTGGTCGCGACTTCGTGAGCGAGCATGCCGATCTGTTCGTGGCCAGCCGCGGGGTCGTGAGCGGATGAGACGGCACGTCAAGCGTCAAGGATTCGACGCCATCGTTCGGCCGGCGAACCGCAGGGGATCAGCGCCCGCCCTCACGGCTGCATCACCCGCGCCACCTCGGCGCGCAACACCGGCAGAAGCTCAGCCTCGAACCACGGGTTCGTTCTGAGCCAGCCGTTGTTGCGCCAGGAGGGATGGGGCAGGGGCAGCACAAGCGGCCGGGCGGAGGCTGCGAGGATCTCGCGCCAGCGGGCGACCGTCTCGGTCAGGCCGCCCGGCCGGGGGCCGAGGTGCCAGGCTTGCGCGTACTGGCCGATCACCAGGATCAGGTCGAGCTGCGGCAGCCCGGCGAGGAGATTGCTTCGCCACGTCGGCGCGCATTCCCGCCGAGGTGGCCGGTCGCCGCCCTTGGCGTCGAGGCCGGGGAAGCAGGCGCCCATCGGCAGGATTGCCACGCGCGCCGGGTCGTAGAAACCTGCCTCGTCGAGCCCGAGCCAGGCGCGCAGGCGCCGGCCGGAGGGATCGCTGAACGGGATGCCGCTACGGTGCGCCCGGTTGCCCGGCGCCTGGCTCGCGATCAGCAGCCGCGCGGTAGCGCTGCCCTGGACCACGGGCCGCGGCTCGTGCGGCAGCGGCGCGCCGTGCCGGGGCGCGTCGCGGCAGATCCGGCAGGCGCGCAGGCGGGCGGCGGTGGCATCGAAGCTGTCAGGAGCGGCGGACATCGCCCCGGAGATGGGGCGCGTCGGCCAAGCGCGCGATGCGTCACCGCGCCCAGCCCGCGCGGATGAAGCGGGCGAGCGCCTCCACGAACAGCCGGGTCCTGGCGCCGGAGGGCTTCGGCACCTCCGGCCGAACAGGGCAAGCGCGGGATCGTCCGTGCAAGCTTGGCACGAATCGCGCAGGCCCTACCTCACCCTGCGCGCGCATCCGGCGCGCCGATGGAGGCCCGCTTGGCAGGATCGCGCGCGTCACGGCTGGGAGCGGGCGTCGGCCCGAAATACCCGCAGGTCGTCGTCCTCGTCGGCGCCACAGGCGATCTCGCGCAGCGAAAACTCCTGCCCGGCCTGTTCCACCTGTTCAGCGCCGGCTTCATCCCGGACCTGCGCATCGTCGGTGTGTCCCTCGACGACATCGGCATTGAGGCGTTCCGCGAGCGCGCGCACAAGGCCATCGACCAGTTCTTCACCCGCCAGGCCGGGGACGGGGAATGGACGGCCTTTGCCGAGCGGCTCGACTACGTGCCGCTGTCCGCCGGCGCCGAGGCACTCGCCGCGGCGGTGGGCCGGGCCGAAGCGAGCCTCGGGCAGGAAAGCCGGCGCTTGCATTATCTCAGCGTGCCACCCGCCGCGGCGCTCACCGTCGTTCGCCTGCTCGCCGAGGCGGATCTGGCGGCCGGCTCGCGCATCGTCATGGAGAAGCCGTTCGGCACCGATCTCGAGAGTGCCGTCGCGCTCAACGACCGACTGCACGAAGTCTTTTCCGAGGACCAGATCTTCCGCATCGATCACTTCCTCGGCAAGGAGCCGGCGCAGAACATCCTGGCGTTCCGCTTCGCCAACGGCCTGTTCGAGCCGATCTGGAACCGCACCTTCATCGACCACGTGCAGATCGACGTGCCGGAGACGCTGGGCCTCGGCACCCGCGCCGCCTTCTACGAGGCGACCGGCGCCTATCGCGACATGGTGGTGACCCACCTGTTCCAGATCCTCGGCTTCATGGCGATGGAGCCGCCGACCTCACTCGAACCCGGCCCGATCAGCGAGGAGAAGAACAAGGTCTTTCGCTCGATGCTCCCGCTCGACCCGCGGGAGGTGGTGCGCGGACAGTATGCCGGCTACCGGTCCGAGCCCGGCGTCGATCCCCAATCGGACACCGAGACCTTCATTGCTCTCAAGTGCCGCATCGATAACTGGCGCTGGGCCGGGGTGCCGTTCTTCCTGCGCACCGGCAAGCGGATGGCGGAGGGGCAGCGCATCATCTCGATCGCCTTCCGCGAGCCGCCCAAAAGCATGTTCCCCGTCAATTCGGGTGTGGGCGCGCAGGGACCCGACCACCTCACCTTCGATCTCGCCGACGCCTCGAAGATGTCGCTGTCCTTCTACGGCAAGCGACCGGGGCCGGGCATGCGGCTCGACAAGCTCTCGCTCCAGTTCAACATGAAGGATACCGGCCTGATGGGCGAGGTGCTGGAGGCCTACGAGCGGCTGATCCTCGACGCCATGCGCGGCGACCATACGCTCTTCACCACGGCCGAGGGCATCGAACGGCTGTGGGAGGTCTCGACGCCGCTCCTGGAGGCGCCCCCGCCGGTGCGGCTCTACGCGCCGGGCTCCTGGGGGCCGAAATCGATCCACCAACTCGTGGCGCCGCAGGCTTGGCGTCTGCCCTTCGAGCGGGAATGGCGCAACACCGAGGAGCAGGGCTGAGACCCCGCCCACGGCATCCCCTCAGAGGAATGACTCGCGCGCGCAGGCACGCATCGCGACCAGCGCGATGAACTGGAATAATTCTCAGATAAATCTTAGAACATCCATCGTCGAGACTGTTGCCGGCTTAACGAAAAACGGGGTCCAAAGGAAGACTTGCCCATCGAGCCGATCCGTCTAATCTGGTTCGCCAACGATTCGACTGACGGACATCCACCCGCGCGAGCCGCATGAGCCTGACGACTGCCCAGATCCTCGATCTCGCCCCCGACGCGTCGAGCCGCAAGGCCGGGCAGGATCAGGCAAAGCCGCAGAAATGGGCCGGCCTCGGCCGGGCAGGCACGGTGATCTGGGGCCAGATCAAGGGGAGCGGGGCGAGCCCCTACCGCACGGTCGCGGATCTGGCCGGACCCGCCTCGAAATGCACCTGCCCGAGCCGCAAGTTTCCCTGCAAGCACGGCTTGGGCCTGATGCTGGTTGATGCGGCCTCGCCCATCGCCGAGGGCGAGCCGCCGGATTGGGCCGCCGCCTGGATGAAGGGGCGCGAGAGCCGCGCCGGGGCGGCCAAGACCCGGGCGAAAGAACCGGCCAAACCCGTCGACGAACGGGCGCAGGCCAAGCGCCGGCAGGCCCGCGAGGACCGGGTCGCGGCGTCTCTCGACGAACTCGATCTCTGGCTGCGCGACATGATGCGGCGCGGGCTCGCCGCCGCGCGCTCCGAGCCCTACGCCTTCTGGGACCGCATGGCCGGCCGCCTCGTGGACGGGCAGGCACCGGGGCTGGCCCGCCGGGTGCGCGCCCTGCCGGGGCTGATCGCCGCCGCACCCCAGCCCGGAGCCCCCCGGCCGGAGGCGGCGCTCGGGCTCGGCCTCGGCCGGCTCGCCCTGCTGCTCCGGGCCGCGCGCCGCCTCGACGCGCTCGCCCCCGAGCAGGCGGCGGGTGTCCGGGCCGCGCTGGGCTATCCCGTTACCGCCGAGGAGATGGCGGCGCGGCCGGACCATGCCGACACCTGGGCGGTGCTGGCCCACGCCGTCGAGGAGGAGGACCGCCTGACCGCCCGCTCGGTCTGGCTCGTCGGCCGCGTCAGCGGCGCCCTGGCCCAGGTGATCGATTACGGGACCAGTGGTTCGCCCCTGCCGCCGGCGCCGGCCGCCGGCCAGGACTTTTCCGGAGCGCTCGCGTTCCAGCCCGGCGATCCACCGCTGCGCGCCAGCTTCCGCGAGGGCCGCGCCGGCCCGGCGGCGCGCGCGGAGCTGCCCGGTGCGACCAGCGTCGCGGCGGCGCGGGACACGTTTGCCGAGGTGCTGGCCCGCGCGCCCTGGCTCGAGCGCTGGCCGGTGCGGCTCGCGAACGTGCGGCTCGGGCGGCTCGCCGCCACGGCTTCCGGCGGCAAGACGGGTCACAGGACGGGTCATTTGCCGACCTTCGCGGCGGGGGACGAGACGGGTTGCCTCGCACTCAGGGCCGACACGCGCCTGCCGAGCCTGCTCGCGGTGGCGGCGGGCCGGCCGGTCGATCTGTTCGGCCTCTACGACGGCTACGGCCTCCATCCGCTCGCCCTCGTCGCGGAGGGCCGCCTCTACGCGATGCCGGCGCAGGGCGCGCAGCCGGTCCTGCTGCAGGTGGCCTGATGGACGCTGCCGATCTTGCAACGGATGGCTGGGAGCCGACGCTCGCCGCCGCGCTCCTCGGGGCCGAGCGCGCCCCGCCGGCCGCGCCCGGTCCGCTGGCCGCACTCGTTGCGGAGAGCGATCCCGGCGCCGCCCTGCTGGCGCGGCTCGCCGCGGAAGGCGTCCATCACCTCGCCGGCACGGGGCTCGGGCCGGAGGCGCTGGCGCCGATCGAACCGCGCGACGCCTTCAGCCCCGAATGCCCGCCCGCCGCCGCGACGCGGCTCTACGGCCTCCTCACCGAGGGCACCAGCGCGCGCAACCGCATCGAGGAGTGGTTCGATCTCGCCGCCGCTTCGGGCTTGCGCCCGCCCGCTTGGCTGTTCCAGGCGCTGATGCTCCATCGCGACAGCCTGCCGGCGACCGCCCTTGCCGTGACCGGCGCCGAACTCGACTGGCTCGCCCGCGCCTGCGGCGAGGCCCCGACCGAGCGAGTGGAGGCCGCGGACTGGATGGAAGGGACGGTGGCCGAGCGCCGCACCGCCTTCACCGCCTTCCGCGCCCGCGATCCCGAGGGGGCGCGGGCTGCCCTGGAGCCGGTCTTCCGCAAGGAGAAGGCCGACATGCGCGAGGCCCTGGTCCACGCGCTGGCGACCGGCCTGTCGCCGGCCGACGAGCCCTTCCTCGAAGCCTGCCTCGACGACCGTGCCGGGGGCGTGCGCGAGGCCGCGCAGCGTCTGCTGCCAGGGCTTCCCGGCTCGCGCTACGCAGAGCGCATGGCGGCGCGCGCCCGGGCCGCGCTGAGCGTCGAGAGCAAGCGCCGACTGCTCGGCGGCACCACGCACACCCTCGTCGTCACCCTGCCGGAGGAGAGCCCGGAACTGGCCCGCGACGGCGTCGAGGCCAACTCCTGGGAGCGGCGCGGCGGCGGTGCCCGGGCCGGCCTGCTGCGGGCGATCCTGGCGCGCGCGCCGCTCCACGCCTTCGCCGAGCATCCGCCGCGGCTCTGGATCGAGCTGGCCCTGCGCAGCGAGTGGGCCGATCCGGTCTTCCACGGGCTGTTCTCGGCGGCCAAGCGCACGCGCGACCCGGCCTGGACGGAGGCGATGGCCGACATCACGGCCGAAGCCTACGAGGGCAAGGTCTCGGGCGTCCGCCGCACCAACGAGGTTCTGGGGATGTGGGCGGAGGCGCTCCACCTCCTGCCCGACGCCGAGTGGGAGGCCTGGGTCGGTGCGCTGATCCGCGCCCGCAAGATCGAGGTGGTGCTGGCCGTGCTGGGCCAAGGCCCGGAGCACTTTTCGGAGTCCTTCAGCGCCACGCTGCTCGATTGGCTCGCCTTCGTCACCCGAGGCTCCGACGCCCTGCGGCG
Organism: Methylobacterium sp. R2-1; assembly: GCF_014191355.1. Classification (GTDB taxonomy): domain Bacteria; phylum Pseudomonadota; class Alphaproteobacteria; order Rhizobiales; family Beijerinckiaceae; genus Methylobacterium. Next base: position 327,313 of record NZ_JACHWM010000002.1, read on the forward strand.
CGACCTCGCCAAGCCCTGGGTGATCGCCCGCCTCGGCGACCGGCTCTGGCCGAGCGACGACAGCGCGGCCTCTGCTGCCGCCATCCTGGCGCGCCTGCCGGAGGAGGATGGCGACCGCCTGCGCACGCAGCTCACGGGATTGACCGGCGTGCTGGAGTTGCGCTCCGCGATCCGGCGCGACTTCCAACCGGAGACCACCACAGGGGGGACGGCTCAAGGATGACATCGACCAACGGAGTCAAGGCTGCGCAGCTTCGCCAAGCCGCCGAGGATGCTTTCGCGGAGGAGATCGCCGCCCTGCGGGACTCCGACGACCGGCCGCGCCCGCCGAACTGGCAGATGTCGCCGCAGGCCGTCGTCACCTATCTTTTGGGCGGCAAGCTCGCATCCGGCTTCGAGGTCACGCCAAAGTATATCGGCGACCGCCGCCTGATGGAGGTCGCGGTGGCCACGCTCGCCACCGACCGGGCGCTGCTGCTGCTCGGCGTGCCGGGCACCGCCAAGAGCTGGGTCAGCGAACATCTGGCCGCCGCGATCTGCGGCACCTCGCGGCTGATCGTGCAGGGCACCGCCGGCACCAGCGAGGAAGCGATCCGCTACGGCTGGAACTACGCGCTGCTGCTGGCCAAGGGTCCGAGCCGCGAGGCGGTGGTGGCCTCGCCTATCATGCGGGCGATGAACGAGGGCCGCATCGCCCGCGTCGAGGAGCTGACCCGCATCCCCTCCGAGACGCAGGACAGCTTCATCACCGTCCTCTCGGAAAAGACTCTGCCGATCCCCGAACTGAACGAGGAGGTGCCCGCGCAGAAGGGCTTCAACCTCATCGCCACGGCCAACAACCGCGATCGCGGCGTCAACGAGTTGTCGAGCGCGCTCAAGCGCCGCTTCAACACCGTGGTGCTGCCGCCCCCCGCCACCATCGAAGCGGAGATCGCCATCGTCGAGACCCGCGTCGCCTCGCTCGGCCGCGCCTTCGAGATCCCGGCCGAACCGCCGGGCGCCGACCAGATCCGCCGCGTCGTCACGATCTTCCGCGAGTTGCGCGAGGGCGTCACGGCCGACGGCAAGAGCAAGGTGAAGCAGCCCTCCGGCACGCTCTCGACGGCGGAGGCGATCAGCGTCGTCGGCAGCGGGCTGGCGCTCGCCGCGCATTTCGGCGACGGCCGCCTCTCGGCGCACGATCTCGTCTCGGGGATCGCGGGTGCCGTGGTGAAGGACCCGGTGCAGGACGCCATCGTCTGGCGCGAATACCTCGAAACCGTGGTGAAGGAGCGGGACGGCTGGAAGGACTTTTACAAGGCCGCCCGCGCGAGCGCGTGATCTCGCGATGCCCGACATCCGTCTCTTCGGCATCCGCCATCACGGCCCCGGCTCCGCCCGCTCGCTCAAGGCGGCGCTCGACGCGTTCACCCCCGACTGCCTGCTGATCGAGGGCCCGCCGGATACCGACGCGCTGATCCCGCTCAGCCTCCACGAGGCGATGGCGCCCCCGGTGGCGCTCCTCGTCTACCGGCCGGACCGGCCGCGCGATTGCGCGTTCTTTCCCTTCGCGGCCTTCTCGCCGGAATGGGTCGCGATGCAACACGGGATTGCGGCCGGCGCGACCGTCCGCTTCATCGACCTGCCGCACGCGATCCAGCTCGCCGACGGCTTTGGCGAATCGGAAGCCCCGCCTGAGGCCGCGCCGATCGATGCGGAGCCCATCGCCGAGGCTTCATCGGAGGCCGGCCCCACTCCGGCAAAAGCCGCGATCCGACGCGATCCTCTCGGCGAACTCGCGGCGCTCGCCGGCTATCCGGATGGCGAGCGCTGGTGGGACGCGCTGGTCGAGAGCCGCGCGGGCGCCGACGGCGACGTGTTCGCCGCGATTGCCGAGGCGATGGGAGCGTTGCGCGAGGGCGCCGAGCCCGATCCGGACGAGGCTTTTCGCGAGGAGGCGCGCGAGGCGCATATGCGCAGCGCGATCCGGCGTGCGGCCAAGGAGGGGTTCGAGCGCATCGCCGTCGTCTGCGGCGCATGGCACGTGCCGGCGCTGATGCGCCACGACGCGAAGGGCCAAGCCACGGCGGATGCCGCAACTCTGAAAAACCTGCCCAAGACCAAGGTCGCCGCCGCCTGGGCGCCCTGGTCCTACGAGCGGCTGGCCTTCGCCTCCGGCTACCGCGCCGGGGTGCTCTCGCCGGAATGGTACGATACCCTGTGGCACCACGAGGGACGGGTCGCCGCCCGATGGCTCGCCCGCGCCGCCGCGTTGCTCCGCGAAAACGACCTCGACGCCTCGCCGGCCTCGGTGATCGAGGCGGCGCGGCTCGCCGAGGCGCTGGCGGGCTTCCGCGGCCGGTCCCGGCCCTCCCTCGACGACCTCGACGAGGCCGCCCAGGCCACGCTCTGCTTCGCCGACCCGGCACCGATGGGGCTGATCCGGCGCAAGCTCGTCATCGGCGAGCGCCTCGGCGCTACCCCGCCGGACAGCCCCGGTACACCGGTGGAGGCGGATTTCGAGGCGCAGTGCAGGCGCCTGCGGCTGAAGCCCGCCGCCGCGGCGGGCGAGATCATCCTCGACCTGCGCAAGGAGACGGATCTGGCCCGCAGCCACTTCCTCAACCGGCTCAAGCTGATCGGCATCCCCTGGGGCGAGCGACGGGAGGCGCGCGGGCGCGGCACCTTCAAGGAGGGCTGGTTCCTCTCCTGGCAGCCGGAATGGGTGGTGGAGCTGGTGGCGGCGTCGGCCGAGGGCGGCACGATCGCCGAGGCTGCCGCCGGCCGGGTGCGGAGCCGTGCGCGGGAGGCGACCCGCGTCGCCGAACTCTCCGGCCTGATCGGCACCCTGCTCGACGCCGACCTTCCCGGCGCCACGGCGGAGGTGATCCAGGCCCTCAACGACCGCGCCGCGGTCTCGGCCGACGTGTTCGACCTGATGGAGGCGCTGCCCCCGCTCGCCGAACTCGCCCGCTACGGCTCCGTGCGCTCCTCCGACACCGAGCCGGTGCTCGCGGTGGTGCGCGGCCTCGTGCCCCGGGCGGCCGCCGGGCTGGTGGCCGCCTGCCAGAGCCTCGACGACGACGCGGCGGCAGCGGCCAAGGCGCGCATCGTCGCCGTGTCGGGCGCGGTCGCGCTGATCGAGGAGCCGGAGCTGAAGGCGGTCTGGGGGGAGGCCCTGCGGGCGCTCGCCGACCAGGAGCACGTCCACGGCCGCATCGTCGGCCGCGCCGTGCGCCTGCTGTTCGACGAGCGCGCCATCGCGGCAGGGGAGGCCGGCGAGCGCCTGCGCCTTGCCCTGTCGCGGGCCTCGGGCGCCGGACCGGCCGCCGCCTGGATCGAGGGGTTTCTGGAGGACAGCGGCGCCGTGCTGATCCACGGGCGCGAACTGCTCGCGGTGGTCGATGACTGGCTCTGCGGCCTCGACGCGGACCTCTTCACCGAATTGCTGCCGCTGGTGCGCCGCACCTTCGCGACCCTCGCGCCGGCCGAGCGCCGGGCCGTCGGCGAGGCTTTGGCCCGGCCGGGCGGGGCCGCCCCCGGCGAGGCGGAGGCGTTGCACGGCTTCGATGCACCGCGCGCGGCAAAAGTGCTGCCGATCCTGCGCCTGCTGCTCGGCCCCGAACCCGCCAAATCCGCGGACGAAACCACCGGAGACGCCAGATGAGCGAGAGCGAAGCGGAACGCCTGCGCCGCTGGCGCCTCGTGCTCGGCGGCGGGGCGGCCGAGGGCACCGGCTGCACCTTATCGGAGCGCGACCAGCGCCTCGACCGAGCAATGGGCGCCCTCTACGATTCCGACCGCAAGGGGGGTCTCGGCGCCTCTGCCCCCTCCGTGCCGCGCTGGCTCGGCGACATCCGCGACTACTTCCCGGCCTCCGTGGTGCAGGTGATGCAGCGCGACGCCTTCGAGCGGCTCGACCTCAAGCGGATGCTGACCGAGCCGGAGATGCTGGAGGCGGTCCAGCCCGACGTCTCCCTCGTCTCGACCCTGATCTCGATGCGCGGCCTGCTCGGCGGGCGCACCAAGGAAACGGCCCGCCTCGTGGTGCGCAAGGTCGTGGACGCGCTGATGAAGCGGCTGGAGGAGCCGCTGCGGCAGGCGGTGAGCGGGGCGATCGACCGCGCCAGCATCAACCGCCGCCCGCGCCACGCCGAGATCGATTGGAACCGCACCATCCGGGCGAACCTGCGCCACTATCAGGCGGAGTACCGCACCATCATCCCGGAAACCCGCCTCGGCCACGGGCGGAAAAGCCGCGGATCGCTGAAAGACGTGATCCTGTGCATCGACCAGTCCGGCTCGATGGCCAATTCCGTGGTCTATTCGAGCATCTTCGGGACGGTGATGGCCTCGCTGCCCGCGGTCTCGACCCGGCTCGTGGTGTTCGACACCGAGGTGGTCGATCTCTCCGACGCGATGGACGATCCGGTCGAGGTGCTGTTCTCGGTCCAGCTCGGCGGCGGCACCGACATCAACCGGGCGGTCGGTTACTGCGCCTCGCGCATCACCCGGCCCGAGGACACGGTGCTCGTGCTGATCTCCGATCTCTACGAGGGCGGGGTCGAGGCCGGCCTGCTCGCCCAGGCGCAGCGCCTCGTCGGCGCCGGCGTGCAGGTGGTGGCGCTGCTGGCCCTCTCCGACGAGGGCGCGCCGGCCTACGACCGGGGACTGGCCGCGCGGCTCGCGGCCCTCGGCGTGCCCGCCTTCGCCTGCACGCCGGACCTCTTCCCCGACATGATGGCGGCGGCGATCCGCAAGCAGGATCTCAACGCCTGGGCCGCGGGCGCCGGCATCGCCGCGGTTCCGGCTGCCGCCCGCGACGGTTGAGCGGCCGCTCTCTCGGGGCGATCTGCAAGACTTGCGAGACCGGCGCGGTCCGCCACGAAGCCGCCCGCGCGATTCTCGGAAGCGTCCGCCGCACGGAGCACTCGGCGGCGCGCTGAGGTTTCGCCGATGGAGGCTCGCAGACCAATGATCGGCCTCTTCCCGGCCCTGTCGGAAACCAAAGGCCGGGAGGGTGAACACTGCTCTGGCAGCCTGACAGGCCGCCGCGGATGTTCAAGGTTTCAGGGCATGGCAGCCATGTAATCGCCGGGTTGTCGCTTGCCCGCACGTGCTGTAGCGGACCGCTGGGACCAATAAATTTTTGAGCGGCACGAAAATTAAAATGAAAATAGACGATAAACTGCACATTCGTTCCGCCAATGTGCAACATAGCCCGATGCCGATGAACCGGCGGCAAGTCCTTGGCGGCGCCTTGGCCGGCATGGCGGCGACGGCTCTGCCGGGTTCGCCCCTGCTCGCCGCGGGCGAGGTGCGGAAGGTCGACGTCCTGCTGATCGGCGGCGGCATCATGAGCGCGACGCTCGGTGTCTGGCTGCGCGAACTCGAGCCCGACTGGTCGCTGGAGATGGTCGAGCGGCTCGACGGCGTGGCGCTGGAAAGCTCCAACGGCTGGAACAACGCCGGCACCGGCCACTCGGCGCTCGCCGAACTGAACTACACGCCGGAGGATTCCAAGGGGAACGTCCAGATCAGCAAGGCCGTCGAGATCAACGAGGCCTTCCAGGTCACGCGCCAGTTCCTGGCCTGGCAAGTGCAAAAGGGCGTGCTGAAGAACCCCCGCTCCTTCATCAACTCCACACCCCACATGAGCTTCGTCTGGGGCGACGACAACATCACGTATCTGCGCAAGCGCTACGAGGCGCTGAAAGCCAGCCCGCTCTTCGCCGGGATGGAATTCTCGACCGATCCCGAGCAGCTCAAGAAGTGGGTGCCCCTGATGATGGAGGGGCGCGACCCGAAGCAGAAGGTCGCCGCCACGTGGTCGCCGCTCGGCACCGATTGCGAGTGGGGCGAGGTGACCCGCCAGTACATCGCCTCGCTGAAGAGCGGGCCGAAGTTCGACCTGCGCCTCTCGACCGAAGTCGAGAGCTTCGAGCGCAACAAGGACGACAAGGATGGGTACACTTGGCGCGTCACGTCGAAGAACCTGAAGGACGGCAGCCGCCACACGGTCGATGCCCGGTTCGTGTTCATCGGCGCGGGCGGCGGCGCCCTGCACCTTCTGCAGGCCTCCGGCATCCCCGAGGCCGACGACTATGCCGGCTTCCCGGTCGGCGGCTCGTTCCTCGTCACTGAGAACCAGGACGTGGCCCTGCGCCACCTCGCCAAGGCCTACGGCAAAGCCTCGGTCGGCTCGCCGCCGATGTCGGTGCCGCATCTCGACACCCGCGTGCTCGACGGCAAGCGCGTGATCCTATTCGGACCGTTCGCGACCTTCTCGACCAAGTTCCTGAAGGAGGGCTCCTACTTCGACCTGCTGACCTCGACCACCACCGGCAACGTCTGGCCGATGGTGCGGGTGGGCGTGGAGCAGTACCCGCTGATCGAGTACCTCGCCGGCCAAGTCATGCTCTCCGACGAGGATCGCTATCAGGCCCTGCGCGAGTACTTCCCCGATGCGAAAAAGGACGAGTGGCGCCTCGTCCAGGCCGGCCAGCGCGTGCAGATCATCAAGCGCGACCCGGAGAAGGGCGGCGTGCTGAAGCTCGGCACCGAGGTGGTGGCGGCCAAGGACGGCAGCATCGCCGCCCTGCTCGGCGCCTCACCGGGCGCCTCGACCGCCGCGCCGATCATGCTGACCGTGCTGGAGAAGGTGTTCGCGAAGCGGGTCGCCAGCCCGGAATGGCAGGCGAAGATCCGCCAGATCGTGCCGAGCTACGGCACACGGCTGAACGACGATCCGCAGCGGGTCTACCAGGAACTCGCGTCTACCAGCGAGCACCTGCAGCTCACCCCGCCGCCGCAGATCGGCACGCCGACGCCGGCCGCGGTCCCGGCCGAGACGGGCACCGTCAAGCCGGTCCCCGACATGGCGCCTTAAGGTGATCGGGACCGAAGCGGAGCGTCAGGCCTCCGCTTCGGTCCCTTCCTCGATGTAGAGCTCTTCCAGCAGCACCTTGATCACCGCGACCAGCGGCAGCGCGAGCGCTACGCCCCACAGGCCGAACAGCACGCCGAGCAGAAGCTGGCCAGCGAAGATCGTCGCCGCCGGCAGGTCGAGGGCGCGGCGCTGGATGAAGGGCGTGAGCCCGTAGCTCTCCGCCGTCTGCACCGCGAGATAGACGCCGACCGCCCCGAGCAATCCGTTCAGCCCCGAAGCGAGACTGCTCAGCACGATCACCACGCCCGCGATCAACGGCCCGATGGTCGGCACGAAGGCGAGCAGTCCGGCCTGGAGCCCGAGGATCAGCGCGCCGCCGATGCCGAGGAAGCTGAGGCCTGCCCAGGTCAGCACGAAGATCGCCGCCATGGTCACGAGTTGCCCGAACAGCCAGTGCCGCAGGGTCTCGCCCGATCCGTCGAGGACGCGCGCGGCCTTCTCGCGATGGTGTGGGGGAACGAGCCGCAGCGCACCGTTGCGGTAGCTTCCCGGATCGGCGGCGATGGCGATTCCGAGGAAGACGATCACCAGCAGATTGCCGAGCGCGTTGAACAGCGCGATCACCACGGTCGCCGCCGGACCGAGCACGCTGCCCGCATCCGACAGGAGCGAGCCCGGGCTCTTGAGGGCACCCGACGCGAACCCGGCCAGATCGCCCTGCTTCTGCTCCGGCCGGTCCTTGCCCTCGCCCTGACCGGACTCCTTGCCGCCTCCCTGACCCGCTGGGGCGGCCTGCGAGAGATCGATCTCGATGCCGCGCTCCTTCAGCCAGTCGCGCACCGTCTCCGATTGCTGGCGCACCGTGGTACCGAGGTCGCGCGCCTGGCTCGCCACGGTGGCGCCGCCGAAGGCCGAGAGCCCCAGCGCAAGGGCGGCGAGCACGAGGCAGGCGAGCGCGAGACGCCACCCGCGCCCGATCGGCAGCACGTAGCCGAGGCCCCGCGTCACGCCGTCGAGGAAGACGGCGAACAGGATGCCGGAAAAGATCAGCAGCAGCGTCGCCGAAGCGGTCCAGGCGAGCCAGAGGGCGGCGGCGAAGGACACGACCGCGATGCCCGCGGCCGCGAGGCGGCGCGCGCCCGGCGGGCTGGAAGAGGAGGCCGTCATGAGGAGGGGGTTTCCGTTCGCGGTGTCCGGTCAGGCCGAGAGGTTGGGACGAGGTCAGGCCCAGGATTCGGCGGCGGCGGCATCGGCCTCCGTCGCCGCGACCCAGCCGCCGGTGGTGCCGTCGGCGAGGTGTTCGCGCTTCCAGAACGGGGCGCGGGTCTTGAGGTAATCCATCAGGAAGTCGGCCGCGGCGAAGGCCGCCTTGCGGTGGGGCGAGGCGGTGACGACGAGGACGATGCCCTCGCCCGGCCGCACCAGCCCGTGGCGGTGGATCACCCGAAGGGCCTGGACCGGCCAGCGGGTACGCGTCTCCTCCACCACCCGAGCGATCTCGGCCTCGGCCATGCCGGGGTAATGCTCCAGCTCCAGCGCAGCGAGCCGCCCCGCCTCGTCGCGGCATAGGCCGGAGAAGGTCACCACCGCGCCCGCCCGGCCGGCCAGCTCCGCCTCGATCCGGGCGATCTCGGCGGCGGTGTCGAAGGGCTCGGACTGGATGCTGACCGTCATGACCGTCTCTTCGGGAACGCGTACGCGGCGGCGACGGGTCGGGGCGAGCGTTTTCGCGCAAGCCTGTTACCCCATTTGCCCGTGGGCCTATATGGCTCAAGAATAGGACCGCGCCACCGGCGCCGTTTCGAAGAACAGCGAGCCGCGACGTGACGCCCGACCTGATCCTGCCCTACGACGGCATCCTGCCCGTCTTCGCCAGCCGACCCGTCTGGTGCGGGCGCGCCAGTACCGTGATCGGCGCCGCCACCCTCGGGTCCCAGGCCTGGCTCGGCGACGACAGCGTGATCCGCAGCGATGGGCAACCGATCACCGCAGGCGACCGCTTCTGGCTCGGCGCGCGCTCCACCGTCCACATCGCCACCGAATCGCTGCCGACCCATATCGGCGACCGGGTCACGGTCGGCCGCAACGCGGTGGTGCATGCCTGCACCGTGGGCTCGGACGTGGTGATCGAGGACGACGCGATCATCCTCGACGGGGCGACCGTCGGCGACAACGTGCTGATCGAGGCGGGTGCCACCATCTTCCCCCGCTCGAATCTCGAAAGCGGCTTCGCCTATGGCGGCAACCCGGCCAAGCGCCTGCGCCCGGTGACGCCGGAGGAACTGGCCGAGCGGGCCGAGCGCCTGCGCGAGGCGGCAGGCGAGGGGGCGAGCCCGCCCGAGACCGTGCCGCCCGAGACCGAGGCCAGCGTGTTCGTGGCCCGCACCGCCCGGCTCTCCGGTCGCATCGCGCTGGGCGCCGGATCGACGGTGCTGTTCTCCTGCGAACTCGCCGCGGAGGTCGGTCCGATCGTGGTGGGGGCCGACACCAATATCCAGGACAATACGGTGATCCGCAGCCGCGGCGAGGGCGTGGTGATCGGGCGCGACACCACGATCGGCCACAACGTCCGCATGGCCGATTGCCGGATCGGCGCCCGCAGCCTCATCGGCATCGGCTCGGTGCTGGCGCCGGGCACGGTGGTGGCCGACGACGTGATGCTGGCCGGCGGCTCGACCACCGATCCGGGTCAGTTGCTGGAGGGCGGCCACCTTTGGGGCGGGCGCCCGGCCCGCATTCTCGGGACGCTGGACCCAAAGAAGCGCGCCTTGATGAGCCACATCGTCGAGGGCTATTGCCGGCACGGGCGCGAGTACCGGCTGCTGCAAGAGCAGGAATCCTGACACCAACAGACCCGAAACGGGTGCGATGACGCGGGCCTGCCTGCGTCGTCCGATGCGAGCTGTCCTTCGGAGGGCGACCTTACCATGATGAGCCGTCTCTCGATGCTGACGCTCGGCGGCCGGCAACGGTTCGACGATCTCAGCGAGCAGGAGATCCTGGCGCTCGCGATCGGGTCCGAGGAAGAGGACGGCCAGATCTACCGCGCCTATGCCGGGCGCCTGCGCGGCGATTATCCCCGTTCGGCCGCCCTGTTCGACGCGATGGCGGACGCCGAGGACGAGCACCGCCGTCGCCTGATCGAGCGCTACAAGCAGCGCTTCGGCGACTTCATCATCCCGATCCGGCGCGAGCACATCGCGGGCTATTACAGCCGCAAGCCGGTCTGGCTGATGCGCAATCTCGGGCTCGACCGCGTCCGGGTGGAGGCCGCCGCGATGGAGCGGCAGGCGCGCGACTTCTACCTCGCCGCCGCCCGGCGCTCGACCGACGCCGACACGCGCCGCCTGCTCGGCGACCTCGCCGCGGCGGAGAGCGCGCACGAGCGGACGGCCGAGGCGCTGAGCGAGCAGCATCTCGGCGGAACCGTCCGCGACGAGGAAGACGCGGTGGCCCACCGCCAGTTCGTCCTGACCTGGGTCCAGCCGGGACTCGCCGGGCTGATGGACGGCTCGGTCTCGACGCTCGCCCCGATCTTCGCCACCGCCTTCGCCACGCAGAACCCGTGGACGACCTTCCTCGTCGGCCTCTCGGCCTCGATCGGCGCGGGCATCTCGATGGGCTTCACCGAGGCCGCGCACGACGACGGCAAGATTTCCGGGCGCGGCTCACCGCTGAAACGCGGCCTCGCCTCCGGCGTGATGACCGCTTTGGGCGGCCTCGGCCACGCGCTGCCCTACCTGATCCCGAACTTCTGGCTGGCGACGAGCATCGCCTTCGCCGTGGTCTTCGCCGAGCTCTGGGCCATCGTCTGGATCCAGAACCGCTACATGGAGACGCCCTTCCTGCGGGCCGCCTTCCAGATCGTGCTCGGCGGCTCCCTCGTGCTCGCGGCCGGCATCCTCATCGGCGGGGCCTGAGGCAGGTTTGCGCGGGGGCATCGTCTTCTCAGACAAGCCAGTGGCCACCTTTCGGGACGATGCCCTACCCGCAGGCGATCTGATCGCAGCGCCGCATCGCCGCGATCATCTTCGCCAGCGACTTCACACCGGGATGGCCGAGCACGCCGGTATTGCCGAGCACGTAGGAGGGTGTTGCGGACAATCCGAGATTGGCCGCGACGTTCATGTGCGCGCGCATCGCCTCGCGCACTTCGTCGCTATCGGCGATCTGTTCGAGCTCGGCCCGCGGCACCCCGGTTCTGGCACCGATTTCGAGCGCCTTGAGCCCGTCGATCTGGCCCTTGGTGGCGAGAAGCTGGCCGTAGAAGGCGAAGGCCGCCGCCGAGCCGAGCTTGCGCTGCACCGCCAGAGAAACCTTGGCGGCTTGCGCCGACATCGGCGACAGGATCGGGTTGTGGACGAGGCCGATGCGCAGGGCAGGATCGCTGCCGGCGAGCGCGGTGACGTCGGCGGCGGCCTTGCGGCACCAGGGGCAGTTGTAGTCGAAGAACTCGTAGAGGGTCACCTCGGCCTCGCGGGGCCCGACATAGGTGACGCCGCGCAACTCCTGAATCTGCCCGGTGATCTCGCCCGGCAGCCGCATGTTGGCGACCGGCCGGCCCTCGTCGTTCTCGACCTTGAAGGTCTGGCCATAGCTCTGTGCGGCGGCGGGGCCAGCGATCGCGACACCGAGCGAGGAGGCAAGGAAGCGGCGGCGGGAGAGGGGCATCGGCAACGGACCAGCGGACGGTGAGGCCGGCCGAGGATAGGGCCAAGAATGGTTTAAGTTCGACTTCCGGCGGGACGGCCGGCGCGGTGCGATCCGGTGGGCAGGCGCGAGACCTTGTGCTGGACTATTAAGTAGTCCAGATTCCAACCCCTCTCGTCGCATGGGGAAACGGGGCGATGCACGTCTCGGTGACAGACGCCAAGGGACAGTTGACCGACTTGGTCCGACGCGCGGAAGCAGGAGAGGAAATCATCCTGACGCGGCACGGCCATCCCGCTGTTCGCCTCGAGCCCGTTAGGCCCATGCCGGATCGAGAGACACGACGGGCCGTCCTGAACGCCGTCAGGAAGTCCGCAGCGGCAAAACCATCGATGGGACCGAGTGCGGAGCGGAGTCAGGACTTCCTCTACGGCGAGGATGGATTACCCGAGTGATCGTGGTCGATACCTCGGCCTTGATGGCGATCCTCCTCGGTGAAGCGGAAGCGGATCGATGCGCCGACGTTCTGGAAGCAGAGGATAAGATCCTCATCTCAGCCGGGACAATGGCCGAAGCCTTGATCGTTGCTTTGCGACGGAATCGCAGGGACGAGATGGAAAAACTCATCGCCGGGCTCGGCTTCGAGATTATCGGCGTGACCGCTGCTACCGTGCAGCTTGTCGTTCAAGCCTACGGGACATGGGGTAAAGGCGTTCATCCCGCGGCTCTGAATTTTGGTGACTGCTTTGCCTACGCTCTGGCGAAGGAGAGAGGCTGCCGGCTGCTCTATGTCGGCGAGGATTTTCCACGGACCGATCTGGAACGTGCATGACCGGCATACGGCTTGATCAGCGGAAAACGGCTTCCGGGCGAGATCATCCGGAAGCCGAAAACCCTCACGCCGCCTCCGCGGTCGCCGCCCGCTCGCGGGCGAGCTTCGTCACGCTCACCTGATCGACCTTGCCGGTGCCGAGCATCGGCAGCTTCTCCAGCACGACCACCTCGGCAGGAATGGCGACGTCGGCCGCGCCCCGGCCCTTGGCATGGGTCTGGTAGGCGGTCCGCGTCGCGCCCTTGGCCTCCGTGAACAGGATCAGGCGCTCGCCCTTGCGGGCGTCGGGCACGGCGGCCACCGCACTCGGGGCGTCGGGCCAGAGTTCGGCGGCCAAGGCCTCGACGCTGGCCAGCGACACCATCTCGCCCGCGATCTTGGCGAAGCGCTTGGCCCGACCCTTGATCGTCACGAAGCCGTCGGCGTCGAAGGCGACGATGTCGCCGGTGTCGTACCAGCCGTCGGCGGGCGGCTCCAGCACGCCGGGCTTTTCCGCGCGCAGGTAGCCGAGCATGATGTTGGGGCCGCGCACCACGAGGCGTCCGCCCTCTTCGATGCCGGGCACCGGTTCGAGGCGCGATTCGATGCCCGGCAGCAGCCGGCCGACCGTGCCGAACCGGTTGAACATCGGCGTGTTGAGCGCGAGCACGGGCCCGCACTCGGTGACGCCGTAGCCCTCCAGGATGCGCAGGCCGAATTTTTCCGCCCAGGTCTTGCGGGTGGCCTGCTTCACCGGCTCGGCACCGGCCACGACGTAGCGCAGGCTCCGCAGGTCGTAGGAATGCGCCATCCGGGCGTAGCCGGTGAGGAAGGTGTCGGTGCCGAACAGGACCGTGGCGTTGGTGCCGTAGATGAGTTCGGGCACGATCCGGTAATGCAGCGGCGAGGGGTAGAGGTAGACCGGCACGCCCGAGATCAGCGGCAGGACCAGCCCCGCCGTCAGCCCGAAGGCGTGGAAGACCGGCAGCACGTTGAACACCTTGTCGCGCGGCCCGAAATCGATGCGGGCGGCGACCTGCGCGGTGTTGGCGAGCATCGCGCGGTTGGCGAGCACCACGCCCTTCGGCGTGCCCTCGGATCCTGAGGTGAACAGGATCGCCGCCGGGTCGCTGCCCTGGCGCGCGACGAGCGGCCGGCGGGGGCTTAAGAAACCGCGGATCTTGTCGCCCGTGGTGACGCCTGCCCGCACGTCCTCGAGGTAGATCAGATGCAGGCTGCCCTGGATGCCCTCGATCAGCGCGCCGAGGCGTCCCTTCTCGATGAAGGCCCGCGAGGTGAGGAGGGTGTCGACCTGCGCCGCGCGGCAGGCCGAGAGCACCGCGGCGGGGCCGGCGGAGAAGTTGATCATCGCCGGCACGCGGCCCGCGCTGGCGAGCGCGAAGAACGTCACCGCCGCGCCGTTGGCGTTGGGCAGCATCAGCCCGACCGGTTTTTTCGCGTCGGGCAGCAAGACCTGAAGCTTCCGGCCCAGGATATTGGCACCCATCACGAGGCGCGAATAGCTCATCTTACCCGTCGCCGGGTCTTCGAGCGCCGTGCGCCGCCAGCCGTGAAGCTGGCCCGCCTCGATGAGCGCGGAGAAGACGCCGCGCTCGATGTCGGCGGTCTCGAACACGAGGTCCGACATGATGTCGTAGAGCGCCGCGCCCGCCGCGCGGCGGCGGTTCTTGCCCTTGAGTTCGGGATCGACGTGGAGGCGGACCGGCGGCATGATCGTCACCGTCACCTTCGGCCACCACGCCCGGCGCACCTGATCGCGCTTCAGGCGCGAGAAGATCGTGCGCTCCGGTCCGTCGATCTTCACCGGCACGACCATGGCGCCGGACTTGTCGGCGATCAGGCCCGCCCCGTCATAGACCTTCATCAGGCTGCCGGTGACGGTGAGCCGGCCCTCGGGGAAGATGATCAGCGTCTCGCCGCTTTTGACCGCGTTGATCAGCGTGCGGGTGGCGAGCGGCCGGGTCGGATCGAGCGGCATCGCCTTCGTCACCTTGAGGAACGGCTTCACCCACCAGCGCTGGGCGATGCCGTGATCGATGGCGAAGACCGGCTCCTTGTCGAGGAGCGAGAGCGCCAGCGGCGCGTCGAGGAAGGAGACGTGGTTGAGGGCGACGATGGCATTCGAACCGGCCTTCTCCACGTTCTCCAGGCCTTTCACCTCCAGGCGGTAGAAGGCGCGAAACAGGATCGAGAGGGCGTCGCGCAGCGGATTCGTCGGCAGGGTCACGAGGATCACCGCGCCGGCGATCAGGTTCAGCACGGCCACGAGGCCGAGAAGCTGGGCCGTGGAGAGGCCGATGCCCTGAAGCAGCGCGAGCGCCAGGGTGCCGCCGACCATGAAGGCGGCCGTCAGCACGTTGACGGCGCCGATGACGCGGGCGCGCTTGGCCTTCTCGGTCCAGGCCTGCACCGCGGCGAACGAGGGCACGACGTAGAGCCCGCCCGCGACAGCCAGCCCGAAGAAGTCGATGGCGATGCGCAGGCCCGAGCCGCCGGTGATGAAGTCCCAGGCGCCGACCGGCTCGGCCGTGGCCGGGCTCACCTGCGAGACCGTCCAGGCGAGGTCGAGGCCGAACAGGCCCATCAGCACCGCGCCGACCGGCGTCGGCAGCAGGACGATGCGCCCGCTCGCCAGCCACGAGGCGAGGCCGGAGCCGACCGCGATGCCGATCGAGAAGATCGCGAGCAGCGTCGTGGCGACGATCTCGGTGCCGTTGAGCGTCTGGCGCACCAGAACGGGGAGCAGCGAGAGGACCACCACGCCGACAAGCCAGAACCAGCTCACGATCACCGAACCGCGCCACAGCCGCGTGTCGGACCAGAGGTCGCGCAGGAGTTCGGCGGTGGAGCGGGCGACGTTGCGGTCGACATGCAGGTCGGGCGCGCCCTCGCCGGTGGCCGGAATCATCCGGGCGGCGAGCCAGCACAGGACCGCCATACCCATCAGCCCGGCGCCGAGCCCCAGGGCGTGACCGCCCATCGCCATGGCGAGACCCGCGGTGATGGTGCCGAGCAGGATCGCCAGGAAGGTCGCCGCCTCGACCAGCGCGTTGCCGGCGGTCAGCTCCTCGCGCTTCAGGTGGTCGGGCAGGATGCCGTACTTGATCGGCCCGAACAGGGCCGCGATGATTCCGAACAGGCCGAGTGCCCCGAACAGCAGCGGCACCGAGTGCAGCCAGAAGCCGAGCACCGAGAGCAGGGCCGCGAAGATCTCCGCGAATTTCAGGCGTTTGGCCAGCAGCGCCTTGTCGTAGCGGTCAGCCATCTGCCCGCCGAGACCCGACAGGATGAAGAACGGGCCGATGAACACGGCACTGGCCAGCGTCACCAGGACCCCGCCCGAACTCTCGCCCCGCGCGCTGACCTGAAACAGGATCAGCAGGGCGAGCGCGTTCTTGAGGAAATTGTCGTTGAACGCGGAGAAGAACTGGCACCAGAACAGCGGCGCGAAGCGTCGCGTCGTCATCAGTGTGCGGAACATCGTGGTCTCTCCCGGCTCCGGGCATGACTGCCTGCCGACGGCGAAGGCGTCAAATCCGCGTTTTGCACGTCGTTCAAAATAGACCGGTCGGATTGCCGCGCAAGCTTGATTTTGAACACCGTGCAATCTAACCCGACGCCGAGTGCGGGCACGCACGGCGACGGGGAACACCGGGAAGCGAGGAGTCGACTTGGCAAGGGACTTGGCAGGGAAGGCACGCGGAAGCGGACCGAGGGGCGAGCACGACCGGGAGGGCTTCATCAGCCTCGTCGCGGGCACGGCTGAGAGCCTCGTGCGCAACGAGGGCTTTCGCGCGCTCGGCATGCGGCGGCTCGCAGCGGCCATCGGCTACGCGCCGAACTCGATCTACAACGCGGTGGGCGACCTCGATCAGGTGGTTCTGCGGGTCAATGCCCGCACGCTCGCCCGGCTGCACGCGGCGCTGGAGGCGGTGATCGATCCGGACCGGGCGCCGCGGGACAACGCGCTGGCGCTGGCGGACGCCTACCTCGTCTTCGTCGCCGCCGACCCGAGGGTCTGGAGCCTGCTGTTCGAGCACCTTGCCGCACCGGAACAGCCATTCCCCGACTGGTACGCTGCGGCGCTGGCCCAACCGGTCGGGCTCGTCGATACCGTGCTGGCACCGCTGATCACCGAACCGGACGAGCGCCGCCGGGCGGTGGCCGCCCTCTGGGCCGCCCTGCATGGGCTCGCCTCGCTCTCGACCTCGCGCAAGCTCGCCGTGCTCACCCCCGACCCGCCGCGGGAGCTCGCCCGGCTGCTGGTGGGGCGGTTCCTGGGGTGACTTCCTATCACGAACCCTCCCGGAGAGAGGGAAAGCAACTCACGATGGAGATCGGTTGCGACCTTCAGTGAGGCGCAAAGCCCGCTATAGAGGCCGCAGCATCACCGCCGACCGGACTCTTCGATGACCCATCCCCCCGTCCCGACGCTGCGCCACTTCGAGGAAGTGGCCGAGCGCTACGACCTGATCCTGTGCGACGTCTGGGGCGTGTTGCATGACGGAACCCGCGGCCACGTCGCGGCCGGCGAGGCGCTGATCCGCTTCCGGGGGCTTCCCGGCTCTCGTCCGCGCCGGGTCATCCTGGTCTCGAACGCGCCCCGGCCGTGGGCCGGCGTGCAAAAGATCCTCGACGGCTACGGCGTTCCGCGGGAGGCCTACGACGCGATCCTCACCTCCGGCGACCTGACCCGGCGGCTGATCGCCGAGCATCCGGGCGAGCGGGTGTATCACCTTGGTCCCGAGCGCGACGCACCGGTCTTCGATGGTCTCGACCTCACCCTGGTGCCGGGGACGGAAGCGCAGCGCATCGTCTGTACCGGCCTGTTCGATGATTACACGGAGACGGCGGAGGATTACCGCGAGGCTCTGGCGGAGTTTCGCGCCCGCAACGTGCCGATGATCTGCGCCAACCCCGATCTCGTGGTCGAGCGTGACAAGAAGCTGATCCCCTGCGCCGGCTTGATCGCCCAGGCCTACGAGGCCATTGGCGGCACAGTCGTCTATGCGGGCAAGCCCTACCGGCCGGTCTACGAGACGGCGCTCGCCATGGCCGGCGAGTTCGACGGGATGCCGGCGCCGGACATGGCCCGCACCGTCGCGGTGGGCGACGCGATCCGCACCGACATCGCCGGCGCCGCCCGTTACGGCATCCCCTCGATCCTGGTGGCCCGCGGCATCCACGCGGAGGAACTCGGCGTCACCGCCGAGCACCACAGCCTCGGCGACATCGCCGAGTGGCTGTCGCGGCAGGAGATGCGGCCCGATGCCGTGATCGAGCGGCTGGTCTGGTAGTCGAGGATTTTGCCGGGAAACCGGCCTGTTGCTCCAATCCCCGCCACCGTGCGGCGCGGCCGTTACGCGGTCCGATCCGCCCGGAAATTCTCCTCTACGGTCGCCAACCCGTGACGCGATTGCTATGGGGGCCGAAATCAAGCTGGATCCGAGACGATGACGAGACCGGAGGCAGGCGGCCCGAGCGGCGCGGAGGCGTTGCGCCATGTGCGGCTGGCGGCGCATTTTTCCGCCTGCGGATACGTGCCCGCATCGCCCCCTGTGCTGCAGCCCGTGGAGCCGTTCCTCGAACTGTCGGGCGAGGACATCCGGCGGCGAATCTTCGTGACGCAGGACGCGGCCGGGGCCGAACTGTGCCTCCGGCCGGAATTCACCATCCCCGTCTGCCGCCTGCACCAGGCGACGCGGCCGGGCGAGAGCGCCGATTACAGCTATCTCGGCCCCGTCTTCCGCGTCGCCGCGGGCGAGCCCGACGAGTTCGTGCAGGGCGGCATCGAGTCGATCGGGCGCACCGACACCCCGGCGGCGGATGCCGAGGTGCTGGGGCTCGCCTTCGAGGGGCTCGACCTGCTCGGTCGCTCCGACGTCGCGGTGCGGCTCGGCGACATGGGCCTGACCCACGCCTTCCTCGACGCGCTCGCCGTGCCGCCGGTGGCCAAGCGCCGGACCCTGCGGGCCATCGCTGCCGGGCGCTCCCTCGACGAGGTCGCCAACAGCGTGCAGACCGAGGACCGCCATGCCGGCCTGCTCGCCGCGATCCAGGGCCAGGATGCGGGCGCCGTCCGAGCCTTCGTCGAGGACGTGCTGTCGATCGCGGGGATCTCGCAGGTCGGCGGACGCAGCGCCGGCGCCATCGCCGAGCGCTTCCTGGCCAAGGCCTCGGCGCAGGCGCAGGGCGGCGCCGGCCTCAACACAACGAACCGCGACCTGATCCAGCGCTACTGCGCGATCTCCGGCGATCCCGATGCGACGGCTGCCGCGGTGCGGGCGCTCGCCCGCGAGGCAGGCCTGAACCACGAAGGGCTTGAGGCGGCGCTCGCCCTGTTCGAGGAGCGCACCGGCTTCATGGCCGCGCGGGGTCTGCCCGTCGAGCGCTTCCGCTTCAGCGGCGGGTTCGCGCGCAACCTCGACTATTATACCGGCTTCATCTTCGAGGTGACGGGCCCTCAGGGTGGCCCGACCCTGGTCGGCGGCGGGCGCTACGACGGCCTCTTGCAGCAGCTCGGCAGCCCGGTGCCGCTGCCGGCGGTGGGCTGCGCGTTCTGGCTGTCGCGCTGCACCGAAGGCAACGCGAGCGGAAGCGCTGAAGGAGACGTCGCGTGACCGATCAGCCCCTCGTCCTCGCCGTCCCCTCCAAGGGCCGGCTCCAGGAGAATGCGAGCGCGTTCTTCTCCCGCGCCGGGCTCAAGCTCGTGCAGAAGGCGGGGGCGCGCGAGTACCGTGGCACGCTCGCCGGTCTGACCGGTGTCGAGGTGCGCTACCTCTCGGCCTCCGAGATTGCCGGCCAGCTCGCCAGCGGCGCCGCCCATCTCGGCGTCACCGGCGAGGATCTGATCCGCGAGATGCTGCCCGATCCGGGGGCAAGCGTCGAGCTGCTGACGCCGCTCGGCTTCGGCCATGCCAGCGTCGTGGTGGCGGTGCCGCAAGCCTGGATCGACGTGCGCGCCATGAGCGACCTCGACGAGGTCGCGAGCGAGATGCGCCTGCGCCAGGGCCGACGGATGCGCATCGCCACCAAGTACGTGAACCTGACCCGCCGCTTCTTCGCCGAGGCCGGCATCGCCGACTATCGCATCGTCGAGAGCCTGGGCGCCACCGAGGGCGCGCCCGCGGCGGGCTCGGCGGAGATCATCGTCGACATCACCACCACCGGCACCACGCTCGCGGCCAACGCGCTGAAGGTTCTGGACGACGGGGTGATGCTGCGCTCGGAGGCCAACCTCGTCGCCTCGCTGAAAGCCTCCTGGGGCGAGACCGCCCGTACTTCGCTGCGCGCCGTGCTCGGCCGCATCGCGGCGGAAGAACGCGCCCGCACCACCCGCGAGGTTCGCGCGGGGCTTCCCGAGTCCGGCCAGATCGATCTCGCGACGATCGCCGGCCTGCACGAGGCCGAGCTGCCCTACGGCGCCCCGCGCGGCGCCGACGGCGAGATCGTGATGCGCTGCCCCGTGGACGCAGTGTTCGACCTGTCCGACGCGCTGGTGCAGGCCGGGGCGCGGGCGGTCACCGTGCGGCGGATCGACTACGCCTTCGCGGCGGAGAACCCGCTGGCGGAGCGGCTGCTGGCGCGGTTGTAGCCCCACCTCATCGCCTCGGCTTCGCCTCGCGATGACGGAGCGGGTTACTGCCCACCCTGCTTGGCGAACTCCGAAAGCACGCCCCGCAGCACCTTGAGCCTTCCCTCATAGGACGCCGTGAGGCAGGCGATCTCGGCGCCGCAGGCGCGGCGGTCCTTGAGCCAAGCCTCCTGATCGTCCTGCATCTTGGTGCGATTGCCCATCGGCAGCAGGTCTTTGAGGATGTCGAAGCGCACCGCCATCTCGACATCGAGGTCGTTGAGGCTGCGGGTGTCGCAGACCGCCTTCTCGTCCGGCGTCTCGGCTTTGGCGCAGGAGAAGCTCGCCGCCGCCGCGGGCGAGGCCGCGGCGAGGCTCACAGAGAGGCTCAGGGCGAGGGCGAGAAACGGCGTGCGCATCGGACAGGCTCCCGCGTGGACAACGGCCACGCTTCGCCCTTCCAACGGCTTGTTCTCGCCCCGGTGCCGCGATCCGCGAAAAAGAATCAGCTCCAGGGCTTCACGATCGCGAGGATGACGATGCCGATCATCAGGAGCGTCGGCACCTCGTTGATGACCCGGTAGAAGCGCTGGCTCCGCGTGTTGCGGTCGGCGGCGAAGTCCTTGACCGCGCGGGCAAGGAAGCCGTGCATGCCGCTCATCGCGAGCACCAGGGCGAACTTCGCGTGCAGCCAGGGCGCGGCGTAGTAGCCGCTCTGCCACGCGAGCCACAGGCCGAGGATCCAGGTGACGATCATGGCCGGCGCCATGATCGCTTTGAGCAGGCGCCGCTCCATGACCTTGAAGGTCTCGGACTGCACCCGCGAGCCGGTGGGAAGGGCTGCGTGGTAGACGAACAGGCGCGGCAGGTAGAGCATCGCCGCCATCCAGGCGATCACCGCGATGACGTGGAAGGCCTTGATCCAGGGGTACAGGGTCTCGAGCACCGGCTGAGGAACTCCTCGATACGCAACGCGGGGTGAAAGTTCGGAGGCAAGGGGTCAGCGGCCGGCCCTGAGCCGGGCCAGCATCTGCTCGACATGGGCGATCGGCGTTTGCGGGGTGATGCCGTGGCCGAGATTGAAGATGTGCGGCAGACCCTCGGTCGCCGCCAGGATGGCGTCCACGGCCGCGTCCAGGGCCCGCCCACCCTCGATCAGCGTCTCGGGGTGGAGGTTGCCCTGGGTGACCGTCGAGGCCGGCACACGGGCCCGCAGGGCCGCGAGATCGACACCCCAATCGACGCCGACGGCACTCGCGCCGGTCTCGGGCACGACGCGGGCGTGGCCCTCCAGCCCCGATCCCTTGGCAAACACGATGATCTTCGCGTCCGGCACCTGCGCGCGGATGCCCTGGACCATCCGCGTGATCGGCCCGAGCGAGAAGCGCTTCAGGGCATCGCCGTCGCTCGACTCGGGCAAAACCCCCGCATGGGACTCGAAGATCTGCACCGCATCGGCGCCGGCGCGGAGCTGGCGCACGAGATACTCGGTCTGGACGGCGACGAGCCGGTCGAGCAGCGCGTCGAGCAGCGCAGGGTCGGCCGCCGCCAGCGCCCGGGCCTGAGCGAGATCCACCGTGCCGCGCCCGCCGATCATGTAGCTCGCCACGGTCCAGGGCGCGCCGCAGAAGCCGAGCAGCGTGGTCTCGCGGGGAAGCGCCCCGCGGATCCGCTCCACCGCCTCGAACACCGGCGCCAGATGTGAAAAAATCGCCGGGTCGCCGGCCTCGCGAAGGCGCTCGAACTGCGTCCTGCCTTCGAGCGCGTCGAGGCGCGGCCCCTCGCCTTCGACGAAGCGCACGTCCTGGCCGAGCGCGTGGGGCACCACGAGGATGTCGGAGAACAGGATCGAGGCCTCGAAGCCGAAGCGGCGGATCGGCTGGAGCGTCACCTCGGTGGCGAAGGCCGGATTGTAGCACAGGTCGAGGAAGGAGCCGGCCTCGGCCCGCGTCGCCCGGTATTCCGGCAGGTAGCGGCCGGCCTGACGCATCATCCAGGCCGGAGGCGGAGAGATCGCTTCTCCCGACAGCACCCGCAGCACCGGCCTGTCGGCCGTCCTTGCCTCCGCCATACGAACCCGCTTCCTGCCTGCCTTCCGCGGGCGAGGCCGGAGAGGCCGCGACCTCGCCATCCCCACCCCGGCCCTCTTCAAAGAAAGAGAGATTCTAGAATCTCTGTTTTTTCTCTTGGACGTTGGATCGTGATGCCGCAAGCGCGTCCACAGGCCCTCCCCACAGCCGCGACGTTAATCACCTCTTAACGGATTGGATCTAATGTCCACGATAGGCCAAGCTCAGCAGAGGCTTGCGTGGGCCCGTGTGCCCTGATGGCCGCCTTGGTCCCGGATTCTCCCATCCGGGCGACTCCAGCGTGTGCCCAAGGTCGGCATGTTGAGGGAGGAGTCGACGGTTTTCGGCACAACCCGCCGTCGCCTGTCCGTCGAGCCCGGTTTTCCCCACTTATCGACTCCTCGGACGCTTCCTGGGGACAGCGTGGCAGTGTTGGAATGCCAAGCGCCTGAAAACAAAATCGAATGTACGGCGGCGATGACGCCGTTCTCGGCGAATTCGCGCTTCTGGATCGCTTCGGCTTCGCCTCGCAAGGACGATGCGGTCGGCCTCAGTCGTGCTCGCGGAGATCGGCGAAGCGATCCCGGCACCGCGACCGTGGTCGGTTCAGCTCCGCAATCGCCGGTGCCTTCGCGGCAAACGGCAATTCGGCATCGCCTTCGCGCAAAAACATGCTCTAAGCATCCCCGCGGGGCGGTCCTGCCGCCCTGGACCGATGCGTCACGGCAGAGACGGGCCGACGATGAGCCGCAGCTATTTCCATCTCCACCTCGTCTCGGACTCCACCGGCGAGACCCTGATCAATGTCGGGCGCGCCGCCGCGGTGCAGTACGAGGGCATCTCGGCGATCGAGCACGTCTACCCGCTGGTGCGCTCGGGCGCGCAGCTCGAACGGGTGATCTCCGAGATCAAGGCGGCGCCGGGCCTCGTGCTCTACACGCTCGTCGGCCACGAACTGATCGAGCGCCTGGAGGAAGCCTGCCGCGAGACCGGCTCGCCGACGCTCAACGTGCTCCAGCCGGTCCACGCGCTGCTGCGCTCCTATCTGGGCGCGACCTCGACCGAGCGGCCGGGCGCGCAGCACATGCTCAACGCCGAGTATTTCAAGCGCATCGACGCGATGAACTTCACGCTCGCCCACGATGACGGGGCGCTGCCCGACGACCTCGACGAGGCCGACGTGCTGCTGATCGGCGTCAGCCGCACCTCGAAGACGCCGACCTCGATCTACCTCGCCAATCGCGGGCTCAAGACCGCCAACCTCCCGCTCGTGCCGTCGATGCCGCTGCCGCCGAGCTTCGATCGGGCGAAGAAGGTGCTGATCGTCGGCCTGATCGCGAGCCCCGAGCGGATCGTGCAGATCCGCCAGAACCGGCTGCTGAGCCTCAAGGCCGATGAGAATTCGGCCTATGTCGATCGGGAATCGGTGGCCGACGAGATCGCCGCCTCGCGCCGCCTCTGCGCCAAATACCGCTGGCCGACCATCGACGTGACCCGCCGCTCGATCGAGGAGACGGCGGCCGCGATCCTCGACCTCTACCGCGAGCACCGCCTCAAGTTCATCGCGACCTGAGGGCTCCGGCACATGGAAGACGTGGGCCTCGCCGCGGCCGATCTGCGCGAGACCGTCGAGGCCGGGCGCGGGCGCTGCACCGATCTCAGCCTGTCCTATCGGGACTGGGCGCCCCCGCCGGACCTACTCGTCGGCGCGGTGACGCCGACGCTGCTGCGCGTCTACCACGAGCAGACCACCGTGCTCGGCACGAGCCTCTACGAATTGCCGGGGGCGGAGGTGACGGAGGAGGGCGTGATCCTCCTCGACGGCATGTTCCAGTACGCCGCGCAGCTCAACATCTTCCCCGTCAACTTCGAGGGGCATTTCCGCGCCATCGCGGCGCGGCTGCCGAGCCTGCGTCGGGTCACCGTCGAGGAGCCGGTCGTGTTGCTGACCGGCATGGGCCATCAGATGTACGGCCACTGGCTGGTCGATTTCCTGCCGAAACTCTTCCTGCTCGACCGGGCCGGCCACGACATCACGCGGCTGCGCTACCTCCTGCCCGCCGACACGCCGGGGTTCGCCCGCCTCTGGCTCGGACTCCTCGGCATCGGTGAGGACCGGCTCATCGTCTACGACCGCACCCGCGATTGCGTCGCCTGCCGCCACCTCCTCGTGCCGACGGCTTTGCGCTTCGTCAGCCGCGCCTCGCCGCTGATGCGGCAGGCCCGTCGCTTCCTCCTCGAGCGCGCGGCCCCACGGCCCCGCTGGAAGCCCCGTTGGCGATCTGGCCGCCGTCGCGAGAAACAGGGGACAGAAAAAATTCTGATCTCCCGTTCGGACAATGCCGACACACGCAACCGGCGCAATCTAGCGGAGCGGGCGGCGTTCGAAGAGAAGGCGGTCGCCCGCGGCTTCACCCGGGTCCGGCCCGAGCGGTTGAGCATCCCTGAGCAGATCGCCCTGTTCCGCTCGGCCGGCACGATCATCGGGGAATACGGCTCGGGGCTGCATGGATCGCTGTTCGCACCCCCCGGCAGCACCGTCGTGGCGTTGCGCGACAACGGGCTCGAACTCGGTTTCCTGCAAAGCTCGATCGATCACACGCTCGGCCATGCCAGCGGCTACGTGATCGGCTCAGAGCGCTCGGAGGAGGGGTTCTTCTCCGTGGCGCCTCAGGATATCGACTTCCTGTTCGACTGGCTCGACTGGCGCGGCCTGCGCTGACGGAATCATTTTCGACGTGAACGCTTCGGCCCTCTGGCTTGCCCCCACACCGCTCCTTCTCGCCTCGGCGAGCACCACCCGGCGCGACCTCCTGACGGGCGCCGGCCTGCCGGTGGAGACGGCGCCCGCGCGGATCGACGAGCGCGCCCTCGAAGCCGAGGGCGGCGACCTCACCCCGGTCGAGCTGGCGCGGCGACTCGCCCGGGCCAAGGCGGAGGAGGTGGCGGCCCGCCATCCCGGCCGCGTGGTGATCGGCGCCGACCAAGTGCTCGAATGCGGGGGCCGCGTCTTCCACAAGCCCGCCGATATCGCGGCCGCGCACGCCCATCTGGCCCGGCTCCAGGGCCGCACCCACGCGCTGAATTCGGCGGTCGCGATCCGGCGCGACGGCAGCCCCGAGGATTTCGTTGAGCAGGACTTCGTCGAGACGGCGTGGCTGACCATGCGGCCCCTCGATACGGGAGCCATCGACGCCTATCTGCGGCTCGCGGGCGAGGCCGTCACCACCTCGGTCGGCGCCTACCAGCTCGAAGGGCTCGGCATCCACCTGTTCGAGCGGGTCGAGGGCGACCATTCGACGATCCTCGGCCTGCCGCTCACGCCCCTTCTTGCGCGGCTGCGGAGCATGGGCCTGCTGGTGTTCTGAGACGGCGAGGGACGATGGACGACCATCGGCACGATCACCAGCGCGACCACGCCCATCCGGATCACGGTCACGATCATGCCGGGCACGCGCACAGCCATGCCCAGGGTCATGGACATGGGGGCCACGGCCACGTTCACGCTCCGAAAAACTTCGGTCCGGCCTTCGCCATCGGCATCGCGCTGAATCTCGGCTTCGTCGGCATCGAGGCACTCTATGGCTGGCTGTCGAACTCCATGGCGCTCGTGGCCGATGCCGGCCACAACCTCTCCGACGTGCTGGGCCTCGTCGCCGCCTGGATCGCCGCGGTGCTTGTGAAGCGGGCGCCGTCCGCCCGCTTCACCTACGGTCTGCGCGGCTCCTCGATCCTGGCCGCCCTGTTCAACGCGGTGGTGCTTCTGGTGGCCACCGGCGGCATCATCGTCGAGGCGGTGCGGCGCCTCCTCGAACCGGAACCGGTTGCCGGCACGACGGTGATGGTGGTGGCCGGCATCGGCATCCTCATCAACGGCTTCACCGCCTGGCTGTTCGCCTCTGGCGCGAAGGGCGACATCAACATCCGCGGCGCCTACCTGCACATGATGGCGGATGCGGCGGTCTCGGCCGGCGTGGTGCTCGCGGGCCTCGTCATCCTCGCCACCGGCTTCGACTGGCTCGACCCGCTGGTGAGCCTCGTCATCGCCGGGCTCATCATCGTCGCGACCTGGGGGCTCCTGCGCGACAGCGTGGCGATGTCCCTCGCCGCGGTGCCGCCCGGCATCGACCCGGAGGCGGTGCGGGCATGTCTGGCCGCCCGCCCCGGCGTGCGTGGGCTGCACGACCTGCACATCTGGCCGATGAGCACCACCGAGCCGGCGCTCACCGCCCATCTCGTCGTGGCGGGCGAGGCGAACCACCCTCACTTCCTCAAGGAGACGGCGGACGAGTTGCGGGCGCGCTTCGGGATCGGTCACGCCACCCTTCAGATCGAGATCGAGGGCCAGACCGCCTGCACGCTGCCGAAGGGCTGCGTCGCGTGATGTCTCACGACTTTTCAGGCGCATCCGCCGGCAGGATTCCATGACCGCCAGAGCCTTCGTCGTCGGCCACCCGATCCAGCATTCCCGCTCGCCGCTGATCCATGGCCACTGGCTCGCCGAGCATGGGCTCGCGGGCAGCTACGAGCGCCTCGACGTGGCGCCGGACGCATTCGAGGCCTTTATCCGCGGGCTTCCCGGTTCGGGCTTTGCCGGCGGCAACGTCACCATTCCGCATAAGGAGGCGGCCTTTCGGCTGGCCGATTCTCTGACGCCGCGCGCGCAGAAGATCGGGGCAGTGAACACGCTGATCGTCGAGGGTGATCGCGTGCGCGGCGACAACACCGATGCGCCGGGCTTCATCGCCCATCTCGACCAGAGCCTCGGGGAGGGCTGGCCCGAGCGGACCGGCGGGTCCGCTCTCGTGCTCGGCGCGGGCGGCGCGTCGCGGGCCATCGTCGTCGGGCTGGTGGAGCGGGGGCTCTCGGTCCGCGTCGCCAACCGCAGCCCCGAGCGGGCGCGGGTGCTCGCCGAACTCGCCCCCGACCATGTCGAGGCGTTGGCCTGGGAGGCCGTGCCGGAGGCACTTGGCGTCACCGGGCTTCTCGTCAACACCACCTCGCTCGGCATGGCCGGACATCCGCCACTCGACCTCGACCTCGCCCCGCTCCCGGATCGTGCGGCGGTGGCCGACATCGTCTACGTGCCCTTGGAGACGCCGCTCCTCGCCGCAGCGCGGGCGCGGGGACTCGCGGCTGTGGATGGGCTCGGCATGCTGCTGCACCAAGCGGTGCCGGGCTTCGCGGCGTGGTTCGGCCTGCGCCCCGAGGTGACGCCGGAGCTGCGCCAGAAAATCGTCGCAGACCTCGCCGCGAAATGAGCGCTCCTGACCAACCCCACCGTCCCGTGGTGCTCGGCCTCACCGGCTCGATCGGCATGGGCAAGTCGGCGACCGCCGCGATGTTCTCCGCCCGCGGCGTGCCGGTCCACGATTCGGACGCGGCGGTCCATGCCCTCTACGGGCCGGGCGGCGGCGCAGCGCGGGCCATCGGCGAAGCCTTTCCCGGCACCCTGACGCCCGAGGACAGCGTCGACCGCTCGGCCCTGCGCGCGGCGGTGCTCGGGGATTCCGAAAAACTCGCCCAGCTGGAAGCGATCGTGCATCCGCTGGTTCGGGAGGAGAGCCGCGCCTTCCTCGCCCGCAACGCGGGGGCGCCGCTGGTCGTCCTCGACATCCCGCTCCTGTTCGAGACCGGCGCCGATGCCCGCTGCGACGCTGTTCTCGTCGTCACAGCCCCGGCGCAAGTCCAGCGCGCCCGCGTGCTCGCCCGCCCCGGCATGACCGAGGACGCTTTCGCGGCGATCCGCGCCAAGCAGATGCCGGACGCCGAGAAGCGGGCGCGGGCGGATTACGTGATCGACACGAGCCGCGGGTTCGAACACGCGGAGGCGGAAGTGGGGCGGATCGTCGAGGAACTGGCTCGCCGGACCCACTGACGGGCGCTGCCGGTTAACGCATCCTTGGCGACCCGCGCGCAGGCTGTTCGCCTGAATCGGATCGGAAAAACATGCTGCGCGAGATCGTCCTCGATACCGAGACCACCGGCACGGATGCCAAGAACGGCGACCGGCTGATCGAGATCGGCTGCGTCGAACTCATCAACCACGTCCAGACCGGCGAGACCTTCCACCGGCTCATCAACCCGCAGCGCGCGGTGTCCGAGGGGGCGTTCGGGGTCCACGGCATCTCGGATGCGATGCTGGCCGACAAGCCGGTCTTCGCCGAGGTGGTGGACGCCTTCCTCGCCTTCTGCCGTGATTCGCGGCTGGTGATCCACAACGCGCCCTTCGACGTCGGCTTCCTCAACATGGAGTTCGCCCGGCTCGGACCCGCGGCCCCGAAGCCGATCGTGCTGGAGGACGTGGTCGATACCCTGCTGCTCGCCCGCCGCAAGCATCCGGGCGCGGCCAACAACCTCGATGCCCTATGCAACCGCTACGGCGTGGACACCGCCCGCCGCGTCAAGCACGGGGCGCTCCTCGACGCGCAGATCCTGGCCGAGGTCTACGTCGAACTGCTCGGCGGCAAGCAGACGAGCCTCGGGCTCAGCATGGCCGAGCCGGCCGAGGCCGTGGCGCTCGAGGCCCGGATCGATTCGGGTCCGGTCGGTCCGCGTCCCATGCGAAGCCGCCTCAGCGAAGGCGAGCGCCTGCGGCATGACAGCTTTGTCGAGAGTCTCGGAACAAACGCCATCTGGCGGGAATACATGGAGCCATAGGCTGTGATCGCGTCGGCCGGCATCCGTTAAGTCGTTCTTCGGATGCGCTCTTCGGCGACACGCGGCACTTCCTTCGGCTGAGGCGCGCCGGCCCGGCCGCACCCTGGTTCATCCTGTCTTGTTGCAATGCAAAAACTTTCATCTTGCGGTGCAGCATGAGCCTTCCCATACCATCCCCATGGATGGCGCGGGGATGAGCGCGATGATGAATGTGATGCAGGAGAGCCGGCCGGGCACCCCGATCGCAATGCGCGTCGGGGCCAGATCGAGCGACCACGAGAAGATCACGGTCAATCTCGGCTTCGTCGATCTCGGACATGTCGATCTGCTCGTCTCGGAGGGCGTCTACGCCAATCGTAGCGACTTCATCCGCACGGCGGTCCGCAACCAGATCGAGCGGCACGGCGACATCACCCGCCAATCGGTCGCCCGCAAACCGATCGAGGTTGGTCTGCGCCGCTACGGCCGGACCGAGCTGGAGACGGCGCGGGCGGCGGGAACACGGCTCGACATCCGCGTCCTCGGCCTCGCCGTCATCGCCGACGACGTTCCCGCCGATCTCGCCAGCGCCGCGATCGCCTCGATCGAAGTGCTCGGCAGCCTCCAGGCAAGCCCCGCCGTGAAGCGGGCGCTGGCCGACCGCCTGCTCTGATCCCGGACAATTCCGACTCCGGAGACCACTCCCTCCTCGGGACCCGCTGCGCTCGCGCGCGCCCGTCGCCGACCCGGAAAGCGAGACCCGCATGACCGAACGTCACAACGCCTTTTTCACGGACATGGCCGAAGCCACCCGCCTGACCCAGGCCGGGCGGCTCGGCGAAGCGACCGCCCTGATCCAGCGCGGTCTCGTTGCCGCGGGCCTGTCCCCCGAGGGACCTCGCCCGGTTGACGCCTCGGCCGCCGCGCCGAGACCACTGGACGGGGCGCCGCAGCTCGAAGGTCCGGCGCACCGGCTCGACGCGGAGGCGGAGGCCGCCCGGCATACGCCTGACGCGGCGCTGATCCCGGAGCGGCTTCGCGAGAACATCGACCAGATGATGCAGGGCCTGCGCTCCCTCGCACCCTCCCTGCAGGGGCTGGTGGGCGGTGGCCCGCACGCGCCCAGACCCAACGGCATCGGACCCGAGGATGTCGAGGCGGAGGATGGCCAGTTCGTCGAGCGCAGCTTCTCCAACGCGGCGGGCGCGCGGGACTACAAGCTGTTCATCCCGAGCCCGCGGAGCGGACGGCGCCCGCTCCTGGTGATGCTGCACGGTTGCACCCAGTCGCCGGACGATTTCGCGGCGGGAACGCGCATGAATGTGCTCGCCGAGGAGGAGGGGATCTACGTCGTCTATCCGCGCCAATCGGGCCGGGCCAACGCGCAGCGGTGCTGGAACTGGTTCGAGCCCGGCGATCAGGGCCGGGAGATGGGCGAGGCCGGCATCGTCGCGGGGCTCGTCCGTGCGGTCTGCACCGAGCACCCGATCGACCGGTCGCGCATCTACATCGCCGGGCTCTCGGCGGGCGGGGCGGCGGCGGCCAACATCGCCAGGGCCTATCCCGACCTGTTCGCGGGGCTCGGCGTACATTCGGGTCTCGCCGCGGGCTGTGCCCGCGATCTGCCCTCGGCCCTCTCGGCGATGCGCGTCGGCGCGCCCGGCGCGGCCGAGCCCGGCGGTGCCGCCGGCTTCGGTGCCGGATCGGTGACCCAGTCCCTGCGGGTGCCGACCATCGTCTTCCACGGCGAGGGTGACGGCACCGTTCATCCCCGCAACGCCGACGCCGTGCTGGCGCAGGCCGGCGTCGCGGTGCTGACGCCACAGCGGGAGAGCGGGACCGGTGGCGGCCACAGCTACACCCGCACCCGCTATGCCGACGAGACGGGCCGAGTGCAGGCCGAAGCATGGTCGGTGCAGGGTGCCGGCCACGCCTGGTCCGGCGGCAGCCCGGCGGGCAGCTACACCGACGCGAACGGGCCGGATGCCTCGCGGGCGATGCTCGACTTCTTCCTCAGCCACAGCCTGCCTGGCGCGCGGGGCTGAAGCCTCATTCCGAACGGCGGCCGCCGTGTGGAAAAAGATGATGCAAGATCGTTGGCCTCGCCTCACCGTGAGGCCAGCGCCGCCGCGAGCCCATCCGGAAACAGGGCGATGCCGTCCGGCAGGGCTCCCGGCCGGAGCCAGCGCGCGGTGCAGGCCGTGCCGTCGTCCTCGCTGAAACGGATCACGTCGCGGTCGTAGAAGGCCGCGTCGTGGAGGCGGATGTCGGCGGCGAAAACCATCTCATGGCCGAGCGCACCCTCGTGGCGGTAGATGTTCTCGAACACCGTCCAGGGGCCGGCGATGGTGACGCCGCAGCCGAACTCCTCCTGGAATTCCCGCTGCAAGGCCTGCTCGCGGGTCTCGCCGAAGGCGACGCTGCCGCCCGGCGGACGCGCGCCCTTGATCCGGCCGCCATCGTCGAGGACGTCGACCGCCAGCAGCGCGTCCCCACGCCATGCCAGCCCGATCACCTTGACGCGGATTGCTTGCGGCGGGCGCCAAGTCGTCATTGCTTCGTCGTCATCGCGGTTCGGTTCTTCCGATCACGGCTGCGGCCGATGCGACCGAGGGCCCGCTATTCGCCGGAGCCCCGCGCCGCGGCGTCGGCCAGAGCCCGTCGAAACGCCTCCCATTCCGCGGCGTCGAGCGCAAGCGTCACCGCCGGCGGGCGCGGCAGCACGAGGGCGGCAGCGAGATCACCGGCCGCGAGGCTCAGGCCCCGGTACTGCGCGAAGTTGGTGAAGGTGACGCCGAGTCCCGTCGGCCCCGCCTCGACGCTTCCGACCGCGAGCAGATCGAGCGGCACGGTGAGGCCGCAGCGCAGAGCCTTGGACAGGGCTTCCTTCAGGCACCACAGCCGCGTCAGCCGCTCGGCCTCCGGCGCAGCGAGGCAGGCCGCAAGATGGCGCCGTTCGGCCACCGTGGTCTGGCGCGTCAGCAGCGCGACGTTGGCCGGCCGGATCCGCTCCAGATCGATCCCCATCGGGCAGGCCTCGGGAAAGGCCAACGCCACGGCGACCGGACCGGCATGGGACAGGCTGATGCCGAGATTTGTTCCGATGCCCTCACCGGACAGAACCGGCTGCTCCAGCACACCGGGCCGGATCGCCAAGTCCCGCGGGTCGAGATCCGGCCGGAGCACGGCGAGTGCGCACTTGGCGGCGTAGCGTCCGATCAACAGGCCGTGGCGGCGGCGGGTGTGGAGACGGTCGGTGAGAAGCGCCTCCTCGTGCGCGTGGAGGAACCCGCCCCGATGGGCGTCGAGCCAATCCAGCGGCGCGCTCGCGAGCGCCAGGGCAGCCTGCAGCGGCCCGGTCCGGGGCGCGTCGAGCCCGAGGCGCAGGCTCCGTACCAGCGGGACGGCGGCCTCGGCTCCTGCCGCGCTTTCGGCGCTTTCCTCACCCGTCATGGCCGCCCGTCCGCCTCGCTTGCATGAGCCAAGAAGGAAACACGCCATTTCCGCAATGCGAAAGCTCGGGCTTTTCGCCCTCGCGCTGAGCGGCCTGCTGAGCGGCTCAGGTCCGGTGGAGACGGACGACGCTTCCGCGCGGATCGCCGACGCCGTGGAGCAAGCCTACCGCCCGCTCCTGAAGGCCTACGACGTGCCCGGCCTCGCCGTGGCCGTGACGCGGAACGGGCAATCCGCCGTCTTCACCTTCGGACTCGCCGACCGGGAGGGGCAACGTCCGGTGACGCGGGACACGCTGTTCGAGATCGGCTCGGTCAGCAAGACGTTCACCGCGACGCTCGCCGCCTCCGCGCGGGCGCTCGGCCGGCTCTCGCTCGACGACGCGCCGAGCCGGTTCCTGCCGTCCCTGCGGGGCAGCGCGCTCGACCGCGTCAGCCTGCTCAATCTCGGCACCTACACAGCGGGTGGCCTGCCGCTGCAATTTCCCGACGCGGTGGCCGACGAGGCGGCGATGATCACCTATTTCCGGCAGTGGCAGCCCTCCGCGTCGCCCGGGACGCGGCGGCTCTACTCCAATCCCAGCCTCGGCCTGTTCGGAGCTGCCACCGCGGCGGCACTCGGCGGCGATTTCGCCGAACTGGTGGAAGCCCGGCTGTTCCCGGGGCTCGGCTTGAAGCACAGCTTCATCCGCGTGCCCGCCGCCGAGAGGGAGCGCTACGCCTGGGGCTACGGCAAGGACGGCACACCGATCCGAGTCAATCCGGGCGTCTTTGACGGGGAGGCCTACGGGGTCAAATCCAGCGCCGCCGACATGATCCGCTTCGTCGAGGTCAACCTCGATCCCGGCCCCCTCGACGTGCCAACGCGGCAGGCGATCGAGGATACCCATGTCGGGTACTTCCGGGTCGGCGAGATGGTGCAGGGGCTCGGCTGGGAACAATACCCCTATCCGATTCCGCTGGATCGCCTTCAGGCCGGTAACGCCGCTCCGATGACGCTCGAGGCTCACGCCGCCGTGCGGCTCGATCCGTCGCTGGCGCCGAAGGGCGCGCGGCTGTTCAACAAGACCGGCTCCACCAACGGCTTCGGCGCCTACGTCGCCTTCGTGCCAGACAAGCGCATCGGCCTCGTCATGCTGGCCAACCGCAACGTCCCGATCCCGGCGCGCGTCGCAGCGGCGCATGCGGTGCTGGAGGCGTTGGCGGCCGAGGTTCCCTGATGCCTCAACGCTCCCGGTCGATGCGGAAGGCGTGCGGCACCCGCTTCATGCCGATGGCCTCGTAATAATCCTCGATGCCGGGCGCGGCGGTGAGCAGCAGGGAGGCCTCGGGGCCGGCCGCAGCCCGCGTCTCGGCGATGAGTCGGCGGCCGATGCCGCGGCCCTGGCCATCACGGACGACCGCGAGGTCGGAGAGATAGGCGCAGAAGGCGAAATCGGTGAGCGTGCGCGCCACGCCGACGACGCGCCCGTCGAGCCGGGCGGTGACGATCAGGTCGGACGCCCTCAGCATCCGATCGAGCCGCTCCAAGTCTTCGGCCGGCCGTCGCGGCGCAAGGCCGGATTCGACGAGGACACCTTGAAAGGTCTCCGCATCGAGATCCGGCTCCAGCCCGTAGACGACGTTGCCGCTCACCGGGGGAGACTCACGCATCGCTGGCGAAGCGGCCGTGGCAGTGCTTGTACTTCTTGCCCGAGCCGCAGGGGCAGGGCTCGTTGCGGCCGACCCGGCCCCAGGTGGAGGGATCGTCGGGCTTGCGCTCCAGCACCGCCGTGTCCGCCGAGAGGTCGCGCGCGGCGAAGCCGTAGGCGCCGCCCGCCCCGCCATCACTGCCGGAGCCGGCATAGGCGAACTCGTTCTCGCCGGTGGCCGGGTCGCGATGCTCGGGGAACATCGGCGGCAATTGCGGCTCGCCGAAACCGGCTCCTTCGAACCCGCCGTCAGCGAAGCCTTCCGGCTGCTGCTGCATGATCTCGACATGGGCGAGCTGGGCGGTGACCTGCTCGCGCAGGGCTGTGACGAGGCCGTTGAACAGCTCGAACGCCTCCGACTTGTACTCGTTGAGCGGGTCGCGCTGGGCGAAACCGCGCCAGCCGATCACCTGCCGCAGGTGGTCGAGGGTGACGAGGTGATCGCGCCAGAGGTGGTCGAGCACCTGCAGCACCACCTGCTTCTCGACATAGGCCATCACCTCCGCGCCGTTGCGCTCGACGCGGGCGGCGTAGGACTCGTCGGAGGCCTTGCGCAGGCGCTCGCGGATCTCCTCGTCGGCGATGCCCTCTTCCTTGAGCCATTCCTCGACGGGAAGATCGAGGTTGAGCACGTCGAGCGCGCGGTGCTTCAGCCCTTCCGCATCCCACTGCTCGGCATAGGCGTTCTCGGGGATGTGGACGGCCACGAGGTCGTCGATCACGCCGTGGCGCATCTCGTCCACGGTCTCGCGCACGCTGTCCTGGCCCATCAGGTCGCGGCGCTGTTCGAACACCACCTTGCGCTGGTCGTTCATGACGTTGTCGTACTTCAGCACGTTCTTGCGCATGTCGAAGTTGCGCGCTTCGACCTTCTGCTGCGCCTTCTCGATCGCCTTGTTGATCCAGGGATGGATGATCGCCTCGCCCTGTTCGAGGCCGAGCCGCTGCAGCATTCCGTCCATGCGGTCGGAGCCGAAGATGCGCATCAGGTCGTCCTTGAGGGACAGGTAGAACTTCGAGCGCCCCGGATCGCCCTGGCGACCGGAGCGGCCGCGCAGCTGGTTGTCGATGCGCCGCGATTCGTGGCGCTCGGTGCCGATGATGTAGAGCCCGCCCGGCAGGTCCTTCTTGCGGCCCGCTTCCGGGTCGGCCTTCTCGCCCGAGGCCAGCACCTTGGCGCGGTTCTCGGCGATCTCGGCCTTCAGGGCCTCGATCGCGGCGTCGCGCTCGGGCCCCTCGGCGAGGTGGCCGAGCTCCTTCTCGATGCGCATTTCGAGGTTGCCGCCGAGTTTGATGTCGGTGCCGCGACCGGCCATGTTGGTGGCGATGGTGATGGCACCCGGCACGCCGGCTTCCGCCACGATGTAGGCTTCCTGCTCGTGGAAGCGGGCGTTGAGCACGGCGAAGCGCCGGGTGACCCGGTTCTCGCGGGCGGCGGCGTAGACGTCGGTGAGCGCGTTCGGATCGGAATAGTCGAGCAGCGTGTAGCCGGCTTTTTTCAAGAGCTCGCCGATCAGCTCCGACTTCTCGATCGAGCCGGTGCCGACCAGGACCGGCTGGTGGCGCTGGTGCGCCTTGTCGATCTCCTTGATGATCGCTTCGTACTTCTCCTCGACGGTGCGGTAGACCTCGTCGTCCTCGTCGACGCGCTCGATCTCCTTGTTGGTCGGGATGTCGACCACGTCGAGCTTGTAGATCTCGGCGAACTCGTCGGCCTCGGTCGAGGCGGTGCCGGTCATACCGGCCAATTTCTTGTAAAGTCTGAAATAATTCTGGAAGGTGATCGAGGCGAGCGTCTGGTTCTCGGGCTGGATCGTCACCCGCTCCTTGGCCTCCAGCGCCTGGTGCAGACCTTCGGAGTAGCGCCGGCCCTGCATCATGCGGCCGGTGAACTCGTCGATGATCACGACCTCGTCGTTCTTGACGATGTAGTCCTTGTCGAGCGTGAACAGGGTGTGGGCGCGCAAAGCCTGGTTCACGTGGTGGACGATGGTGACGTTGTGGGCGTCGTAGAGGTCACCCTCCTTGAGGATACCCTCGGCCCGCAGCTCCTCCTCGATGAACTCGTTGCCGGCCTCTGTCAGCGAGACCTGCCGCTGCTTCTCGTCGAGATCGTAATGCTCGGGCGCCAGCCGCGGCATGATCGTATCGACCGCGACGTAGAGTTCCGAGCGGTCGTCGACGGGACCGGAGATGATGAGCGGCGTGCGCGCCTCGTCGATGAGGATCGAGTCGACCTCGTCGACGATGGCGAAGTGGTGCCCCCGCTGCGTCATCTGCGAGAGCTCGTACTTCATGTTGTCGCGAAGATAGTCGAAGCCGAACTCGTTGTTGGTGCCGTAGGTGATGTCGCAGGCATAGGCTTCCTTGCGCTGCCCGTCGTCGAGCCCGTGCACAATCGTGCCGACGGTGAGCCCCAGGAAGCGGTAGACCCGGCCCATCCACTCCGCGTCGCGGGAGGCGAGATAGTCGTTGACCGTGACGACGTGGACGCCCTTGCCCTCCAGCGCGTTGAGATAGACCGGCAGCGTCGCCACCAGCGTCTTGCCCTCGCCGGTCTTCATCTCCGAGATGCCGGACTCGTGCAGCACCATGCCGCCGATCATCTGCACGTCGAAGTGGCGCTGGCCGAGCACGCGCTTGGCCGCCTCGCGCACGGTGGCGAAGGCAGGAACCAGCAGGTCGTCGAGGCGGGTGCCGGCGGCGAGCTGATCGCGGAAGGCCTGCGTGCGGGCGCGCAGCTGCTCGTCGGACAGCGCACTGATTTCCGGTTCAAGCGCGTTGATGGCCGCCACGCGCGGGCGAAAACCCTTGACGCGGCGGTCGTTGGACGAGCCGAAAATCTTCTTGGCGAGGGCACCGAGCATCGTGAACCTGCGGTCGTGAGGTCGTCGCGGGCGGCATGTGAGGGCGCCGCCGGCCTGCATTGGGCGGGCTTATAGAGGTAAATATCCGCAGGCGCATCCGGTAGTGCCGGACCGGTCACCGGAGGTCGCTCGGGTCCTGCTTTTTGCCTGGCCTCGATCGCCGGCGCCCGACTTCGCGAATGTCTCGCGAATGTCTCGCGAATGTCTCGAGTGTCTCGGGCTTCCGCTCCGCTCGACGCATTTCAGGACCGAACCCCTGAAATGCCCGCTCCGGGTGGCACTCTTCGCGCCCGATAGGGGTGCCATCGACCTGCGGTCACGAGCGCGCGGGGCGATCAAGGCCACGCTTGCCTTTGCCCCCGAGAGGTTCCACCTGTGTCGCGCTTCGCGGCACCCGCCGCATCCCGACGAGCCCCGCGCGGGACGAAGCCGGACGGCAAAAGACCGGCCCGGCGGGGACGACGCCCAAGGAACGACGCTTCCGATGCCGATTCCGTTCTCCCTCCGGCGCGCGAGCGCCCTCGCGCTGATGCTCACCCTGCCCGGTATGGCCCTCGCACAGGCGCCCGCCGGACAGAAGACACCCAGCGCCCCCGCCTCGGCGGTTCCGCCGGAGACCGTAGTGGCGCGGGTCAACGGCCAAGCGATCACCGCCGCCGACCTCGCGCTCGCGGGCGAGGATCCGGCTCTGTCGCTGCCGGGTGTCGACGAAGGCGCCAAGCAGAACCTGCTCGTCGATTACATGGTCGACCTCAAGGTCGGCGCGCAGGCAGCCGAGGCTGCCAAGGTCGGCGATAGCCCTGAGTTCAAGCGCAAGCTCGCCTATTTCCGCGACAAGCTCCTGCTCGACGACTACCTCGAGCGCGAGGCCAAGAAGGCGGTGTCGCCGGAGGCCGCCAAGGCGCTCTACGACCAGACCGTGAAGTCGATGAAGCCGGAGGAGGAGGTGCGTGCCCGCCACATCCTCGTGGAGAGCGAGGACGAGGCCAAGAAGATCGCGTCCCGCATCAAGGGCGGTGAGGATTTCGCCAAGGTGGCCGGTGAGGTCTCGAAGGATCCCGGTTCCAAGACGGAAGGCGGCGATCTCGGCTGGTTTACCCAGGAGCGGATGGTGAAGCCCTTCGCCGACGCGGCCTTCAAGCTCGCGCCCGGCCAAGTCTCCGACCCGGTCAAGACTCAGTTCGGCTGGCACGTGCTGCGCGTGGAGGAGAAGCGAACGAAGCCGGTGCCGACCTTCGACGAGATGAAGGAGCAGATCGACCAGTACCTGACCCGCAAGGCGCAGCAGGACACCATCGTCAAGCTGCGCGAGGCGGCCAAGGTCGAGCGGACCGGCAGCAGCGATACGCCGGCCGGCGCCGACCCGAAGAAGCCCTAAGCCGGGGCCGAGGCCGCGCCATGCGCTGAGAACATGCCGGAGCGTCGGTATCTGGTATGCCAGATACCAGAGTGCGGTGCGATATACGCTTTATTGCAACGCACCAACGGACGTGCCCGCCATGATCGCCCTCGTCATTCTCGCCGCCGCCATCGCCAACGTGATTCTCGTCATGCTGCTGGCCGAGCGCTTCGGCTCCGAGGGCGACGTGCATGTCTCTGCCGGTGAGCTGACCAGCCTCCAGGCAACGGATCGCGCGCCCGCAGCGGCCTTCACGGTCACGCTGGCCAACGAGAACACCGCTGCCGCGGCGGCTAAGATCGCCGCGTAACGACCCCTTCGGTAAGCGCCCTCACCGGAGGCCTTCGATCGATCCGCGCCGCCCTCGACCGCACCACGGTCGGGGGCGTTTCGCTGCCGGCAGCTCTGTATCCGTCATGGCATTCGTCTTGGCGAGGCGAAGCCGAAGCTAGAGCATCGTCCTGAATATCGTATCCAGGACGATGCTCTAGACCCCTGTTTTGCATCGTCTTTTCCGAAAGCCGGCGGCCACCTTTCGGAACGATACTCTATCCAGGGCGCCTTCTCCTCCGACGAGGTCGCGCCGCTGGATCGCTTCGCAGCCGCTCGCGATGACGGAGCGATGCGCGGTTACAGCCGCCAGTCGATCGGCGCGCGGCCATGCGCTTCGAGCCATGCATTCGCCCGGTCGAACGGCCGCGAGCCCGGGAAATCCCGGGCGCGGTTGAGCGGGGAAGGGTGGCCCGAGGCGACGATGCCGTGGCGGCTCGTGTCGATCAGCGCCTCGCGGGCGCGGGCCTGGGCGCCCCAGAGCAGGAACACCGCCGGTTCGTCGCGGGCGGAGACGGCGGCCACCGCCTCGTCGGTGAGCTGCGACCAGCCGAGCCGCAGATGCGCCCCGGCTTTGCCGGCCTCCACGGTGAGCGCCGAATTCAGGAGCAGCACCCCGCGCTCCGCCCAAGGTGTCAGGTCGCCGGTGGAGAGGTCGGGCTGGCCGCCTTCAGGGGCGAGTTCGGCCAGGATGACCTTGAGCGAGGCCGGCAGGCGGCGCGGGCCGACATAGGAGAAGGCCAGCCCATTGGCGTCGCCCGGCGTGGGGTAGGGGTCCTGGCCGAGGATCACCGCCTTCACCTGGGGTAAGGGCGTCAGCGTCAGCGCCCGGAAGATCGCGGCGGGCGCCGGCAGCACCTTCGCTCCAGCGGCGACGCGGTCATCGACCTTCTTCGCGACCCGATCCGCCGCGCCCTCTCGGAAGAAGGGCAGGTCGAGCCAGGGGGAGCCGCTGGCGCGAAATGCGGCGAGCGCGACCTCAACGGGTCCGGTCACGTGAAGTCCCCTCTCATGGCCTTTCTCACGGCAGAACCCGAATTCGCCCTCCGGGCTCTGCCGGGAGCGGCGCGTGGGCGCGGATATAGGCCATCACCTCGTTGGCGAGCAGCCGCCCGTCGGTGCCGCCGATCAGGGTGCGGCCCTTGGCTAGCATTTCGTAATCGTTGCCGCCGCGCAGCATGAAGTCGTTGGCCGCCACGCGGTAGGTACGGGCGTCCTCCAACGGTGCGCCGCCGATGGTCGCGGACGCGACGCGTCGGCCGGGAGGCGCGCTCAGATCGAGGGTGACCTCGATCCCCGAGACCTGCAGGAACCGGCCCGAGGGGCGTCCGACATCCCGAAAGCCGTTCTCCAGCGCGTCGCGCAGGGTCGCCCCGTCGATCGCCACGAGCACCGTGGTGTTGCCGAACGGCAGTTCGCTCAGGATGTCGCGCCGGGTGAGCGCGGCGCCGGCCGGATAGAGCCGGTCGCCGCGGATGCCGCCGCCGTTCATCAGGCCGATCTCGGCCCCCGTGCCCGCCCGCACCGCGTCGGCGACGAGATCGCCGAAGCTCGATTCCCGCGCCCGCACCGTGGCGATCCGGCTGTCGAGTACGCCTTGCGTCGTACCGATCACGACGTCGAGCTCCCGCGACAGCTCGCCCCCGAGCCGGCGCACCACGGCGAGCGTGTCCGGATCGGGTGTCACCTCGGCGGTGTCGTGGATGCGGAAGGCGGCGCGCCAGCGCACCGATCCGTCGGCTTCCGGCGTGATGAAGACATCGACCGCCGTGACGTAGTGGGCGTCGTGGCTCGATTCGACCATCACCGTCTGCCCGTCGTCCCGCACGACGAGGTCGTGGTCGTGGCCCGAGAGCAGGATATCGACGAGGCGCGCCCGCACGATGGCGTCGTCGGTCACCCGCGCCGTGTGGGCGATGCCGACGATCATCTGCGCGCCCGCCTTGCGAAGGCGCTCCGCCTCGCGCGCCAGCGTCTCGATCTCGGGGCCGAAGCGCAGGTTTCCCGATTGCGATTTTTCCGGCGTCGCCTGCAGGGCGATGCCGACGAGGCCGAGGCGGATGCCGCCGAGTTCGATCAGCCGCGCATCCTCGATGCCGGGAAGTTTCTGGCCCTCAGACCCGCGCAGGTTGGCGGCGAGGAAGGGGAAGCGGGCCTCCCGCCGGCGCTCGGCGAACACCTCGGGGCCGAAGTCGAACTCGTGATTGCCCGGCACGAACACGTCGGGGGCGGCGAGATTCAGCAGTTCGACGATATGCGCGCCCCGGTCGAAGCCCGACATCAGCGAGGGCGAGAAGCTGTCACCGGCATGCGCGTAGAGCAGCGGCACGCCGCGGGCGCGCTCGGCCTTCACCACCGCGTTGAGCCGGGCAAAGCCGCCGCGCCCCTCCATCTCGTCCATCGCGTAGATGTCGTTGACGAGGAGCAGGGTGAAGGTCGGCGTGCCGGCGAGCGCCGCACCGGTGCCGGCTGCGAGAAGCCCGGCGCCAAGAAGCCCGGTGCCAAGAAGCCCGGTGCCGAGCCCGACGACAGTCTCGCGGCGGCTCGGGCGCATCACCGGCTCAGCGCTTGGTGAGCCCGCCCTTGCTCATCCCGTCCCGCACCGCCTTGGCATTGCGCCGCAAGGCCGGCCAGATCCAGGCGCCCGAGGCGAAGTAGAGCCCCGCCGACATCGGCTTCAAATCGACGGCCAGCCGGTCCGCAAGCCCCGGATTCTTCAGCGGCACGGCAGGCGCGTCGGTCTTGCGGTAGACCACGGTGGTGTCCTCGCGCCAGTACTCGGTATGCGGCACGAGGCCGGCGCGGCGGGCCAGCAGGTCGAAGGTCTCGCGCACGTAGCCGTGGACGTGGGCGAAGTGGAAGCGCTCGTGCGGCGGCTTGCCGGTGGCGGCCATGTTGGGCACCGCGGCGTAGAGGATGCCGTCGGGCTTCAGCCAGCGGGCGAGCCGCTCCATCGTCTCAGCCGGGTTGCGCAGATGCTCCAGCACGTGGTGCGTCGAGATCACGTCGAAATGGCCGGCGGGAAAGCGGTTCGGATCCTCGGCCTCGTCGAGCACCTCGACGCCGTGATGCGTGCGGGCAAAGGTCGCGTAGTCGCGGCCGGGCTCGACGCCGATCACCTCGCAGCCGCGGCTCTTGGCTTCCGCCAGGAACTCGCCGGAGCCCGAACCGAAGTCGAGCAACTGCGTGCCCGGCTTCAGTTTCGGCCCCAGCAGGTCGGCGCGGAACTTGGCCTCGCGGGCGGAGCGGTTGAGGTGGTGGCGCGGCGGCCCACCGGCGAAGGCGAGCTGGTAGTC
Organism: Methylobacterium sp. R2-1; assembly: GCF_014191355.1. Taxonomy (GTDB): domain Bacteria; phylum Pseudomonadota; class Alphaproteobacteria; order Rhizobiales; family Beijerinckiaceae; genus Methylobacterium. The sequence goes on from NZ_JACHWM010000002.1 coordinate 368,979, forward strand.
CGCCCGGTAGGCGCTCGCATAATACTCGGCCAGCTCGTCCGGCGTCGGCATCGGATCGGTACGGATCAGGCCGCACTGGGTGCAAGCGATCGAGCGCAGGGTCTTGAGCCGGCGGTCGGTCTCGGCCACGGTGACGGCGTCGCGGCAGCCGCAGAGATTGCACGCGGCCGGCGCCCCCTCGTAGGGGTAGCCGGTGAACGGCACGAAGTGCTTCAGGAAGTAGCGGGGGGACGGCATGTCGCGCTGGCCTCCGGAGCGATTTCGGGCAAAGGGTTTGCCGAGATACTGGCCGGACTCTCCCGCGAGAGGTTTCTCTTTCGGGAGAGTCTTGGCCTTGGAAAGCCGCCTGCTCTAGATCGAACGGCCGGCCCGCACAACCGGATCGCTGGCCGCCTTGAGGCCGCGTTGAGGAAAGCGGGACGCCCGTGACCGGAAACCCGATGAACGAACGCGTCGAACCTCAAACCCTCTTTCGCGATCCCTTGCGCGATCCCGCGCGGGTTGCGCCGACTGCCCTGCCGCCCGACCACCCGGCGGTGAGGACGGGCCGCGTCGGCGTGCTGCTGATGAACCTCGGCACCCCCGAGGGCACGAGCTACTGGCCGATGCGCCGCTACCTCAAGGAGTTCCTCTCCGACCGCCGGGTCATCGAGGTGCCGCGGCTGATCTGGTGGCCGCTCCTGAACCTGATCATCCTGACCAAGCGCCCGGGGCCGAAGGGCCGCGACTACGCCAGCATCTGGAACAACGAACGCGACGAGGGGCCGCTCAAGACCATCACCCGCGGCCAGTGCGAGAAGCTCCAGACAGCGATGGGTGATTCCGTCGTGGTCGATTGGGCGATGCGCTACGGCAAGCCGGAGGTGTCCTTGCGCATCCAGGCGCTGCTGGATCAGGGCTGCGACCGCATCCTGCTGGTGCCGCTCTATCCGCAATACGCGGCGGCGACCTCGGCCACCGCCTGCGATCAGGCCTTCAAGGCCCTGATGCAGATGCGCTGGCAGCCGACCGTGCGAGTCTCGCCGCCCTACCACGACGACCCCGTCTACATCCGAGCCATGGCGGATTCGATCCGCGAGGGGCTGGCCAAGCTGGACTTCGAGCCGGAGGTGATCCTCACCTCCTTCCACGGCGTGCCGAAGAGCTACCTGCTCAAGGGTGACCCCTACCATTGCCAATGCCTCAAGACCGGCCGGCTGATCCGCGAGGCGATGGGCTACACGCCCGAGCAGATGCGGGTGACCTTCCAGTCGCGCTTCGGCAACGAGGAATGGCTCAAGCCCTACACCGACGAGACCGTGCAGGCGCTGGCCAAGTCCGGCGTGAAGCGCATGGCGATCGTGGCGCCGGGCTTTACCGCCGACTGCCTTGAGACGCTGGAGGAACTCGACGGCGAGAACCGCCACTATTTCGAGGAGAATGGCGGCGAGAAATACGCCTTCATCCCGTGCCTCAACGATTCCGACCTCGGCATGCGGGTGATCGAGCACGTGGTGCGGCGGGAGCTGCAGGGCTGGATCTGAAGGCGAAGGCCGGCGCGGATCGGACGGCGCTTCCGTGCGACGATCCGAGCCGGCTTCCCGCCAGCGGGGTCGCGGCCGACGAAGGCTCAACCATCGCCCTACATCGCCCTAACGTTGCCTTGCGCCCCCTCGGAACGCATGCTAGGCGACAGCCGCGCCGCGGGGAGGCCGATCAAGGCCTTCCGTGCCCGGTGCAATTCCAATCCCCACGGGTCTCACGCCGTCGCCGTCACGAGGCGAGTTCGAGCTTGAGGGGCCGGCGGGCAAGGATAAGAGAGAGCGACGGGTGGCGCAGAACGGTTCCGAGGGTCCCCTGTTGGCCGGTGTGGCGGGCCGCTACGCGTCGGCCCTGTACGAGCTGGCCCGCGACGAGGGTCAGGTCGATGACGTCGCGAAGAACCTCGATGCGTTCGACGCGCTCTATCGCGAGAGCGAGGATCTGCGCCGCCTCGTGAAGAGCCCGGCCTACTCGACCGCGGAGCAGACGGCCGCCGTGAGCGCCCTGCTCGAGCGGGCGGGCATCTCAGGGCTCGCCGCCAACTTCATCAAGCTTTCGGCCGCCAATCGCCGCCTCTTCGCGCTGCCGGGCATGATCCGAGCCTATCGCGAGCTGGTGCGCAAGGGTAAGGGCATCGTCCGCGCCGAGGTCCGCGTCGCGGAGAAGCCCTCCGACGCGGTCATCGAAGAGATCAAGGCCTCGCTGCGCGACGTGGCCAAGAGCGAGGTCGATCTCGATCTCCACATTGACCCGAGCCTGATCGGCGGCATCGTCGTCAAGATCGGCTCGCGCATGGTCGACGCCTCGCTCCGGACCAAGCTCAACAGCATTCGCCTCGCCATGCGGGAAGCTCGCTGAGCGGTCTCGAGAAGACCCTCGCGAAACCTCCCGACAGCCGAACAGACACGCCCCAGACCTTTAAAGAGGCCCGACGATGGACATCCGCGCCGCCGAGATCTCCGCGATCCTGAAAGAGCAGATCAAGAACTTCGGCCAGGAGGCTGAGGTCACGGAAGTAGGACAGGTACTCGCGGTCGGCGACGGCATCGCCCGCGTCTACGGCCTCGACAACGTCCAGGCCGGTGAGATGGTCGAGTTCGAGTCGGGCGTGCGCGGCATGGCCCTCAACCTCGAGCAGGACAATGTCGGCGTCGTGATCTTCGGTTCCGACCGCGAGATCAAGGAAGGCCAGACCGTCAAGCGCACCGGCGCCATCGTGGACGTGCCGGTCGGCAAGGGCCTGCTCGGACGCGTGGTCGACGGCCTCGGCAACCCGATCGACGGCAAGGGCCCGATCCAGTCGACCGAGCGTCGCCGGGTCGACGTGAAGGCTCCCGGCATCATCCCGCGCAAGTCCGTGCACGAGCCGATGGCCACCGGCCTCAAGGCGATCGACGCGCTGATCCCCGTCGGCCGCGGCCAGCGCGAGCTGATCATCGGCGACCGCCAGACCGGCAAGACCGCGATCGCGCTCGACACCATCCTGAACCAGAAGCCGGCCCATTCCGGCACCGACGAGAACGCCAAGCTCTACTGCGTCTACGTCGCCATCGGCCAGAAGCGCTCCACCGTCGCCCAGTTCGTGAAGGTGCTGGAGGACCAGGGCGCGATGGAATACTCCATCGTCATCGCCGCCACCGCCTCGGACGCCGCGCCGATGCAGTTTATCGCGCCGTTCGCCGGCTGCGCCATGGGCGAGTATTTCCGCGACAACGGCATGCACGCCGTGATCGTCTATGACGACCTCTCCAAGCAGGCCGTCGCCTACCGCCAGATGTCGCTGCTGCTGCGCCGCCCGCCGGGCCGCGAGGCCTATCCGGGCGACGTGTTCTACCTCCACTCGCGCCTGCTCGAGCGCGCCGCCAAGATGGGCGACGCCGCCGGCAACGGCTCGCTGACCGCGCTGCCGGTCATCGAGACCCAGGCCAACGACGTGTCGGCCTACATCCCGACCAACGTGATCTCGATCACCGACGGACAGATCTTCCTTGAGACCGACCTGTTCTACCAGGGCGTCCGCCCGGCGGTGAACGTCGGCCTCTCGGTGTCCCGCGTGGGCTCCTCGGCCCAGACCAAGGCGATGAAGAAGGTCGCCGGCAAGATCAAGGGCGAGCTGGCGCAGTACCGCGAGATGGCGGCCTTCGCCCAGTTCGGCTCCGACCTCGACGCCTCGACCCAGCGCCTGCTCAACCGTGGCGCCCGCCTCACCGAACTCCTGAAGCAGCCGCAGTTCTCGCCGCTGAAGATGGAAGAGCAGGTCGCGGTGATCTACGCCGGCGTGAACGGCTACCTCGACAAGCTCCCGGTCAACCAAGTCCGCCCCTTCGAGGAACAGCTCCTGAGCACGCTGCGCTCGAAGCACCAGGATTGGCTCGACTCGGTGCGCGACTCCAAGGACCTGTCGGATGCCAACGCCAACACGCTCAAGGGCGTGATCGAGAACATCGCCAAGTCCTTCGCGTAAGGCGGTCGACTAAAAGAGTAACGCCAGGCGGCCGCTTTCTCCGGAGAGCGGCCGTCGCCGAGACGTCCGCGAGCGATCTGGAAATCCGCCGATGCCGAGTTTGAAGGATCTGCGCAACCGCATCACCTCGGTGAAGGCGACGCAGAAGATCACCAAGGCGATGCAGATGGTCGCCGCCGCCAAGCTGCGGCGCGCCCAGAACGCCGCCGAGAACGGGCGGCCCTACGCCGAGAAGATGGCCCAGGTGCTCGGCAATCTCGCCGGCAACCTGATCGGCGGCGTCGGCGCCCCGCGTCTGCTGTCCGGCACCGGACAGGACCGGGTGCACCTGCTCGTCGTGTGCACCGGCGACCGGGGCTTGGCCGGCGCCTTCAACTCCTCGATCGCGCGTCTGGCCCGCGACCACGCCAACCGGCTGATGGCCGAGGGCAAGACCGTCAAGATCATCACGGTCGGAAAGAAGGGCCTCGACGTCCTGCGCCGCCAGTTCCGCGACCAGATCATCGCCTCGCGCGACATCCGCGGCAACAAGCCGGTCGACTATCCCTTCGCCGCCGAGATCGCCGACGACATCCTCGCCCGCTTCGAGGCCGGTGAGTTCGACGTGGCGACCCTGTTCTACTCCGAGTTCCGCTCGGTGATCTCGCAGATCCCGACGGCGCAGCGGATCATCCCGGCCGAGCTTCCGGCCGCCGACGGCGCTGCCGCCAAGGGCGCCGGCTCGGACGCGGCGATGGAGTTCGAGCCGAACGAGGAGACGATCCTCGAGACGCTCCTGCCGAAGAACCTGACTGTTCAGATCTTCCGGGCGCTTCTGGAAAACGCCGCCTCGGAGCAGGGCGCGCGCATGAGCGCCATGGATTCCGCGACCCGCAACGCGGGCGAGATGATCAAGAAGCAGACGCTGGTCTACAACCGCACGCGTCAGGCCATGATCACCAAGGAACTCATCGAGATCATTTCGGGCGCGGAAGCGCTCTGACCGCCGCATAGAGGATTCATCGCAATGGCGAACACCGCTTCCCCCACCTCGGCTTCCAAGGGCCGCATCACCCAGGTCATCGGTCCGGTCGTGGACGTGCAGTTCGACGGCTACCTGCCGGAGATCCTGAACGCGCTGGAGACCAAGAACCAGGGCAACCGCCTCGTGCTCGAAGTGGCGCAGCAGCTCGGCGAGAACACCGTCCGCTGCATCGCTATGGACACCTCGGAAGGTCTCGTACGCGGCCAGGAGGTCTCCGACACCGGCGCGCCGATCCGGGTGCCGGTCGGCCACAACACGCTCGGCCGCATCATGAACGTCATCGGCGAGCCGATCGACGAAGCCGGCCCGATCGAGGCCGACACCTACCGCGCCATCCACCAGCCGGCCCCGTCCTACGACGAGCAGTCGACCGAGGCGCAGATCCTCGTCACCGGCATCAAGGTGGTGGACCTGCTCGCCCCCTACGCCAAGGGCGGCAAGATCGGCCTGTTCGGCGGCGCGGGCGTCGGCAAGACCGTGCTGATCATGGAGCTGATCAACAACATCGCGAAGGCCCACTCGGGCTATTCGGTGTTCGCCGGCGTCGGCGAGCGGACCCGCGAGGGCAACGATCTCTACCACGAGATGATCGAGTCCAACGTCAACAAGAACCCCAAGGAGAACAACGGCTCGGCCGAGGGCTCCAAGTGCGCGCTGGTCTACGGCCAGATGAACGAGTCGCCCGGCGCCCGCTCCCGCGTGGCGCTGACCGGCCTGACCATCGCCGAGCAGTTCCGCGACGAGGGCCAGGACGTGCTGTTCTTCGTCGACAACATCTTCCGCTTCACGCAGGCGGGCTCCGAGGTGTCGGCGCTTCTCGGCCGCATCCCCTCCGCGGTGGGCTACCAGCCGACGCTGGCCACCGACATGGGTGCCCTGCAGGAGCGCATCACCACCACGACCAAGGGCTCGATCACCTCGGTGCAGGCGATCTACGTGCCGGCGGACGACCTGACCGATCCGGCGCCCGCCACCTCCTTCGCCCACCTCGACGCCACGACCGTGCTCTCGCGCTCGATCGCCGAGAAGGGCATCTACCCGGCCGTCGACCCGCTCGACTCCACCTCGCGCATGCTCTCGCCGGCGATCCTCGGTGAGGAGCATTACGACGTGGCCCGCCGCGTCCAGCAGACCCTGCAGCGCTACAAGTCGCTCCAGGACATCATCGCGATCCTGGGCATGGACGAGCTCTCGGAAGAGGACAAGCTGACGGTGGCCCGCGCCCGCAAGATCGAGCGCTTCCTCTCGCAGCCGTTCCACGTCGCCGAGGTCTTCACCGGCTCGCCGGGCAAGCTCGTCGCGCTGGAAGACACGATCAAGGGCTTCAAGGGCCTGGTCGAAGGCAAGTACGACGACCTGCCGGAGGCCGCCTTCTACATGGTCGGCTCCATCGAGGAGGCCCAGGAGAAGGCCAAGAAGCTCGCCGCGTAAGAACGGCCAACGCTTCCAACCCGGCGCGCGGGACCGAGAGGATCCCGCGCGCCGCTCAACCTCTCGCGGACACCTGACGCATGGCCACCTTCCAGTTCGATTTCGTCGGCCCCGAGCGGACGCTGTATTCCGGTGAGGTCGAGGCGGTGCAGCTTCCCGGCGTCGAGGGCGAGATGACCGTGCTGCCGGGTCACGCCCCGGTGCTGACCGCCCTCAAGGTCGGCGTCATCACCGTCACGGAGACGGCCGGCAACGGCAAGCGCATCTATGTCCAGGGCGGCTTCGCCGATATCGGACCGACGCGCGTGACGGTTCTCGCCGAGCGCGCCGCCCCGATCGAGGAACTCACCCCCGCCATGATCGACAAGGAAATCGAGGCGGCGGAACTCGCCCGCGATGCGACCCAGGACTACGCCAAGCGCGAGGCTCTGAACGCTCAGATCGTTCAGATGCAGGAAGCCAGGCACACGCTGAGCCTCTGATCGTCTCGGAGTTTCGGATTTTGGAAGGCGCCGGGAGACCGGCGCCTTTCTTGTTTCCGGTTCAGAGTGCCTTACAAAACTCCCGGTCACCGACCGTTCTCGCTTTGGCGACGAAAGCGCGGCGGGAGTTTTGTGAGAGACACTCAGCCGGCTCGATCGTCACCGGACCGGGACAGCCGCGCCACGTCCAGCGCCCGCACGATCAGCCGCTCGCGCGCCTCGGCATCGTCCGGGCATCCGCTGGCGAGCCAGAGTTCCCGGGCCGCCCTCAACCCCGCGCCGACCGCCCGGCCCGGCGGCACGCCGCGCTCAACGAGGTCGGCGCCTGTCACGGGGAAAACCGGCCGCGTTCCGGCGGCTTCCATCCGATCGAGCCTTGCGCGCGCTTCCGGCGTCACGAGCGGGCGCGGCTCGCCGTCGAGGGCGATCAGCACCTCGCGAAGCGGCCCGGCGCCGTGGGTGGCGACCAGAGCCGGCACCGCGTCGGCCTCGATCGTTGGCCGGCCGTGAAGGACCGCGAGTGCCGCGGCGTAGCCGGTGAGGCGCGCGTGCTCGGCCCGCGACAGGCGAAGGCTTGCCTGCAGCCGGTCCGCGTCCTCGGTCGTGCGCACGGTGAGCGCCGCGAAACGGGCGGTGGCGTCGAGTTGCGGCTCGACCGCCGCGCTGCGGGCGAACCGCCCGAGTTCGCCAACGCCGCCGAGGATGCGCAGCAGCAGGCCGGTCTCGCTCAGAGCGGCCACCGCATCGACGGCGCGAGGGGCAAGCAGCAGCTTCAGGAATTCGGTGCGCACCCGCTCCCGCGAGAGCCGATCCAGGCTGTCGCGGGCCGCGATGGAGGCGGCGAGCCCCTCTTCATCCGGCGCGCCGCTGCCGTAACGGGCGTGGAAGCGGAAGAAGCGCAGCAGCCGCAAGGCATCCTCGCGCAGGCGGGTCGCGGCGTCGCCGATGAAGCGCACCCGGCCGGCGGCGAGGTCGGCGACACCGCCGGTCGTGTCGTGCAGGCACCCGTCCGGATCGAGCGAGAGCGCATTGATGGTGAAGTCGCGCCGCTCGGCATCCCGCGAAAAGTCGCGGCCGAAGCGCACCACCGCGTGACGCCCGTCGGTCTCCACGTCCTCGCGCAGGGTCGTCGCCTCATGCGGCTCGCCTCTGACGACGAGGGTGACCGTGCCGTGCTCGATCCCCGTCGCCGCCGCCTTGATCCCGGCAGCGCGGGCGCGGGCCATCACCGCCTCCGGCAGCAAGGTGGTGGCGAGGTCGATATCGCTGACATTTGCGCCGAGCAGCGCGTCGCGAACGCAGCCGCCCACGAGACGCGTCTCCTCGCCGGGCGCATCGAGCGCCGCGAGGCAGGCCTGCACACCCTCCCGGGCCAGGAGGCGAGCGGGGCCGTCCGCGGCAAGGGGTGGGGGAAGGGGTAGGGAAAGCGTGTCGGCGCTCATCGAAAATGGCCCGGCACCAGCCGTCCGTTCTCATAGCGCGGCGGCTCATAGCCGTCCTGGGTGCGCTCACCGGTCAGTCCGGCCATGACCAGCGAGGCGACGACGATGAACAGCCCGGCCAGGATCAGCCGTGTCCATTGCGGCTTCCACTCCGCATGATCGAGCGGCGAGCGCCGGGCGAACAGCAGCCAGCCTGCGAAGGCCAGGAAGGGCAGGGAGAACAGGAGGATTTCCTGAAGGACGAGGCGGAGCATGGGTGGCGCAATCTGCGAGGGGCCGTAGGGCGCCCGTCAAGCGTCGAGACGTTCAGGGATAGAGATGTTCTTGGAGGTTGTGCACGATCCCCGCCGTGACGCCCCAGATCAGGTGTTCCGCGAAGGGGATGGCGTAGAAATAGCGCGTCCGGCCCTTCCATTCCGCGGAACGGACGAGATGCCGCGCCGGGTCCATCAGAAAGGCGAGCGGCACCTCGAACACCGCATCGACCTCCGCCGGGTTCGGCCGCAAGACGGCGTCGCGCGCCACGAGGCCGACCACCGGCACCACGAGGAAGCCGGTGCCCGACAGATAGGGATCGAGGTAGCCGAGCGGGCGCACCGCACCGCCCTCGAGGCCGATCTCCTCCCACGCCTCACGCAAAGCGGTATCGATCGGCGAGGTGTCCTCGGGATCGACCTTGCCGCCAGGGAAAGCGACCTGGCCCGAATGATCGCGCAGATGCGCCGCCCGCCGCGTGAACAGCAGCGTCACGCCCTCGGGTCGGTCGATCACCGGCACCAGCACCGCAGCCGGCCGGTGCGGCGTGGTGGGCGCGACGGCGAAGCCCTCGGGTTGAAGGTCGTGGTCGCCGCGGGGATTCGACAGAGGCACGCCCGGCCCAGGCGGCACGTGGCTCAAGCGGGTTTCCGCCCGCGCGAGAAAGGCGTCGAGGCCGTACACGTCCGCAGGTCCATCCCCCACAGACCTTGCCTCCGCAGACTTCGCCTCCGAGGACCCTGTCGCTGCCTCAGCCAGCCTCATGCGGCCTCGCCCGCGGGGGCGATGCGGTGGAAATGGCCGCCGGCCCAGAGGCCGAACCACGCCTGCCCGTCGATCTCACGCTCCTCGCCCATCTCCACGAGGTCATAGGTGAGGGGGCGGCTCACCAGGGCCCAGAGGCCGCGGCGAACGTGGAGATAGGGTTTCAGACCCTCCGCCCCGTCCTCGAAGCGCAAGCGGTGGTCGGTATCGGCCGGCACGAGGTCGTCCACGTTGGTGCGGAAGGCGATGCGGCGCGCCTCGCCCTCACCCTCCACCGCCATCTCCACGGCGTTGAAGGGCGCGTCGTCGACGGTGATGCGCACCCGCTCGGCGGGGGTGACGAGCACGGTCGAGCCGTCCGGTTCCTTACGCAGGATCGAGGCGAACAGCCTGACGAGCTTGGGCCGCCGGATCGCCGAGCCGTTGTGGAACCACGTGCCGTCGGCACCGATGCGGATGTCGATCGCGCCGCAAGGCTCCGGGTTCCATTTCTCCACCGGCGGCAGGCCGCGTTTGCCGATCTCGCCGAGGGCGGCACTGAGGCGGGCCAGCGCCGGATCGTCGGATGTGCTCTGGGTCATGACTTGTCGCCGGGCTTCTCCCGCAGAACCTTCCAGATTCCCGTCACCGCCGCCAGCGGCCGGCCGCCGCTGGTCAGCGTCCCGCGCACGAAGACGAGGGACGAGGTCTTCCGCACGATCTCCGGCACGGTCTCGATCAGGTCGCCGATCTGCGCCGCGCCGACGAACTGGCTCGACATCTCGACGGTCACGGCACGGGCTCCGTCGCAGGCGTCGCGCACGACGATGCTGAGCGCCCGATCGGCGAAGGTCAGCAGCATGCCGCCATGGACGATGCCGACGAGATTGCCGTGCCGCTCGTCCGTGCGGAAGGCGAACGCTTTCGTGCCCTCGACCGTCCGGTGATAGACCGGCCCGACATGGGCGATGAAGCCCGGATCGGTGAAGGCCTCCCAGCCGTCGGGAAAGGCCGTGCGCTCCTCGTCCGTCATCCGGTCTCGCCTCCCCGAGCTGCTGGGCCCTGAACCCCGCCACGATGCACGATGTCGCGGGCGTCCTGCCCTTCGCGCCTGGAGCGCCCATATAGTGCCGTTCTGCCGCGCGGCAGCGCCGCGCTTGCGTTCGGCCCGCGTTCGGCGCCAGACTCAAGCACTTTCCGGGCATCCGAGCCCGGTCATCGCAAGGTTCACTTCATGGCACAGGGCGCCGGACCGGCCAGCACTACGAGCCTCGACGACGGAATCGTCGCCACCGCCGAGACCTGCCTCGCCGCGATTCATGAGGCGCGGGAGGCGATCCACGGGGTCATCTTCGGTCAGGAGGCGATCGTCGATCTGGCGCTGGTCACGATCCTGGCCGGTGGTCACGGCCTCCTGGTCGGCCTGCCGGGTCTGGCCAAGACCAAGCTGGTGGAGACGCTGGGCACGGTTCTCGGGCTGGATGCCCGCCGCGTGCAGTTCACGCCGGACCTGATGCCCTCCGACATCCTCGGCACCGAGATCCTGGACGAGGATGCCGAGCGCCGCCGCTCCTTCCGCTTCGTCAAGGGGCCGGTCTTCACCCAGCTCCTGATGGCCGACGAGATCAACCGCGCCAGCCCGCGCACGCAATCGGCCCTGCTCCAGGCGATGCAGGAGCACTTCGTCTCGGTGGCGGGTGAGCGCCACGACCTGCCGCGCCCCTTCCACGTTCTGGCGACGCAGAACCCGATCGAGCAGGAGGGCACCTATCCGCTGCCCGAGGCGCAGCTCGACCGCTTCCTCCTGGAAATCGATGTCGGCTACCCGGACCGCGCCGCCGAGCGCCGCATCCTGATCGAGACCACCGGTGTCGAGGATGCGCGGGCCAGGACCGTGATGAACACCGAGCAATTGCTCACGGCGCAGCGCCTGGTGCGGCGCCTGCCGGTGGGCGATGCGGTGGTCGATGCGATCCTCGACCTCGTGCGCTCGGCGAGACCGGAAGGTGGCGACCCGGCCATTGCCAAAAAGCTGCTGTGGGGGCCGGGCCCCCGCGCGAGCCAGGCGCTGACGCTGGCGGTGCGCGCCCGCGCGCTGATCGAGGGCCGCGTCGCGCCCTCCGTCGCGGACGTGAAGGCGCTGGCCGAACCGGTGCTCAAGCACCGCATGGCGGTGACCTTCGCCGCGCGGGCCGACGGCGAGACGGTGACCGGCCTGATCGGCCAGCTCGCCGCCAAGCTCTGAGCCCGCTGCGGATGGCCTCCACCCGGCTCGTCGAGGCCGAGAGCCGCCGCCCCGGCGGACCCGAGACCGGCGGCGCGCTGGCGCTCGCCGAGGTGATGCCGCGCCTCGTGCTGGAATCGCGGCGCGTCTCCGGCACCCTGGCGCACGGCCTGCACGGGCGGCGTCGCGCCGGGCCGGGCGAGAGCTTCTGGCAATTCCGCCCCTTCGTCACCGGCGAGGCGGCGGCGCGCATCGATTGGCGCCGCTCGGCCCGCGACGACCGGCTCTACGTGCGCGAGCGCGAGTGGGAGGCGGCCCACAACATCTGGATCTGGATCGATCGCTCCGCCTCCATGGGCTTCGCCTCGGAACTGGCCCAGACCTCCAAGGTCGAGCGTGCGCTGGTGCTGGGGCTGGCGCTGGCCGACACCTTTGTCGAGGGCGGCGAGCGCGTCGGCCTGCTCGGGCTCACCCGCGCCAGCGCCTCGCGCGGCATCGTCGAGACTCTGGCCCAGGCGCTGGTCAACGACCGGGCCGGGCTGACCCAGGACCTACCGCCGCCTTCGAGCCCGGGCCGCTTCGACGAAGTGGTGCTGGTGAGCGATTTCCTAAACCCCCTCGACCGGGTGCGGGAGGCGGTGCAGGCCAATTCCGTCCACGGCAACCGCGGGCACCTCGTGCTGGTGGCCGATCCGGTGGAGGAGACCTTCCCCTTCACGGGTCAGGCCGTACTGCACGATCCGGAAGCGGGCCTGAGCCTCGATATCGGCGAGGCGGGCGCCTGGGGCGAGGCCTATCGCACGCGCATCGCCGCGCACCGCGACGGCCTGTCCGAGATCGCCCGGCAGCGGGGCTGGACGCTGACGATCCACCGCACCGACCGGCCGGCGAGCGAGGCGGCCCTGCGGCTCCTCACCCTCGTCGCCGCCGCGCGCGGGCTCGGCTGAAAGGCGAACCGCATTGTTCGGAGTTCCGCTCACCTTCGCCGCTCCCCTCGCGCTCGCCGCGCTCGTCGCGCTGCCGGCTCTGTGGGTGCTGCTGAGGGTCACGCCGCCGCGCCCGCGCCGCATCCACTTCCCACCGCTGGCGCTGGTCGCCGACCTGCTGCCGAAGCGCGAGACCCCGGCCCGCACGCCGCCCTGGCTGCTGCTTCTCCGCATTCTCGCCGCCGCCTGCCTGATCCTCGCGGTGGCTGGGCCCGTATGGAATCCCGGCGGGATCGGCGCCGCCGCGGGGCGCAACCCGCTGCTCCTCATCCTCGATAACGGCTTCGTCGCCGCCCATGATTGGCGCGACCGCCTGCGCGCGGCCACCGACGAGGTCGAGGCCGCCGCCCGCGACGGGCGCCCGGTGGCGCTGGTCGCCAGCGCCGAGGCACCTGCGCCTTTCGAGGCGCGGTCCCCGGCCGCCGCCCTGGAGCGCCTGCGGGCGATCCAGCCGCGCCCGCATCTCGGCGACCGCGACGCGCATCTGGCCTCGATCGGCACCTTCCTGGAGCGGATGCCCGGCGCCTCGATCGTCTGGATCAGCGACGGCGTCCGCGGCACGGGAAAAGGCGATTTCGCGACAGTGCTCGGCGAGCTGGCGAGCCGCCACGGCAGTGCGGTGACCGTGCTGAAGGCCGAGCGGTCCCCAGCGCTGGCGCTCGAAGGCTCGCCGGTGCAGCCCGGTGACAAGCTCTCGGCGCAGGTGCTGCGGGCTGAAGCGAATGGCCGCGATGCCGGGCTGGTGCGGGCGCTCGACCAGAAGGGTCTGCCGCTGGCCGAGAGCCGCTTCACCCTGGAGCCGGAGGCACGCGAGACGAGCGTCAGCTTCGACCTGCCGGTGGAACTGCGCAACGCCATCGCCCGCCTCGAGATCGAGGGCGAGCGCTCGGCCGGCGCCGTGGTGCTGATGGACGAGCGCGGCAAGCGCCGCCGGGTCGGACTCGTCTTCGGCGGCACGCTCGATCAGGCCCAGCCGCTGCTCGCGCCGACCTACTACCTCGCCAAGGCGCTCACCCCCTTCGCCGACGTGCAGCAGCCCCGCCCCGGCCAGGGCACGGCCGAATCCATCGGCCAGATGCTCGACAATCAGGTCTCGGTGCTGGCGCTCGCCGATGTCGGCGCGCTCGACGACCGCACGCTCGCGCGTGTCGAACAATTCGTGGACGAGGGTGGCCTGCTGTTGCGCTTCGCCGGGCCCCGGCTCGCCGCCGGCAACGATCCGCTCGTGCCGGTGCGCCTGCGCCGGGGTGGACGCTCGCTCGGCGGCACCCTCTCCTGGGACCGGCCGAAGACCCTCGCGGCCTTCGCGCCCGAGAGCCCCTTCGCCGGCCTGAATCCGCCCGCCGATATCGGCGTGCGCCGCCAGATCCTCGCCGAACCCGACGGCGATCTGCCGGGCAAGACCTGGGCAGCGCTCCAGGACGGCACGCCGATCGTCACGGCCGAGAAGCGGGGGCAGGGGCTCATCGTGCTGTTTCATGTGACCGCCGACACCACATGGTCGAACCTGCCGCTGTCGGGGCTGTTCGTGGACATGCTGCGCCGGGTCGTCGGGCTCGCCGGCCCCTCGGCCAAGCTCGGCGAGGGCGACGGCCGGCAGGCGAAAGCCGCGCTGCTGGCTCCGCGCCTGACCCTCGACGGCTTCGGCGCGCTCGGCTCGCCGCCCGCCAGCGCCACCGCCGTGCCGGCCGACTTCGCCGACCACGCCGGCCCCGAGCACCCGCCGGGCTTCTACGGCACGGCGGAGGGTGGCATCGCCGTCAACGCGCTGGTGCCGGGCGATCGGCTCGAATCCCTCGATCTCTCCGCTCTGAAGGGCGCCCGGATGGGCTCACTCGCCGGTGCCGAGACGCTGGATCTGCGCGCGCTCCTGTTCAGCCTCGCGCTGGCGCTGCTCGCCCTCGACACCCTGGCTGGCCTCTGGCTCGGCGGCTTTTTTCGTCATTCCGGCCGTCTCGTGCGCGGGCGAGCGGCAACCGCCGCTCTCCTCCTGCCGGTGCTGCTCGGCCTCGCCCTCCTCGCGCCGCCCCCGGCAAGGGCCGAGGGGGCGCCGGGCAGCCGGCCCAACGGCATCGAATCGGCGCTCGCCACCCGCCTCGCCTTCGTCGTCACGGGTGATGCCGCGACGGACGCCGCGAGCCAGGCCGGCCTTTCGGGCCTGAGCCAGATGCTGGCTGCCCGCACCGCCCTGGAGCCGGGCGAGCCCGCGGGCCTGAACCTGGAGAAGGACGAACTCGCCTTCTACCCTCTGATCTACTGGCCGATCGTGGCCGGGCGTCCGCAGCCGAGCGAAGCGGCGATCCGTAAGATCGATGCCTTCATGAGGAACGGCGGCACGGTGATCTTCGACACCCGCGACGCCCAGACCGCCCGCGCGAACGGCCCGCCGACCCCGGAGACGGCTTATCTTCGTAAGATGCTTGGCACCCTCGAAGTGCCGGAACTCGAGCCCGTGCCCCAGGACCACGTGCTGACCAAGGCGTTCTACCTCGTCGATTCCTTTCCCGGCCGTTATGGCACCGGTCAGACCTGGGTCGAGACGATCCCACCGGCAGGCGAGGGCGGCGAGCGCCGCCCGGCCCGGGCGGGCGACGGCGTCACGCCGATCATCATCACCGGCAACGATCTGGCCGCCGCCTGGGCGGTCGGCCGCAACGGCGAGCCGCTCTACCCCGTCACCGGCGGCGACCAGCGCCAGCGCGAGATGGCATTCCGCGGCGGCATCAACATCGTGATCTACACGCTGACCGGAAACTACAAGGCCGATCAGGTCCACGTGCCGGCCCTGCTGGAGCGGTTGGGACAGTGATTTTTACCGCGCGACCACGCCGAGTATCGAACCCTTCCCCCCCGGCGGGGGAGGGTGCCCGCGGAGCAGGCGTGAGAGGGGGCGACGCTTGCGGAAATGGCGCTCCCCACTCCCAACCCTCGCTCACGCGAGGGCCACCCTCGCCCGCAGAGCGGGGAGGGGTTTTCGTGGTTCCTTCTGAAGGCCCCGCCCCATGCTGAGCCTCAGCTTCACGCCCCTCGTCCCGTGGCCGGTACTCGCCGCCTTTGGCGTGCTCGCCGCGATCCTCGCCGTCGTCGCGGTGCTCGCCCGCGGGCGCACGGCGCTGCTGCGGGCGGTGGCCCTCGGCCTCGTCGTCCTCGCGCTCGCCAACCCATCCCTGGTGCGCGAGGACCGCGACCCGGTGAAGGACGTGGCAGCCATCATCGTCGACCGCTCCGGCTCGCAGACGCTGGGCGATCGTCCGGCCATGACCGATGCGGTCAAGGCCGAGCTGGAGCGCCGCTTCGGCGCGCTCACGAACATCGAGCCGCGCTTCATCGAGGTCGGCGACGGGCAGGGCGCTGAGGGCGACGACGGCACCAAGCTGTTCACCGCGCTGACCCAGGCGCTGGCCGACGTGCCGCCGGAGCGGATTGCCGGCGTGGTGATGCTCACCGACGGCGTGGTGCACGATATCCCCGCCTCGCTCGACATCCTCGGGCTCAAGGCACCGCTGCACGTCCTCGTCACCGGTCGGCCGGACGAGCGCGACCGCCAGATCAAGATGCTGGAGGCCCCTCGCTTCGGCATCGTCGGCAAGGATGTGACCCTGCGCGGTGAGGTGATGGAGCGCGGCGGCACCGGTACGGCGATCGTCACCGTGCGCCGCGACGGCGAGGAGATCGACCGGCAGAGCATCGCGACCGGCGTGCCGTTCTCGCTCACCATGCATATCGAGCACGGCGGCCCGAACGTGGTCGAGATCGAGGTCGAGCCGCTCCCGGGTGAACTCACCACGGTGAACAACCGAGCCGTCCTGCCGATCGAAGGCATTCGCGAAAAACTCAGGGTGCTGCTCGTCTCCGGCGAGCCGCACCAGGGCGAGCGCACCTGGCGCAACCTGCTGAAGTCGGATGCCTCCGTCGATCTCGTCCACTTCACGATTCTCAGGCCGCCGGAGAAGCAGGACGGCACCCCGATCTCGGAACTCTCGCTGATCGCCTTCCCCACCCGCGAGCTGTTCGTCCAGAAGATCAAGGATTTCGACCTCATTATCTTCGACCGCTACGCCAACCAGAGCGTGCTGCCGCAGGCCTATTTCGACAACATCGTCCGCTACGTCCGCGAGGGCGGCGCTCTCCTCATCGCCGCCGGGCCGGAATTCGCCGGTCCCGCCAGCCTCGCCCGCACCCGGCTCGCGACGATCCTTCCCGGCGATCCCTCGGCGAAGGTGGTCGAGCAGCCCTTCAAGGCCAATCTCACCGAGACCGGACACCGCCACCCCGTCACCAGGGCGCTGCCGGGTTCGGAGGCGAACCCGCCGGCCTGGGGCGACTGGCTGCGCATCATCTCGGCGCAGACACGGCCGGGCGTGCAGCCGATCCTGTCGGGTGCCAACGGCCTGCCGTTGCTGGCGCTGTCGCGCGAGGACAAGGGCCGCGTTGCCCTGATGCTGTCGGACCAGGCTTGGCTCTGGGCCCGCGGCTACCAGCAGGGCGGCCCCTATCTCGACCTGCTGCGCCGCCTCGCCCACTGGCTGATGAAGGAGCCGGCGCTCGAAGAGGAGGCTCTGCGCGCTCAGACCACCGGCCGCGGTCGCGAGGTCCGCGTCGAGCGCCAGACCATGTCCGAGGAGGCCGGTCCCGTGACGATCACGGGTCCGACCGGCAAGGAGCGAAGCCTCGACCTGACGAAGGCGGAGACCGGCCTGTTCACCGCAACCTTCGAGGCCGAGCAGCTCGGCCTCCACACCATCCGTTCGGGCAACCTCGCCGCCTTCGTCAGCGTCGGCCCGGCCAATCCGCGCGAGCTCGCCGACGTGTTCAGCGACACCGAGCGGCTGAAGGCGGTGGCCGAGGGCTCCGGCGGAACGGTACGCCGGGTAGCGGCGGGCGGCGGCATCGAGGTGCCCCGTCTCCAGATCACCCGCGGTGGGCGCTTAGGCGGCGCCGACTGGATCGGCTTCCGCCCGAGCGACAGCGCCACCGTGCGCGGCGTCGAGGTCTATCCCCTCGGCATCGGCCTGTGGGCCCTGGCGGCGCTCGCCGCGGCTTTGCTGGCGATGTGGCTGGTGGAAGGGCGGCGCGGGCGCGCGGCATGATCTGAGATGGCTCTGTCCGACCAAGCTTTACCTGTGTAAAGCCGGTCGGGCATGACCGAATCCCTCCCGTTCCTGGCTGGCGGCGGCGAGGCCGCCCGCATGATCGCCGAGCGCGATTGGACGGATCATCCCCTCGGCCCCCCACAGACCTGGTCCGAGTCGCTGCGCACGGCGCTGAGCCTCATCCTGAACTCGCCCGAGAGCATGATCCTGGCCTGGGGTCCGGATCTGCACTTCTTCTTCAACGACACCTACTTCCCGCTGCTCGGCCCCCGCCTCTCCTGGGCGATGGGCGAGCGCTTCGACCGGGTCTGGGCCGATGCCTGGGACCAGGCCAAGCCGATCATCGACGACGCCTTTGCCGGAAAGAGCCGGCGCTTCGAGGACCTGCCCTGGACGCTCGCCACCGACAGGGGCGAGGCGCTGACGTGGTGGAGCTTCTCTTACTCGCGGGTGCTCGACGGGGAGGGCCGCATCGCCGGCCTGTTCATCTTCACCAATGAGACGACCAAGCGCGTCCGCACCGAAGCCCTCCAGCGGGAGGGCGAGGCGGCCCTCCGCCGAAGCGAGGCCTTCTTGACGGCGACCCTGGAGGGGCTGCCGGTCGGCGTGATCATCGCCGATGCGGACGGGCGGATCGTGCGCGACAATCCCGCCAACCGCGAGATCTGGGGCATGCCGCCGGAAACCGCGAGCTGGGAAGGCTACGGCGATTGGGTCGGTTACTGGCCGGAGACGGGCGAGCGCCTGCGCGCCGAGGAATGGGCCATGGCCCGCGCCCTGCTGCACGGCGAGACGGTGCGTGGCGAGCTCGTGGAGATCGAGCGCTTCGATCGCCGCGGACGGCGGCTGTTCCTCAACAACGCCGCGCCGATCCGGGATCGCGCGGGCGCCATCGTCGGCGGCGTGGTGGCCGAACTCGACGTGACCGAGCGGATCGAGGTCGAGCGGCGGCTGCGGGAGAGCGAGGCGCTGGCCCGCGTCAACGCCGAGCGGGTCCAGCTCGCGCTCTCGGCCGGCGCCATCGTCGGCACCTGGCTCTGGGACCTGACCACCGACCGCTTCACCGTGGACGAGGCCTTCGCTCGCGCCTTCGGCCTCGATCCGGCGCTCGGCCGCGAGGGCTTGAGCCTCGCCCAGGTGGTCGAGACGGTCCATCCCGACGACAAGGCGGGGCTGGCGGAGGCGATCGGGGAGGCCATCGCCCGCGGCGGCGCCTACGCCCATCAGTATCGGGTGCGGCGGGCGGACGGCCGCTACTACTGGATCGAGGCCAATGGCCGGGTCGATCACGCCCCCGACGGGACGCCGCTGAGCTTCCCCGGCGTCCTCATCGACGTGGAGGAGCGCCGCGCCTTGGCGGAGGAGCGCGACCGGGCCATCGTGCTCCTGCGCCGGCTCAACGAGACACTGGAGGAGCAGGTCGCCGCGCGCACCGCCGAGCGCGACCAGATCTGGCAGGCCTCGAGCGACCTTCTGGCCGTGGCCGATCTCGACGGGCGCTTCGTCAGTCTCAACCCGGCCTGGAGCGCGACCCTGGGCTGGAGCGAGGCCGAGTTGAAGGCCGTCCCCTTCCTCGACTTCGTCCATCCCGAGGACCGGGAGCTGACCCTCGCCGCCGCCGCCGCCCTCGCCCGGGGCGAGATGCAGCTCGGCTTCGAGAACCGCTATCGCGCCCGGGACGGCGGCTATCGCTGGTTCTCTTGGAACACCGTGCCGCGCCAGGGCCTCATCTACGCCTCGGTGCGCGACGTGACCGCGATCAAGGAGCAGGGGCGGGCTCTGGCCGAGGCCGGGGAGGCCCTGCGCCAGAGCCAGAAGATGGAGGCGGTGGGCCAGCTCACCGGCGGCCTCGCCCACGACTTCAACAACCTGCTCGCCGGCATCTCGGGCAGCCTGGAGCTGATGCAGACCCGCATCAGCCAGGGTCGGCTCAAGGACGTCGACCGCTACATGAGCGCGGCGCAGGGGGCGACCAGGCGGGCGGCCGCGCTGACCCACCGCCTGCTCGCCTTCTCCCGCCGCCAGACGCTCGACCCCAAGCCCACCGGCGTGAACCGGCTGGTCGCCGGCATGGAGGAACTGATCCGCCGCACGGTGGGGCCCACCATCACCATCGACGTGGTCGGCGCCGCTGGGCTCTGGCCCTCGCTGGTGGACCCGCCGCAACTCGAGAACGCGCTGCTGAACCTCTGCATCAACGCCCGCGACGCCATGCCGGACGGTGGCCGCATCACCATCGAGACCGCCAACAAGTGGCTCGATGCGCAAGCCGCGCGCCAGCACGACATGCCGTCGGGCCAGTATCTATCGCTGTGCGTGACCGACACCGGCACCGGCATGACCCCGGAGGTGCGGGCCAAGGCCTTCGACCCGTTCTTCACGACCAAACCCACCGGCCAGGGCACCGGGCTCGGGCTGTCGATGATCTACGGCTTCGCCAAGCAGTCGGGCGGACATGTGCGGATCGACTCCGAACTCGGTCAGGGCACGACGGTCTGCATCTACCTGCCCCGCTTCGACGGCGAGGCGGAGGAATCCGAACCGCTCGGACCCCTGGTGGACGCGCCCCGGGCTGAGCAGGGCGAGACGGTGCTCGTGGTCGATGACGAGCCGACGGTGCGGATGCTGGTCACGGAAGTGCTGGAGGATCTCGGCTACACCGCGATCGAGGCCGCCGACAGCGCCAGCGGCCTGAAGGTGCTGCAATCGGACGTACGCATCGACCTGCTCATCTCCGATGTCGGCCTGCCCGGCGGCATGAACGGCCGCCAGATGGCCGATGCCGCCCGCGTCTCGCGCCCCGATCTCAAGGTGTTGTTCATCACCGGCTATGCCGAGAACGCGGCGGTCGGCAACGGCCACCTCGAACCCGGCATGGCGGTGCTGACCAAGCCGTTCGTGGTCGAGACGCTGGGCCTGCGCATCCGCGAGATGATTTCGCGGGGGTAGGGCTCGCGCGATCGGCGTCAGGCGAGAAGCCCCGTTCGCCGCCCGAACCACAGCATCGCTGCCGCTCCGGCGAACATCGCGAAACCGAACACCCAACCTGAGACGGCGCCGGCCATGATGCCGGAGAGCAGCGTGCCGACGCTGCAGCCGAGCCCCGTCATGGCGCCCCAGCCGAGCAGCACGCCGCCGGTCAGGCCGCGCACGACTTGTCCCCGCGTCGGCAGGGCGGGCCGGAACTGGTCGGCGATGAGAGCCGCAGCGAAGGCGGCGAGCACGAGGCCGCCGATGAACAGGCCGTTCGGCGTCAGAAGAGCATCGCGCACGGCCGTGGCGCAGCCGCGGAAGGTGTCGAGCCCTTCCAGGCGATCCGGCAGCAGGCCGAGCGCCCCCGCCGCCTGCCGGGCGCGGCCGCCGATCTCCGCGGTGACGCCGAGCGGGCCGACCCGCAGATAGGCCAGCGTTCCGAGTGCCCCGACCGCGAGGCCCCCGAGCCAGACCGGCCAGCGCAGCACGAACACGGCCCGGAGCGGATCGACCCGGGTCGGCGCCTCCGGTGCGGGCAGACGGCGCAGGAGCGGCCAGGCCAGGGCGGCGAGCAGGGCCAGCGAGAGCGCGAGGCTCAGCCCGTAGCCGAGATGGCGCGGCAGCCACAGCACGGGCGCCTCGGAGAGGCTGGCGAGGTAGAGCGGGTTCCAGCTCACGAAGCCGAGAACGAAGCCGAGCCCGGTGCCGAGAAGCGCGAAGGGCGCTGTCGGCGAGCCCTCACCGAGGCGGTAGAGATGGGCGCTGATGCAGGAGCCGGAGATCGCCATGCCGGCGCCGAAACTGAGCCCGGCCAGGATCAGAACCGGCCCGACGGGGCCGATATGCGCGTCCGGCGGCAGGCGGGTGCCCGACGGGTCCGGCATCCAGGCGCCGAGCACCACGGCGTAGCCCGCCACGCCGGCCGCGAGGGCCGCCAGGATGCCGAGCATCCCCCGCGGGTCGCTCCCGACCAGATAATCGCGCCACTGGCAGTAGAAGCAGAATCGGCTGCGCTGGAGCACGAAGCCGAACAGCGCGCCGAAGACGAGCGACAGGGCGAACCGCGCACCGCCCGGCTCGCCCGAGAGGCGCCAAGCCGCCGCGGCCAGCCCGACGGCGATCGCCGCGGCGAGGGTTGCTCGAACGGGAAGAGCGCGCCCGGCTCCGGGCGCGCTCACGCTTCGCGTTGGGAGAGGCAGCGCCTCTCCCGAAGGCGCGGCTCTCACTTGCCGCCCCAGACGGTGCCGGCGAGGTTGACCACCGGCACGCCGACGGCGTTGCCGTACTCGGTCCAGGAGCCGTCGTAGTTGCGCGCGTCGTAGCCGAGGATCCGGCTGAGGACGAACCAGGAATGGCTCGAGCGCTCGCCGATGCGGCAGGAGGTGATGATCGGCTTCGATCCGTCGATGCCGGCCGCCGCGTAGAGGGCCTTCAGCTCCTCCTTGGACTTCAGGGTGCCGTCCGGGTTCACCGCCTTGGACCAGGGAATGTTGACCGAGCCGGGGATGTGGCCCGCGCGGATCGCCAACTCCTGAATGCCGGCCGGGGCGATGACCTTGCCGCTGAACTCGTCGGGCGAGCGGATGTCGAGGATCTGCTCGTCGCGCTCCCGCTTGGCGACTGCCAGCACGTCGGCGAAGCGCGCCCGTAGCTTCGGCGAGGGCGCCTGCGCCGTGAAGGTCGAGGGCGCGACCTCGGCATTGCGCGTGTCGAGGGGGCGTTTCTCGGCCTCCCACTTCTTGCGACCGCCATCGAGCAGCTTGACGTTGTCGACGAGGCCGTACTGGGCGAGCACCCAGGCGCCCCAGGCGGCGAACCAGTTGTTGTTGTCGCCGTAGAGCACCACCGTCGTGTCCCCGTCGATGCCGAGGCGCCGCGCCAGCGCCGTGAACTTGTCCGGTCCGGCGATGTCGCGGCTCACCGTCTCGACGAGATCGGTGTGCCAGACGACGTTCTGGGCGCCCGGGATGTGGCCGCGCTCGAACACGCCCGGCTCGACGCTGACCTCGACGATCCGGAGGTTCCTGGCATCGAGGTTCTTCTCCAGCCACTCGGTCGAGACGAGGGGGCTTTCCTGGCTCGTGTTCGATCTGGCCTCCCTGGTCGCGCCGTCCTTGAGCGGCTTGGCCGCGGGGTCCGGCGCGGCCGACAGGCCCGTCGGTACGAGGATGCCAGCGGCGATCGTGAGCAGGAGGGCGGGTTTGCGCAGCACGGGACAAGCTCCGGAATGGGCAGCCGAGGTCGTCCGGAGCCGCGAGTGCTCCGGGAGGATGTGTTCAGGAAGGTTGGGACAGTCCGCCGTCGCTGATCGCCCGCCGCAGATCAGTCCCGCTCGGGAGGCTGTTCCGGATGAGCGCAGTCGAGGCTGGACCGCACATCAATGTCGCCGTGACCAACGCGCCGGGTCAACGGAATAATGATCCGTTTATTGCGTGCTGCCGGCGAGTTCGCTCGCGCCGACCGCGTTCGAACATGAAGGATTATCTTGGGCTCTCGAACGTACGACCGGTTCGGCCTGTTTTCCGTCGATGGCAGGCTTCGCGCCGATACCGTCGTTAGTCCCCGATCCGCTCGAAGAAGTCCGCGATCGCCTTCGCCGCCGCGTCCGGCCGCTCCCGGTGCGGGAAGTGCCCGGCGCCCTCGAAGGGAGCGAGATCGAGATCGGAGAATGTTTCGCCGAGGCGATCGGTCCAGGCGTAGGGAAACAGCGGGTCCTGCGTGCCCCAGCGGATGCAAGTCGGCACGCGGATCGGCGGCAGGGCGGGGGATTCACCCTGCAGCATGGCAAGCCGGGCCTCCTGCTGGCTCAGGTACCAGTTGAAGCCGCCCTGAAGGTTGCCGTGCGCCAGGAAGTTGTCGGTGAAGGCGTCGAGCACGTCGTCGAACGCGGCCGGGTTGCCGCCGGCCCAGTGACGCAGGAAGTGGCCGATATAGGCGCGGCAGCTCCCGCGGCTGGCGCCGACCACCTCCGCCGCGAACGGCTTGAGGTGGAAGGATTGGTACCAGATCTCGGCCAGCATCTCCGGCTGCGCCAGCCGCGGACCGATGCCGGGATAGGGGCAGTCAAAGAAGAGCAGGCCGGTGAGACGGTCCGGGTTCGTGCGCCCGAGTGCTTGGCCGATAGAGGCGCCGACATCGTGACCGACGAGGCCCGCCCGCTCGATCCCGAGCCCGTCGAGAAGGCCCAGGATGTCGGCGGCGTGCACCTCGGGGCCGGCCTGGTCCGAGGGGCCGGGATCCGGCTTCTCGCTGGCGCCGAAGCCGCGCAGATCCGGCGCGATCAGGCTGAAGCGGTCGGCCAGCCGCACCATGACCGGCTCCCAGGTGAGCCAGAATTCCGGCCAGCCGTGCAGCAGCACCAGCGGCCGGCCCGTGCCCGTCCGCGCGACGTGCAGCTGCACGCCGTTCGCCGTCACCGTGTCGTGCCGGATCTCCACCATGCCGCCCGTCCTTCCCTTCCGCGCCCTTCCGCACCTTGCCGCGCCTTGCCGCGAAGCCATCCGTCAGGCAACGCGGCGGTCCCGGCGGCCCGTTCCGAAGCGATCCGTCACGGGCCCGTGCAGCCCGCGATGCCGCGGGGCTGGTGGGCGATCGTGTGCCCGCCGGCTTGACCGGGCAAGCTGGACTGTTTCAATGCGCCGGTTCGCGCCCCTCGCGGGCGGACAATGGCGCGCGTATGAGGCGGCAGATGGCGACGACAGTTCGGCGACTCGCGCTCCCGCTCGCGCTGGGTACGAGCCTTTCCGTCTCGGGCTGTACCGGCTTCGGCTACATCTCGCAGACCTACGTCTCCCAGGTGCCGCAGGTCGTCACGATCGGCTGCAACGAGCCCTACGAGATCTACGACAACCGCCAGCGCCGCCGGGTTCTGGTGGTCTCGAACGCCCTGCGCGAGGTGACCGGCTGCGATGTCGGTGGGCTCGGCGCAGGCCGCCCTCCCGCCGAGACACGGGCCGCGCGCTTCCGCACCGCGGCGCGCACCTATCTCGACGAAACCGTCCGCGAGGATTGCAGGATTACCGGCGAGACGGTGTTCAGCGACCTGCAGACCGAGTTCGCCTACGCCTGCGACGCGCCGGTGGAGCCGCGCGGCACGGTGGTGCCCCGCCTGCCGGGACGGCGCACGCAGCGCTGATCGGGATCGGCGGCCAGGGCACTTGTTCAGGATTCCTGCGGACTGACGAAGGTCCGCTCCGTCGCGTCGCCCGCGGCGGCGAGCAGCGCCCGGGCGAAGGCCCGCGCCTCGACGCGGTCGAGGGTGATGACCGCGGTGACGGGGCGGCCGCCGAGATCGGGCAGGCCCAGCTCCAGGCGCACGCCCTCGCCCTCCGGCGTGGCGGACAGGCTCCATCCGCGCTCGCTGCCCGCACCGCTGCCCATTCCACCGCCCATTCCGCTGCCCTTGCCGGGCTCGCTCATCGATCGATCCTTTCCGTCCGTGGCGGAGCTGACATGGAGGGTTTTGCTCCCGCAGACCAGGGGCGCTCCGGTCGGAGCTTTCGTCGGCCTGCGCGCGTGACGAGCGATCGTCCTGCCCGGCGACGATGCCCGGCGAAGACGATTGACGCGGGCGGCCGGGGATGATGTCTGCGCGCCGACCGCCCGCCGGGCGCGACGTCACACGATACGCAAGGGATGACCCACATGTCCGAGATCTGGTTCCGCACCGGCGAGGCGACCGTGCTCGCGGCCGAAGGGCAGTTCACCGACGCGATGCCGGAGGTGCTGATCGGCTCCACCCGCGGCCCCGTGGGCCATGCCTTCGCCGGCATGCTCGGGCAGGTCCAGGGCCATACCCGCATGTTCGTGGTGCGCGACCTCAACCAGCTCGTGCGCCCCTCCACGATCATGACCACCAAGGTCACGATCCATACGGCCGAGTACGCCGAGCTTCTCGGCGGCGTGGTTCAGGCGGCCACGGGTGATGCGATCGTCGATTGCGTGATCGAGGGCATTCTGCCCAAGGACGGGCTCGACGAGCTGTGCATGATCATCACGATCTGGCTCGATGAGCGCTGCGCCAAGGACGAGAACCTCGACCGCAAGGATCTCTACCGCACCAACTACGAGGCGACGAAGCTCGCCATCGCCCGCGCGATGAAGGGCGAGCCGACGATCGACGAGCTGATCGCCAACCGCAAGACGGTCAAGCACTACGCGCTCGAAGACATCATCGAGTACTGAATATTCTCGGAGGATGGGGCGCGGCCCAGGCCGCGTCCCGTTCGAGGAGATGCTGGACCCGGATAATGTGGAAGCTTCATCCGGCTCCGGCTCTGCTTCTGGATCGCTTCGGCTTCGCCCCGCAATGACGGAGTGGATCTAGCGCCGCCGTCGCGAGCGTCCGCGAAGCGATCCTGCGGCGCGACGCCGACGGGATTGACCGAGCGAATGCAAGCTCAGAACTCGATCCCCTCCTGCGCCTTCACCCCCGCCGAGAAGTGGTGCTTCACGCTGCCCATCTCGGTGACGAGGTCGGCGGCCTCGATCAGCGCCGGCTTGGCGTTGCGGCCGGTCACGACGACGTGGAGGTCGGGACGCCGCGCGGCGAGGTCGGCGAGCACCGCGTCGAGATCGAGGTAGTCGTAGCGCAGGGCAATGTTCAGCTCGTCGAGAACGAGCAGGCGGATGCTGGCGTCCGCCATCAGCGCCCGCGCCGTCTCCCAGGCGTTGCGGCAGGCGGCGATGTCGCGGGCCTTGTCCTGCGTCTCCCAGGTGAAGCCTTCGCCGAGCGCGTGCCACGCGATCTGGTCGCCGAAGCTTTTGAGCGCGCGCGCCTCGCCGGTGTCCCAGGCGCCCTTGATGAACTGCACCACGCCGACCCGGTGCCCGCGCCCGAGCATGCGCAGCACCAGGCCGAGCGCGGCCGTCGTCTTGCCCTTGCCCGGGCCGGTATGGACGATGAGCAGGCCCTTCTCGATTTTTTTCGAGGCGACCTCGGCGTCCTGCACCGCCTTGCGCTTGGCCATCTTTTCGCGGTGACGCGCATCGTCTTCGGTCATCAAGGATTCTCGCGTGAGGGTTTGACCGTCAGCGGCAGGCCAGCAACCGTGAGCACGACGCGGTCGGCCTCACGCGCGAGCCGCTGGTGCAGCCGCCCGGCCGCATCGCGGAAGCGGCGGGCCAGCGCGTTGTCCGGCACGATGCCGAGGCCGACCTCGTTGGCGACGAGCACCAGCGGGCCCGGCGCCGCGGCGCAGGCTCGCGCCAGCGCCTCGGTGGCCGCGTCGAGATCGGCCTCGGCCAGCAGCAGGTTGGTGAGCCAGAGCGTGAGGCAATCGACCAGCACCGGCCCCGTCGCGGCGGCCACCGCCTCCGGCAGCGCCGTCGGCACGTCGAGGGTCCGCCAAGACTCCGAGCGCCGCGCCCTGTGCTCGTGGATGCGGGAGCGCATCTCTTCGTCCCAGGCCTGTGCGGTGGCGATGTAGAGCCAGGGGGCGGGACAGGCCTCGATCAGCCGCTCGGCATAGGCGCTCTTGCCCGAGCGCGCACCGCCGAGCACCAGGGTCATCCGAGGGGCGGCCTGAAGCATCTGCACCCTTTGCCTCACGCGCCGCCAGCGCGTCAAAGCGAGCCTGTTGACAATATGCTGTCAAATCGGCAGCATATTGTCATGAAACGGTCGGAACACGAGGCTGCGGACGCTGCGACGGCTCTGGTGCTGGAGATCTTCCGGTCCAGCGGCTTGCTGCTGGCCGCCGGCGATCGGCTAGTGGGCGATCTCGGCCTCACCAGCGCCCGCTGGCAGGTTCTAGGCGCCGTCGCGCTCGCCGCCCAGCCGCTGCCGGTCGCCCGCATCGCCCGCGACATGGGCATGACGCGCCAGGGCGTGCAGCGGACGGTCAATGAGTTGGCGAAAGCGGGCCTCGTGAGCTTCGCGGACAATCCCCACCACCTGCGCGCCCGCCTCGTTCTCCTCACGCCCGCCGGCCGGGATGCCTACGCGGCGGCGGCGGCGCGGCAGGCGCCCTGGGCGGCCGCACTCGCCCGCGATCTCGACCCTGCGGCGCTCGAGGCGGCCCGCGCCCTCGTGCGGACCATCGGCGAGCGGGCCGGCGAACGCCGGAGCGGCGAACAACCGGGAGACCACGATGCTGATCGGTGAACTCGCCCTCGTCGCGGCGGCGGCCTTTGCCGGCGCCGCGCTCTATGTCGGCTTCGTGGAGCATCCGGCCCGGCTCGTCCTCGACCCGGCTTCCCAATTGCAGCAATGGCGCCCGAGCTATCGCCGCGCGACCCGGATGCAGGGCGGCTTGGCGCTGGCCGCCACCGCCCTCGGTCTGCTCGCCTGGGCGCGTACCGGCGATCTAAGATGGGGGCTCGGGTCGGCGCTCGCGCTCGCCAACTGGCCCTACACTTTGCTTGCGATCATGCCGACCAACCGCGCCCTGCTCGCTGCATCGAGTACCGATCCGGTCGTGGCGCCGCTGATGCAACGCTGGATCCGGCTGCACGCGGTCCGCAGCGGGCTCGGTCTGGCGGCGGTGGCGGCCTTCCTCTGGGCGCTGCGGTGATTGCGGCCGGTGCGGGACACGTTGTGCGTCCGTCCGCATCAGGCTATGACCGCTCCGTGACGGTGCCCCGGCGACGGGGTGAAAAGGGAATGCGGTGAGAGGTTTTTTGAAAGCCTCGATTCCGCGGCTGCCCCCGCAACTGTAAGCGGTGAGTTCCTGCCACGAGCCACCGGGTGATCCGGGAAGGCGGCAGGCACGATACCAGCCGCGAGCCAGGAGACCTGCCGTCCGGCGATTTTTATGTCCTCGAACGCCGCCGGTGGGGCGGCCGGAGCCCGTGACCCGATGACGACTGCGACCCTTCAGACCCAGGCCACCACCCGTTCGGCCGACGGCGCCCGCGCCCTGCTCGTCGCCGCCTTCCTCGGCCTTGGTCTCGTCTTCGTGGCGGGCTTCGCTCCGGCCACCGTGCTGCACAACGCGGCGCACGATTTCCGCCACGCGCAGAACTTCCCCTGCCACTGATCCGCGCGGCTTCTAGCGGTTCCATGATCGCCCGGTTGCTGTCGGCGGCGCTCGTCGCCGGCTTCCTCGCGTCCGTCGTCGCGACGGGCCTTCAGCTCGCGCTGACCTCCCCGCTGATTCTCCAGGCGGAGACCTACGAGGGCGAGGGCGCGCATGCCGCCCTCGCACCTTTCCTTGATGCTGCCCCCGATGCCCCGTTCGCCGCCCTGATCGTCCCGGCCCACGCGCATGCGCACGGCGAGGGGGGGCACGACCACGGCAAGGCGGAGGAATGGCAGCCCGCGCCGGGCCTGCAGCGCATGGCCTTCACCGGCCTTGCCACCCTGGTCGGCGGCGTCGGCTACGCGCTGCTGCTCGCGGCGGTGATGCTGGCCCTGCGCCGCGAGCCGACGCCGCAGAGCGGGCTCGTCGTCGGCATCGCCGGCTTCCTCGCGGTGGCGCTCGCCCCCGCCATCGGCCTGCCGCCGGAACTGCCCGGCATGGGCGCCGCGCCGCTCGTGCTGCGCCAGTCCTGGTGGCTGATGACGGTGATCGCCACCGGGCTCGGCCTCTACCTGATCGCCGTGCGACGGGTGCCGCTGACGATCCTGGGGGGGCTCGTCCTGATCGTCGCGCCGCATCTTGCCGGGGCGCCGCAATCGGTCGACACCGTCTCCTCGCAGGTGCCCCCGGCCGCGGCCGCGCAGTTCGCCGCGCGCTCGCTCGCCATCGGCTTCGTGTTCTGGGCGGTGATCGGGCTGGCCTATGGCTGGGCCTGGGGGCTGTTCGGCCGCGAGGCGGGCACCCGTGCCAATGCCTGATCCCGACACCGCGATCCTGTCGGTCTGTACCACCTGCCGCGCGGCAGGCGATGCCTCCGAGCCGCGCGCCGGGGCCAAGCTCCTCGCCGCGCTGCATGCGGAAGCCGGGCGCGCGCCGGTGCCGGGCCTGACGATCGAGGGCGCCGAGTGCCTCTCGGTCTGCAAGCGGCCCTGCACCGTCGCAGTCGCCTCACCGAACCGCTGGACCTACGTCTACGGCGACTTCGACGCTCTGGAAGACGCCGAGACCTCCGCCCGCACCCTCCTGGCGGGCCTGCGCCGCTACCTCGAGACCCCCGACGGCGTCGTGCCCTGGCGCGAGCGGCCCGAGGCATTTCGCAAGGGCGTCGTCGCCCGCATCCCGCCGCTCAAGGCGGCCCCGAACCGGACGCCTTAGAGCCATGAGCCTCATCGAAAAAATTCCCTGCACCATCGTCACCGGCTTCCTCGGAGCCGGCAAGACGACGCTTGTGCGCCACACCGTCGAGAAGGCCCGCGGGCGTCGGCTCGCCATCATCGTCAACGAATTCGGTGATCTCGGCTTCGACGGCTCGTTCCTCGCCGCCTGCGGCATCGAGGGGTGCGACGAGGATTCGGTGGTGGAACTGCCGAACGGCTGCATCTGCTGCACGGTCGCCGACGACTTCGTGCCGGCGCTGACCAAGCTTCTCGACCGACCCGAGCCGCCGGAACACATCCTGATCGAGACCTCCGGCCTCGCCCTGCCCAAGCCCCTGGTCCAGGCTTTCCAGTGGCCGGCGATCCGCTCTCGGGTCACCGTGGACGGCGTGGTCGCGGTGGTGGACGGCCCGGCGGTCGCCGCCGGAATGTTCGCCGAGGACCCGGATGCGCTCGCCAACCAGCGCGCCGCGGACCAATCGGTCGATCACGACAATCCGCTGGAGGAGGTGTTCGAGGACCAGATCCTCTGCGCCGACCTCGTGGTGCTCAACAAATCCGACCTGCTCGACGAGGCGGGCCGAGACAAGGTCCGCGCCGAGATCGAGGCGCACCTGCCGCGCGCGGTCGAGATCGTCGCGACCGAGCACGGCCGCCTCGACCCGCTTGTGCTGCTCGGCATCGCGGCGGCGGCCGAGGACGATCTCGACGCCCGCCCCTCGCATCACGGTGAGGGCGAGGATCACGACCATGACGACTTCGAATCGGTCGCGATCCCGGTCGGCGTCGCCGGCAGTCCGGAAGACCTTGCCGCCCGCGTGGAGCGGGCTGCCGAGACCGAGGGCGTGCTGCGCATCAAGGGCTTTGCCGAGGTGAAGGGCAAGCCGATGCGCCTCGTGGTGCAGGGCGTGGGCCGGCGCGTCGCCTCCCACTACGACCGCCCGTGGAAGGGCTCGGAGTCCCGCGAGGGGCGCCTCGTCGTCATCGGCCTCAAGGGGTTCGATCAGGACGCGGTCGCCGCCGCTCTGCGCGGATGAGCCGAGGCGAGGCCGGAGGGTGGCTGCCGCGCGGGCTTCTGCTCGCGGCCATTCCCGTGCTCGCCCTCCTCGCCGGCTGTTCCGACACCCGGCGCGAGCTGCGGCAGGACGGAGAGGCGGCCGAGGCGGCAGCCCCCGCGCCGTTCGTGTCCGCGGCGCGTCAGGGAGGCGCGGCCAAGCTCGCCTATCGGCACGACCTTACCATCGGGCTCGCGCCCGACCGGGTTGCGCCGCACTTCACCGCCGTGCGCGACCGCTGCCTCAACGAGTCCGCGGGCTGCACGCTGCTCAACGCCTCGATCCGGGACGGCGGCGGCACGCGCCAGCCACAGGCGCGGATCGAGGTGCGGCTTCCGCACGCGTCGGTCGCCGGCTACGTCGCCTTCGTCACCGCGCCCCTGCCGGGCGAGGCGGCGGAGGACGTCGCGCTGATCGAGCAGGCGACCCGTGCCGAGGATCTCACCGCCGCCATCGCTGATACCGGCCGGCGTCTCGCACAGCTCAACGACTATCGCACCCGCCTGACCGCGCTCGCCGAGAAGCCGGACAACCGCGCCGAGGATCTGATCAAGATCGCGGGCGAGTTGGCCCAGGTCCAGAACCAGATCGAGGAGGCGGAAGGGGCGCGCCGCACCCTCGGCGAGCGGGTCGACACCGAGGTCGTCACCGTGGCCTTCCGCACCAGCCGGGCGCGGGCGGGTGCCTTCGCTCCGGTGCAGGAGGTGTGGTCCCGCAGCGGACCGATCCTCGGCGAGAGCGCGGCCTCCGCGCTGCGGTTCACTGTCGCGAGCCTGCCCTGGCTGCCGATCGTTCTTTTGGCCCTCTTGCTCCTGCGGCTGGTCTGGCGCATCCGGCGCAAGCGGGCGCAGCCGGCCCGCGTCCGCCTGGAGTCGTGAGGGCGCCCGCGCGATGCACCTGATCCGCCTCGATACGATCTCCCTCGACGAGGGCGAGGCGGCGGTCGATCTCGGCCAGACGCCGGGCGAGATCGTTTTCTTGTCATTTACGGACACCGACCTCGCGACCGTCGCGCGGGCACATGCGGACGAGCCCGGCCTGCCCTCCCTGCGGCTCGCCAAGCTGGCGCAACTGCGCCATCCGATGTCGGTCGATCTCTACGTCGAGGCGGTGATCGCCCGCGCCAAGGTCTGCGTGATCCGCTGCCTCGGCGGGCTCGATTACTGGCGCTACGGCATCGAGCGCGCGGCGGTGGCGGCACGGGCGCAGGGCGTCAAGCTCGCGGTTTTGCCCGGCGATGACCGTCCGGACCCGCGCCTCGACACCTTCTCGACCCTGCCGCCGGAGACCTGCACCCGCCTCGACGCCTATTTTCGCGCGGGGGGGCCGGAGAACCTCAAGAACCTGTTGCGCTGTCTCGCGATGGAGGCGGGCGCTGCCTTCGAACCGGAGCCCCCGAAGGCGCTGCCGCGCGGCTTCGCGTGGTGCCCCGGCTGCGGACCGCTCCCGATCGAGGCGGCGATGCAGGCCGCCGGGCCGGGGCCGCTGACGCTTCTGCTGGTCTATCGCTCCGCGGTGCTCTCAGGTGAGACAGCACCGGCCGTGCACCTCGCCGCCGCTCTCGCCGCGCGCGGCATCGGCTGCGTCACGCTCGCGGTGTCGAGCCTGAAGGACCCGGAGGCGGTCACCGTCTTGCGCGCGGCGCTCAGGCAGCGCCGGCCCGACATCGTGCTCGCGGCCACCGCCTTCTCCGCTCGTGACGATGCCGGCTTCGTGCTCGACGCCGCCGACTGCCCCGTGCTCCAGGCTTACACGATCGGCGCCCCGCGCGCCGCTTGGGCCGCTTCGGGCCGCGGCATGAACGCATCCGACCTCGCCATGCAGGTGGCGCTGCCGGAATTCGATGGACGGCTCTCGGGCTTCCCGATCTCCTTCAAGGAGGAGGCCGAGGCGGTCGAGGGTTTCTCGGAGCGTCGCGCTGTACCCGATCCCGTCGGCATCGCCGCGCTCGCTGAGCGTGCCGCCGCCTGGATCCGTCTGCGAGGAACGCCGCGCGGAAAACGCCGGCTGGCGATGGTGCTGTCCGATTATCCCGCCCGCGGTGGTCGCGCGGGCTACGCGGTCGGCCTCGACACGCCTTCGAGCGCCCGCGCCATCGCTGCCGATCTCGCTGCAGCGGGGTTTGCCGCGGGCGCACTGCCGGAGGCGGGCGCGCTGATGGCGGCGCTGACGGACGGCGAGCCGGGCTTTTCGGTATCGCTGGCCGACTACATGGCTTGGTTCGAGCGGCTGCCGGACGAGCGCCGGGCGGACCTGACGGAGCGCTGGGGCGCGCCGGAGGACGATCCGCTCTGCCGCAATGGGGGGTTCCGGTTCCGGATGGTGCACACCGGCGCCGCGCACGAGTCTGATGGCTGCGAAAATCTCACCCTCTTCCTGCAGCCCGACCGCGGCCGCACCGCCGACCGCAAGGCCGGCTACCACGACCCCGACGAGCCGCCGACCCACGCCTACCTCGCCTTCTACCTGGGCGTTCGAAAAAAATTCGACGCGCTGATCCATCTCGGCACCCACGGCACCACCGAGTGGCTGCCGGGCAAGGCGGTGGCGCTCTCAGCCCATTGCTGGCCGGCGCTGGCCGTCGGGGCGCTGCCGGTGGTCTATCCCTTCATCGTCGATGATCCCGGCGAGGCCGCACCGCTGAAGCGCCGGCTCGGCGGGATCGCGCTGGGCCATCTCACGCCCACTGTCGAGGCCGCCGGGCTGACGCCCGAGGCGGCGGCGCTCCGCGAACTCGTCGAGGAATACGCCGCCGCGAGCGTGCTCGATCCGCGCCGGGCCGGGCTGATCGCCACGGCGATCCTCGACGAGGCCGCTTCGGCCGGCCTGCTCGAAGGGGCGGGCGTCGATGGCGACACGCCGATGGCCGACGCGCTGACGGCACTCGACGCGCATCTGTGCGACCTCGGCGAGACCCCCTTTCGCGATGGCCTGCACGTGTTCGGCCGCGCCCCCGCCGATGCCCCTGAGCCGGTCCGCGCGAGTGCCGAGGCCGAGCGCGCCGCGCTGGTCGCCGCCCTCGACGGCCGCTTCATCGCTCCGGGCCCCGCCGGTTCGCCCTCGCGCGGGCGCCTGGACGTGATGCCGACCGGCCGCAACCTGACGACCCTCGACCCGCGCGCCCTGCCCACCCGCGCCGCGACGATGCTCGGAGCCAAGGCGGCGGAGGCGGTGGTGCGCCGCTACCTTCAGGACGAGGGCGAGTACCCGGCCCGCATCGTCATGGATCTCTGGGCTTCGCCGACGCTCCGCACCGGGGGCGAGGACGTAGCACACGCCCTTGCACTGATGGGCGTTCGCCCGGTCTGGGACCACGCCTCGACCCGCGTCACCGGCTTCGAGGTGCTGCCGCTGGCCCTCCTCGACCGGCCGCGTATCGATGTGACCTGCCGCGTCTCCGGCGCATTTCGCGATACGTTTCCCGAGACGCTGGCGCTGCTCGACCGCGCCGCCCGCGCCGTCGCCGCCCGCGAGGAGGAGGACGAGGAGAATCCGCTCGCCGCCGCCCGGCGCCGAGGCGAATCCGCCGCCCGCATCTACGGCGCGGCGCCCGGCCGCTACGGCGCGGGCGCGGCCGAGACCGCGCTCGACGGCGCCTGGGAGGGCCGGACCGACCTCGGCACCGCCTATCTCGCCGCTACGACCCATGCCTACGGCGACACGGAAGCGCCGGACGCGGATTTCGCTGCCCGCGTCGCCGCAGCGGACGCCTATGTCCACGCCTTCGATGTCGCCGAGCGCGACCTGCTGGACGGCGACGCGGCCGCCGACGCCATGGGCGGTTTCTTTGCCGCCGCATCCGGGAATGGAAGGACGCCTGCCCTCTACAGCCTCGACGTCTCGAACCCGGAGGCGCCGCGCACCCGCACCGCCCGCGAGGATGTCGCCCGGCTGATCCGTGGCCGGCTCGGCCATCCGCGCTGGATCGCGGCGCAACTGCGCCACGGCTACCGCGGCGCGCAGGAATTCGCGCAAGGGATCGACGCGGTGTTCGTGCTCGCCGCCGCGACGGACGCCGTGACGAGCGCCGATCTCGACCGGCTCTACGGCGCCTGGATTGCCGACCCCGAGACCTTCGAGGCCTTGAAGGCGGCCAATCCGGAGGTGACCCGCGCCATCCTCGAGCGCTTCGACGCGTTGCGTGCCCGCGGCCTGTGGCAGAGCCGGCGCAACGCCGCTCCTGCCGACGCCCTGCTGGCCGCCGAATGAGCCCCCGCCGCCTCCTGCCCGAGGGCGCCCGCCGCGGCTGGTGCCCCTCGCTCGCCCGGCCGATGCCGACCGGCGACGGGCTGCTCGCCCGCATCCACCCGCCGCTCGGGCGCCTGACGCCTTCGCAGTTGCGCGCGGTGGCGGACGGCGCGCGGGCTCACGGCAACGGCCATATCGACGTGACCGCCCGCGGCAACCTCCAGATTCGCGGCGTCAGCGAGGCGAGCGCGCCGCGTCTCGCCTGCGCCCTGGCGGAAGCGGGACTCGGCGATACCCGCGACGATGGCGGCCCGCAGCGCCTGACGCTGACGGCGCCGCTCGCCGGCCTCGATCCGGCGGAGCAGATCGACGTGCCGGCGCTCGCCCGTGCCGTGGAGATCGCCGGCCGCGCCGTGCCGCGCCTGCCGGCCAAGACGCTGGTGGCGATCGACGGTCGCGGAGCCCATGGCCTCGGCGCGGTCGAGGCCGACTTTTTTCTGTTTGCCGAGGGGCCCGGGCAGGTGGCCTTCGGGCTCACCGGTGAAAGCGGCCCGCTGCGCTGCGGCCTGCTGCCGGAGCGTCAGGCGGCCGGAGCGCTCGGCCTTGCGCTGATGGCCTTCGCCGAGATCGGCGGACGCCGGATGCGCGATCTCGATCCGCACCAGCGGGCCGTGATCGCGGCGGTGGCGGGCTTCTTTCCGTTCGAGCCGACGCCGCTCGCACCCGCTCCGGCCCCTGCCACCCCGGGGCTCACCGCCTTGAGCGGAGAGACCTCGGCGCTCCTCGTGCAGGCGCCATTCGGCCGCTGCACCGCGAGCCGGCTGGAGCAGATGGCCCACCTCGCCGAGGGTGCGGAAGTACGGTTGAGTGCGGAGCGCGGCTTCGCACTCGTCGCCTCCTCCCGTCGGGCCGCCGCACTTCAGGCGGAACTGGCGCGGGCCGGCTTCATCGTGGCGCCGGGCGATCCGCGCCGCAGGGTTGCCGCCTGCCCCGGCGCACCGGCCTGCCGCTCCGGCACCACGCCGGTGCCCGACCACGCCGCACAACTGGCGCAGGCGCTGGCCCCGTTGGCCGGGCTCGACGTCTCCGCTCGGATCACCGTGCACGTCTCGGGTTGCGCCAAGGGCTGCGCCCATCCGGGCCCCGCCGACCTCACCCTGGTCGGGCGCGAGGGCGCCTACGACGTGGTGCTCGCGGGCTCCCCCTCTGCCGAGCCGGCAACGCGTCTCGCTTTCGAGGCGGCGCTGGACCGGATAAGGAAGGCCGCAGCCGCCGGGCTTCCGGCGCTGGACCCCGTGTTTCAGGACGACGTGCCAGGATAACGTGCGATGAGTGCCCGCCACGACTACATCCGCGACGGCGGCGCGATCTACGCGCGCTCCTTCGCGATGATCCGCGCCGAATCCGATCTCGCCCGCTGGTCCGGCGCGGCCGAGCGCGTGGTCGTTCGGATGATCCATGCCTGCGGCATGACCGATCTGCCGAAGGACGTGGAGATGTCGCAAGACTTCGCCGTAGCCGGCGAAGCGGCGCTGAAGGCCGGCGCACCGATTTTGTGCGATGTGCGCATGGTCGCCGACGGCGTCACCCGCGCCCGGCTGCCGGCCAGGAACGAAGTGGTCTGCACCCTCGGCGACCCCCGCGTGCCGGCCCTCGCTGCCGAGATGGGCACCACCCGCTCTGCCGCCGCGATGGAATTGTGGCGGGAAAAGCTGCCCGGCAGCGTCGTCGCCGTCGGCAACGCGCCCACCGCCCTGTTCCGCCTGCTCGAACTGCTGGACGAGGGCGTTGCGCCCCCGGCGGCGGTGATCGGCATCCCCGTGGGCTTCGTCGGCGCGGCAGAATCCAAGGAGGCTCTGGCGCGGGATGGGCGTGTGCCCTTCGTCGTGGTCCATGGCCGCCGTGGCGGTAGCGCCATGACGGCGGCTGCCGTCAACGCGCTGGCAAACGAGATCGAGTGATGGAGGGGAGCGTGCGCATCGACGCCCCGGTCGAGACCACGGACGGCGCGGGCGAGACCCCCGTCGCGGCCAGAACCGGTACGCTCTACGGCGTCGGCATGGGGCCGGGCGATCCGGACTTCCTCACCGTGAAGGCGATGCGGGTGCTGGAGCACGCCCCCGTGCTCGTCCACTTCTGCAAGCGGGGCAAGCGCGGCAACGCCCGCACCATCGCCGACGCGGTGCTATGCGATCCGACCCGCGAGTTTCCGCTGGCCTATCCCTACACCACCGAGCTTCACCCCGATCATCCGGAATACGTCGCGGCGCTGGCCGGCTTCTACGACGAGGCGGCGGGACGGCTCGCCGACCATCTCGATGCGGGTCGCGACGTGGCGATCCTGTCGGAGGGCGACCCCTTCTTCTACGGCTCGTTCATGCATCTGTGGCGGCGCCTGAAGGATCGGTTCCCCGTCGAGGTGATTCCCGGCGTCACCGGCATGTCCGGCTGCTGGACGCGGGCCGGCACACCGATCACCTGGGGCGACGACGTGCTCACCATCCTGCCGGCGACGCTGCCGCGCGAAGCTCTGGTGGAGCGGCTGAAGGGCACGGATGCCGCCGTCATCATGAAGCTTGGGCGCCACCTGCCGAAGGTGCGCAGCGTGCTCGCCGAGACCGGCTTTCTCGCCCGCGCGGTCTATGTCGAGCGCGGCACCATGGCCGGCGAGCGGGTCGTGCCGCTGGCCGAGAAGGAGGACGATGGCGCGCCCTACTTCTCCATGGTGCTGGTGCCGGGCGAGGGCCGCCGCCCGTGAGCGAGTCAGGGAGCGTCACGATCATCGGCCTCGGGCCGGGTGATCCGCGCCTGCTCACCGAATCGGCCCGCGCCGCCCTCGACCGGGCGCAGGACCTGATCGGCTACATCCCCTACGTCGCCCGCGTGCCGGAGCGCGAGGGACTGATCCGCCACGCCAGCGACAACCGCGTCGAGGTCGACCGCGCCCGCCACGCGCTCGAACTCGCGATGTCCGGCCGGCACGTCGCCGTCGTGTCCGGCGGCGATCCCGGCGTGTTCGCCATGGCCGCGGCCTTGTTCGAGGCGGTGGAGCAGGGCCCGACGGCGTGGCGCGACCTCGACATCCG
Organism: Methylobacterium sp. R2-1; assembly: GCF_014191355.1. GTDB lineage: Bacteria > Pseudomonadota > Alphaproteobacteria > Rhizobiales > Beijerinckiaceae > Methylobacterium. The sequence goes on from NZ_JACHWM010000002.1 coordinate 407,125, forward strand.
GGTCGAGCCCGGCATCACCGCGATGCTGGCCGCAGCGGCCCGCCTCGGCGCGCCGCTGGGGGGCGATTTCTGCGCGATCTCGCTCTCGGACAACCTCAAGCCCTGGGAGGTCGTGACTGCCCGGCTGGAGGCGGTGTTGCGGGCGGGCTTGAGCGTTGCCCTCTACAATCCGATCTCGTCCATGCGGCCGTGGCAGCTCGGCCGGGCGCTGGCGCTCGCCGCCGAGATCCTGCCCGCGACGACCCCCGTCATTTTCGCCCGCGCCGTGACCCGGCCGGATGAATCGCTGCGGGTGCTGACCCTGGACGAAGCCCGCACCGCGCCGGCCGATATGGCGACCATGATCATCATCGGCGCACCGACGACCCGGGTGATCGAGCGGGATGGAAGGCCGCCCTTCGTCTACACGCCGCGGAGTGTGCCGCTCTGAGGCGGATGCCTCCGCAGCGCGTTCCTTCAATCGAAGCGTGGGCCGATCCGAGGTTCAAGCCCCCCGCGACCGGCACGTCCCAAGCTTTAGAACACGTTGAAGAACCACAGCAGAAGAATGATCGGCAGAGGAATGCCGATCAGCCAGAGAAGTCCACCTTTGAGCATCGTTCTGTCTCCCGTGTGATGGAGGCGGTGACGTGCACTCCTTGGGTGATCTACCGATGAGGCCCGGTGAGCGTTCCTGTTCTGTGTAAAAATTCATAATTGGGCTCTCTGGGATGCGGATGTGTGCATCGCACGGGCTTGCATCGGGAGACCAAATTCCTGATAGACGGCTCTAATAGGAATTTATAGGTTGACATCGCGACGCTCCTCGTGTAGGTAAAGGGCACGCTCGAGAAGTGTGGATGGAGACATTGCGATGCCGGACCCCTCCGAGCCAAGCGGTGAACCGGCGCCGAGCGTCCCTTCGAGACCAAGCCCCAAGACAATCCGTAAGCGTGCGCCGGATGCCAAGCGGCTGCGGGCGCAGTTGCGCGCCCATATCGAGCGGCAGATCGCGCGCTTCGATGCCGCTCTCGATATCGAGGCGCCGCCCGCCGGGTTCGATTCCGGAAAGGTGCTGCGTGATCTCGGCGGCCTGAAGAATTTGCTCGACGACATGAAGGCGGCTGACCGGGCCGCGCGGGACGGAGGGACGGATGCCGCGGCTGGCCGAGCCTCCCTGTCCGCCGCCGATCTCGTGGCGATGCGCGCGGATATCGCGCGCCGCTATGCTGCATTCGCGGCGACGGAGCCAGACGACAGCGTTCTTGACCCGGCTCTCGCAGAACCATCTGCGCCTGCTTGAGGCCGACTGGCTTCACCGCGCGCGGCACGACCAGCTTCCGCCACCGGGAGATTGGACGACTTGGGCCGTAATCGGCGGGCGCGGCTCCGGAAAAATCCGGACCGGTGCCGAGTGGGTGCGCGGCCTCGCCCACGGCGATCCGGTCTTTTCGCAGGCGCCCGTCGAACGGATCGCGCACGTCGGCGAGACCTTCGCCGACGTGCGCGACGTGATGATCGAGGGCCCGTCCGGCCTCCTCGCCCTGCCGCGGCTCGGCGGCGCGCCGCCGGTCTGGCAACCGTCGCGGCGGCGGGTGGTGTTCGGCAACGGCGCGGTGGCGCTCGCCTTCTCGGCTGAGGAACCTGATTCTCTGCGCGGCCCGCAATTCGGCGCCGTGTGGTCCGACGAGGTCGCCAAGTGGCGCGAGGCCGAGGCCACCTACGACATGATCCAGTTCGGCCTGCGGCTCGGGCACCATCCGCGCGGCCTCGTTACAACGACGCCGCGCCCGGTGCCGTTGATCCGCCGACTGCTCGCCGATCCGCGCACGGTCGTGACGCGCTCGCGCACCGCCGACAACGCGGAAAACCTCGCGCCGAGTTTTTTGGAGGACGTGGTCGGCCGCTATGCCGGAACCCGCCTCGGGCGACAGGAACTCGACGGCGAATTGATCGAGGACCGGCCGGACGCGCTCTGGACCCGTAACGCCATCGAGCAAGCGCGCGTCCGCGAGGCGCCGCCGCTGCAGCGCATCGCCGTCGCGGTCGATCCGCCGGCCTCATCCCGTGTCGGAGCCGACGCCTGCGGCATCGTCGCGGCCGGGCTCGCGGCCGACGGAACCGCCTACGTGCTGGCCGATGCGACCCTGGAACAGGCCGTACCCGCGGTCTGGGCGCGGGCGGCGCTGGCTTTGTACCACCGCCTTGAGGCCGATGTACTGGTGGCCGAGGTCAACCAGGGTGGCGAGATGGTCATCGCGGTGTTGGCCGAGAGCGATCCGAGCGTGCCTGTCGCGACGGTGCGGGCAACGCGGGGCAAGCTGCTGCGGGCCGAGCCGGTTTCGCTGCTCTACGCCCAGAGACGCGTCCGCCATGTCGGTCCGTTGCCGGCGCTGGAGGACGAGATGTGCGTCTTCGGTCCCGGCGGTTTGCCAGGAGGAGGCTCGCCGGATCGTCTCGATGCGCTGGTCTGGGCGCTCACGCATCTGATGCTCGCGCCATCGTCGGAGCCGCGTATCCGCCGGCTCTGACGGCGCGCGCGGTTAATTTCACGTGAAACATTGCTGGCGAGGAGCGTGCCATGCCTGGATTCATCGCGCGGCTCGCAAAGGCTGCGGGGTTCGTGCCTGCCACGAAGGCGAGCGCGGCCTTCGCCCTCTACGGCGAGGGGCGAGCAGTCTGGACGTTACGGGACTACGCGGCGCTGGCACGCGAGGGTTTTCAGCGCAACGCCGTGGTCCACCGCTCGGTCCGGCTCGTCGCCGAAGCCGCGGCCTCACTGCCGCTGACGCTGGCCGGCGCCGAAGATGCACATCCGTTGCTGGCGTTGCTCACTCGGCCGAATCCGCGCGAAGGCGGGATGCGCTTCCTCGACAGCGTCTACGGACACCTTCTCGTCTCGGGCAACGCTTATCTCGAAGCCGTTGAAATCGATGGAATACCCCGAGAACTGTTCTCGCTGCGCCCCGACCGGATGCAGGTCGTGGCCGGTGCCGACGGCTGGCCGGCGGCTTACGAGTACGCCGTCGGTGGCAGGCGCATCCGCTACGAACAGGCCGGCCCCGTGCCGCCGATCCTGCACCTGACGCTGTTCAATCCGCTCGACGACCATTACGGCCTCTCGCCGATGGAGGCGGCCGCGGTGCCGCTCGACATCCACAACGCGGCCGGCGCCTGGAACAAGGCGCTCCTCGACAATGCAGCGCGCCCGTCCGGTGCCCTGGTCTTCGCGCCCTCGACCGGCGCCGCCTTGAGCGACACGCAGTTCACCCGTCTGAAGGCCGAGCTGGAGACGAGCTACCAGGGCAGCGCCAATGCCGGCCGTCCGCTTCTGCTCGACGGCGGACTCGACTGGCGCCCGCTCTCGCTCTCACCGAAGGAGATGGACTTCGTCGAAGCGAAGGCAGCGGCCGCCCGCGAGATCGCGCTGGCCTTCGGCGTGCCGCCGCTGCTGCTCGGCCTGCCCGGCGACAACACCCACGCGAACTACGCCGAGGCAAACCGGGCCTTCTACCGCCAGACGGTGATCCCGCTGGTGCGCCGCACCGCCGATTCCCTCGCCCGCTGGCTGGAGCCCGCCTTCGGCCCGGCCCGGCTGGAGCCGGATCTCGACGCTATCGAGGCCCTGGCGACCGAGCGCGAGTCGCTCTGGCGCCGGGTTCAGGGGGCGGACTTCTTGTCCGTGGCGGAGAAGCGCGAGGCCGTCGGCTACTCCCCCCAAGATCCGGGGTCCGGGGCCTGAGGCCCCGGCGGGATTCGGGCAGAGCCCGCTCTTCACTCCTCTCTTCGAGGTCTATCGATGGATGGCCATTTCACCGGCTACGCCAGCCTGTTCGGCGTGCCCGATCTCGGCCGCGACATTGTCGCGCCGGGCGCCTTCGCCGCGAGCCTCGCCCGGCGGGGCGCGCGGGGGGGGCGGATGCTGTGGCAGCACGACCCGGCCGAGCCGGTCGGCTCCTGGCTCTCGCTCAAGGAGGATGGCCGGGGCTTGCGCGTCGCCGGCCGGCTCAACCTCGCGGTCCAGCGCGCCCGCGAGATCGACGCGCTGATGCGGGAGGGCGCTCTCGACGGACTCTCCATCGGCTTTCGCGTGGTGCGGGCCTCGCCCGAGCGCGGCGGGCGTCGCCTGCTCGCCGTCGATCTCTGGGAGGTCTCGCTGGTGACCTTCCCGCTTCAGCCCGATGCGCGGGTGATCCGCGCCGCGGCCCGGCATCCCTTCGTCCCGCCGCACCTGCGCCTCGCTGTCCCGCCGCTCGCGGCGCGTGCCTGACCCCGTCTTCCTTCACCAACGAGGATGCCATGACCGACATGCGTTTCGAGACCAAGGCCCCTACCGGCCTTTCCGAGAACAAGGCGGCGATGTTCGGCACCGAGGCGGTGCTCGACGAGTTCGCCCGTGCCTTCGAGGCGTTCAAGGAGGCCAACGATCTGCGCCTCTCCGAGATCGAGACCCGGCTCACCGCGGACGTGGTGACCGAGAAGAAGCTCGCCCGCATCGATGCCGCCCTCGACCAGGCGAAGAACCGCCTCGACCGAATCAGCCTCGACCGGGCCCGGCCTCCGCTCGGCGGAGCGGACATCCCGCGCGACAGCTCCGCCACCGAGCACAAGGCCGCCTTCGATCTCTATGTCCGCGCCGGCGAGAGCGCCGGCCTCAAGCGGCTGGAGGAGAAGGCACTCTCCGCTGGCTCCGGGCCGGATGGCGGCTATCTCGTGCCGTCGACGATCGAGCGTGAGGTGTTGCGGCGCTTGGCCGAGATCTCGCCGATCCGCGCCATCGCCACCGTGCGAATCGTCTCTGGCGGGCAGTACAAGCGGGCGGTGTCGGTCAACGGTCCCGCCGCGGGCTGGGTCGCCGAGACGGCGCCCCGGCCGCAGACGGACGCGCCGAACCTGTCCGAACTCAGCTTCCCGGCGATGGAACTCTACGCCATGCCGGCGGCGACGCAGACACTGCTCGACGACGCGGTGCTCGACGTCGATGCGTGGCTCGCGGAGGAAGTCGAGACGGCCTTCGCCGAGCAGGAGAGCGTCGCCTTCGTCACCGGCAACGGCGTCGACCGACCGAAGGGCTTTCTCAGCTACGATACGGTGGCCAATGCGAGCTGGGGCTCGGGCAAGCTCGGCTTCGTCGCGACCGGTGCGGAGGGTGCCTTCCCTGCAAGCAACCCGACCGACGTTCTGTTCGATCTGATCTACGCGCTGCGTGCCGGCTATCGCCAGGGCGCGAGCTTCGTGATGAACCGGCGGGTGCAGAGCGCGATCCACAAGTTCAAAGATGCGGACGGCAACTACCTCTGGCAGCCGCCGCTGGCCGCCGATCGCGCCGCGACCCTGATGGGCTTCCCGCTCGTCGAGGCCGAGGCAATGCCCGACCTGTCGGCGGGCAGCCACTCCATCGCCTTCGGCGATTTCAAGCGCGGCTACCTCGTCGTGGATCGCGTCGGCTTAAGAACCCTGCGCGACCCGTACTCCGCCAAGCCCTACGTGCTGTTCTACACCACCAAGCGCGTCGGCGGCGGGGTGCAGGACTTCGACGCGATCAAGCTGCTTCGGTTCGCCTGAGCTGCTCTCAATACATCCGCCGCCGGGCAGGCCGGGCCATCCACTCGGTGCGCCCGGTCTGCGCCGCTGCCATGTCGGGGCTCATCGCCTCCATCTCGGCGGCGCGCGAGGAAATCCAGCTCGCGTGCTCGCCGGTGGGCGTCACGGCGGTGAAGCCACCGCAGGCGGTGCGTGCGCGCCGGTCCTGGCGCATGGCGCCGCTCGACCAACTCACCACGCCGACCATCTGGCCGCCGCGCAGGATCGGGCCGCCGGAATCGCCGAGGCACGCGCCGGCACCCGCGGTCTCGGCCATGCGCCGCGCATCCGTGACGACAGTGACGCGGTTGGCGACCTGCAGCGAGCCGATCGAGACGAGATGTGCGGTGCGCAGCGTCCGCGCGGTGTTGCGGCGGTTCTCGGCGAGCACGCCGAAGCCAGCGATGTCCACATTGTCGCCGGTGGTGATCGAACCGCCGCGGGGGTCGAGCGGGCGGAAGCCGAGTCCGACCGGCTGTTCCAGCTTGATCAGGGCGAGGTCGATGCCCGGCTGCTCCTCAGGCGTCGTGCCGGGGACGAATTCGGGATGCATCGAGACCGCGACGGCCCGCAGGCGGCGCTGGCGGAAATTCGGATCGACCACGACCACGTTGTAGCCGGCCTTGTGCATCACGCAGTGAGCCGCGGTGAGCACGATGTCCTGCGTGATCAGGGTGCCCGAGCAGATCTCGCCCTGCGTGCTCTCGATCCGAACCACCGAGGCGCGTAGGCCCCCCGGATCGCGGGAGGTGCGACCCTCGACCACGGCCTGGGCCGAGAGCGGGACGAGCCCCAGCAGGGCACCGAACAGGTACGCGCGAAGGGGGCTCGCAACCATCTCTTCCGTTCTCCAGGGCCTGGGCGCGTTCCGCGAGGGGCTGCGGTTGAGTCCCGGACCGGTTGAAGCGTATCCGAAGGCAATTCGGCGGCCAAGCTCCGGTTCCGCATCGGCGGCGCCGCGAGGATCACGATCGGTCAAGGACGTCACCAGCGCGCCGTACTCCCCCAGCCGGAGAGGGTCCGGTCGACCCACTCCCGTTGCGGTCCGAGCAGGATGCCCTGGGTCAGGCCACCGCACGCGTCCTTCACCCACGCGGCCACGGCCATCACCGCCGTGCCATCGAGGATCGGCCCGCCGGAATCGCCCTGGCAGCCCCCGGCCCCCGGTGCCTGCATCCAGACCAGGATGCGGCTCGGACCGTAGGGTTCGATCACGGTGAGGATCGCGCCGCGGTAGCGGCCGATCGAGCGCCGGTCGTTGCCCCGCGCCGCGCCGTAGCCGGCCAGCGTCAGGCTCTGGCCCGCCCGCGGCATCGCGGCGCTCAAACCGGCCGGCACGAACCGGGCGGGGAGGGGCTCGCGGGTGCGCAGCAGGGCGAGGTCGATGGAGCGGGTGCGGCCGCGGATGGCGTCGCCGTCATAGGCCGGATGCAGGCTGCGGGCGGCGACCTCGGCCAGCACCGGGCGGCCCTCCGCGTCGCGGTAATGGACACGGTTCTCGCCCACGCCCGCCACGCAATGGCCGGCGGTGAGCACCGCGTCCGGCGCGACGACGATCCCGGAACAGACCCCGCCGCCCGAGGTCAGAACCATCACCGCCGAAGCCGCGCCCGGTACCCCCGCGCCTTCGCGGCCGCCGACGATGGCCCCGGCCGGGGCGGCGGCGAGCAGGAGCGCGAGCGTCGCGGCCCGGAGGGCGGGGCGCGCCGCGCGGGCGGCGGACGGGTTCGGCACGCGCATCGGTTGCGGAAAAACGCTTTCAGGAGAGGCTGGCATGATTCCGATACGCGTCGAGGAGACCGGCGTCGAGCCGGTGAGCGTGGTCGAGATGCGCGGCTATCTCCGGCTCTCCTCCGACGAGACCGCCGAGGATGCCCTGATCGGCCGCCTGATCCCCGCGGCGCGGGCGGCGGTCGAGGCAGCCGCGCGCCGGCTGCTGCGGCCCGCCCGCTTCCGGGTGGTGCTGGCGGCCTGGCCCGGACTCGGTCTGCTGCCGCTGCCGCTGAGCCCGCTCGTCGCCGTGCTCCGCGCCGGGCGGGTCGATGCGGGCGGGACCGTCACCGAGATCGAGCCGGGGCTGGTCGAAGTCGGCGCCGGCTGCGGCGGGGAGGGGCCGCCGGTTCCCGAGCCGCTGGTTCAGACCCTGCGCCTGACGATCGCGGACTTGTTCGAGAACCGCGGCGATGCGGGCGCCGCAGGTCCGGCCTGGCCGCTGCCGCACGAGGCGGCGGGGCTCGCCGCTGCCTGCCGCCGGATGCGGCTCTGATCCCGATTCCTGGAGATCGACCATGACAAACAGGCCGCTCGGCGCGCGCCGCCGCCGCCTCGTGCTCGAAGTACCGGTGGACGAGCCCGACGGGTTCGGCGGTCGGCTCCGCCGCTACGTCGCCGGACCCGTGCTGTGGGGCTCGCTGGAATCGCTCGGCAGTGCCGCCGCGCCCCGCGGCGGGCGGAACGACCGGCCCGGCCTCTACCGCGTCGGCCTGCGCTACCGCCCCGGCGTCACCCCGGCCATGCGCCTTGCCGACGGGACGCGACGCTTCGCGATCCGCGCGGCCGACGACCCCGACGGGCGCCGCCGCGACCTCGTCTGCGAGGTGGAAGAGGTAATCGAGGAGTCTTCCCCGTGACGCGATCGAGCCCCCTGCTGGCCCTGCGCGCCGGCCTTCTCGCCCGCCTCGCCGGGGACGCGCCGCTCGCCGCGCTGATGGGCGGCCGGCTGCGGCTCTACGACGAGCCGCCGCGGGGCGCTGCGCCCGTCTACGCGCTGTTCGGACCGAGCGAGGTGAGCGACGATTCCGTCGACGGCGCCCGGCGCCACCGCCACGCCTTCGCCCTCACGGTCTTCGCCAAGCCGGGCTCGGCTCGCTCGGCCCTGGAGGTGGCCGAGCACATCGCTGCCCGCCTCGACGAGGCCGACCTCGCCTTGATCGGCCACGCCCTCATCCTTCTGCGCCTCAGGAGCCTCGCCGGCCTGCGCGACGAGCGCACCGGCGAGGCGCGCGCGACCCTCTCCTTCGAGGCGGTGACCGAGGTCGCCGCCTGACCTTTTTCGAGAACGCCGGAGCCGCGAGCATGAGCGCACAGAAGGGCAAGGACCTCCTGGTCCGGGTGAGCAGCGGAGCTGGCGGCTTCGCCGCGGTGGCGGGCCTGCGCGCCCGACAACTCGCCTTCAACGCCGAGACGGTGGACGTCACCAACGCCGATTCCGCCGGGCACTGGCGCGAGCTGCTGGCCGGCGCAGGCGTGCGCCGCGCCGCGGTGGCCGGATCGGGCGTCTTCCGCGACGAGGCGTCCGACGCGCGCCTGCGCCAGATGTTCTTCGACGGGGTGATCGACGCGTTTCAGATCGTGGTGCCGGATTTCGGCACGATCGAGGGGCTGTTCCAGATCAGCAGCCTCGAATATCGCGGCGAGCATGCGGGCGAGGTCACCTTCGACATCGCCCTCGATTCTGCCGGCGCCCTCAGCTTCGCGGAGGCATGACCATGGCCAACCGCCGACGCGGCGAGGTGCCGCTGACCTTAGGACAGGAGCGCTACACGCTCTGCCTCACCCTTGGAGCGCTGGCCGAACTGGAGGACGCGCTCGGCGCGGGCGACCTCGCCGGCCTCGCCGAGCGCTTCGCCGGCGGGCGGCTCGCCGCCCGCGACGTGATCGCACTGCTCGGCGCCACACTCCGCGGCGGCGGCCATGCCCTCGACGACGAGGCGGTCGCCCGCCTGCCGCTCTCCGGTGGCCTCGCGGCCGTGACCGCGGCACTCGGCGAGGCGCTGGTCGCGGCCTTCGGCGAGGCTTCGCCCGCGGACCCTTGAGACCTGCGGGGAGCGACGCGCCGGGGACGCCCGTCTCCGCCTTCCCGTGGGATGCGGTGCTGACGCTCGGTCTCGCGACCCTGCGCTGGCGCCCGCGCGACCTCTGGGCTGCCACACCCCGCGAACTCGCGGCTGCCGCGGGTCTGATCCGGCCGGCGCCCGACGCCCCGAGCCGGGCCGATCTCGACCGGCTGCTCGCCGCCTATCCCGATCCGGGGACTCCGCGATGACCGACAGCGACCGCAGCACGGCCGAACGGGCCAAGCAACTCGAAACCCTCGACCGGCTGGCCCAGCGCTTCGGCCAGAGCCTGTCCTCGGCCTTCGACCGCAACCTCAATGCCGGCCGCCAGCTCGACGGGGTGCTGGCCTCGCTGGCGAGCAAGCTCTCCAACGTCGCGTTCAAGGCGGCGCTCGCTCCCGTGAAGGCGGGCGTGACGAGCCTCGTCAACAGCCTGCTGAGCGCGGCATCCGAGGCCGGCAGCACGACGGCGCTCGCGAAGGGCGGCCTCGCCTCGGACGGGCGGATCGTGCCGTTCCGCCTTGGAGGGGTTCTTGGTGGCGGGCGCGTCCGCCCCTTCGCGGCCGGCGGGGTCGTCGCGGCGCCGACCTATTTTCCCCTTGCCGGTCCTGACGGCGGCACCGGCCTGATGGGCGAGGCCGGGCCGGAAGCGATCCTGCCGCTGAGGCGCGGCAGCGATGGTCGCCTCGGCGTCGCCGCGGGCGGAGCCGAGCGGCCGGTCGCGGTCACCGTCAACATCGCCACCCCGGACATCGAGGGGTTCCGCCGCTCCGAGGCCCAGGTCGCCGCCCGCCTTGCCCGCGCGGTCGCCCGTGGCCGACGCGCGTTGTGATCACTCGTAGAGTGATCACAACGCTTCCATTCCAGCCTCAAGCGCCGGCGGCCGCCTCCGCGGCCTTGGCTCTCGCTTCGCTCAATGCCTCGGCAGAGCCGAGGCCGCTCTGCGGGGCGCTCTTCGCGCCCGGACTTCGGAGTTTTCGCCATGGCATCCGACTTCCACGAGGTGCGCTTTCCCCTCGATGTGGCCTTGCGCGGCAGCGGCGGTCCGGTGCGGCGCACCGAGATCGTCACGCTGGCCTCGGGGCGCGAGCACCGCAACAGCCGCTGGGCGGATTCGCGCCGCCGCTACGATGCCGGATTCGGCATCCGCACCCTCGACGCGCTGCACGCGGCGCTCGGCTTCTTCGAGGAGCGGCGCGGGCGGCTCTACGGTTTCCGCTACCGCGACCGGGTCGATCATCGCTCCGGCCCGCCCTCGCGGCAGCCCGCGCCGACCGACCAGCGGATCGGCACCGGCGACGGCACGACCCGCGACTTCCCTCTCGTCAAAACCTACGGAGGCGGACCGGAGGCCTACCGCCGGAGCATCGCCAAGCCGGTGGCCGGCAGCGTGCGCGTGGCGGTGAACGGCGCCGAGGTGCCGGCCCAGAACGTCACCTGCGATCCCGCGACGGGGCAGGTCAGCTTCGCCGCCGACGCGGTGCCGCCGCCGGGCGCCGCCGTCACCGCCGGCTTCGAGTTCGACGTGCCGGTCCGCTTCGACACCGACGAACTCACCGTCGATCTCGCCGCCTTCACCGCCGGCGAGGTGCCGCGGATCCCGCTGATCGAAATTCTGCCTTGAGGGAAAGCCGATGCGCGCCGTCCCGCCCCGTCTCGCCGCCCGCCTGGAGGGCGGTGCGACGACGCTCTGCCGCTGCTGGGCTCTGGTCCGCCGCGACGGCCTCGTCCTCGGCTTCACCGACCACGACCGCGATCTCGTCCTCGGTGGTGTGACCTACGCCGCCCGCAGCAGGCTGGAGGCGGCCGAGGCGAGCGCGGAACTCGGCTTCGCCGTCGGCGGCGGCGAGGTGGCCGGCGCGCTGACCTCGGCCGGGATCACCGAGGCCGACGTGGCGGCGGGGCTCTACGACGGGGCCGGGGTCGAGATCTGGCTGGTCGATTGGGCCGAGCCCGAGGCCCGCCTGCTTCTCGACGTGGCGACGTTGGGCGAGATCCGCCGGGCGGGCGCCGCCTTCGTCGCCGAACTGCGCGGGCTGATGCACCGCCTCGACGCCGCCGTCGGGCGCAGCTTCCGCGCCGCCTGTGACGCGGAACTCGGCGATGCACGCTGCCGCGTCGATCTCGCGGACCCGCACTTCCGCGCCGCCGGCACGGTGCAGACCGTATCCGAGCCCGGCCGGCTCACCGTCGCACTGGCGGGGAGCTTCGCCGCGGACTGGTTCTCCGGCGGGCGCCTCACCTGGGATAGGGGCGCCAATGCCGGGCACGCCGCCGACCTGCGCTGCCATCGCCGCGACGGCGAGACGGTGGGCCTCGACCTGTGGGACCCGCCGCCGCGCCCGGTCGCGCCCGGCGACGCCTTCACCCTGACGGCTGGCTGCGACAAGAGCCTCGCCGCCTGCCGCGACAAGTTTGCCAACACCCTCAACTTCCAGGGTTTTCCGCACATGCCTGGCAACGATTTCGTGCTGCGTGCCGGCCCCGAGGCCGGAGCACGCCTCGACGGCTCCAGCCTGTTCCGGTGAGGCTGCCATGGATGATGCGTCGCCGCTGGCCGGGCGGATCGTGGCGGAGGCCCGCGCCTGGGCCGGGACGCCCTACCGGCACCAAGCCTCGCTGAAGGGCGTGGGCTGCGACTGCCTCGGCCTGCTGCGCGGGGTCTGGCGCGCGGTGCTCGGCCCCGAGCCGGAGGAGGCACCGCCCTACGCTGCCTCCTGGGCCGAATCCGCCCTTGACGGTGCCGACCCGTTGCTGGCGGCCGCGCGCCGGCACCTCGTGCCGATCGCCGAGCCACTGCCCGCCTACCGGCCCTGCGCGGGCGATGTCCTGCTCTTCGCTTTCCGTGCAAATTTGCCGGCAAAGCACTGCGCCATCGTCACCGGACCGGCGGCGATGATCCACGCCCATGACGGCGCGGCGGTGACCGAGGTCGCGCTCACGCCCTGGTGGCGGCGTCACCTCGCCCACGCGTTCCGTTTCCCCGATCCGCCCTGATCTCGCACCCGCCGGAGGCCCTGCCATGACGACGCTGGTCCTGCAAACCGCCGGCGAGGCGGTCGGCAACACGCTCGGCGGCCCCATCGGCGGGATGGTCGGGCGCGTGGCCGGCGCGGCCGGGGGCGCGGCGCTCGACGACGCCCTGTTCGGCGCCGGCACCAGCCCGCGCTTCGTCGAGGGGCCGCGGCTGAGCGAACTCGGCGGCCTCAACTCGACCGAGGGCGCACCGGTGCCGCGGGTCTACGGTCGCGCCCGCATCGGCGGCACCCTGATCTGGGCGACGCGCCCGCTCGAGGTCGCCAACACCACGGTGGAGCGGTCCGCCTCAGGCTCGAAGGGGGGATCCGGCGGGCAGAAGACCGTGCGCACCGCCTACAGCACCTTCATCGATCTCGCCGTCGGACTCTGCGCGGGCGAGATCGCCCTGGTGCGCCGGATCTGGACCGATGGCAGCGAACTCGACCTGACGACGCTCAATTGGCGCGTCCATACCGGCTCGGCGACGCAGGCGCCCGACCCGCTCATCGTCGCCAAGGAGGGCGCGGACAACGCGCCCGCCTATCGCGGTCTCGCCTACATCGTGTTCGAGCGGCTGCCGCTCGCCGCCTTCGGCAACCGCATCCCGCAATTCGCCTTCGAGGTGATCCGCCCCGTCGCGGGGCTGGCGGGCAAGGTTCGCGCGGTCTGCCTGATTCCCGGCTCGACCGAGTTCGGCCTCGACCCGCTCGCGGTCAGCGAGGATGCCGGGCTCGGCGCTACGAAGCCGGCAAACCGTTTCCAGTTCCAGGGCATGAGCGACGTCGTCGCCTCCCTCGACGCGCTCCAGGCCCTGTGCCCGCGGCTCAAGCGGGTCTCCGTAGTGACGAGCTGGTTCGGCGACGACCTGCGCGCCGGGCACTGCACCGTGACGCCGCGGGTCGATTCCGCGGCGAAGGCGACGACGGGTGAGCCCTGGAGTGTCGCCGGGCTGAACCGTGCCGCGGCGCGTACGGTCTCTCGCTCCGGCGACATCGCCGCCTATGGCGGCACGCCATCCGATGCCGGGCTCGGGCGGCTGGTGGCGGAGCTGAACCGCCGCGGCCTGGTGGTGGTGCTCTATCCCTTCGTGATGATGGACGTGCCGGCGGGCAACGCCCTGCCGGACCCGTACCGGCCCGGTGAGACGCCGGCAGCTTCTCAGCCGGCCTATCCCTGGCGCGGGCGCATCACCTGCGATCCCGCCTCTGACCGGCCCGGCAGCCCGGACGGCACCGGCGGGGCGGCCGATCAGGTCGCGGCCTTCTTCGAGGGCCCGCAGGGCTACCGGGCGATGATCCTGCACTATGCCGGCCTCGCCGCCGGCTGGGCGGCGGCGGGAGTGCCGCTCGCCGGCTTCATTCTCGGCAGTGAGTTCGTGGGCCTCACGCGGGTGCGCGGACCAGACGGTTCCTATCCGGCGGTCGAGGGGCTCCGGCGCCTCGCCGCCGAGGTTCGTGCCCGGCTTGGCAGCAATGTGAGCCTCGTCTACGCCGCCGACTGGACCGAGTACGGCGCCGATGTCCGCGAGGGCGGCGCCTCCCTACGCTTCCCCCTTGATCCGCTCTTCGCCGATCCGACCATCGATGCCGTCGGCATCGACTACTACCCGCCGATCTCGGACTGGCGCGACGGACCGGATCACCGCGACGCCGCGGATGCCGCGAGCCTCTACGACCGCGCCTATCTCAAAAACCGTCTCGGCGCGGGCGAGGCCTTCGACTGGTATTATGCCAGCCCCGAGGATCGGATCGCGCAACGCCGCACGCCGATCACCGACGGCGTCCACGGTAAGCCGTGGATCTACCGGGCCAAGGATCTCGTCGCGTGGTGGTCGAATCCGCATGTCGAGCGTAGCGGTGGCGTCGAGACCGGGCCGACCGCCTGGGTGCCGATGGGAAAGCCGATCTGGCTCACCGAGATCGGCATTCCGGCAGTCGATCGCGGCACCAACGGACCCAACGTCTTCCCCGATCCGAAATCGTCGGAGAACGCGCGCCCGCCCTTCGCCCGCGGCACCCGCGACGACCTCATCCAGGCTCGCGGCCTCGAGGCGATCCTGTCGCGCTTCGATGTTGAGGCGGATGGTTTCGAGCCGGCTCACAATCCGGTCTCGCCGCTCTACGGCGGCCGGATGATCCCGGCCGAAGACATCTGTCTCTGGGCATGGGACGCGCGACCCTTCCCGGCCTTCCCCGACTTCACCACCGTGTGGTCGGACGCCGCCAACTGGGCGCTCGGCCACTGGATCACCGGCCGGATCGAGGGGCTGGAACTCGACCGGCTGATCGCGGCGATCCTGGCCGATCTCGGCATCGACGCGCCCCTCGACATCGATGCCGCCGGCTTTCTCGACGGGGCCGTGCTCGACCGGCCGCTCTCCGCCCGCGAGGCGCTGGAGCCGTTGGCTCGCCTGTTCAACTTCGACGTCTCGGTCTCCGCGGGGACGCTGCGGGTTCGCGACGGGCGCAGGAGCGCGCCGGCCCGGCTCGAAGCGGGCGACCTCGTCCTCGGCGAGGGCGAGGCGGCGCCCCTGCGCCGGGTTCGGGCGCAGGAGAGCGAGCTGCCGCGCGCCGTCGCGATCGGCTTTTCCGACGGCGAGAGCCCGGATTACCGCCGCGCCACCGCGTCCGCCGCGCGCCCGGCCGGGGCGCGGCGGCAGGAGGTGCGCGTCGAGGCGGCGATCATCACCCGGCGCGACGCCGCGCAGGCGCTGGCGGAAGCCATCCTCGACGCGGCGCTCGCGGGCCGCGACACCGCGATCTTCGGAGTGAGCCCGCGCCGGATCGATCTGGAGCCCGGCGATCCCGTCGCCCTGCCGGGCGAGACCCGCGGAGCGCTCCACCGGATCATCCGCATCGACGACGCCCCGTCGGGGCGGCGGGTCGAGACCCGGGCCGTTCCGCTCCCCGGTCGCGATCCGGTGCCCGCCGCGCCGGTTGCGCGGGTCGGCCGGACGCCGCCGGCGGTCCCGGGGCCGGTCTTCGCCGTGCCGCTGGTCCTGCCGGTGGAGCGAGGCGATCCGGTGCCGCTCTCCTATCTCGCGGTTTCGGCCGATCCCTGGCCCGGCGCCGTCGCGGTCTGGCGCTCGGCCGGGGAGGGAGCGCCGTTCGGGACCCACCGCACCCTCGACCATCCGGCCTGCCTCGGCCGCACGCTGACCGCACTGCCGCCGGGCCCGCTCTGGCGCTTCGATCGCAATGCCAGTCTCGACGTCTCCCTGCGTCACGCGGAGGGCTTGAGCGCGGTCGGCGAAGCCGCGGCACTGGCGGGCGGCAACCTGTTCACCCTGATCGGTGGGGACGGGGCGGTCGAGATCCTGTCCGCGGCGAGAGCCGAACTGGTCGGGGGCGAGACGTGGCGGCTCTCGGGCCTGCTGCGGGGGCTGGCCGGCAGCGAGGCGGCCGCGGGCCGGCCGGCGGGCGCGGGCAGCCTGATCGTGCGCCTCGATGACGGCGCCGTCCGGCCGCTGATCGACCGGCTCGACGAGGCCGGCCGCCGCTTCCTCTACCGGGTCGGCCCGGCGGAACGCGATCCGGCCGACCCCGCCTTCGTCGGCTTCGCGGCGACGGCGGACCTGACCGCCTTCGTGCCCTTGAGCCCGGTCCACCTGCGCGGTCGGCGCGAGGCCGAGGGCATCCGCTTCCGTTGGACCCGGCGGGCGCGGCGCGATGCCGATGCCTGGGAGCCGACCGACGTGCCGCTCGACGAGGGAATGGAAGCCTATCGCCTCGACATCCTCGCCGAGGACGGGCGGATCCTGCGCAGCCTGAGCGCCGACACGACGAGCGCGCTCTACGCGAATGCCGACGAGATCGCCGATTTCGGCACCCGCCGCACCGAGATCGATGCCGCGGTGGCGCAGGTCGGCACGCTCGCCGGCCTCGGCCCGCCCGCCGGGCGCGGGTGACCCTGCGGACCGTCTGACATCCGACCCCTGACGGAGTGGCCCATGGCCGACACGACCCCGAGCCTCGCCCTGCCGCTGATCGCGGGGGGGCAGGCGCAGAAGCACGTCACCCATAACGAGGCGCTGGCGCTGCTCGACGCGCTGGTGCAACTCGCCGTCCTCGACAAGGACCGCACCGCGCCGCCCGCGAGCCCCGCGGAGGGAGACCGCTACCTGATCGCCTCGGGCAACCCGAGCGGCGCCTGGGCCGGATGGGCCGGCCGCATCGCCCGCTTTCAGGACGGCGCGTGGCTGTCCCTCATGCCGCGGGCGGGCTGGACTGCTTTTGTCGCCGACGAGGCCGAGCTCTATACCTTCACCGGTTCGGCCTGGAGGCCGTTCCGCGCGACGCTCACCGCCCTCGACGGGCTGACCCGCCTCGGGATCGGCACGGGAGCGGATGCGGACAATCCCTTCGCGGCCAAGCTCAACAAGGCGCTCTGGACCGCGCTGACGAGTGCGGAGGGCGGCAGCGGCGATCTGCGCTACACCCTCAACAAGCAGGGGGCCGGCAACGTTCTCTCCCTGCTGATGCAGACCGGGTTTTCGGCCCGCGCCGAGATCGGCCTCACCGGCGACGACGACCTTCGCGTGAAGGTTTCTCCGAACGGTGGCGACTGGTTCGAGGCGCTGCGGATCGACCGTGCGACGGGGAGGGTCGCCTTTCCCGATCGCGTCAGCGTCGCGGATGTGCCGGTGCTGACCGCGCAGGTGATCGCGGGCAACACTGGGTCAGGACCGGTGGCGGCCGGGGCGACGCGGTACTTCACCAACGCTCTTGTCGGCGGTCATCAGAGCGAGGTTTACGCCGCTGCCGGCCGGCGGGGACGGTTCCGGCATCTGCGCGTCGTGACGCAGGGCGCGCCGGGCAATGGCCAGAGCTGGACCTTCACGCTCCAGAAGCTGTTCACCGACACGGCCCTGACCTGCACCATCTCCGGAGCCGGCGCCAACCAAGCGGATGACCTCGTCAACAGCGCGGTCTTCGAGGGATCGGACCGCTGGTGCCTCAAGATCGTGTCGAGCAGCGGGGCCGCGGTCACGACAAACATCCTGTTCTCGCTGCTGTTCGAGGGCCTCGATTAGGCCGCCCGCCACGTCGTCACACCCCTGCGCCACCGGAGACTTGCGATGGACCTCAGCGCCGTCGGCCGCGCCGTGCTGATCGCCCGGGAGGCGCGGCGGCTGGAAGCCTATCGCGACAGCGTGGGCGTCTGGACCATCGGCGTCGGCCACACCGCCGCGGCCGGACCACCCGTGCCGCGGGCGGGCCTGCGCATCGGCGCGGAAGAGGCGGATGCGATCTTCGCCCGCGACGTGGGGGCATTCATCCGCACCGTCGCCGAGGCGATCCCCGAGCCGCTGCCGCAGCACGCCTTCGACGCGCTGGTCTCGCTCTGCTTCAACATCGGCCCGGCGGCCTTCAGGCGCTCCACGGTGCTGCGACGCCTGCGGGCCGGTGACCGGGCGGGGGCAGGCGAAGCGATCCTGATGTGGAACCGCCCGGCCGCGATCATCCCGCGCCGGCAGGGCGAGTTCGACCAGTTCCGCACGCCCTACGAGACCAGCTTGCCGCGGGCCCGGCGCGGCGATGCGCAGCCCGTCTCCACTTCCGCCGCCGCCCCGCCCTCACCGCCCATGGCCCGGTCGGGCTGGGGTGCCCGCCTGCGGGACTGGCTGCGCGCCGCCCTCTGAACGCTTCCCCCTCGCACTCGGATAAGGATCGCCGCCATGACGCCGACCGCCGTCTTCGCCCGAACCATCGCCAGGGTCTTCCTCGTCAGGCCCGTCCTGCCGCCCCTGCTCCTCCTCGGCTGCTGCGCGCCGGCGTACGCTACGCCGCTCCCCCCTGATGCCGCCGCGCTCGTCCTGCCCTGGGGCGATGCCGTGCTGGCGCTCTTCCAGGGCGTGACCGCCCTGCTGACGCCGGCGCTCGTCGCGGCCCTCGCGGCGGCGCTCGCCCGCCTCAGTGGCCCCTTGCGCCTCCTCGTCACCGACGCCCTGGTCGAGCGCCTCGTGCGCAACGCCACCGACTACGCCGTGAACGCGGTGGCCGGCGCCGTCCGCGGGCGCAGGCTGACCGTCTCCGTCGGCTCGGCAGTGATCGCGCGCGCCGTGCAGCGGGCCCTCGATCAGGCGCCGGCCTGGCTGCTCCGGGCGGCGGGCGGTGGCGAGGGGGTCGCGGAGAAGGTGTTCCGGTCCCTGCCGCTGGAGGCGGCGGCGACCACCGGCAACACCCTCGAACCGGCGCTGGAGCGCGCTCTGGGGCTCCGGCCCGCGGGAGGGGCCCGTGAGACGGCCTGAACCCTCCGGTATCGCGCAACACCGGAGACAGTGGTCCGGGCGTTGGTGCCGGGAGGTGAGTCATGGACAAGATCGCCGCGGAAGCCGCGCGCCTCCTCTTCGCCGACGGAGGCGCCGGCTGGATCGTCGCGGTGCTGCTGGGGCTGGCCTGCCTCCACCTCTACCGGGACGGCCTGCGCGCGTTGGAGGCGCGCATCGCCGAGACGGGCACCACCGCCGCGGCCTTTGAGCGCGCGTCGCAAACGAACGCGGCGGTGGCCGCCGCCCTGGAGAGCCGCACCCGCGTGTTGGAGGATCTGGTCCGGCTCACGGGCGAGACAGCCCGGGCGGTCGCGCGCAGCGACGAGCGCGCGCGGGAGCGGTTCGAGGATCTCCTGCGGCGCATCGGCGAGTTGCAGCACCGGCCGATCCTCTGACGAATGAGAGGGAATCTTCCATGCCTGATCCTGCTTGCGCCGCCGGCCCGGATCGGACCGCGCGGTGGGCCTCGCGCCGAACTCGGTCCCGCGCCGCCGTCGGCCGCCTGGAGGCGGCGCGCCGCGGCTTCGAGCGCTCGCTGATCACCCTGCGCCGGGCCGCCCTCGACGCCGTCGACAGCGGCGATCTGGCAAGCCTCACCTTACGTGTGTGCGGCGAGCGTCGCCTTCGCGCCAACGGAGAGGGAGCGGGGTGAGGCGGGGCCCGGCGCGATCCTGACGGGGGAACCGCGGGGCCGATCCCGCCTTGTCCCCGGCAACAGCACCGACCCGGACATGGCCCTCGACCGCAAGCCCGCTTCCACGACAGCGTTCACACCGAGCCCGACCGCGCTGACGAACATTCAGGGCGCATTCAGTGCGCTGGCGCGACAGTCACCCTCGATGCGCCAAGCTCTCGCCCTGCTGATCGTCGTCTCGACCGCCGCGGTTCTCGCGGCGGGGGCGGTCGGCCCGCTCGCCGAGGAGACCGGAGCCCTCGCGCCCGTGCCGGCGCAGAGGGAGCCGCTGAACCGCGGCGACGATTGCCTGTCGCCCGCCGACCTGCGCGAGGCGGTGGCCGAGAAGCGCGTCGTGCCGCCCATCGCCGCGATCCGCGCGGCGCGCCAGATCGTTCCCCGCGCCGAGATCCAGCGTGCCAGTCTGTGCCGGCACGAGGCGGGGCTCGTCTACCTGCTGACGGCCTTGCGCCGGGACGGGCAATTCATGCACGTCATGGTCGATGCCCAATCGGGACAGGTGAGCGGGCAATGGTAAGGCGGCCGTGGGCCGCCCGGGATGAGGAGTGACGACTGTGCGTCTGCTCGTGGTCGAGGATGACCGTGACATCAACCGACAGGTCGTCGCCGCGCTGGAAGAGGCCGGCTACGTCGCCGACAAGGCGTTCGACGGCGAGGAGGGCGGCTATCTCGGCGAGAACGAGCCCTACGACGCCATCATCCTCGATATGGGCCTGCCCAAGGCCGACGGCGTCACCGTGCTCCAAAACTGGCGCCGGGCCGGGGTGAAGACCCCCGTCATCATCCTCACCGCCCGTGACCGCTGGTCCGACAAGGTCGACGGCTTCGACGCGGGCGCCGACGACTACGTCACCAAGCCCTTCCACATGGAGGAACTGATGGCCCGCGTGCGTGCGATTCTTCGGCGCGCGGCCGGCCACGCCAGCAGTCAGATCGCCTGCGGCCCCGTTACCCTCGACACCCGCTCGGGCCGCGTCTTCGTCGACGGCGCCCCGATCAAGCTGACGAGCCACGAGTACCGGCTACTCTCCTACCTGATGCATCATACCGGCCGCGTCGTCTCCCGCGCCGAGCTGACCGAGCACCTCTACGACCAGGATTTCGATCGGGATTCCAACACCATCGAGGTGTTCGTCGGGCGGCTCAGGAAGAAGCTCGCCGTGGACCTGATCCAGACGGTGCGGGGCTTGGGATATCTGATCGATCCGAATCAGCCGCCCGGGCGGGGGTGAGGATTGCGGAGCCGGTGAACTCAGCGCTGGGCGCCTTGGCAGAGGCAAACGCCCATTCCCAGACGAAACCCCGCCGATGACCGACCGCCTCGCTTGGCTCCCCCTGCGCCGCCGCTCCATCGCGGTCCGGCTCGCGGTCTCCTCGTTCCTATCGAGCACCGCGATCCTCGTCATCGCGGCCTTTATCCTCACCACGCTCTACCGTGAGAACACCGAGCGCGCCTTCGACAGCCGTCTGCTCGTCTTCGCCAACAACCTCGCCACCGATCTCGTCTCGCCGAGCGAGCCCGAGACGCGCTCCTTCTCGCTGGGCGATCCGCGCTTCGACCTGCCGCTGTCGGGCTGGTACTGGCAGGTCGGACGACCGGACGCGAAGCCGCGCGACCTGCGCACCTCGCGCTCGCTCGTCGGCGTGCCGCTGAAAGGGCCCGATCAGGCCGGCACCGCCACCATCGGTCAGATCCGCCAGGGCTACAGCAAGGGCCAGGATGACCGGACCCTGCGCATCGTCGAGCGCGACGTCGATGTCGGCGCCGACGGGCGCTACACCGTGCGGGTGGCGGGGCCCGCCGATGAGATCGTCAACGACGTCGAGCGCTTCCGCTTCTCACTGTTCATGACCTTCGGCCTGCTCGGCTTCTCGCTTGCGGCCACCGCGCTGCTGCAGATCCGCTTCGGCCTCGCCCCCTTGCGCAAGCTGCGCACGGCGCTCGGCTCGATCCGCCGCGGCGAGGCCGACCGGATCGACGGCGAGTATCCCCGCGACATCGCTCCGCTCGCGGGTGAGATCAACCTGCTCATCGAGACCAACCGCGAGATCCTGGAGCGTGCCCGCACCCAGGTCGGCAATCTCGCCCATGCCCTGAAGACCCCGCTCTCGATCATCGTCAACGAGGCCGGCGGCAGCGACGCTCCGCCCGAACTGTCGGAGAAGATCCGCGAGCAGGCGGCGGTGATGCGCGATCAGGTGAACTACCACCTCGACCGCGCCCGCGCCGCGGCGCTCGCCGGCACGCTCGGCACCTCGACCGAGGTCGAGCCCGCGCTTGCCGGCCTCGTGAGGACGTTCGGAAAGATCTACCGCGACAAGGACATCGCCTACGAGGTCCACGTGCCGCCGGGTCTGCGCTTCCGCGGCGAGAAGCAGGATTTCGAGGAGATGATCGGCAACCTCGTCGACAACGCCTCGAAATGGGCAGCGGGCCGTGTCTCGATCTCCGCCGCACCCACCGGTGAGCACGATTATCCCCACCTGCTCGTGGCGGTGGAGGATGACGGGCCGGGCCTGCCGGAGGAGGATCGCGCCGCGGTGCTGAAGCGGGGCCGGCGCCTCGACGAGACCAAGCCCGGCTCCGGCCTCGGCCTGTCGATCGTGGCGGATCTGGCCGCACTCTACCGTGGCCGCTTCCGACTGGAGGCGGCGGCCCTCGGCGGCTTGCGGGCCGTGATCGAGGTGCCGGGCGACGCGCCTGTGGGGGCCGGACAACGCTGAGTAGCAGCGGCCGAGCGAAGGTTACGGACCAGGCCGCCTGTGCTATGGCCGTGCTTCACCCGCGCGTGACGACGTGTCACCCGGAAGCGATGTCGTGCAGGCCCTGCTCGGGCTCTACACGGGGCCGAGCTTAAATCTTTGGGTCTGATGACGGCGATCTGGTTTATCTTGGCGGCCATGACCGGCGCAGCCGTGTTCGCGTTGCTCTGGCCGATGTCGCGCCGCCGTCGGCAAGGGGCCAGGCCTGAGGCGGAGAGCAGCGACGGTCTCGCCACCGAGACCGGCTTCTACGAGGATCAGCTTGCCGAGATCGAGCGCGATCTCGGCCGCGGCCTCATCGCCCCGGCCGAAGCCGAGGCCGCGCGCGCCGAGGCCGCGCGCCGGCTGCTGCGGGCGAGCCGCGAGGAGCGGGCCGAGGCGTCAGGTGCCGCGCCGATCGCCGAGCCGCATCTGCGCCAGCGCCGGGCTGCCTCCGCCTTCGCGCTCTCCACCATCCCCCTCGTCGCCCTTGTCGTCTACGGCCTCTACGGCTCGCCGAACCTCCCCTCGCAGACCGACGCCGACCGTAAGGCGACGCGGGCCGGCGCGCAGGATCTGATGACTGCCATCGGCCAGATCGAGGCGCGTCTCGCCAACCACCCGGATGATGCCCGCGGCTGGAGCGTGCTCGGACCGGTCTACATGCGGCTCGGGCGGTTCGATGACGCGGCCCGCGCCTACGCCGCGCTCGTCCGCCTCAAGGGCGAGGACGCCCAAGCCCTGTCCGATTGGGGCGAGGCTCTGGTCGCGGCCGCCGACGGCACGGTGTCGCCGGAGGCGCGCAAGGTGCTGGGCCGGGCGCTCGCCGCCGAGCCGAAGGCGGCCAAGCCCCAGTTCTATCTCGCCCGCGGCGACGAGCAGTCCGGCGACGTGGCTGGCGCCGTGCGGCGGCTCGAGGCGATGGCGGCCTCCGCGCCCGCGGACGCGCCCTGGCTGCCGGCGGTGCGGGAGAACCTCGCCCGGCTGAAGGGCGAGACCGCCGCGCCGAAGGCCGAAGGAGGCGGGGAGGGGGAGAAATCCGACGCCCCGGTCGCCGGGCCCGGCAGCAACATCCAGGCCCTGCCGCCCTCCGAGCGGATCGACGCCATCCGCGGCATGGTCGAGGGGCTGGAGCGGCGCTTGGCTAAGCAGGGCGGCTCCGCCGACGAGTGGCTGCGCCTCGTGCGCTCCCACGCGGTGCTCGGCGAGCGCGACAAGGCGCTCGATGCCTTGGAACGGGCGCGTAAGGCATTCCGCGACGACGGCGAGGCGCTGACCCGCTTCGACGCACAGGCCCAAGAACTCGGTCTCGCCGGAGCCGGCGCGCCGCCGAGGACTGAGGCCGGTGAGCGGGCCGGTGAGCGGGCCGGCGAGCGGCCCGGCGAAAAGGCCGCCGTCGAGCCCGACGCCGCGGCCGCCGCGATCAAGGCGATGCCGCCGGCCGAGCGCGAGGCCACGATCCGCGCCATGGTCGCAAGTCTCGACCGGCGGCTCGCCGCCAAGGGTGGCAGCGCCGACGAGTGGATGCGGCTCGTGCGTTCCTACGGCGTCCTCGGGGATCGCGCGGCCGCCGCGCAGGCGCTCGACCGGGCCAAGATGGCGCTCGCCGCCAACCCGACCGCGGTGGAACGCCTCGATGCGTTGGGCAAGGAACTCGGCCTGAATCCTTCCCAGCCGTAGCACGACAGGACCGCGGCAAGACCGGAGCGGGCCGCGTCCCCTGACAATCGGTCCCGCCCGTCCAACCTTGACCCCGCGGGCGGTCGGGCCGAAACCGGTCCTTGATCAATCGCAGACGTCGGACCGCCTTCAGGCTTTCGTCAGCCTGAAGGAATGAGAAGAAGCCGACGAACCGGGACGGAACCGTTGTGACCCGCAAGAGCCGCCGCCTGATCCTCATCGCCGCCTGCGGCGCCGTGCTGGCGCTGGCGCTCGGGCTGATCCTGTCGGCGATGAGCGGCTCGATCGTGTTCTTCCGCTCGCCCGCCGAGGTGGCGGCGCAGGGCGTGGCGCCGGGCACCCGCTTCCGCCTCGGCGGCCTCGTCAAGGACGGTTCGGTGAAGCGCGGACCCGACCAGAACGTCGAGTTTTCGGTGACCGACACCAGCGCCACGGTGCCGGTGCAGTATCGCGGCCTATTGCCCGACCTGTTCCGCGAGGGCCAGGGCATCGTCGCCGAGGGCACACTCGATGCCGGCGGCGTGTTCCGGGCCGACACGGTGCTGGCCAAGCACGACGAGAACTACATGCCCCGCGAGGTCGCCGACGCCCTCAAGGCGCAGGGGCGCTGGCAGGAGGGCGGGGGAAAAGAGGCTCCGAAGGATGCGGCGAAGCCGGGCACGGCCGATGCCACCCTGGGTCAGCGCAGCGAGCGGTGAAAGCTTCCATGACCATCCGGACCGAAACCGCGCGAGGGGACTGCCGGTGATCGTCGAGATCGGCCATTACGCGCTGGCGCTCGCGCTGGCCCTGTCCCTGGTGCAGGCGGTGATGCCGGCCTGGGCCGCCCGCTCGGGCGACGCGGCCCTGCGCGAGGTGGCGGGCCCCGCCGCGCTCGGCACCTTCGCCTGCATCCTGTTCGCCTTCTGCGCGCTGACCTACGCGCACGTGACCTCAGACTTCTCGGTCCAGAACGTCGTTGAGAACTCGCACACCGCCAAGCCCCTGATCTACAAGATCTCCGGCGTCTGGGGGAACCACGAGGGCTCGATGCTCCTCTGGGTGCTGATCCTCGCCCTGTTCGGCGCCTGGGTCGCCGCCGCCAAGACCTCCGTGCCGCCGGTGCTGCGCACCAACACGCTGATGGTGCAGGCCAGCGTCACCTTCGTATTCGTGCTGTTCATCATCACGACCTCGAACCCGTTCGCCCGCGTCGCGCCGGCCCCCCTGGAGGGCAACGACCTCAACCCGCTGCTGCAGGATCTCGGCCTCGCGATCCATCCGCCGCTGCTCTATCTCGGCTATGTCGGCTTCTCGGTCACCTTCGCCTTCGCCGTCGCCGCCTTGATCGAGGGACGCATCGACGCGGTCTGGGCGCGGGCGGTGCGGCCCTGGGCCCTGATCGCCTGGAGCTTCCTGACGCTCGGCATCGCCATGGGCTCGTACTGGGCCTATTACGAACTCGGCTGGGGTGGCTGGTGGTTCTGGGATCCGGTCGAGAACGCCTCGCTGATGCCCTGGATCGCCGGAACGGCGCTGCTGCACTCCATCGTCGTCATGGAGAAGCGCGACGCGCTCAAGGTCTGGACGGTTTTGCTCGCCATCCTCACCTTCTCGCTCTCGCTGGTCGGCACCTTCATCGTCCGCTCGGGGCTGCTCACCTCGGTGCACAGCTTCGCCTCCGATCCGAGCCGCGGCGTGTTCATCCTGGCGATCCTCGCCCTGTTCATTGGCGGCGCGCTTAGCCTGTTCGCGTGGCGCGCCCCGAGCTTGCGCCAGGGCGGCCTGTTCGCGCCGATCTCCCGCGAGGGGGCGCTGGTGATGAACAACCTGTTCCTGGTCGCCGCCTGCGCCACGGTGTTCGTCGGCACGCTCTACCCGCTGCTTCTCGAGATGCTGACGGGCGAAAAAATCTCGGTCGGTCCGCCCTTCTTCAACTGGACCTTCATCCCGCTGGCGCTGCCGCTCCTCGTGATCGTGCCGTTCGGGCAGGCGCTCGCGTGGAAGCGGGGCGATGCCGCGGCGGCCGCGCAGCGCCTGTTGGCGGCCTTCGCGGTGGCGCTCGTCGTCGCGCTCGGCGCGGCGGCTCTGGCCTGGGGCGGCCCGGTCATGGCGCCGGTCGGCCTTGGCTTCGGTGCCTACCTCATCATCGGCTCCGCGCTCGAAATCTGGGCGCGTGCCCGCGGCTACGGCCAGAACCGGACGCACGACCTCGGCACGACGTGGCGCCGGGCGGTCGGCCTGCCGCGCTCGGCCTGGGGCACGGCTCTGGCCCATGCCGGCGTCGGCGTCGTCGTGCTCGGCATCGCCGGGCAGGGCTGGGCGACGGAGGGACTCGCGACGATCCGGCCGGGCGGTCAGGTCGCCTCCGGCCCCTACGTTGCCACCCTCGACCGGGTCGGTCCGACCAAGGGCGAGAATTACGAGGAGACGACCGCCTTCCTGACGCTGCGCAACCGCGCGGGCGACTATGTCGGCACGGTCGAGACCGGCAAGCGCTTCTATCCCTCCCGCCGGATGACGGTGACCGAATCCGGACTGAAGACGGTCGGCGTCAGCCAGATCTACGCCAGCCTCGGCGAGGTGCTGCCCGATGGCTCGATCGGCATGCGACTGTACTACAAGCCGCTGGTGCTGCTGATCTGGATCGGTTCGCTCATCATGGCGGCGGGCGGCGGCCTCTCGCTCACCGACCGGCGGATGCGCGTCGGCGCCCCGGTCAAGGCGCGCGCCAAGCTGTCCCCTTCCGCGGTGCCCGCCGAATGAAGCGCCTTCGCTCCACCCTCGTCGCGCTCGCTCTGACCCTCGCCGCTTCCGCGGCGCTCGCCGTGCAGCCGGACGAGGTGCTCAAGGACCCCGCCATGGAGGCGCGGGCGCGGCAGATCTCGGAAGGTCTGCGCTGCCTCGTCTGCCAGAACCAGTCGATCGACGATTCCGACGCGCCGCTCGCCAAGGACCTGCGTGTGCTGGTGCGCGAGCGGCTGAAGGAGGGCGACAGCAATGCCCAAGTCGTCGATTACGTCGTGGCCCGCTACGGCGAGTTCGTGCTGCTGCGCCCCGTCTTCGGCTGGCACACGCTGCTGCTCTGGATGAGCCCGCTGCTCGCGGTGGGCTTGGGCGCCTTCGGCATCTGGCGCCTGTCGCGCCGCCGCCCGCCGACACGGGCGGAAGGCCTGTCCGAGGCGGAGGCAGCGGAGGTCGAGACGCTGCTCAAGCGGCCGTAGAACGGGGCGCGCCCTGCTTTCGCCCGATCGTCCGGGCAGGGTCCGTTTGCATCGTCGTCACCTTTCGACACGCAGCGAGCCGCAACCCGAGCGCCATGCCGACCGCCGCCTCCATCAGACGTCTCGCTCTCACCACCGCGCTCGGCCTCGCGGCCGGTCTTGCGGCCAATCTCGCGGCTTTGAGCCCGGCCTGGGCCCACCCCCATGTCTGGATCACCGCCAAGGCCGAACTTGCCTACGAGGCGGGCCGCGTCACCGGCATCCGCCACGCCTGGACCTTCGACCCCGAATACACCGCCTTCCTGACCCAGGGGCTGGACGCGAACGGCGACGGCAAGGTCTCGCCCGATGAGCTTCAGGGCTCGGCGAAGGAGCAAGCCGCCAACCTCGCCGAGTTCGCCTACTTCACGAAGCTCAAGGTGGCCGGCAAGGAGCAGGCCTTCGCCGAGCCGCAGGAGGCGCGGATGGCCATGGAGGGCGGCAAGCTGACCTTGAGCTTCCTGCTGCCGCTGAAGACGCCCGCCGCCCAGGGCAGGGGCGTCGCGGCCATCGAAGTCTACGATCCGACCTACTTCATCGCCTTCAGCCTCGCGGACGGGGCCGACGCGGTGCGCCTCGCCGGCGCCGCCCCCGGCTGCAGCATGACGGTGACGCGGGCAAAGAACACCGAACCCAATGTGGCCTCCGCCGGCCAGTCGATGACGGAGGCGATGTTCGAGGCGCTCACCGCCGCCTCGAATTACGGCGAGCAATTCGCCAACCGGGCCATCGTCGCATGTCCCTGACCGCCGCGATCCGCCCCGCAGGTCTGGCAGGCAGCCGGTGGCCGCTGCGGCTGGCTCTCGCCGCCGGGGCGGTGCTGGCGGCTGGCGGCCTCCTCGCCGGCATCGCCTGGGTGCTCGGCCCCGTCGCTGCTCCGCCGCCGCGCTCGCCCTTCGGCATCGGTTTTCGCGAGGCCGCCCCGGCGGCGACGGGGCTCGGCGGCTGGCTGCTCGCGGTCCAGTCCAATTTCTCCAGCCACCTCCGCGCGGCCGTGACGGCGCTGAAGGCCGGCGGCCCCTGGATGCCGCTCATCGTGATGGGCTTCGCCTATGGCGTGTTCCACGCTGCCGGGCCCGGCCACGGCAAGGCGGTGATCGCCGGCTACATCGTCGCCGGCGAGCGCACGTTGCGGCGCGGCTTTGCCCTGAGCGCCGCCGCGGCCCTGCTCCAGGCTCTCGTGGCCATCGCCATCGTGCTGGTCGGCGTCCTCGTCCTCAACACGACCGCCGCCGGGATGACGCGGGCCGGCACCCTGATCGAGACCGTCAGCTTCGCTCTCGTGACCGGGCTCGGGGCCGCGGTGACGTGGCGCAAGGCCGGGCGACTCGCCGGCCTTGCCATCGATAGCTCGGCCGAGGCGTGCGGCCCCGGCTGCGGCCATACTCACCTGACCGATGCCGCCGCCCTCGACAGGCTCGGCGGCTGGCGCGAGCGGGCCGGCGTGGTGCTCGCTGCCGGCTCCCGCCCCTGCGCCGGGGCGGTGCTGATCCTCGTGTTCTGCGCCGCGCAGGGCCTGCTCGCCGCGGGTATCGCCGCGACCTTCGCCATGGCGCTCGGCACCGCGCTCACCACCGGGGCGCTCGCGAGCCTCGCGGTTTTCGCCAAGGCCCTGGCGCTGCGCCTCGCGGGCGGGCGCGGGCAGGCCGGAGCCCTCGCGGTCGGCGGGCTGGAGCTCCTGGCCGGCGCCTCCGTGCTGGTGCTCGGGCTCGCCATGCTGTCAGGGCTGGCGACCGGCCTGGGTGGCTAAACGCCCTCTCGCCAACTCCCTCGAACCCGAGGCAGGTTGGTCCCGGATCGGGAGGAGCCCTGCTTGAGCGAACACCACGCCCTCGACGCCTTCGCGCCCATCCTCAACTGGCGGCTCTTGAAGGGATCGCACACCTTCCCCGGACCGGACGGGGGCACCTGCATCAACGAGGCGGCTTTGGTCGCGGCGGGGCTGCCCTACCGGGCGATCACCGCGACCGAGGATTGCCCGCCCTGCTTCTCGCGCCCGCTCGCGGCCTACGCGCTCGGCCTCAACGACGCCATGCCGGAGGCCGAGCGGCAGGGGTTGATGGCCTTCGTGCTGCGGCTCTCCGGCTCGGCGGACGCGCCCGCAATCGAGGCCGCCCGCACCGCCTTCCTCGCGCTCGAGAGCGCCCGCCGTATCCTGCCGCCGCTCCTCGACGCGGCCGGGCTGCCGGCGCTCGCCGCCCGCTGCGAGATCGCGTCCGACGCACAGACGGCCATGGCCGCCCTGCGCAATGCCGAGATGCAGGGCGGCGCGCTCGCCCACGCCGCCGCCGGCCGCCATGCCTGGATCGTCGGCGCCCGCGCCTCCGCCGCGTCGCGCACCGCCACGGCGGCCTTGCGCGCTTTCGCCGACCCGCGCAGCGCCGCGGAGGTGGCGGAGGGGGCGGCTCCCTTCGCGGAAGGGACGTGGCGGACCGCGCTCGGCATCCTCGACGAGGCGCTCCGCATCGGCCGCCAGGCGCCGGCGATCGACCTGCTCTCCGCCCGCGAGCGCCTGGAGGCGGCCCGAGCCGGCGTTCAGCCGTAGGCGCGCGGTCGCGGCTCCTCCCTGAGATCGATGTCGAGCGCCTCGCAGTTGGCGAGCCAGCGCCCGGTCAGGTGGTAGAAGAAGGTGCAATGGCCGACGACTGCGATGGTCCGCTCCGGCCGCGCCCGCAGCCAATCGCGAAACCCCGAGACCCGCTGGTCGAATAGGGTCCGCGGCTCCACGTGCCAGCCGTCGGGCCCGGCCTCCCCTTGCGCGTACCACCACGTCTCGGGCAGGTGATCGATCCGAAAACCCGGGAACTCCCGCGCCAGCACCGAGGCCGCCCGGCCGATGTCGCAACTGCTCTCCTGACATTCCCGGTGGAGCACCTCGACCAGCAGGTCGGGGCGGGCCGGGTGATCGGAAAAAATCCCGGCGGTGGTCTGGAGCGCCCGGGTCAGCGGCGAGGTGACGACGAGTTCGAAGGGAATCTCGCGCAACGCCTCGCGGGCTGCCGCGACCTGAGCGTGGCCGCGCTCGGACAGGCGCGCATCGATATGGCCGGGATCGCGCCCCGTCGCCTCGTGATGCGCGTTGAAGGTCGATTCACCGTGGCGGATGCAGACGATGCGGGTGGAAGGCGGGGTCGAGCGGGACATGAGTCCGATGTAGGCGGTTCGCGCCGGCCGAACAGCGGGCCGCGACGCCGCGCCCGATCCCCGCACCGATCCGGACGAAGCGTCACTGTCAGCGACGAACTGCGCCGCTTTCCGGACATCGCCGGCCGGCCAGGTGCGGCGCGGGGCCGAAGGTGGGCGAAGCGTCCCGTGGCGGCGGAGCGTCCGCTGGAGGAGCCTTGGCAGGAACCGGCCGCCCGGCCGGGACCCGCCGACGGAGGCTCCCATGCTCTCGCTTCCCCTGTCCCCATTCCCACCGTCCTCCCATCCCCGATCGCCGCTCGCATGCCCGGCTCCGGGCCTGACGCGCAACCTGCTGCTCGGACCGCTGATCGCCCTCCTGCTCGCCCTCGTCGCCGGCATCGCGCCGGCAAGGGCACAGGAGACAAGGGCACAGGAGACAAGGGCACAGGAGACAAGGGCACAGGAGACAAGGGCGCAGGACGGCAGCGGAACCCTGCTGCTCCGCTCCGAGGGCGGCGCGCCCGTCGAGGCGCCCCGCCTCAAGGCGGACGCCGCGATCACCGTGAGCGGCCCGACCGCACGGGCGACGATCACCCAGGTCTTCCGCAACACCACGGCGGAATGGGTGGAGGGCACCTACCTGTTCCCGCTGCCGGAGGACGCGGCGGTGGATACGATGAAGCTCGTGGTCGGCGACCGGGTCATCGTCGCCGAGATCCGCGAGCGCGAGGCGGCGCGGCGCGTCTACGAGGCGGCGAAAGCCGAGGGCAAGGCCGCCGCGCTCACCGAGCAGCAGCGGCCGAACCTGTTCACCAACGCAGTCGCCAATATCGGCCCCGGCGAGACGGTTCTGGTGCAGCTCGAATACCAGCAGCCGGTGCGGCCGACCGCCGGCATCTACGCCTTGCGCCTGCCGACCGTCGCCGCCCCGCGCTACAGCCCCGCTCCGTCGGCGGTAACGTCCGTGGTGGAGGGCCCCTCCGCCGCCGATCCCGTCCCTGATCGCCAAAAGATCGCGGCCCCGGTGCTCGATCCGGCCCGCCGCGCGCCGGTCAACCCGCTGACGCTCACCATCGATCTCAAGGCCGGCTTCCCGCTGGGCCAGGTGCGCAGCGCCACCCACGCCATCCGCGTCGAGGAGCTATCGGGGAGCGAGCGCCGGATCACACTCGCCGACGGCGCCACCGCCGCCGACCGCGATTTCGAGCTGACCTGGACCGCCGCGCCCGGTGAGACGCCCTCGGTCGGCCTGTTCCGCGAACGGGTCGCGGGGGGCGAGGCGGTGCTCGCCGTGGTGACCCCGCCGGAGGCGGCGAGCCCGGCCGCGCCCGTGCCCCGCGACGTGGTGTTCGTGATCGACAATTCCGGCTCCATGGGCGGCGCCTCGATGCGTCAGGCCAAGGCGAGCCTGCTGATCGGCCTCGACCGGCTGCGCTCGGGCGACCGCTTCAACGTGATCCGCTTCGATCACAGCTTCGACACGCTGTTCCCCGACCTCGTGCCCGCCGTCGAGACCCATCTCGACCGGGCCAAGCGCTTCGTCGCCGGTCTGGAAGCGAGCGGCGGCACCGAGATGCTGGCGCCGCTGCGCGCCGCGCTGCGGGACGCGACGCCCGAGGAGACCGGCCGTCTGCGGCAGATCGTGTTCCTCACCGACGGCGCCATCGGCAACGAGGCGCAGATCTTTTCCGCCATCGCGGCGGAGCGCGGGCGCTCCCGGCTGTTCATGGTCGGCATCGGCTCGGCCCCGAACGGCTACCTGATGAGCCACGCCGCCGAATTTGGGCAGGGCAGCTTCACCCAGATCGGCACGCCCGATCAGGTGACCGAGCGGATGCGCGCGCTGCTGGTGAAACTGGAGAGCCCGGCCGTCACCGACCTGACCGCGACCTTCTCCGAGCCCGGCGTCGATGCTACGCCCACCCGCCTGCCCGATCTCTACCGCGGCGAGCCGCTCATCCTGCCGGCCCGGATGCGCGCGGTGCGGGGGACGCTCACCCTCACCGGCCGGATCGGCGGGACACCCTGGCAGGCGGTGCTGTCGCTCGACACGGCGGAGGCCGGCACCGGCATCGGCAAGCTCTGGGCGCGGGCGAAGATCGCCGAGGCCGAGACGGCGCGGCTAACCGGCCGGCTCTCGCCCGAAGCAAGCGATGCCGCGATCCTGCGGCTCGCCCTCGACCACGGGCTCACCACGCGCCTGACCTCGCTGGTGGCAGTGGACGCCACCCCGCGCCGGCCCGAGGGTGCGCGCCTCGTCAGCACCGACCTGCCGCTCAACCTGCCGGCCGGTTGGGATTTCGCGAGCGTGTTCGGCGAGGGCGAGGCGCAGCCGCTTCCCGCGCCGCCGCGCCAGCGCCGCGCTGCGACCCCGGCCACCCAGTTTGCCGCCGCCCAGCCGGTCGCGCTGCCGCAGACGGCGACGGATTTCGAGATCCGCGCCTGGCTCGGCGGAGTGCTGCTGGCGCTCGGCCTGTGTCTGTCCCTCCGCCGCCGCCGGGTCGCGGCGTGAGCGATATCGCAAACCCGGGTGCCGTCGCGCGGCGTCCCGACCGGCGGGGCATCAAAACCCTGCCGGCCCTCCTGCTCGTCGCGGCCGGGCTGGTTCTGCTCACGCAGGCCGCCTGGATTCCGGCCAAGGCCGCTCTGGCGCAGGTGCTTCTGGAGCGTGCCTTCGCCCTCACCCTCGCCGAGGGGACGGGCATGCGCCCCTGGCCCTGGGCCGATACGGTGCCGGTCGCCCGCATCGCCTTTCCGGGCCTCGGCGAGAGCTACGTGGTGCTTGCCGGATCGAGCGGGCAGGCGCTGGCCTTCGGGCCCGGCCATGTCGAGGGCACGCCGGAGGCGGGCGAGCCGGGCACAGCAGTCTACGCCGCCCACCGCGACACCCAGTTCCGCAGCCTCGGCCGGCTCGCCGCGGGCGATCCGATCGAGGTCGTGCGCCGCGATGGCCGAAGCGTCCGCTTCCGCGTCACCGGCCGCCGGGTTGCGCGCTGGGACGCTTCCGGCCTCGACCCGGATGCACCGGGCCGCCACCTTGTGCTAGTCACCTGCTGGCCGCTCCATGCGATCACACCGGGGCCGGAGCGTTTGCTGGTGGAGGCGGTGGCCGAACCTTGACGGTTCCCGCCCCGGTGCGGTTCTGTGCGGATCCGTCCGGAACCCGTACCATGCCGCCGATCGAGGCCGATTTTCCCGAGACCGAGCTGCCCGATGCGCAGAGCCGTCTCATCGCCGAGGCGGTGCGCGAGGCGCTGGCCCGCCGCCGGATGTCGCGGCAAGCGCTGGCGGACGCGGCCCGCATCAGCATCTCGACCCTGGAGAAGGCGCTGTCCGGACGCCGGCCCTTCACCCTGGCAACCACGCTACGCCTGGAGGAGGCGCTGGGCCTTCCCCTGAGGGTGCAAGCCACCGCGCCGCCGGTAGCGCTCACGGAAAAGGCGCGCCACGCGCCGGAGGAGTTCGGCTCCTATACCCGCGAGGCGGTGGCCTTCCTCGAAGGACGCTACCTGACCCTGCGCCCGTCCTTCGGGCAGGCGGGGGCGATCTTCGCCTACCGCACCGAGATCGCCTGGGATGCCGGGACCGCCCGGCTCGTCTTCCGGGAGGCCGAGCGACTCGATGCGCCGTTCGCGCAGTCCGGCACCGTCTCGGTGCCGAACCAGTCGGGCCAGATCTACCTCGTCACCAACTTCCAGGGGCAGTACCGCCTCGCCGTGCTCGGGCGGCCGACGATCCAGGGCGAGATGTTCGGCATCCTCACCACCCTGTTCTCCGGCCGCGGCACGCAGCTCACCCCCGCGGCCACCCCGCTCGCCCTGGTGCCGGAGCGCGGGGCGCTGGCCGAAGGCGCGCAGTACGGGCGCATCACCGCCGACATGGCCTGCGAGCCGGCCTATCGGCGCATCCTCGACCGGGTGCGCGAGGACGTGTTCGCGGTGTTTCCCGGCTGCGGCGAGGACTGATGCCCGTTCTCAGGCCGTGCTCGACAGCTTCATCAGCACGAGCCCGCTGACGATCAGCAGCGCCGCCAGGATACGGGTGGCGTTGATCGCCTCACCCAAAAAGGCGATGCCGACGATGAAGGCGCCGACGGCGCCGATGCCGGTCCAGATCGTGTAGGCGGTGCCGAGCGGCAGGCTGCGCATCGCCCAGGCGAGGCAGGCGAAGCTCAATCCCATGGTGACCAGGGTGATGGCGCTGGGCCAGAAGCGGGAAAACCCCTCCGACTGCTTCATCGCGAAGGCCCAGACGACTTCCAGCAAACCGGCGACGACGAGAACGATCCAGGCCACGGCAGCCTCATGCGCTTCATGAGCCGGGCCGTCCCGGACTTGGACCCCACCTCCTTGGACCCCACCTCGAGGAAGGGAAAGCGGGGGAGGACGTTGCCTCCGGCAGGATCAGCTAAAGTTCGAAGCGCGGGAGTCACGTGTGCCATCGCACAGCGGTAAGTGCGGTGCGTTACTCCAGCCGCACCACCACGCTGTCGCTCGCGCCCGCCGCATCCATCACCGAGATACGCGCAAAGCCCGCGCCCTCCGGGCTCCATTCCGATTGCCGGCGCATCGCCTCGGCCACCGGCAAGCCATCGACCATCCAGGTCAAGGGTGGCTGGCCGCCGAGCGCCTTGAGGGCGAGTCGGGCCTGCGCGCCCTCACTGAGGCCGAGATCGA
This sequence comes from Methylobacterium sp. R2-1, assembly GCF_014191355.1. GTDB lineage: Bacteria > Pseudomonadota > Alphaproteobacteria > Rhizobiales > Beijerinckiaceae > Methylobacterium. The sequence goes on from NZ_JACHWM010000002.1 coordinate 441,972, forward strand.
CCCGGGCGCCGTCCGGCGGATAAGCGATCTTGAGGGGCACGCCGAGCGTCGCCGCGAAGGTTTTCGGCGCGTCGCGGCGGATGTGGCGCAAGGGTGGGGGCAGGGCGGCGGTGGCGACGACGAGGGCGTCGCGGGGGCGAGGCAGGGCCTCCGGCTCGCCGCCAAACCGGGCGAAGGCGTCGAACAGGATCGGCGCGGCGTGGCTCCGCCCGACGAGGCCCGGCACCGAGGCGCCGTCGGGGCGGCCGATCCACACGGCGATCGTCACGCGGGCATCGAACCCCACCGCCCAGGCATCGCGATAGCCGTAGGAGGTGCCGGTCTTGAAGCTGATCCGGCCGGGCAGGGCGTTCTCCGGGGGCGGGGCGCCGCGCAGGATATCGGCGACGTACCAAGCCGCGACCGGATCGGCGATCCGTCGCTCCGGTTCGAGCGCGGCGGCAGGGCCGTCGAGACCCCGGGCCAGCGCCGGCACGCTTCCGGCTCGGGCGAGCCCGGCATAGAGCCGAGCCAAGTCAGTCAGGGTAATGCCGAGCCCGCCGAGCGCCACCGGCAGGCCGGGAGCGGTGTCGCGCGGCAGCAGGATCGTCGCGCCCGCGCCGCGCAGCCGCGCGACGAAGCGGGCGGCGCCGACCGCGTCGAGGAGATCGACCGCGGGCAGGTTCAGCGATTGCTGGAGCGCGACCCGCGCCGTCACCGTGCCGCGATACCCCATGTCGAAATTTTCCGGGGCGTAGCTCGCGGCGAAGCGGGCCGGGCGGTCGTCGAGGAGGGTTTCGGGATGGGCGAGCCCGTTCTCGAAGGCGAGCGCGTAGATGAAGGGTTTTAAAGCCGAGCCCGGCGAGCGCACGGCCCCCGTCGCATCGACCGCACCCGCGCGGGCGGCGTCGAGATAGCCGGCGCTGCCGACATGGGCGAGCACCGCGCCGGTGCGGTTGTCGATGGCGAGGATCGCGGCGGAGAGCGCCGGCCCGGCCGCCGCCGCGCGCTCGGCCGCCAGCGCCTCAAAGCTCGCCTGGAGCCGGGCGTCGAGCGTCAGGTGCTGCACCCGCGCCTCCGGGTCGGCGGCGTGGGCCTGCTCGGCGGCGTGGGCCGCAAGCATCGGGAATTGTTTTCGGAAAGAAGGTACCGGCTCGGCCTTGGCGGCGCGCGCCTCCTCGGCGGTCAGCACGCCGCGCGCGGCGGCGATGTCGAGCACCCGGTCGCGGGCGCGCCGGGCGTTCGCGGAGAACCGATCGGGCCGGCGCGCCTCCGGCGCCTGCGGCAGGGCGACGAGGAGCGCACTCTCGGCGAACGACAGGCGGGCCGGCTCGCGGCCGAAATAGGCGAGGCTCGCCGCCCGCAGCCCCTCGACCGGGCCGCCATAGGGGGCCAGCGCGAGGTAGAGGTCGAGCACGCCGGCCTTACCCAGCTTACGCTCCAGCTCGACCGCGCGGACCATCTGCCGAAGTTTGGCGAGGAGCGAGCGCTCGCTCCGCGGCTCGACGAGGCGGGCGACCTGCATCGACAGGGTCGAGCCGCCCGAGACGATTTTTCCGTGCGCCAGCCACTGCCACGCGGCGCGGACCGTCGCTGCCGGGTCGATGCCGGGATGGCTGTCGAAGCGGCGGTCCTCGTAGGCTTTCAGCATGGCGAGGGTGCGCGGATCGACTTCCGTCGCGGTCACGGGCAGGCGCCAGCGCCCGTCGGCCGTAGCGAAGGGGCGCAGGAGCTGTCCCTTCCGGTCGAGGATGACGGTCGAACGCAGGCTCGCCTGGGTCAGGTCGAGCGGGGGGAGGGTGGCGGCGTAGCGCCAGAGGGCGCCCGCCAGCAGAAACGCGATGGTGAGGGAGAGTGCGAGAACAGCGCCGACGCGTCTCCCCCTCCCCACACCCGGGGAAAGAGAATCTAGTTCGGCGGCCATGGCCCTACTTCGCCGAGGTGACCTCGACCGATCCGAACGCGGTGCGTCCGAACCGCTCGGGGCGGTACATGTCCTCTACGCTCGCGCCCGGATGCACGTAGGTGCCGGGCGAGACCACGCGCACGGTGTAGGCCGCCGAGAAGAATGCGGATTGCTCCGGCGTACGGTCGTAGGCGGCCACGAACCGGTCATCGCGGAATTCGGTATGGACCGGCGCCACCTCGGACTTGGCGAAGCTGAGGCCTGAGAGCGCGTCGGCGTCGAGGAGCTTCGGGTTGTCGATCTCGAGGCCTGCCGGCAGGCGATCAACCAGCAGCAGGCGTCCGGCGCTGGCCTTGGCTTCCGTCACCTTCAGCACCACGACGAGGCGGTCGTTCTGGCGCAGGGGCTTTCCCAGGTCCACCAGGCTGCCGTCGAGGCGGTAGAAGGCGCGCTCGACCGAAAAGCCCTGCGAGGCCGCCGGCTCCGGGGTGATCGGATTTCCCTGAACGCTGACCGCGACGGGCACCGCCTCGCGGCCGGCATTGACGATCCGCACCGGCCGCACCTCCAGGGCAGGTGCCCGGTAGAGCCGCGAGAGCGGACCCGTCTCGGTCTTGCCATCGATGGTCAGGGCGAGGCTGTCGGACTCCTTGGCGAGGCTCTGGGCCGCCAGCACCATCCAGGCATTCTCCTGCGTGCTGGTGGAGCGGCCGTCCGCCCGCTCCTGGCCGAGCACGGCGGCGACCGGCTGCAGCGTTCCTTGAGAAAACCCGGTCTCGGCCGAGAGCGCCAGCAGGGCGGCGCCGTCGCGCAGACGCGAGCCGTAATCGGCGCGGTATGCGCCCTTATCGCGCTCGGCCTGGAGCGCCTGCACGGCCGCCTCGAAGCCTTTTTGCGCGCGGCCTCGATCCCCCAAGAGGGCGAGTGCGGCGGCGAGCTGGCCGCGGCCCAAAGGGGTCGCGAAGTCGGCGAGCTTGGTGTCGGCGAGGTAGCGCAGGTCGCCCATCACCGGCCGGCCGTTGCGAGCGAGCACGTAGGCCGCGTAGGCGAGGTCCATGCCGCCGTTCTCGACGTTGGTGGTGTTGGCGACCGTGTTGCGCAGGCGGTCGAGCGCGCTGTTGAAGGCGGTCTGCGGCACGGCGAAGCCCCGCTCGCGGGCGCGGGTGAGGAAGTCGGTGACATAGGCGTCGAGCCACGTGTCGCCCGCGTTCTCTGTGGACCATGCACCGAAGGCGCCGCTCGAGCCCTGGCGCGCCAGCACCCGCTCGATCGCCCCCCGCACCCGCTCGTCGAGCCCACCGTCGAGGCCGAGCTTCTCGCCGGCCGCCAGCGCGTTGACGTAGAGCAGCGGCATCGCCCGGCTGACGATCTGCTCCGAGCAGCCGTAGGGGTAGCGGTCGAGGGATTGCAGCAGGGCGGCGACGTCGATGCCCCCGAGGCGGTTGGCCGAGACGGAGACCGCACCGGTGCCGGGTAGGATGTCGGCGAGCAGATCCGGCGTCAGGTCGAGGCCGGCGCCGGGCTCCAGCGGGCGCACATTGCGGCGGACCAGCGCGCCCGTGCCGGGACTGATCCCGAGCGCGAAGGACTGGCCGGCGCTGCCCTGAATGCCGGGGCCGGTCAGGCTCACGTCGAGCCGGGCGAGGCCGGGGCCGGCGGCGGTGATCGGGATTACGAGCTGCCCCTTGGCGCCGGCCTCCAGCCGCATCGTGGTGTGCACCGCCTCGCCCGCCACCACGACCGGGCCGGTGAGGTCGAGATCGACGGTGTAGTCGCCGGCAGCTCCCTCCACGTTGTCGAGGGCGACGTAGAAGCGTGAGCGGTCGCCGACATTGAGGAAGCGCGGCAGGGTGCCGGTGAGCACCACGGGGTCGCGCACGATCATGTCGGCCTGGGCCTGACCCACCCTGGTCTTGGTCCATGCGGTCGCCATCAGCCGGGCGGTGCCGTTGAAGGCCGGCAGTTCCAGCGGGATTTTGGCCGTGCCGTCCGGGCCGACGGTGACGACGCCCGAGTAGAGCGCGAGTGGCGCCTGGGTCGGGGGGGCGTCGGCGAGTTCGGTCGCGCCGCCGTCGCCGCCGGAGCGGATTGCACCGAGCGTGCCCTGCATGCCGTCGATCAGGTAGCCCCAGAGGTCGCGGATCTCGGGGCCGAGTGCCTTCTGGCCGAAGAAATAGGCGAAGGGGTTCGGCGCCTCGTAGCGGGTCAGGTTGAGAATGCCGACATCGACCGCGGCGAGCGTCACCCGCGCCTCCTCACCGGCAGCAAGGCCGGCGAGCTTCACCGGCACCGTGAGCGTGCCGCGGGGGCGCACCTTCTCCGGCGCCTCGATTGCCACGGAGAGGCCGCGCTTCTCCTTGTCCACCGAGAACCACGCCAGCCCGAGCGCCCGGCCCGGCATCCGCTTGGCGGCCTGGTCGAGCGGCCGGTAGACCGTGGCGACGAGGTAGGCGCCCGCGCCCCATTCCGCCTTGACCGGAATGTCGACGGTGGTGCCGCCCTCGGCGACCGTCACGTCGCGGATCTCGTGCACCCGGTCGCTGACGATGGCCAGCGTCGCCGTACCGGCGAATTTCGGCTGGAGCTGCGCCCGCAGCCGCTCGCCCGCGGCGTAGGCCGGCTTGTCGAGGGTGAGGTCGAGCAGATCGGGCACGTCGGCGCTCTCGGAGCCGCCCCAGCCGACGGTGAAGGAGACGCTCACTGCCGCCTGTGGCTGGCCTGGCACGCTCGCCTCCAGGCGGTACTGGCCGAATCCCACCGGCACGGCGATGCGCGCGGGCGCGTCGGCACCAATCGCCACCCGCCCGTCGGCGACGCGGCGGCTCGACTTCACCGGCTCGAAGCTCCAGCGCCCGTCGGCGCGGTACCATTGATAGGTCCGATCCACCTTCGAGAGCGTCCACGCCACGCCGTCCTGCGCGAGGCGGCGGCCGTCGGGCGCGGCCATGGCGACGTCGAAGGTCGCGGTCGCGTTCTCGGCAAGATCGCCGCCGAAGTTTTTGCGGATCGCCAGCACGGGCTGGGTCGGCAGGATCGGCAGCGTCACGCTGCGGCTCAGCGCCCGGCCACCCGGCTCGCCGACGGCAAGTGTGATTTTCGCCTCCAGCGCTCGGGGTGCGGCCACCTCCTGCACCGGCACCGTAATGCTGGTCTTCCCTTGCGCGTCGGTGGTCGCCTTGGCGTCGATCTCGGCGGTCGTCGCCTCCACTGCCTCGTCGTCGAGGCCGATCGAGAAGCCGTCCAGCCCCTTGATGCCGGGATTCGCCGCTGCCTGCACCGCGACCGAGCCCGAGACGTCGAGCCCCGAGCCGGGAGCGCCGTAGAGGTAGCGCGCGGCGACATCGATGACCGCCGGCTCGCCACGGGTCAGGGTCGATGTCCTCGGAGTGAGGGCCACTTCCAGTCGTTCGGGCACGTAATCCTCGACGAGCCAGCTCGCCTCGCCGACCGGCGGCGCCTTCGGATCGGTATAGGCGGAGACGCGCCACGTACCGTGCATCGCGCCGGCCATCAGCGGCAGGGCGAGCGAGCGTCCGCCGAGCCCCTCGTCGGCGACCGCCGCACGGCGGTACTCGACGCCGTCGGGCCGCTTCACCACCAGCGTCAGCGGCAGCCCATTGACGGCCGCTCCCTGCGGGTCGCGCAGCAGAGCCGTCAGCTGCACCGTCTCGCCGGAGCGGTAGACGCCGCGCTCGGGGAAGACGTAGGCCTCGGCTCCGCCGGGCGCCGGGCGGCCCTTCACCCCACGGTCCGACAGGTCGAAGGCGCCGAGCGCCAGATCGAGGAAGCCGTAATCGTCGCCGACCTGCGCCACCACGAGGCCGGGCGCCAGTCCGCCCTCACCGCGGGCGAGGCCGGGGGGGAAGGCGGCGTGGCCCTGACCGTCGGTCTTGGCGGTCGCGAGCACATCGTTGTTGCGGGCAATCAGCCGGATCTCGGCGCCGGATACGATTTTGGCGCTGGCGAGCGAGCGGGCGAAGACGTGGACGCCGTCGCGGCCCTTGAAGGCGGTGAGCCCGAGATCGGAGACGACGAACCACTGCGTCGCCTGGCTCTCGTAGCCGCCGTCCTCGTCCTCCAACGAGTCCGTGGTGCCGGTGGGTTTCGCCAGCATCAGGTAGAGGCCGGGCTCCAGCTTGCCGACGGCCTGGAGCACGGGGAAGGCGGTCACCGCCTCGCGGTTGGTCTCGGCCTTGGCCGTGTCGAGGGAGCCCTTCCAGACACGCTGGCCCTTCTGGTCGGCGATCGTCTTGGCCGTCGAGCCGCTGAGCTGGCTCAGGAACTCTTCCGAGCGAAGCGCCGGCAACAGGCCGCGGTCGCCGATGCGCAGCACTTCCACGTCGAGCTTGGCGGCGTTGACCGAGACCAGCGGCACACCGGCCTGACCGGTGCGCGGCAGAACGTAGTTGCGGCCGGTGAAGCGCACCTGGGGTGAGCGGTCGCGAACGTAGACCTCGTAATCGGCCGATTTCAGCAGGTTCTCGCCCACGGAGGAGGGCAGGCCCTGGCGCAGCACGAAGGCGTAGCGCTCGGAATGCTTCAACCCGTCGACGCAGACTTGCGAGCCCTCCGCCGTGACGGCAGCGTTGGTCGCGCCCGAGACGGCGACGTAGGGGCTGTAATCGGTCTTCGGGAGGAGGCTTTCGGAGAAGGTGAAGCAGACCCGCGGCGCAGCGGCGTCCGAGTCGACCTTGTAGTCGAGGATGCGGAAGCCGTGCTCGGCGCGCAGGCTCTCGTAAGCGGTCCGGATCTGCGGATCGTCCTTGATCGCGAGGCTCGCGCGGTAGGCCTCCAAGGCGGGCCGCCACTCGGCCTGGGCCGCCTGGATCTCGCCGAGCCGGGCCAGCGCCCGCGCCTCGTCCGCCGGATTCCTGGCGCGGAGATAACCCTGGTAGGCGGCGGCACTTGCGCGGCCCTTCAGCTTGAACCGGGCGGAATAATCGGCGCGTTCCTCGTCGTTGCCGGCGGCAATGGCCGCGCTGGCGTAGTCGAGCCAGTTGCGAACATCGTTCGGGTCGGCTGAGACGGCGGCGGCATAGGCGTTCAGCTCGGCATCCGGCTCGGCCCCCTCGCTCCGCGCGGCGGTCTCCGCCTCGCGGCGCCACTGCGCGGCCGTCTTGGCGCCGGGAGGCGCCTCGCTCTTGAGGGCGGTCTCGAGTCGGACGCCCGCGCTCGCCAGCGCCTCACGCACGAAGGGTTTCGCGATCGGCGCGGTCGCCGATCTCAGTGGCGCGGCTGGGGGCGCGGCCGGGCGCGGCGTCTGGGCCAGGGCCGAAACACCGAGCAGCGTCGCGCCGACCAAGGCCGCGCCGAGGCGCCCGAGACTTTTGCCTTGGGACATGCTCTCGTCTCCTCCGACCGGTGCGCCCGAAGCAGGGCGTCCGCGGCCGGCAAGCTATCACTTGCCGCGCCGGCCGCAACGCTTGCTCGGCGCAGCGGCACGCGGGAGGGCCGCCTCGTGGATCGGCACGCCGAGCCGGCCGCCGGTCCAGGCAGGGGGTTGCGGTCCGCCGCGACTTGTAGGCGGCCCATTCCCGCTGGCATCATGACCCGCATTTCGAATCGAATGGCGGCGATGACGGGACGGATGAACGCTTTTCGCACCGGCCTGCTGGCTCTCCTCGCTGCCGGACTTGCGACCGGAGCGCTCGCGCAAGGGCCCGTCCCACCGGCCCCGCAGGTCCGGCCGAAGCCCGCCGCCCCGGCCCCGCCTGCGCCCGATCCCGCCTTCGAGGCGGCCCGGACGGCCTTCGAGGCCCTGCCCGAGGCGGAGCGGCAGGGCCTGCAGGATGCCCTGGTCTGGACCGGGGACTATAACGGCGTGACGACCGGCGCCTTCGGCAAGCGCAGCTTCGAGGGTATCCAGACCTATCAGACCCGCACGGGCACCGCCCCGACCGGCCTGCTCACGCCGCCGGAGCGCGCGGCGCTCAAGCGCGCGGCGGAGGAGGCTCGACGGGCCGCGCGCTTCAAGGTCCAGCCCGATCCGGCGAGCGGCGTGGTGGTCGGCGTGCCGGAAGCGCTCCTGCCGAGAAAGAGCGCGATCCCCGGCGGCACCCGCTGGCAGAGTGCCGACGGGCGGGTGACCCTCGACACCAAATCATTCTCGCAAGGGGAGACCGGCCTCGACGCCCTGTTCGAGCGGGCCACCGCCGCGATGCCGGGCCGCAAGGTCACCTACAAGCTGAAGAAGCCGGACTTCATCGTCATCACCGCCGAGACCGCGGGCGGGCGCTCCTACATCCGCTACGCCGAGGGTCCTCAGGGCATCCGCGGCTTCACCTTCGCCTACGACAGGGCATTGGCGGACACGGTCGACCGTCTGGTCATCGCGGTGGCCAACACGTTCTCGCCCTTCCCCGAGGCGGCACCGGCCGCCGCCGCTCCGGCGACCGCCACCGGCCCGACCCCGCGCGCTCCCGCCCCCGGCATGGCGCCCGCGCCCGCCCTGCCGCCATTGCCCGGCGCGCAGGCCGAGGCGCGCCCGGCTGCAACCGGCCTGCTTCTCGGCGGCGGACGAGTCCTGACGGCGGCCTCCGCGCTCGAAGCCTGCGCCGCACCCCGCATCGGCGGTGCAGCGGCCCGGATCGAGCGGCGCGACGCAGCGGGCAGCCTCGCCTTGCTGTCTGCTGAAGGCTTGCCGGGCGGCGGTGCGCCGCCGCTGCGCACGGAACCGGTGAGCGAGGGAGAGGCCCTGCTCGTGCTCGGCGCTCAGGCCAAGGGACGCCCGAGCGTCGCTCCCGCCATCGGAGCGGCCGAGGGCGTCAACGCCCCGCTCCAGCCCGGAGCGGGCGGCGCACCGGTGCTCGACCGCTCCGGCCGGCTTGCCGGACTCGTCGCCCGGTTTCCCGCCGCACCCCGCCTGATCGCCGGGGTGATGCCGCCGACGCGCTACGCGGTCGTACCTGGGAAGGCCGTCGCAGACTTCCTGGCAGAGAGCGGCGTGCCGGCCGGGGCGGGTGCGCGTCCCGCCAGGGACGCCGCGACCACGCTGGGCAGGGCGGCGGCCCCCGTTCTCGGCGCGGTCGTGGCGATCACCTGCGCCCGGTGAGCGGCGGCGGCGAGCCTCAGATCCGGCCCGTCGCCAGCAGGATGATCAAGATGATGAGCAGGATGCCGCCGAGCCCGAAGCCGGGACCGCGGAAGCGCCCGCCGCCGTAGAAGTTGCCGCCGCCGAACAGCAGCAGGATCAGCAGGATGAGCAGAATGGTGGTGAGCATCGACGGCACGTCTCCGAATCGCTCAAACACCGACGCTTGAGCACCCACAGCAACGCTTCCTCGAGCGATTTCGTTGCCGGCTCAGTCTAGATCCTGCAGCGTCCCGCGGCTCACGCCCTCCAATCGGGCAGGGCGTCGGGGGATGAGCCGAGCCAGTCCGGAATCGGTAGGCCGCGCTCGCTCAGGAAGGCGGGGTTGAACAGCTTCGAGGCGTAGCGCGCGGCACCGTCGCAGAGGATCGTCACGATGGTGTGGCCGGGTCCGAGTTCCCGGGCGAGCCGGATCGCGCCCGCGACGTTGATGCCGGACGACCCGCCGAGCGACAGCCCTTCCTCGCGCATCAGGCCAAAGATGATGCCGAGCGCTTCGGTGTCCGGAATCCGGAACGAGAGATCGGGCGTGAAGCCTTCGAGGTTTCGCGTCACCCGTCCCTGACCGATGCCCTCGGTAATGGAGGAGCCTTCGGCCTTGAGCGTGCCGGTGCTGAAATAGGCGTGGAGCGCCGAGCCTTCGGGATCGGAGAGGGCGATCTTCACGCCCGGCTTGGCCGCTCGTAGCGCCTCGGCCACGCCCGCGAGCGTGCCGCCGGTGCCCGCCGCGCAGACGAAGCCGTCGACCGCGCCGCCGGTCTGCGCGAAGATCTCGGGGCCGGTCGCCTCGATATGAGCGCGGCGGTTGGCGGTGTTGTCGAACTGGTCTGCGAAGAAGGCGCCGGCCTTCTCCGTCTCGGCCAGCCGCTCGGCGAGCCGGCGGGCGGCGTGGACGTAGTTGTTCGGGTTGGCGAAGGGGACGGCGGGCACCTCGACGAGTCGGGCACCGGCCAAGCGCAGCGTCTCCTTCTTCTCCGCCGACTGCGTCTCGGGGATGACGATGACGGTGCGATAGCCGCGGACAGAAGCCACCAGCGCGAGCCCGATGCCGGTGTTGCCCGCCGTGCCCTCGACGATGGTGCCGCCGGGCCGGATCAGGCCGCGCGCCTCGGCGTCTCGGACGATCGAGAGGGCCGCCCGGTCCTTCACCGACAGGCCGGGATTGAGGAATTCGGCCTTGCCGAGGATCGTGCAGCCGGTCTCGTCAGAGGCCCGGCGCAGCCGGATCATGGGCGTGCCGCCGATGGCGGCAAGCACGTCGGGAGAGACGGCAGGGGATGCGGACATGCGGTGCGGCGGCCTTCCTGAGCGCCCGCGCGGGGCGGCGGATCAGGCAGGCTTAACCAACCGATTTTCAGGAATCCAGGTAGCCTGCCTCCCGCAGGGCGTCGGCGACCGCGGTAAAGAAGGGATCATCCGCCGCCTCATCCTCCGACGACAGACTTCTTCCCTCGGCAAGAGGCAAGGCGTCTTCCAGGGAGAAGTCCGGAAAGGCGTGCGGCTCTGCCGAGCTGCCGACCGATGCAGCGGTGGCGCCGAGCCCGAACAGGCCGGCGGCGGTGAGGAGGGTCTCGCTCAGGGAGATCATGGCCGGGTCTGTCTCGAAATGGGACGTCGCGAGCCTAATCCGTTAACCAAATCTTGGCAATATTGCGGGGACGAGCGGAAAACGGCGTATCGGTTTTCGGCCCATCGACGAATGTAGCCGCGCTGCAGCGTTCGGCGGTGCTGCGGTTCAGGGCTTGTTCAAGCGCGAGGGTACAGAGGCATCATCGCGTAACCTCTGTGATCTTCCTGCATCGGTTTTGGCGAACCGGGTCGCGCCGGCGCCGCAATCGGGCGGGATGAGCACTCCGTCAAGCTTCTCTCGCTAGACGCTGCCATCACGGCGACATTCCTCGCCGCCCTCGACGCCTGCCCGATTTTCCTCTCAGCCGCGAAGCCAATCCATGACGGTCGTCGTCCTCATCGCCTGCAACCTGCTGCTGGCGGGTCTGTTTTCCCTGGTCGCCGTCGCTCTCGACTGATCGCGCCGCTTCCTTACGCGAACCCGCATCCGGAATCTGAAGATCCTGGCCGCCCCAGAGCGGCCGGGAATTTTCGGCTTGGCGGTACCTTTGGGCGGCGGGATCGTCTTCGGACGGTCAGGAATTCGTCGTCTGATCCTGCGGCGTGTCCAGGCGGGCGATGAGCGTTTCGAGACGCTCGTTGACCGGTTCGGTTAGGCTGTCGGCGTAATGGCTGCGCAGGCTCTTGCCGAGGTGGCGGCGCACGCTCGGGCTCAGCGGTGGCGCGGCGGTCGCGCCGCGGGCGGGTTTGGTCTCGGCGACTGGCTTCGTCACGGATCGTCTCCCGTCCGGTGCCGGAACCGGCTGTAAGGCGACGATCTTGAGGCCCGAGGGTTAAGGCGAGTTTTATCGCGGCGGCCAAGAAACAATTAACCAAACGATTGACCGAACGATGAGCCCTCCGCACCCGAGGGCACGGAGGGCTTTCTTCTTCCCGAACGCGTTGCTGCGAGGACGGTTGCCGTCCTTACCGCGTCGACGGCAGGAGCAGGTCCGGCAGCCAGAGAGCGATGCCCGGCACCAGGCAGAGCAGGACGATCGCGATACCCATCAGGATCACGAAGGGCAGGGTGCCCCAGATGATGTCCTTGAGTGGGATGTCGGGGGCGATGTTCTTGATGACGAAGATGTTGAGGCCCACCGGCGGGTGGATCAGGCCCATCTCCATGGTGATCGTCATCACCACGCCGAACCAGACGAGGTCGAACCCGGCGTCCTTGAGCGGCGGCAGGATGATCGGCGCCGTCATCAGGATGATCGAGACCGGCGGCAGGAAGAAGCCGAGGACGATCACCAGCGACAGGATCGTGGCGAGCAGCAGCCAGGGCGAGAACTGCATCGCGACGATGGCCTGGGCTGCCGCTTGGCTGATGTGGAGGTAGCTCATCACGTAGGCGTAGAGGAGCGACATGCCGATGATCAGCATCAGCATGGTCGATTCCCGCAGCGTCGCCGTGAGGATCGGGTCGAGATCGCGGAAGCGCCAGACGCCGTAGATCACCGCGATCAAAGCGAGTGCCAGCAGGCCGCCGAGGCCGGCGGTCTCGGAGGGCGTGGCGTAGCCTCCGTAGAGCGCGACCATGACGCCGGTGAGCAGCACAACGAAGGGCAGCACCCGCGGCAGCGTCGAGAAGCGCTCGCGCATGCTGTAGACGTCTTCCTTGAGGATCGGGTGCTGCGCGCCCGTCCGCTCGTAGGCCAGCTTGGCCGCCGCGAACTCGGAGCGGAAGCGGAACACCGACCAGCTGGCGAACAGCGCGACCAGAAGGAAGCCCGGCCCGATCCCGGCGAGGAACAGCCGGCCGAGCGACTGCTCCGCGGCGACCGCGTAGAGGATCATGGTGATCGAGGGCGGCAGCAGGATGCCGAGCGTCCCGCCCGCGGCGATGATTCCGGCGGCGAAGCCCGGCGAGTAGCCGCGCTTGCGCATCTCCGGGATGCCGGCCGAGCCGATCGCCGAGCAGGTGGCGGGCGAGGAGCCGGCCATCGCCGCGAACAGGGCACAGGCGAATACGTTGGCGATGCCGAGGCCCCCGGGAATCCGGTGCATCCAGGCATGCATCGCCGAGTAGAGATCCTGGCCGGCCTTGCTCCGGCCGATCGCCGCGCCCTTCAGGATGAAGAGCGGGATCGAGAGCAGGGTGATCGAGGCCATCTCCTCGTAGACGTTCTGCGCCACCGTATCGAGCGAGGCGGCGGGCATGAACACGTACATGAAGGCCAGCGCCACGAAGCCGAGCGCGAAGGCGATGGGAATGCCTGAGAGCATCGCGCCGAGGGTCGCCCCGGCATAGAGGAAGCCGATCGCGGCGGTGCTCATGCCTTGCCTCCCGTCGTCGTGATCGGCCGAACCTGTGCCGAAGTGGGTTTGGCCGTTTGCCCCGTCGTTTGCCCCATGGGATCAGGCCCTTCGGGTGCCAGATCCGGGCGGTCGTGCATGTCCCGGTTGATGTCCGCGCCCAACCCGATCTTCGGCTTGGCCCAGCCGGCGGCACGGGGGCCGTAGAGGACCGCTTCCGCGATCTGCAGGACGAACTGGAAGGCGAGCAGGCTCATGCCCGCCGCCATCAGCACGTAGGGGATCCAGAGCGGCGGCCCCCAGGTCGATTGCGAGATCTGTCCGTCTTCCCAGGCCTCGTGGAACAGGCTCCAGCTCTTCCAGGCGAAGAAGGTCACGAAGGCCAGCCCGACGATGTCGACGAAGATCAGCCGCACCCGGTTGACGCCCGGCGGCAGCAGGCCGGTCAGCGCCTCGATGGCGACGTGGCCGCGCTTGGCCTGGACGCCCGCCGCCGACAGAAAGGTCGCGCCGACGATCAGGAACACGGCGGTCTCGTCCTGCCACTCGGTCGGCTCGTGGAAGACGTAGCGGGTCAGGACGGAGTAGCTAAGCACGAGGCAGGCGGCGACGAGGGCGAGCCCGCCGCAGACCAGAATGACGTGGTTGAGCTGGCGCGTGGTCCGGTCGATGACGCCGAGCAGGCCCGGAATCCGCGGCTCCTCGGGCTTCTTCGTCTCGGAGGCGGCCGAGGCCGCGTCGAAAGCGTGGCTCATCCGACCTTCTCCGCCAGCTTGAGGAGTTCGGCGCAGCTCGCGTTCTTGTTGGCGAAATCCTTCCAGGCGGTGTCGCGGGCGATGTCGCGCCACTTCCCCAGGGTCGGCTCGTCGAGCTGCACGACCTTGGCTCCGGCCTTGCCGAACACCTCCTCGACGCGGGTGTCGTCGGCCTTGGCGCCCTCCTGGCCGAAGCTCTCGAGCTCGGCGCCGACTGCCATGATCAGGTCCTGCTGGTCCTTGGGCAGGCCGGAGAACACGATCTTCGACATCATGATCGGCTCCAGCATGAACCAGTAGGAGCGCTCGCGACCCGAAGTCAGGGCCTTCGAGATCTCCTCCAGGCGGAACGAGATCAGGCTGGTGGAGGAGGTCAGAACCGCGTCGCAGGCGCCGGTCTGCATCGCGGCGTAGGATTCGTTCGAAGGCAGCGACAGCGTGGCGGCGCCGGCCTGCTTCATCATCAGGTCCATCTCGCGCGAGCCGCCGCGCACCTTCATCCCCTTGGCGTCGTCGGGCGTCAGCAGCGGGCGCTCGCGGCTCGCCACGCCGCCGGCCTGCCACACCCAGGAGACGAGGACGACGCCCTTGGCATCGAGGATCTCGGTGATCTTGCGGCCGACGGGCGCGTTTTTCCAGGCGAGCGCCTGGGCATAGGAGGGGACCAGCGCCGGCATCAGTCCGATGTTCAGCTCCGGCACCTCGCCGCCCGCGTAGGGCGAGGGATAGAGCGTCATGTCGAGTGCGCCCTTGCGGATCGCGCTGAACTGGGCGTTGGTCTTCATCAGTGAGGAGCCCGGATAGACCTGCACCTCCAGCGCGCCCTTCGAGCGTTCCTTGAGCGCCGCGGCGAACTTCCGGCACATCCGATCGCGGAAATCGCCCTCGTCGATCGATCCGCCGGGGAACTGGTGCGAGAGCTTCAGGGTCGTGGCGGCCTGGGCCGAGCCGGTGCCGAGCTTGAGCAGCGCGGGCGCGGCAAGTCCGGCCGCGAGGAGATGGCGGCGATTCAGAGTCATGGCGTTTCCTTCCGAATACCGCTTCCGCGGAATCCTGCCCGGCCCGTTGCTACGGGCTTTTTGCACTGCACAATATACGCGGCTGCGCAGCATTTAATACAAGATCGCCCCATCTTGCATATTTTGTCAACGCTCGTGAATATGCATCGGCAGGAAACGCCGATGACCCGACCGATGAACCAGACTCAGCGCCTCAGGCAGACGATCGAGGATGAGATCGTCGGGGGGCGCCTCGCCCTCGGGGCGCGCCTGGACGAGACCCAACTCGCCGAGCGCTTCGGCGTCTCGCGCACGCCGATCCGCGAGGCGTTGCTGCAACTGGCAGCGACCGGGCTCGTCGAGACCAAGCCGCGCCGCGGCATGGTGGTGAGCGCCCCCGAGCCGGGTCATCTCCTCGAGATGTTCGAGACGATGGCGGAGTTGGAGGCGGCCTGCGGCCGGCTCGCGGCGCGCCGCCTCACGCCGGAGCTCGAGGCGGAATTGACGAGCGCCCTCGCGGCCTGCGCCCGGGCCGCCGCGGCGGGCGATCCGGAAGCCTATTACGGCGAGAACTACGTCTTCCACACCGTGGTCTACCGTGCCTGCCGCAACGACTTCCTGTGTGGGCAGGCGCTGGCGCTGCACCGCCGTCTCTCACCCTACCGACGGCTGCAACTGCGCGCCCGCCATCGGGTGGCCCAATCGCTCGCCGAGCACGAGGCAGTCGTCGCCGCGATCCTGGCGGGGGACGGCGCCGCGGCGGCCGATCAACTTCGCCGCCACGTGCTGATCCAGGGCGACGGGTTTTCGGAACTGGTGGCGAACTTGCGGGCGCTGGACAACAGCGCGGCGTGACACGCCCGAGTGCCGGGGACGGTGCAGGGCGGTCCGTCGCAATCGGTGCCGCCCCTGCTCTGGCAGGGCCGGCGCGGAGACCGTAAACTCAAGCCTCACGGTCCGCGTAAAGGTTCCCTGTTGTTCCGCCGCCCCATTCCAGGTGCCCTTCCCGTCG
This sequence comes from Methylobacterium sp. R2-1, assembly GCF_014191355.1. GTDB lineage: Bacteria > Pseudomonadota > Alphaproteobacteria > Rhizobiales > Beijerinckiaceae > Methylobacterium. The sequence goes on from NZ_JACHWM010000002.1 coordinate 457,579, forward strand.
CGTTGGCCCTGGCGACCCTGGCCGGATCGCCGCCCCTGGCGCAGCCCACCGGTCGGCCGGTCTACGAGGGCGCGGGCGGCGATCCGCGCATTTCGGTATCCCAGCCGGAATCGACGAGCCAGGCGTCGGGCGGCTACGTGCGCTCGATCGAGCCCTCGCTCGGACCCTTGGGCGATCCGCTCGGCCTGCGACCGCTGCTGAAGGAGCGCGGCATCGAGTACAGCCTCACCTACATCGCCGAGACGCTGGGTAATCCCGTCGGCGGCCTCCGTCAGGGGGCGATCGTCGAGGATCGGCTGAACCTGCGGCTCAACCTCGACCTGCATCGGCTCGCCGGCTGGGATGGCGCCACGATCCACGCCAACGCCTACTTCATCCACGGCACCGGCCTGTCGCGCTACGATGTCGGCAACCTGCTCGTGGCGAGTGTGATCGAGGCGTTGCCCGCCTCCCGCCTCTACGTGCTGTGGCTCGACCAGCAGCTCTTCGATGGCAAGTTCGGCATCAGGGTCGGCCAGCAGGCGGCCGACACCGAGTTCTTCGTCAGTCAGACCGCGACCCTGTTCGTGAACTCGACCTTCGGCTGGCCGGCGATCACCGGACTCGACCTGCCGAGCGGCGGCCCGGCCTACCCGCTCGCGACGCCCGCGATCCGTGCCAAATACGTGCCGGGCAACGGGTTCTCGCTGCAGACCGGGCTCTACGACGGCGATCCGGCCGGCGCCAACCGCCCCGGCGACGACCCGGAGGCACAGCGCCTCGACCGCACCGGCACCAACTTCCGGACACGCGACCCCGCCCTCGTCGTGGCGGAGGCGACCTACGCCTTCAACACCGAGAAAGATGCGACGTGCCTTCCCGGCGACATCACCCTCGGGGGCTGGCAGCATTTCGGCCGCTTCGAGTCCTTGCGCTTCGACCAGACCGGTCTGCCGCTCGCCGATCCGAACGCGACGGGCGTCGGCCGCCGCTTGCGCGGTAATGCCGGAATCTACGCGATCTACGATCAGACCCTCTACCGGGAACCCGACAAGGACGACGAGGGTCTCGGCTTCTTCGTACGTGCCGCATGGTCGCCGACCCGATCCAGCCTCGTCTCCACCTATCTCGATACCGGACTGGCCTATAAGGGCCTTTTCGAGGGCCGCGACGACGACACCGTCGGCCTCAGCCTCGCGCATGCCCGCCTCTCTGACGACGCGCGCCGGTCTGACATCGACACCATCGTCCTGACCGGCACGCCGATGCCGCGGCGGCGAGCCGAGACGGTGATCGAGGCGACCTATCAGGCGGTGGTGGTGCCGGGCTTCACGGTCCAACCCGATGCACAACTGATCCTGCATCCCGGCGGCGGCATCGCCAACCCGCGCGATCCGGAGGGCCGCCGCGTGCGCAACGCCGCGGTGCTGGGGGTGCGTGCCACGGTTCAGTATTGAGGCGGGCGCGGCCGGTTTCAGGCTGGCCGAACCCTCAGAACGAAGCGCGCACGCCCCCGAACACGCTACGGCCGTTGCCCGGAAAAAATGCCGCCGGTCCGCCCGCGACCGTCGCGGCGTTGGTCACCACCGCGATGTCGGAGACGTAGCGTTCGTCCGTCAGGTTGCGGGCATCCACGAACAGCGAGACGCCGTTGACGAAGTCGATGCCGGTCTGCAGGCCGAGCAGGGCGTAACCGGGCACCTTGAGGGTGTTGGCGTGATCGGCGAAGGCGCCCTGCGGCACCCAGTCAAGAGCGGGGGCGAGGTAGAAGCCGCTCGGATGCCGGTAGCCGAGCACCGTGCGCAGCACATCGACCGGCACGCCGGCGATGCGGTTGTTGCCGAAGACCGGGTCGCCGACGAAGCGGAAGTCGTTGTGGGTCCAGACCTGCGTCACGCTGAGCCGATCGCCGACGCCGGTGAGGTCGGTGGCGAGATCGAGAGTCACGGCGGCCTCGATGCCCTGGTGGCGGGTGCGCGAGGCGTTGAAGGTCGCCGCCGGGATGTTCAGGCCGGGATTGGGCGTGAAGTTGATCAGCGCATCGCGGATTTCCGCCCGGTAGAGCGTCACGTCCCAGGCGAGGCGGTCGATCCGGCCGCGCGAGCCGGCCTCGTAGGTCCAGGCGCGCTGGGCCGCGAGCGGCACGAAGGTGGTGCGCAGCAGGTTCGTCTGCGCGAGGTCGGAGAAGTCCGGCACGTCGCGCGAGCGGGTGACGTCGGCAAACACCTGGATCTCCGGCAGCGGCTGCCACAGGAGGCCGAGTTTCGGGTTGATGCCCTCGTAGGTGACGGTGGCGAAGCGGGCGGTGGGGTTCGCCGGCAGGCCCCCCTTGTCGCTGTAGGTACGGTTCGACGAGAACAGCTTGGCGCCCGTCATCAGCGCCACGTCCGGCAGGAACCAGAACCGGTTCTCGGCATAGGCCTCGTAGTTCGAGGCACTCTGGCGCGCGTTGAGCGTCTGGGCGCCGCGCAGGCCCGCGACGTTCACGAATTGCCGGGCGTCGTTGATGCCGGCAAACGCCCGCAGGCCGAGGATCAGGTCGTTGCGGTAGCCGCCGAGATCGAACGTGCCGGCCCAGCGCGGCGCGACGCCGTAGGTCCAGCCGTCCTGGTCGATCACCTGGAAGATCGGGTGATAGAGGTTCTTGTGAATCGCCCAGGAATCGATGTCGAGGCGCCCGACCTCCAGCTCGAACGACGTGCGGTTGGCGATGCGCTCCGTCGTCACCTTTCGTGACTGGTTGCCGCTGATCGCCGCCGGATTGGCGATGCGGGGATTGTTCAGCGCGTCGAACAGCGAGAGCGAGCCGGGCAGCTTCTGGTCGGTGTCGTAGAAGCCGAGGGTGAACCGCGTCTCGACGCCGGGCGCGAGCCGGTAGCCGAAATTGGCGTTCACGTTGCGCGTGCGCTGGGTCTCGTGATCGCGGAAGCCATCGGAATTGGTCGCCGTCCCCGAAATCAGAAAATCGGCCGGGCCGGAGATCCGCGAGACCTGAAAGTGCTCGCGGACCGTGTTGAAGCTGCCGCCGTCGATCCGAACGATGTTCGGCGCCAGCGCCGTGTAGGCGGTCGGCGTCACGAAGTTCACCGCGCCGCCGAGCGTCGTCGTGCCGAAGGTCAGCGCGTTGCCGCCCTTGTAGACCTCGACCGAGCGCAGGGAGAGCGGATCGATCTGGTAGAAATCGCCGCTGCCGTCGGCGAGGTTGAGCGGAATGCCGTCCTGCAACAGCTCGATGCCGCGGACATGGAAGCCGCGGGCGATGCCGGAGCCGCGGATCGAGAGGCGCATCTCCTGGCCGTAGCGCTCCTGCACGAACACGCCGGGCACGTCTTTCAACACGTCGCGCACGGTGTTGGCGTAGCGGTTCTGGAACGTCGTGGCGTCCACGAAGGCGACCGAGCCGACGGTGGCGTTCACCGCCGCCCGCTGCGCGGCCACGCTCGGCACGGTGAGAGAGCCGGCCGTCTCGCTCGGGCCCGAGGGGCGGCCGGTGCCGGAGACGCTGATCTCAGAGAGGGTGGTCGCGCTCTCCGGCGAGGCGAGGGGCTCTGCAAGGGCCGGGGCGGCGAGGCCGAGGCCGGCTGCGAGCAGCGTCGATGACAGGGCGGCACGCGGCACGGCCCATAGACGGAAAGGCATGAGGAAACGTCCGTTGTCTGAAGGATCGGGAGAGGCGATCGATCAAACGACGGGCGGCGCGCGCGGGCTCGGGCGCACTCCGGGCAGCGCGCGGGGCAGGGCCAGGATCTCAGGCCGCCCCACGACCGGGGCGATCCGCTCCGGCGGCCAGGCGACGATGGCGTGACAGGGCTCCGGGACGTCGAGGCTCGGCAGGGCGTGCGCGGCCTGGCAGCAGGGCAGGTGCGCCGGATGCGGCTTTTCGGGGCCGTCGGCCTCCCCGGCATCGGGGGCGCAAAGGATGTGGACGAGGCCGCCGTCGGGGCCGACGGTTCCGGCGAGCGCGGCCGCGCCGAGGACGACCTGCAGGGCGAGCGCGTAGAGCGCGGCCACGGCGATGACCGCGCGGCACACGGACCATCCCGGCAGGCGCCCTCGCATGGCCGCCAGCTACGGCCAAGGTTGCGCTGACGTCAATGGAAGCGGAATCAGGACAGACCGGTTTTCCGCCCCTGGCCGGACGGAGGATGGGTGCCGTGCCGTCACAGGGTCCGAGAGGCTCAGGTGTTGCGGCCGTCGGCGACCAGTTTGTGCAGTTGTTTCAGGGCGAGCGCGTGCCCGGCATTCAAGTCGAGCGGTCCGGCGAAGCCGCCATTGCGGTCCATCATGTAGACCATCAGCGTGTGTTCCAGGGTGTAGTCGCCGCCGGGCAGCGGCACCCGCTTCACGAAGGCGCGATAGTCGCGGGTCACCCCCTCGATCTGCTGCGGCGTGCCGGTCAACCCGGTGATCCGGTCGGTGAACGAGGCCATGTACTCGCGCATCACGCCTTGCGTGTCCCGCTCGGGATCGAGGGTGATGTAGTAGGCCTGGAGGTCGCCGCCTTCAGCCGCGAATTCATCGAGCAGGGTGCCGAGATCGGCCAGCGTCGTCGGGCAGACGTTCGGGCACTGGGTGAAGCCGAAGAAGACGAGGAAGGGCTTGCCCTTCAGCGCCTGCGAATCGACGGTGCCGCCCTTCGATGACTCGAGCCGGAACGGACCGCCGACCACCGACAGGGTGGAGGGCCTGTCCCTCCGCGGCAGATAGGCGATCGTCGCCGCCACGATCCCGACGAGGGCCAGCGCGAAGGCCATCAGGATCAGCGTGCTCCCCCGCCGGGAGGCGGGGGTGAGGGGGTGGGGCTCAGATCGGGTCTCGGGTCCGGGCTCAGTGGCCATGGTCATGCCCCGTATGATCGTGTCTGGAATGGTCGTGCGTGCCGCCTGCCGCCTCCGGCGCCTTGGCCGCGAGGCTCTCCACGGCGAACTCCACCGGGACGCTGCCCGCCCGCTCGAAGGTCAGAGTCCCCTTCACCCTCTCGCCCTTCTTCAGCGGAGCCTTCAGGTCCAAGAACATCAGGTGGTGGCCGCTGGGAGCGAGCGTCACGGTCTGGCCGGGCGGGATCTCCAGGCCGTTGGCGAGCGGCGCCATCTTCATCACGCCGCCCTCCATCGACATCGTGTGCAACTCCCCGCGCCCGGCCGCCTCGATCGTGCCGCCGTTGAGCCGATCGGTTTCCGTCCCTGTATTCGTGACCGTGAGGTAGCCGCCCGCGACCTTGGCCCCGCCCGGCGTGGCGCGTGACCAGGGATGGCCGATCTTGAGCGGGCCGGCGGCGTAGTCGTGGGCGTGGGCCGGGCTGGACGCGGCAAGGTTCGTCACGGCAAGGCCGAGGCCGAGGAGGGCGGCCGGGAAAGCGTGAAGGCGCATGATCGTGTCTCCGTTCGCAGAGAAGGGAAAGGGCGCGCGGACCTCGAGCCTCGAATTCCGCACGCAGCGGTTCTCCATCGAGGCTGCTGCCCGCGCGACGGGGTCGCCGGTCAAAGCGGTCCGGTCAGGACCCGTGGTCAGTGATGGTGCGGGGGGCCGCCGGCCTCGGGCGCGGCGCTGCCGGGTCCTTGCGCGCCGATCGGTGCCACGGTGAAGGTCACCGGCACCGTCCCGGCCCGTTCGAAGGTCAGCGTGCCCGCGACGGTCTCGCCCGCCTTCAGCCCGTCCTTCAGGTCGAGGAACATCAGGTGGTAGCCGCCGGGCTTGAGCGCGACGGTTTCCCCCGGCGCGAGGGCGAGGCCGCCCTCGACGGGGGCCATCTTCATCACGCCGCCCTCCGTCGTCATCGAGTGGATCTCGGCCCGTCCCGCCTGGGGGATCGCGGCGGCGGTCAGCCGGTCTGGCTCGGTGCCGGCGTTGCGCAGCGTCACGTAGCCGCCGGCGACCTTCGCCCCGCCCGGCGTCGCCCGCAGCCAGGGCACCTCGATCACGATCGCCCCGGCCTTCGCGGCGGGCGCGGCCGGAGCCTGCGCCGCCTGCGTCGCGGCGCCAGGGGCGGCGACGATCCGAACCGCCGGCGCCGGCGCCTTCAGTGCCCGCGCCGGTTCACCCTCGGCCGGAACCTCGCTCCAGCGGTAGCTGCCCTCGGTGCAATCCTGCTCGACGGGGAAGTAGATCGTCGCGCCGGGCGCGAAGGCATCGGAAATCCGGGCGAAGAAGGTGAACTCGTCAACCTGCTCGTCGGGCAGGCTGCCGCCGCTCCAGGTGATCCGGGTGACGCCCTCCGAGACCTGCCCGTGGAAGGACGGGTAGGCGCGGGCATAGGCCGACTTGACCGTGCTGATCGTCCAGCCGGGTTTCGGCATCGGCTTGGCACCGGTGACGCCCTCGGGGATGGTGACGCTGACGCGGGTGGTCGGTCGGCCGTCGCAGCCGTGCATGATCTGGACGACGCCGCGATAGGCGGCGTTGGGCGCGGCCTCCTTGCGTTCCAGCACGGCGTGGGCCGAGGCGGAGGAGATGAGCGCGGAGCTGATCAGGACGAGCGACAGGGCGGCGCGAAGAGGGGCGCGAGGGCAAGAGCGGGGCATGGGCGGTTCCGGTTATCTGACGTCGAAGGATCGCGGGGATCGGGCGAGTCAGGCAGCCGGCGGCGCCCGGGCATGGGCGAGGGTGAAGGGGGGTGGCCGGGCGGCCCGGCGCTGGGCGCCGAACCAGTCGGCGCACACAGCCTCCCGCTCGAGCCAGGCGATCTCGGTCGAAAGGGGAGGGGGGAGCGCGGCGGCCGGCGCGTGATGTGCGGCCGTACAGCAGCCTGTACGATGGGAAACCGGGGCCGGATGCTCATCCTTGGCCGCAAACTCGACGGAGACCGCCCCACCCGTGACGGCGGCGTTCGCGATCGACAGGCAGAGGAAGTCGGGAGCGCCCGCGACGGGAAGGGCCGCGATGCCGCCGAGAAGGGCCTGGAGCACCAACGCGTAGAGCGCGGCCACGGCGGTCAGCCCACGCAGGACGCGCGGCGCTCCTCCGGTCCGGTCGCGGCGTGGGCTCGGCATGGGCACGAGCCTTACGCCGCTTCGGGCCGCTCCGGTAGAGGGCCGGGCCGGCGCCATTCCGCCGCTCTTCGCCGTCCTGTCGGACCCCGCGCGAGACCTCTGCCGGAGCATCCCCGGATCTCACGGCGTGTGCCGCCACACCCGGACGCCACAATATGGCCCGGAACGGCATGGCTTCTTAACCACGAGACCGCAACAACCGCGGCACGAGGACTTGGCCGAGACTTGGCTTCGACACCCTGGTTTTTACACTCGGGCGTTTGAGCCGGGACCCTTGGCCGGATCCACCGACCGCACCCTCCATCCAGAGCCCGGATCGATGCTGCAGACCGCGCGCCAACCCCGTTTCCGTCCCCTTGGCCGCCCTTTGGCTGCCGGGCTCCTGGGGGCGACGCTGCTCGCCGGCCCGGCGCTCGCGCGCGATGCCGGCTTCGCCCAGGCCGAATGGGCGCAGGACTACTCCTCGCCCACCACCATGCAGGTGCACCGCTCCTCGACGCCGATCCTCTCGCCCGACACCATCGCGGCGACCGAGGCGATGGTCGAGAAGTACCGCGCCATCGTCTCGCGCGGCGGCTGGCAGAACGTGTCCGGCGCGGCGGGCCTGCGGGTCGGCTCCCGTGGTCCGGCGGTGGCGGCGGTGCGCCAGCGCCTGATCGTCACCGGCGATCTCGACGCCACGGCCGGCGGCGCCGGCGTCTACGATTCCTACGTCGCGGCCGGCGTGAAGCGCTTCCAGGCCCGCCACGGCCTGTCGCAAACCGGCCAGATGAGCCCGGCGACGCAGGCGGCGATGAACGTGCCCGCCGACGTGCGCCTGCGCCAGCTCGAGACCAACGTGATCCGCCTGCGCTCCTATTCGGGCGATCTCGGCCGGCGCTTCGTCATCACCAACATCCCCGCCGCCCTGGTGCAGACGGTGGAGAACGGCCAGGTCGTGACGCTGCACGCCGCGGGCGTCGGCAAGATCGACCGCCAGTCGCCGATCATGAATGCCAAGGCGGTCGAGATCAATTTCAACCCGACCTGGACGGTCCCGGCCTCGATCGTGAGGAAGGACCTGATCCCGAAGATGCAGAAGGACCCGAACTACCTCACGGACAACAAGATCCGCATCCTTTCAGGGGGGCAGGAGATCTCACCGCGCTCCGTGAATTGGAACTCGGACGAGGGTACCCGCTACACCTACCGCCAGGATTCGGGCGCCGACTTCAACTCGATGGGCGTCGTGCGCATCAACATCCCGAACCCGCACGGGGTGTTCATGCACGACACCAATTCCCGCGGCGTGTTCGGCGACGACTTCCGCTTCATCTCCTCGGGCTGCGTGCGCGTGCAGAACGTGCGCGAGTACATCACGTGGCTGCTGAAGGACACGCCCGGCTGGGATCGCGCCCATGTCGAGCAGGCGGTGGAGAGCGGCCAGCGCATCGACGCGCGGCTCACCCAGCCCGTGCCGGTCTACTGGACCTACATCACCGCCTGGGCGACCCCGGACGGAACGGTGCAGTTCCGCGACGACATCTACAAGCGCGACGGCGTGAACGTGCCCTCCACCATCGAGGCCCCGACCCCGGTCGCCAGCGCCGCCTCGACCCAGCCCGAGGTGTTCGAGCCGGGCGACGAGGAGAACTGAGGATCGCTCTCAGCCCCAGTCCGGCCGGCGTGATCGGTCGGGGCGAGCCGGAATGAACACAACCCCGGACCGGATTCGACATCCGGTCCGGGGTTGTGTTCATTTTAGCGGGACCGGTTCGTGCATCGCGCCGGTCCGGCAGGATCACGACCTGCCGAAATTTTATCGCGAAATTTTTGCCGTCGGAGCGGCGTGAGCGGATTAAAGGGGGCGGGCAGACGTCAACGGTTTATGGTGCTCGATAGAACGCGCTCGAAACGCTCCGATATCGTCGATCTGCTGGTGCCCCTGCGGCGCTACGCACGGTCGCTGACGCGGGATTCGCTCAAGGCGGATGACCTCGTCCACGATACCATGGTCCGCGCCCTCGAATCGCGCGCGAACCTGAGGCCCGACACGAACCTGCGCACCTGGATGATGACGGTGCTGCACAACGTCTTCATCGACGAGCAGCGCCGCAAGCGGGTCGAGGCGCGCCATGCCGACGTGCTGGTACAACTCTCCGAGGAGATGGCCCCCCCGGCCCAGGAAGGGCAGGTGCGGCTGATGCAGATCCGCAAGGCCTTCGAGAGTCTGCCCGAGGAGCAGCGCGCCGCGCTTCACCTCGTGACCCTGGAGGGGATGGCCTATGCCGACGCGGCGGCCGTGCTGGGCATCCCGATCGGCACCCTGATGTCGCGGCTCGGGCGCGGCCGGGCCGCCCTGCGCGCCTTCGAGGAAGGCAGCCATAAGGGCAAGGCGAGTTCTTCCGACGAAGGCCCCGAGCGTGGCCGTGCACATCTGCGTGTCGTCGGGGGGAATTGATGACCCTGACGAACCGTTAATACAGCAACACCGGTAAGCGACGGGGCTGGACGGTGAGCAAGCAGGGCAGTCGGAGTGGGCTGATGGTTGATCCAGTCACGGAAACCGATCTCATCGCGTATGTCGATGGCGAACTCGACCCGATGCGTCGCGTCGAGGTCGAGGCGCATCTCGCGCGCAATCCCCAGGACGCGCTGCAGGTCATGGCCGACCTGCGCGACCGCGACGCCTTGCGTGAAGCCTTCTTGTCCGTGCCGAGCTTGCCGCCGGAGCGGCTGCGCGCGAGCGCGCGCCGGATCGACCGCGCCTTTGCGTGGCAGCGGGTCCGTTCCCGCATGCGCCGGGCGGCGGCCGTCGTGGTGCTGGTCGGAGCCGGCTGGCTCGCCCATACCGAGAGCGGCAGCTTCGGCGTGCCCGGCTCCTTCGCCTCGCCGATCGACCCGTCCTTGGCCGAGGAGGCGAAGCAGGCCCGTGAGGCAGTCCAGATCCGCGCCCGCGTGACGAGCCAGTTCTCCGTCGCCTCGGCCTACGATCCTGCCGCCCTCGAAGCCGCGACCGGTGTCGATCTGCCGCCGCTGCCGAAGGGCTGGGTCGTCCGGGACGTGCAGATCTTCCCAAGCCGAAACGGCACCGGGATCGAGGTGTCGATCCAGTCGGCCGAGATCGGTGAACTCGCCCTGTTCGCCAAGCACAGCAGTGGAACGCTGCCGGCCGAAGGAGCGGAGCCGGTGGCCCGGTCGAGCGACGGGACGACCGCCTATTGGCGCAACGGCAACACTGCCTACGCGTTGAGCGGCTCGCGCAACGATCCGGCCCTGCACGCCGCTGCTGCCCGCCTCGCCGCGATTCGGGAGTAGGGCCCGTCCGGCGATGGCGGATGCCGGATCGTCGGGTTCATCGTTTCAAAAGGGGGCCGCGTCTGTCGTCCCTGATTGCGCTTGGCCGAAACACGCGGCCTTGGCAGCGATTCGTGGCTGGTCGAAAAGGTCATCGTCAGCTGCCAAGCGGCCCGAATTGTGCGGTCGCGCGGCTGCACTCGATCTTCGCGGTTCGTCGAAGAAGCCGGTCCGTTGCGAGCGGCCTTGTCCGTCGCGACCGTTTCAGGTCTTGCTGGAGCGCGATCGAGGACGAGGGCCGCGTGAGCTGGGAAGCCGGTGAGCCGTGAGTGGGCGCCTTCTCCCGATAAGCCGAAGGCGGATGAGCCATCCGAGTGATAGGCTGGAGCCGGGATGACAGCGGCTGATCGAGTCAGGATCCAGGTTCCTGATCGAGTGTGCCGTCTGGAAGGCTGGGTGCCGTCTTCAGGAGAGTGTCGGTGCACCTCCAAGAGGTGCGAGTGCAAGGCCCGCGGTCAAGGCCTGTTTCCATTCCGAGATGCCGGTGCCGCTGGGGTTTCGTGTTGGGCACCGACAGCAAAGCGTGGCAGGATTCCGCAGCGTGTGAGATCGACGTCGCCTTCAGGCATGACGCGCTCATTCTTCTCTTGATTAAAAAATGTTCTCTAGGTAACAAATGCGCATCAGGTTAGTGTATGGCGCAATTAATACCAGTTGTTACGGGTATTGTTTGTATTCTGATGTTTGACAATGATATCTACTTGATTGATTTGTTTTGAGTGGGTTTTTCTGAATTCCTAATCCGCGCGGCATGTCTTCTGGGCCGAGCCTATGAACGGTTTAAGCCGATGCCCTCAGTTTCGTGTGGTATAGACAGGACCGTCACCAGCTGTTCCCAGAAAATGGATATAGACTGCCCCATGACGGCAGATCCATCCGCCTCGGCCGGCTCCTCGCGCTTGGGTTGTGGTGGAAGGATTGCTCCCGGCGAGCGTAATGGCTACTGCTTCGCTTGTTGCGGTGCGGTCGAGAGGCGAGATGTGAAGTCTGGCAATCCGTGCAGAGGCCGTTCAGAAGCCGGGAACAGGCATTCCCCGCGCTCCCTGCTGTCCCGCGCTGCAGCAACGTGCAGGGAGTGATAAGATCCCTTCCCGTGCTTGGCCGGATTGATGTTGCATCGGCCCATCGGTTGCCCGACCCGAGCGGGAAATCGACCAGGATCCTACCTGAAAATCGTGGATCAATCCACGCGCGAGGTTTCTGACGGTGTTCAGGCGCAGCTTGCAATTGCTCTCGAAGCAGGTCGGCCTCGGGAAGATCCCGCGCGGGCCCCGGCTGCGAGCGTCCGGAGGACTGACAGGCCAGGGCGGCTTCGATCCCGTCTTCTATCGGCGATACTATCCGGACCTCGCCGTTCTGGGTGAAGACGGGAAGGCCCTCAGGGAGCACTATGTCAGGCACGGCCGAAAGGAGGGTCGGGCTCGGAATGCGGCCGCACTGATCGCTGCGCTGGAGCGTGACCGAGGTCCGCTGCCAAAGGACTTTATTCCTGAACATTACCGGGCGCTCTACGACGATCTGGCCAGCCTGTCCGAGCCGTGGGAGCTCAGCGAACATTATCTGCGCTTCGGCCGATCCGAGGGGCGTGCATACCGGGCGGACCTATCGGTCCTCGATCAGGAATATGAGCGCCTGCTCGCGCCCGGTGCCGCGTCGGGTGGGCGCCGCCCCGCCGAGAGCTTCGTTCACCTGCTGGTCGCCGCGCGGGTCCTCCCAGGGCGATGGCTCGACCTTTTCGTGCTCCACGAATTCGCCCTGCTGAACGAGGGATGGCTGACGCACACGCCCACCTCGCGCATGGAGGGGCTTGTCGCCTTCCTGACCGAGGGCGTGGACCGCCTTGCTCCGATCTCTCTGAGCTTGCGCTTCGACCCCGCCTTTTATCGCTCGAACAATCCGGACGCTCCTGTCGGCGCCAGTGATGCCGACCTTTACCGCCACTGGCTCGGTCAGGGCATCCAGAATGGGGAGCCCGGCACCGAGGCCGCGGCGCTGGTCCAGCTTCTCGGGGAGGAGCGTTTTCCCGAGAGCTTCGACGAGGCGGCCTACCGCTCGCTGCTGCCCGAGGGGGTCGCCTCGCCACAAGCAGGGCGGCTGAACGCCCTCCGGCATTTCATCACGACGGGCTTCCAGCTCTGGGAGCTGGAGCCCGTGCGGCAGGTCTGCTCGGCCCAGTTCCTTGAGCGGATCGGCGAGTACCATCTCGTCCGTGGCAACGCCATCGCGGCCAAGGAAGCCTTTGACCGGTCGCTGAAAGCAGGCCTCATCTCCGGCCGCCTCCATCATCGGCGCGGCGACGCGTTGCGCGCCCTCAGCCGCACCAACGATGCTGCGCGCGCCTTCGCGAATGCGGCGGATGTCCCGGGCGCCGTCGTGTGGAGCCATATCCACGCGATCGACGGTCTGCTCGCACAGCCAAGCGGTGTTGCGGAGGCCCTCGACCGTGTCCAGCGCTCGGCCGAGGAATGGCACGCCAACGCGCACTGGCGCTCGGCCGCGCATCGCGCCCTGGTGGCCTCCTTCGCTCTCACGAGTGAGAAGGCGCGGGCGGACTACGCCGCCGGCCGGCGCCAGGAGGCGGATGATCGCCTCACTGCCTGCCTCGACCAGATCAGCAGCCTGATCGAGGCGGTCGATCCGCTGCCGGCACCACTTGCGGCTCCGGCGAACGGACATCTCGTCATCGTCGCCAACCGCGATCTTCCCCAATGCGACCATTACCGTGTCGTGCAGAAGATCCAGCAGCTCGAGCATGGCGGCTGGACGGTCGAGGTCTTCACGCAGGATGAGGCGGCCGATTGCCGGCCGACCCTCGACAGAGCCGCGGCGGTGATCTTCTACCGCGTGGCGGCCTTTCCCGGCGTCCTGCACGCGATCCTCTACGCCCGCGCGCTCGGCCTGCCGACGATCTACGAGATCGACGACATCGTCTTCGATGCCGCCATGTTCCCGGATCCCCTGGAAAGCTTCGAGGGCCAGATCACACCCAAGCAATACGTCGATCTGCAGTACGGCGTGCCGCTGTTCCGCTACGCCATGCAAGCCTGCGACATCGGCCTCGCCTCCACGCCGGCGCTGGCCGAGCGGATGCGTCCGCTCGTCCGCTCGGGCGTCTGCCACATCCTGCGCAACGGTCTCGACACGCGCAATCTCCCTTTCCTGAAGCGCCCGCGCGCGCCCTTCTCGGACAAGACCCTGACCATCTTCTATGGATCGGGTACGCGCGCGCACAACAAGGATTTCAACGACCTCGCCGCGCCCGCGCTCCTCACGGTGATGGAGCGGAATCCGCATGTCCGCCTCGTGATCGCCGGCTATCTGCGCCTCGGCGACGGATTCCGGCGGTTCGCGCACCGGGTCCGCCAACTCGGCTTCACCGACGACGTGGCGGCCTATTGGGAGGCGCTTTCGGGGGCGGACATCAACCTGGCGGTTCTCGCGCCCGGCCCCTTCGCCGACGCCAAGAGCGAGATCAAGTGGCTGGAAGCCGCCATGTGCGGCATCCCCTCGATCGTCAGCGCAACGCGCACCTACCGGGAGATTCTCCTCGACCGGCAGGATGCCCTGCTGGCCGAGACGGTTCAGGATTGGACGAAGGCCCTCACCACGCTGATCGGCGACCCCGCCCTGCGCCGAAAGATCGGGGATCAAGCGCGGGAGAAGGCGGTGGCGTCCTACGGTCTGGATGCCGCCGTCGAGGTTCTGAACGGGATTTTCGCCGCCCCACCCCAACAGACCAGGCGGCAGGCCGCATCACGCCTTCCGGCCGATACGACGCCACCCCCCCCGGGAATGGTTGCCGAGGGCTGGGCCGATCTCACCGGCGCGGATGCGCCGCCGCTGACAGAGGCGGCAGGATCCGTCGTACGGACGCGCCGGGGAGGCAAGCCGCGCATCCTGGTGATCAACGTCTACTTCCCGCCCCAGACAGTGGGGGGCGCCACACGGGTCGTGCGCGACAATATCGATCACATCCTCGATCAGGCCGCGGACCGGTTCGAACTCGCCGTGGCCGCATCTGACATGGAGGCCGAGCCCCCCTATCAGACCCGCATCGACGCCTATCGCGGCATCCCCGTCTTCCGCATCGCCACACCGCGCGAACGGAACATGGACTGGCGTCCGTTCAACCCGAGCGTGCGATTGCCATTCGAGGCCCTGCTCGACCGCTTCGAGCCCGACCTCGTCCATGTCCACTGCGTGCAGCAACTGACCGCCAGTGTGGTCGAGGCGGTGCGTGCCAGGGGGATTCCCTACGTCGTCACCGTCCACGATGCGTGGTGGATCTCGGACTTCCAGTTCCTCATCGACGAGGACGGGCTGGTGCAGATGCCCTCGCCCGACATCCTCGCCGACGCGTCGAGCCGCTCCGTTACCCCGACCGGCTCCATCGCGCGCCGGCGCGGGCTGGCGCGGATGCTCAACGCGGCAGCGACCATCGCGGCGGTGTCGGAGCCCTTCGCCGACATCTATCGCAAGGCAGGTTTTCCTCAGACGATCGCGATCCCGAACGGCGTTCCGCGTCTGACGCCGGTCGCGCGACGGAAGAGTTCGACGGACCGCGTCCGCCTCGGCCATATCGGCGGCCGCACGGCGCACAAGGGCGCCACCCTGGTCGAGGCGATCCTGCGGGCCGGCCGGTTCGAGAACCTGAGCCTGACCCTCGTCGATCACGCCCGGGCAACGGATTACGTGAGCGACGAGACCTGGGGCGCCACCTCCGTCCGGATCGTCGGCAAGGTGCCGCAGGAGCAGATCGGCCAGCTCTACGCCGAAATGGACGTGCTGCTCGCTCCTTCTCTCTGGCCCGAGAGTTTCGGACTGGTGACGCGGGAGGCGCACGCGGCGGGGCTTTGGGTCGTGGCAAGCCAGCTCGGCGCGATCGGTGAAGACATCGACGAGGGCGTCAACGGCTTCCGGGTCGATGTCCGGTCCCCGGATGGGCTGCGCGCGGTCTTCCAGCGCATCAATGCCGATCCCGGGCGGTTCCGTACGAGCCCGCCGCAGCCCTCCCATCCGCCCCGAACCGCGGCGGATCAGGGCGAGGATCTGATCGCACTCTACGATCGACTGCTCGCCCCGTGAGATAAGACAGACGCCGCTCTCGGCGCGCTTCGCGCCTCAAGGACGGCCGCTCGGCTACTCTGCGAGACGGCAGCGGTGTTTTGACCCGGTCGTTCCCCTCGGGCCTGCCGGGAGGGCGACGCCGGGCGGTGACGAGGGGAGCGAGGTGGTGCTAGGCGGTGGCGGTCCTGTCCCGTCCTCGGCGCTCAAAGAAAGGCCCATCGTTCAGGTCGCAGGTCGCAAAGCTTGCCATTGCCGCTTTCACGGGACCGCACTTCCCGGCATCGAGTCCGTCAGGAGGCGGTCAGGTCCGGGCACTCACCGGATCGTGCCATGGACGGTGGTCTCGCAACACGCGTGAGCCAGCTATTGGGCCGCGCGGCATGATGATTGGGATCCAATCCGTCGGTATCAGGTTTGCTCCCGATCCAAAGCGTGGACGGCCTGTGGGCCCTGTTCGCAGCGATGGGCGGTGCCGGATGGCGTATGCGGCGGACAAACCCACCTCCTGGCATTCCTGACCTGCTCTGCAGGACGCGAGCCTGTCCTCCGGAGAGCTGTCTTTCTTAGGGTAGACCAGAACGCTGGTGGGGTATGCCCTGCATGCAGTTTGGTATAATGACAATCCGACATATGACCGGCATTATATCACCGGATTTCCAGGGCCGGCAGACTTAGACAAGAACGAGTTCGCTATGCAGAGCTTCATCGTCCTAAGGATCGCGCGGGCATGACCATGGATGCCAGCCGCTTGGCGGCCGCGGTTACGGATGCCTACGCCGCGGAAGCCAAGCCGCCGCTCACGCAGGAATTGATCGCTCAGGTTCGCGATGTCGTGGCGAAAGCCTTCGCATCTGATCCCGGTGAATCGTCGGGCGGCGATCGCCTGGAACTGCTGAATGCCGCGCTCGACGCGTTCGAAACGGAACTCGATGCCGTCGTCGGTCCTCGAGTCGCCTCGCTGGACGAGGCATCGGGGGCGGTCGCGATGCGGCCGCGCTCCGAGGCGGGGCAACCGCTGCGCGCCTTCGGCGGCCAGTAACCGCCCGCTCCCCGGCATCTTCCCGTCCCTTCGTCCCCATAAGCTGGAACACAGGTCGCGTCATGAGTGAGGCAATAGGGACTGTCCGGCGCTTCGCGCATCCGGGCCGTGGCCGTAATGTCACCCGCGCCGTGCCGAAGGGCCGTCAGGTCGATCCCCACGCCAAGGTCGAGATCGAGGAGCTGCTCGGCGCCCGCTCGCGCCAGCGCGACCTGCTGATCGAGCACCTGCACCTGATCCAGGACACCTACGGCCAGATCAGCGCCGACCATCTCGCGGCGTTGGCCGACGAGATGAGTCTCGCCTTCGCCGAGGTGTTCGAGACCGCGACCTTCTACGCGCATTTCGACGTGGTGAAGGAGGGCGAGGCCGACATCCCGCGCCTGACGGTCCGGGTCTGCGACAGCATCACCTGCGCGATGTTCGGCGCCGACGAGTTGCTCGAAACGTTGCAGCGCGAACTCGCCTCGGACGCGGTCCGCGTCGTGCGCGCGCCCTGTGTCGGCCTGTGCGACCACGCCCCGGCGGTCGAGGTCGGGCACAACTTCCTGCACCGGGCCGATCTCGCCTCCGTGCGCGCGGCGGTCGAGGCTGAGGACACCCACGCCCACATCCCCGACTACGTCGATTACGAGGCCTACCGGGCCGGCGGCGGCTACGCGACCCTGGAGCGGCTGCGCTCTGGCGAACTGCCGGTCGATGACGTGCTGAAGGTTCTGGACGACGGCGGCCTGCGGGGCTTGGGCGGCGCCGGCTTCCCAACCGGCCGCAAATGGCGCTCCGTGCGCGGCGAGCCCGGCCCCCGGCTGATGGCGGTCAACGGCGACGAGGGCGAGCCCGGGACCTTCAAGGACCAGCTCTACCTCAACACCGACCCGCACCGCTTCCTCGAAGGCATGCTGATCGGCGCCCACGTCGTCGAGGCGGCGGACGTCTACATCTACCTGCGCGACGAGTACCCGATCTCTCGCGAAATCCTGGCCCGCGAGATTGCCAAGCTGCCCGAGGGCGGCACCCGCATCCACCTGCGCCGCGGCGCGGGCGCCTATATCTGCGGCGAGGAATCCTCGCTGATCGAGTCGCTGGAGGGCAAGCGCGGCCTGCCGCGGCACAAGCCACCGTTCCCGTTCCAGGTCGGCCTGTTCAACCGTCCGACGCTGATCAACAACGTCGAGACGCTGTTCTGGGTGCGCGACCTGATCGAGCGCGGCGCCGAGTGGTGGAAGAGCCACGGCCGCAACGGCCGCGTGGGCCTGCGCTCCTACTCGGTGTCGGGCCGCGTCAAGGAGCCCGGCGTCAAGCTCGCTCCGGCCGGCCTCACCATCCAGGAGCTGATCGACGAGTATTGCGGCGGCATGAGCGAGGGGCACAGCTTCGCGGCCTACCTGCCGGGCGGCGCCTCGGGCGGCATCCTGCCGGCCTCGATGAACGACATCCCGCTCGATTTCGGCACGCTGGAAAAATACGGCTGCTTCATCGGCTCCGCCGCGGTCGTGATCCTGTCCGACCGGGACGATGTGCGCGGTGCCGCGTTGAACCTGATGAAGTTCTTCGAGGACGAGTCCTGCGGGCAGTGCACGCCCTGCCGCTCGGGCACCCAGAAGGCCCGCATGCTGATGGAGAACGGTGTGTGGGACACCGAACTCCTCGGCGAGCTGTCGCAGTGCATGCGTGACGCCTCGATCTGCGGCCTGGGTCAGGCAGCCTCGAACCCCGTCAGCACCGTGATCAAGTACTTCCCCGACCTCTTCCCGGAGCCGCGGGCCGTGGCGGCCGAATGACGCCGCGGACGACGATGACTCCTTCCCCGATGCCAGAGCCTGGAGCGGACGCATGAGCAACGGCCCCGAACCGCACGGCAACAAGATCGAACAGCCCGAAATCCGTGCCAACGAACGCCAGGATGCCGGCGGTCCGGTGGCTGGTGGGCAGCCGGTCTCCGGCGGCGCCTACTCGCAGGGCGCCAAGTCCGGTGGCCAAGCCGCGCCCGATCCCTCGGGCACCTACGGCCTCAAGGACCGCCCGACCGCGCCCGCGACCATCACCTTCGAGTTCGACGGTCAGCAGGTCGAGGCGCAGCCCGGCGAGACGATCTGGGCGGTCGCCAAGCGCCTCGGCACGCATATCCCGCATCTCTGCCACAAGCCCGAGCCCGGCTACCGCCCGGACGGCAATTGCCGCGCCTGCATGGTCGAGATCGAGGGCGAGCGCGTGCTCGCCGCCTCGTGCAAGCGCACGCCCGCCATCGGCATGAAGGTGAAATCGGCCA
The DNA here is from genome assembly GCF_014191355.1 of Methylobacterium sp. R2-1. GTDB lineage: Bacteria > Pseudomonadota > Alphaproteobacteria > Rhizobiales > Beijerinckiaceae > Methylobacterium. The sequence continues at coordinate 476,258 of NZ_JACHWM010000002.1, forward strand.
CCGAGCGCGCCACCAAGGCCCGCGCCATGGTGCTGGAACTGCTCGTGGCCGATCAGCCGGAGCGCGCGACCTCGCACGACCCGTCCTCGCATTTCTGGGTGCAGGCCGACGTCCTCGACGTGACCGAGAGCCGCTTCCCCGCCGCCGAGCGCTGGGCCGGGGACATCAGCCACCCCGCCATGAGCGTCAACCTCGACGCCTGCATCCAGTGCAATCTCTGCGTCCGCGCCTGCCGTGAAGTGCAGGTCAACGACGTGATCGGCATGGCCTATCGTGCCGCCGGCTCCAAGGTCGTGTTCGACTTCGACGACCCGATGGGCGCCTCGACCTGCGTCGCCTGCGGCGAGTGCGTCCAGGCCTGCCCGACCGGCGCGCTGATGCCGTCCGCCTATCTCGACGCCAACCAGACCCGGACGGTCTATCCCGATCGCGAGGTGAAGTCGCTCTGCCCTTATTGCGGCGTCGGCTGTCAGGTCTCCTACAAGGTCAAGGACGAGCGGATCGTCTATGCCGAGGGCGTGAACGGCCCGGCCAATCAGAACCGGCTCTGCGTGAAGGGCCGCTTCGGCTTCGACTACGTCCACCACCCCCATCGCCTGACGGTGCCGCTGATCCGCCTGGAGAACGTGCCCAAGGACGCCAACGATCAGGTCGATCCCGCCAATCCCTGGACCCACTTCCGTGAGGCGACCTGGGAGGAGGCGCTCGATCGCGCGGCCGGCGGCCTCAAGCAGATCCGTGACACCAACGGCCGCAAGGCACTGGCCGGCTTCGGCTCGGCCAAGGGCTCGAACGAGGAGGCCTACCTCTTCCAGAAGCTCGTCCGCCTCGGCTTCGGCACCAACAACGTCGATCACTGCACGCGCCTGTGCCACGCCTCGTCGGTGGCCGCGCTGATGGAGGGTCTGAACTCCGGCGCCGTCACCGCCCCCTTCGCGGCGGCGCTCGATGCCGAGGTCATCGTCGTCATCGGCGCCAACCCGACCGTGAATCACCCGGTCGCGGCGACCTTCCTCAAGAACGCGGTGAAGCAGCGCGGCGCCAAGCTGATCATCATGGATCCGCGGCGCCAGACGCTGTCGCGCCACGCCTATCGGCACCTCGCCTTCCGCCCCGGCTCGGACGTGGCGATGCTCAACGCGATGCTCAACGTGATCATCACGGAGGGGCTCTACGACGAGCAGTACATCGCCGGCTACACCGAGAACTTCGAGGCGCTGCGGGAGAAGATCGTCGACTTCACGCCCGAAAAGATGGCCTCGGTCTGCGGCATCGACGCCGAGACCCTGCGCGAGGTCGCCCGGCTCTACGCCCAGGCCAAGTCCTCGCTCATCTTCTGGGGCATGGGCGTGAGCCAGCACGTCCACGGCACCGACAACTCGCGCTGCCTGATCGCGCTCGCTCTCATCACCGGCCAGATCGGCCGGCCTGGCACGGGTCTGCACCCTCTGCGCGGCCAGAACAACGTCCAGGGCGCCTCCGACGCCGGCCTGATCCCGATGGTCTATCCGGACTATCAGTCGGTCGAGAAGGACGCGGTCCGCGAGCTGTTCGAGGCGTTCTGGGGCCAGTCCCTCGATCCGCAGCGGGGCCTCACCGTGGTCGAGATCATGCGCGCGATCCACGCGGGCGAGATCAAGGGCATGTTCGTCGAGGGCGAGAACCCGGCGATGTCCGATCCCGACCTCAACCACGCCCGCCATGCGCTGGCGATGCTCGACCATCTCGTGGTGCAGGACCTGTTCCTGACCGAGACCGCCTTCCACGCCGACGTGGTGCTGCCGGCCTCAGCCTTCGCCGAGAAGGCCGGCACCTTCACCAACACCGACCGCCGCGTGCAGATCGCTCAGCCGGTCGTCGCGCCGCCCGGCGACGCGCGCCAGGATTGGTGGATCATCCAGGAGCTGGCCCGGCGCCTCGGCCTCGACTGGAACTACGGCGGCCCGGCCGACATCTTCGCCGAGATGGCGCAGGTGATGCCGTCCCTGAACAACATCACCTGGGAGCGTCTGGAGCGCGAGGGAGCGGTGACCTATCCGGTCGATGCCCCGGATCAGCCCGGCAACGAGATCATCTTCTACGCCGGCTTCCCGACCGAGAGCGGACGCGCCAAGATCGTGCCCGCGGCGATCGTGCCGCCGGACGAGGTGCCGGATGAAGAGTTCCCGATGGTGCTCTCGACCGGCCGCGTGCTCGAACACTGGCATACCGGATCGATGACCCGGCGCGCCGGCGTGCTCGACGCGCTGGAGCCCGAGGCGGTCGCCTTCTTGGCGCCGAAGGAGCTCTACCGTCTCGGTCTTCGGCCGGGCGGATCGATGCGGCTGGAAACGCGGCGCGGCGCCGTCGAGCTGAAGGTCCGGTCCGACCGCGACGTGCCGGCGGGCATGATCTTCATGCCCTTCTGCTACGCCGAGGCCGCCGCCAACCTGCTGACCAACCCGGCCCTCGACCCGCTCGGAAAGATCCCCGAGTTCAAGTTCTGCGCGGCGCGCGTCGCGCCCGTGGAAGCCGCACCGATGGCCGCGGAGTAACCACTTCTTATCACGACTGGCGGCGCGTTCAGGCGCGCCGCCAAGCCACCCGAGCACATGCAACCCGCTGGGCGGGCGGCACGGGTCACGAAGCGGCCTCGTGCCCGACCTTCGCGTCCGAGCCCTGCAGGGGTTGTGCAGCGGTTTGCGGATGCGGCGGCCGGTGGTGTGGTACACGGTGTCGGCGACCGCCGCGTTGACGCCGATGATGCCGAGTTCGCCCGGCCCCTTCACCCCGAGCGGGTTCACGGTTCCGTCGGTGTCAGGCACCAGCAGCGCCTCGACCGCCTCGGTGTCCATAGCAGCGGGGACGAGATACTCGGCGAGATCGGCATTGCGATAGGCAACGCCGTCGAGGACCGTCTCTTCCATGAGCGCCGATCCCAGACCCAGATCATCCCGCCGAGGAGTTGGCTGCGCGCCGTCAGCGGGTTGAGGATGCGGCCGGCCGCGAAGGCTCCGGTCAGCCGCGCCACCCGGATCTCACCAGTCTCGGCGTGGACATGCGCTTCCGCGAACTGCGTCCCGAACGCCCATTTGAGCGCGTCGCCTCCCGCGCCAGCCGCCTCGCGCAGCTGCTCGCAGCCGAGCGCCAGCGCACTCATCAGGCTCGTCGTAGTGCTCGATCCGCCCGAGAGGCCGCCCGCCGGCAGGGCGGTGTCGCCGAGCTGCACCCTCAGCCGTTCCACCGGCACGCCGAGCCCCTCGGCCGCCCCCATCGCCAGCAATGTGGTGATGCCGTTGCCGATCCCGACCCAAGCGGGATATGCGAGGAGTTGGCGTAACCGCCCGCCATCAGATGCGGGACGGGAGCGATCGCACACGCGAACTCGCGATGCGTGAAGATCCCGAGCAGGTCCGGCACGGCCTTGGCCGCGGCGAGATCGAAGCCGCGGATCCGCGCGCGCGATCGTGCCGGTGACGAGGGCGGCGTGCGCGGTCCCGTGCTCGCGCCGACCGGATGCATAGATCGCCGTTCCGGTAACCTTGGCTCGCCCCTCGATCCGGGCACGCGGATGCCCCAAGACCTTGTCCGAGGCCCCGTCCATAGTTCGTTTCAGGGCTGTGTCGGCCTGATCCATCGCGAGCATCTCCCGCACCGGAGGCTTTCTCAGCGATGCCGAACCCGGCCCGGAAAGCGGCGTGCTTCTTGATCGCTTGGCAAGGACGGCCGGACCTGCCGGTCTCCGCACGGCGTCGAAACGACGCTGACCGGCCTCACCGCTCAGCGCGGATATGGATTGGTCGCGCCGAGCAGCGCATCCGGCGGCAACGCATCGATTGCGGGGGGAGTTTGGCGACCCCGGCAGGGCTCGAACCTGCGACCTGCCGCTTAGAAGGCGGCTGCTCTATCCAGCTGAGCTACGGAGTCTGGTGCCAGGAGGGCCAAAAGCCACGGGACCGTGCCGGGGTCAAGCCTCGGCACCGCCTCGCTCATTCCCTCCCGGCGAAGGCCCGAAAGATCAAGCTCTTAGCTGCCCCGAGGACGCAATGCCCGCCATCTTCGACCCGTGGCCGGCGACCGCAGAGGGCTTCGTTCGGGCTCACCGTGAGGCGCCGCGCGACAACGGCCTGCGGCTGGTCGTGAGGCGATAGAGCAGCATGCCGACGAGCATCGCGGCAACGAACAGAAGGATCGAAGGCAGCCCGAGCACGAGGCCGGCGAGAGCGGGGCCGGGACAGAAGCCCGCGAGTCCCCAGCCGATGCCGAACAGCGCGGCGCCACCGAGGAGCCGAGCGTCGGGCCTCGGATTCGTTGGGACCTCGAAGCGGGGGGCGAGCAAGGGTCGTCTCATCCGTGCCTTGAGCCCGTAGCCGAGTGCCGACACTCCGACCGCTCCGCCGAGGACGAAGGCGAGGCTCGGGTCCCACGCCCCCGCGAAATCGAGAAAGCCGAGCACCCTCTCGGGATCCATCATGCCCGAGACAGCGAGGCCGAAGCCGAACAGCAGGCCGCTGATAAGGACGGCCGCGAGGTGGGAGAAGTTCATCGCACGACTCCGTGCCGGACCAGGAACACGGTGACGATGGCGGTCGCCATGAAGGTGACGACCGCCGCGATCGAGCGGGGCGAGAGCCGCGCCAGACCGCAGACCCCGTGTCCGCTCGTACAGCCGGACCCGAGCTGCGTGCCGTAGCCGACGAGAAGGCCCGCAGCGGCGATCAGCGGCCAGGATGCCTCGATCCGCACTTCCGGCCAGGATCCGACCGCCAGCCGGTACAGAACCGGTCCGAGCAGCAGGCCGACCAGAAAAGCTACCCGCCAAACGGCGTCGCGACCGGCGGGACTGAGCAATCCGCCGGCGATGCCGCTGATGCCGGCGATGCGGCCGCTGGCCAGGAGCAGGAGTGCTGCGGAGGCGCCGATCAGCGCGCCGCCTCCGAGAGGAGCGAGAAAAGCCGTCATTTCGAACCTCCGATCCTTTCGCCCCGATTGCGTAAGTGAGAGGAGCCTGATGCGACCACCTTCTCGTCAGGTACCGTGCTGCACGACCACGAGACAAACATCGATCGACCGGACGGGCCCGCGGCGCAACGGTGTGAGATCTCGGCAGCGCCGCTGGCCTGCTTGCGCGACGTCGCCGGTCCGGTGCTCAACGGCAATGTCGGCATGACCGCCCGCGCTTCGCGGCGATGTGTGTCGTCTCGAAGCCGAGCGAGGCCGTTGCAGTTGACCATCGCGCGACGACGCGTGACAGCACCCTGACCGCAGATAGTCCCTCAGGCGTCGCCAGCGGCCTCGTGGCCGCCTTCCTCGCGCTTTCCCTGATTTTTCGATTGACGTGCCGGGCGCGGCTGCCTATACCCAATTTCACCGACGGGGCGCCGCGGCTCACCAGTGGGTGGAGCGGGGTTCTCGGGGGTCTTCGGGCTTGTGGGTGGAGCGGAGCTGATCCGGGCGACTGG